>JBLNCW010000053.1:0-34257 GCA_050261015.1 Rhodospirillales bacterium | reverse complement strand
CAAGCGCTCTTACTTCTGCTGCCTCGCGCGCTTGCGCCCAGCGCACAATGCCGGCGCATTGTTCGGGCATCTCTGCCCGCCACTCCCGGTACTCAGCAACTAGCGCCTCGTCGCTCGCGCCCTCCAGCCGGGCGATGAGGCGAGTGTAGCTGCGAATCAACTCGACATCCGCCGGTTCGTCTCCGCTGAACAGTTTGGCTTTCTCTCGGTCGAGATCAAGCTCGAGCAGCACGACCACACCCTGCCGCCAGTACCACGCCTCCCTCAGATCCTGCTCGAATGCGCGCCGCTCGCGCGCCCATTGCCGCCGCTCTGCCGGCGTCCATTTGCGGCGTTCCCTCTCAGGCCACAGCCCGCGCTCACGTAGCGCCTCGATCACCGCCTCCTGGCCGCAGCCGGCGAAACAATGCACGAGCACGCGGCCGTCGCGCTCGTGAATGGCAAGGGACGGAGAACGGTCGTCATGCGCGGGGCAACGCGCCATCCAGCCCGCGCCGCTCCGCCGGCCGCGCAGGGCGTGAGCGATGTCAGCCGCGGTCATCGGCGCTCCTCTATGAACCGCTGAACAGCCGACAGCGGAATTCGAAGCGTCACGTAAGACCGCTTGCCCCCGCGTGCCGTCAGTCGGCCAATCTTCAGCACGTCGGGCCGATCCAGGAACAACCGTCGCGTGGTTGACACGTCGAGCCGCAGATAGTCCGCTACCTCTTGCGCTGTGAACAGGGGCTCGAGGTTTGCCAGGCCGCGGCCGGCGAGTTCAGATAGACCCCTCCCGCCCGCTTGCTTGCGGGTCAGGATAGCGCCGCTCATCTTTGTGGTTTACCGGAGATGCAGAGGGGTAATCCTACCAATGCGCCCAGTGTTGGAGCGGTCATGCCGCGCGCCCCAGGTCAACCTATCAGTGTTTGTGCGGGTGATGATGTGCTTGAGCAACGGATCCGGACGCAGCAGGCGGTGATCTCGATGTAGGCGCAGATACCGGAGTATCCCACTCGGACTGCGGACCTCATCGACCATGCCCGCCGCTCGAAGTGCGTTCTCTTGCTCGCGCGTGGCACGGTAGGCCAATTCTCCGTTGGGGAAGCGGACGGGTACGCGATACGGTTCTTCCACGTCCTTTTGGGTCCCCGCTGCGCCGGGGAGACGTTTCATCGGAAGCGCCCCGATCAAGCCTCGCTCTCCAGCGCCTTTTTCACCCGCGCTTCGATTTTGTCGAGCGAGAGGACCACCGCACCGTCGCACCGGTCCAGCTTATCTATCAGATCGTTTTCGCGGACGATCTCGGCGACGGTCGTCGTGTATTCCGTAGTGGTTGACGCGCCATCTACGTCGGGGTGAGGATAGACCCGTACCACCAGGTACGCCCGCGCGTCGCAGAATCCGTACAGCGTCCCCGGTTTCGCGCCGCCAATGGCGAAGTCATCGGGATAGGGATTCACAATTTTCGCTGCGTTACCCACCGATAGGCCCAGCGCCACTAGGCGTGCCAAGACTGCAGCCCGAAAAACCTCGTCAAAGCTATAGAGCTGGCGGTTGCCAGAGCCCTCGATTTGCTTTTCCGACCTAATGAAGCCGCGTGCTCTCCACTGGTCATAGGTCACTCCGGAGATGCCGGCGGCTTGCCGGAGTTGTTGCGCTGTGTACTTGTGAGCGGCCATCTTTCTGTGGTCTCCACCCCCAGTATACCTGATAAGTGGAAACTGTCAAGTGTCAATTATAGATTGGTACGTTTTTTGGTACGTTTTCAGGAAGTCCGAATAAGTCCCGTGTTTTCAATAGTATAGCTGGCGGAAGCTAGTGGGAGTCGAACCCACCCGTGACGCCTTGAGGGCCACGCGCCGGATTTGAAGTCCGGGCCCGGCACCGGCCAAGACTAGCTTCCACACGCGATTCTAGCCCAGTTCGGCAAACCGCGGGGCTGCGTGCGATTAGGCGGGCACCACCACGGTCTGCGCGGCCCGGTGCTCGATCTGCGTTTTCAGCCACGCCTGCTGGCGCTTCACCTGTTCCAGAATGTGCTCGCACGCAGCGCGCAGGTCCGGGTCGCGCATCATCCTCGCGGATTGAAGCAGGATGATCATGACGGTGTGCGCCTGGCAGGACAGCACATACAGGCTCTGCAAATCGCGGAGCAGCCCGAAGGCGCCGGGGCGGGCCGCGGGAAACAGTGCGCCGGCCAGATTGTCAGCCTCGCGCGCGCCTTTTTCGCCGTATTTCTCCGCGAGCCGCCCGAGGGACGCAGCCGCTTCCTCAGAAAACCGGGCGAGTAGCTTGAGCCCGCCGATCAGCTCCGTCTCCTGCATGTGCGTTGTTGATACGGTCCCGCACGCTCGCGCAAACTGCTCATGGGTCTCGCGCGCGGCGCCGATGTAGTCGGAGACGTGGCTGCGCTCGACATGGGCCGCGCTCATCGCCTTATCCACCGCTTCCTTGCCGCGCTGTTTTGCCTTGCCCGCCAGGGCCGCCGCTTTCTCGATCACGCGCTCCGCTCCCAGCTTGCGAATTTGCACGGCGGCGAACTTGAAATAGGGCTGCTTGCTGATCGGATCCCAACCTGTAATCGTCAGCTCGTTTGCCGCGCGCCGGTGCCGGCCTTCCTCCTCATCCCAATAACCAAAATGAAAAGGCAAAAAAACGTGCCCCTCCGCGATGTCTCCGATTCTGGCCCGCGCCTGCACGGAACCCCGCCGGGAGGCGACCTCGACCCAGTCGCCTTCGGAGATGCCAAGCTGCGCGGCATCGTGTTCGGAAAGCTGCGCGAATACGTCGGGAACCGCGCTCGCGAGTTCGGGCGAACGGCCCGTCTTCGTGCGCGTATGGAACTGATAGACGGTGCGGCCGGTGGTGAGCCAGAAAGGATAGGTGGAATCCGGCTCCTCGATGGGCGGAATGTACTCGGCGGCCTTGAGGATCGCGCGGCCATTGGGGTCGTTTGCCCGGTATTCCTCCATCGTGACGGCGGCGCCTGTTTCCAGATCGTGCCCGAAACTCTCGCATCGCTCCGCGGCGGTCGGAAACACGCCGTCCGTGTACAGCCGTTCGGTGCCGCCGGGGTGCTCGTCATTGCACGGGTATTGAATTCCCGATCCGCCGGTCAGCTTTTCGTAGCTGAGGCCACTGTAATCGCACAGCTCCCCGCTTGTTATTTCGCGCCAGTGATTGAACGCGCTTTCGGGGTCGTAGAATTTGAGCAGCGGGGCTCCGTCTTTGTCGCGAAAGTCCATCCGCCGCGCGAAGTCGAGGAGGATGTCCAGGTCGGAGCGGGCTTCGCCCGGAGGCTCCACCGCCTTGAACGAGATGTGCACCGTGCGGTCGGTATTCGTGAACGTGCCCGTTTTCTCGCCCCAGATGGCCGCCGGCAGCACGAGGTCCGCCAGCGCCGCCGTCTCCGTCAGAAACGCATCCTGAACGACGACGAACAGCTTTTCCCGCGACAGAATTTCGCGCACGCGGTGCAACTCGGGCAGCGAAACGGCGGGGTTGGTGCAGATAATCCAGAGAAATTTGATCGCGCCCATCTCCGCGTTGCGGAGGATCTCCATGACGTGCATCGGCTCCTGCCAGTGCGGGAACTCCTCGACGTTCCAGCGCTTCGCCAGTTCCCGCATGTGCCGGGGATTGCGCCAGTTCAAAAAGCCCGGGAATTCTCCGTCGCAGCCGGTTTCGCGAGTGTTCTGCGACGTGGGCTGGCCGTTCATCTGGAATACTCCCGCGCCGGGCTTGCCGATCATGCCGCGGATGAGGTTGAGGTTATTTACCTGGACGGCAGCCGCGGTCGCCTGGTTGGATTGATAGAAGCCCTGAAGGACCGTCGAAACCAGCGACTTCGCGCTGCCCAGAATGTCCGCCGCGGCTTCGAGCTGCGCCGCCGGAACTTTTGTGATCTCCTCGACGCGCTGCGGCGTATACCGGCTTACAACGGACGCCAGCCTTTCGAAGCCGGTCGTGTGCCGGTCTATGAACTCGCGGTCGATATGGCCGTTCCGGATCACCAGGTTCAGGAGGCCGTTCATCAGCGCGACGTTGGCGCCCACCCGGGGAGCGAGGTGAACGTCGGCCCTGGCGGCAGTCGCGGTCCGGCGCGGGTCAACCACAACCAGCTTCGGCGGGTTCGGCCCTTCCAGCCGGTCCAGCATACGCATCCAGAGAACGGTTTGCGTGTTCGCAACGTTATGCCCCGCAAGAAAAATGCACTCGGTCACGTCGATATCCGAGTAGCTTGCTGGCTGGCCGTCGCTGCCGAACGATTCGCGCAGCGCAACGGCGGCGGTGGCCGTGCAGAGGCGCGTGTTGCCGTCGATGTTGAGCGCGTGCAGCCCGCCATGAACGATCATGCTCAGCGCGTGATACTCCTCCAGGAACAACTGGCCGGTGTCGTAAAACGCGAGCGCGCCGGTGGTGTAGCGGTCGCGAATTTCCTTGACGCGCCCGACGAGCAGCCCCATGGCTTCGTCCCAGGACGCAGGCTGCAAATCGCCGCCGCGGCGAATCAGGGGCCGGGTCAGCCGCTGGCTGCTGTTGTTGGCCTCCCAGCCGTGCAGGCCCTTCGGGCCGAGGCGCCCTTTGTTGACCCGGTCCACCGCGCGGCCGCGCACCCCGACGATGCGGCCGTCCTTAACGCCGATATCCATGCCGCAGCCGTTGGAGCACAGAACGCAGCAGGACTGCACCCAACGGTCCGGCTCCTCGAGTATTCGCTGGTCCACGCGTTCGGGCCACCGGCCGTTTTCGTGGAACGTGCGCCGGCCCCAGACTTCACTGACGCTGTTGCGTGTTTCAGGCATGCAGGCCCCCCGGATAGGCGAGTGGTTCTGCCCCGAGTATATCAACCGCTGGCGCGGCGCTGAAGCCGCCGCAAAAAGTCTCAATGGAAATCGTGGGACACGCCGATTGACTGCGGCGCGGCGAGCGCCTCGACCACGCCGGCCTTCACCGACACCACGCCGTCCACGTTTTGCAGGATTCCCTCAACGTACAGAAATGGCGCGCTCACCAGCACCAGCCGGTTGGCCTCGAACACGTTGGGGGTAACGATCACGTTCGCGATTCCGGTTTCGTCCTCCAGGCTCAGGAACACGAACCCGTTCGCGGTTCCCGGCCGCTGGCGCACAATCACGGACCCGGCAACGCGCACCGCGCGGCCATTGCGCATGGTCCGCAGCTCCATTGCCGTCGAGACCCCGCGCGCCCGCATCTCCTCGCGCCGGAACGCCATGGGATGCCTGCCGATGGTGACGCCCGTGCCGCGGTAGTCGGCATCGAGGCGTTCGAAATCCGTCATCCGCGCCAGCGGGGCGGAGCCGTCCCCTTTGAGCGTTTCGAGCAGCGGGCCTGCGGGCTGAATCGCGCGGCTGGATTCCCAGAGCGCGCCGCGGCGATCTACCTGTTCGAGCTTGTTCAGCGCGCCCACCTGGGCCAGCGTGGCGATCTCGTCCTTGCGCAGCCCGGGCACGCGCCGCACCAGATCGTCGATGCCGGTGAACGGCCTGCGCTTGCGCTCTTCGACAATCGCCCGGCCGGCCTCCTCCCGCAGCCCGCGCACGTACAGGAGCCCCAAGCGCAGGCAGCCGGATTCGATCGTGCACAGCCACTCCGATTGCGTCACATCCACCGGCAGCACGCGCAATCCGTGCCGCTGCGCGTCCTTGATGATCGTCGAGGGATGGTAAAACCCCATCGGCTGGTTGTTCAGCAACGCCGCGGTGAACGGGCCGAGGTAGTGGCACTTCAGATACGCGCTCGCGTATGCCAGCAGCGCGAAGCTCGCGGCATGCGACTCGGGAAACCCGTACAGCGCGAAAGACGTGATGGCCTGCACGATAGTGTCCTGCGTTTCGCCCGTAATCCCGTTGCGCTCCATGCCGCTGCGCAGCCGTACCTCGATTTCGCGCATCTTCGCCTCGGACCGCTTGTGGCTGAACGCGCGCCGCAGCTCCTCCGCCTCGCCGCCGGTGAACCCTGCTGCGATCATCGCCACCCTCAGCAACTGCTCCTGAAAAATCGGAACGCCGAGCGTGCGCTTCAGCACAGGCTCGAGCGACGGATGCAGGCACTCGGGCAGCTCGCGCCCCTGCCGCCGCTTGATATACGGATGAATCATTTTGCCCACGATCGGCCCAGGACGGATGATGCCCACCTGCACAACGAGGTCGTAAAACTTCGCCGGGCGGAGGCGCGGCAGCGTGGCCTGCTGCGCGCGGCTTTCCACCTGGAACATGCCGATGGTGTCGGCCTCCTGGAGCGCGCGGTAGGTGGCCGGATCGTCCGGGGGCAGGTGCGCCAGGTCCACTTCTTCGCCTGTCGTTTCGCGAATCAGCTTCAGGGTGTCTTCGAGCACGGCCATCATGCCAAGCCCGAGCAGGTCCACCTTGATCAGCCCGAGGTCCGCGCAGTCGTCCTTGTCCCACTGCACCACCACGCGCCCCGGCATGGTGGCGGGCTCGAGCGGCACGACGGAATCGAGCTGTCCCTGGCAGATCACCATGCCGCCGGAGTGCTGCCCGAGGTGCCGCGGCAGGTCCTGCACGGCGCGGTAGAGTTCAAGGAATTTCCGTATGCGCGGGTGCGTGATGTCGAGCCCGGCGTCGCGAAACTGCCGCTCGCTGGTGTCCGCAGGGTCCTTCCACTCCCAGGCGCGCACGAGCGAGGAGAGGCGCGCCAGCACGCCCTCCTCAAAGCCGAGCACCTTGCCCACTTCACGCGCCGCCGAGCGCCCGCGGTACGTGATGACGTTCGCCGTCATCGCCGCGCCGAGCCGCCCGTAACGCTCGTAGACGTACTGGATCACGCGCTCGCGCTGGTCGCCGCTCGGCAGGTCGAGATCGATATCCGGCCACTCGCCGCGCTCCTCGCTCAGGAAGCGCTCGAACAGCAGGTCCATGCCCACCGGGTCCACCGCCGTGATGCCGAGCGAATAGCAGACCGCGCTGTTGGCGGCCGAGCCTCGCCCCTGCACCAGAATGCCCTGCTCGCGGCAAAATCGTACGAGGTCCCAGACGATGAGGAAGTAACCCGAGAGCTTCAGCTTTTCAATCAGCGCCAGTTCGCGCTCGATCTGCCGCCGCGCCCGCTCATGATACGGTCTATAGCGCTGCCGCGCACCTTCCTCGGTTAGCTTGCGCAGCAACGAGTCCATCGTCTCGCCCGGCGGCACGGGGTATTTCGGGAACTCGTAACCCAAATCGGTCAGCACGAACTCCAGCCGCGAGGAAAGCTCGGCGGTGTTGGCAATGGCTTCCGGGAAATCGGCGAACAGCCGCGCCATTTCGGCCGCGGGCTTGAGATACCGCTCGGCATTATCGGTGAGCAGGCGCCCCGCGGTTTCGAGCGTCACCTTGTTGCGGATGGCGGTGAACACGTCGAGAATCTCGCGCTCGGCCGCCGTGGCATGGCACACGCCGTTGGTGGCGAGCAGCGGAATCCGCGTGGCGCGCGCCAGTTCCACCACAGCCTGGTTGCGCGCTTCCTCCTCGCGGTTCATGTGCCGCTGGAGTTCCGCGTAGACGTTTTCGCGGCCGAACGCCGCGGCGAGCCGCTCCAGGCACTCCCGCCCCTTGCCGGCCTTAATCGCTTTTGCGAGCGGGCCGTCCGCGCCGCCCGTGAGGCAGACAAGACCTTCGGCGTATTCCGCGATTTCCTCCGGCCGCGCCGCGCCCTCGTATTTCTTCGCGCGCAGCTTCAAGCGCGTGATGAGGCGGCAGAGGTTTTGATAACCCGTGCGGTTGCGGACCAGCAGCGGGTAGATTGTGCCGTCCGCGGCGGTGATCTCCGCGCCCACGTGCGCGCGGATGCCGGCCTTTTTCGCGGCGAAGTGGAAGCGCGGCGAGCCGTAGACGCCGTCGCGGTCGGTGAGCGCCATGGCGGGCATGCCCAGCGCCGCGCACGCGCCGGCCAGTTCCTCCGGCAGCGAAGCGCCGCGCAGGAAACTGAACGCCGACCGCGCATGGAGCTCGACGTAGGGCAGGCCGCCCGGCCTGTCAGTCATAACTACCCTCCACAAACCAGGCTCCGTCCCGCCGGTCGCGATACAGCCGGTAGAGCGCTCCGCCGCTCAACTCCACATCCCACTCGTCGCGCGACCATGCGTCTTCGCGCCACCAATCGCCCGAGGTCCGCCACGGTCCCGCCGCCGCTACCACGCGGCCGCGTATCCCGCGCGCCGTCACCCGCGCCAAACGCCCGCCCTGCGTCTGGACCTGGGCGCGCAGCGCCGGACGAAACACGCGCAACGCAAGCCGCGGACGCCGCCCCACCCTCATCGCGCCGTTCGCGCTTCCAAAACGCTTCATCACGAAGGCGCCCGGCCGGTGCGTATCCAACAGTTCCGCCGCCCCCACGTTCCCCTCCCCCACCAGCTTCGCGATCCGCGCCAGCGTCAATTCCAGCTTCTGCGGCTCCGGCGCTTTCGGGAGAAAAAGCCCGTGCTGCACTACACGAGGGTTCACCGGCTCGGCCGAAATCGAAACCGCGGTCACCGGCGCGCCCGGCGGATGCGCTTCCAAATCGAGCGTGATCAGCTTCAGAAAGGATCTGGCGTCCCGCATCGGGTATGGAAGCCGCAGCGTGCGCTCGTGCGTGCCTGTTTCGAGCTTCAGGGAAACCCGCAGTTCGTGCGTGGCCAGCCCGTGGGAATCGAGCCGCCCGCACACAGTCCCGAGCAGCCGCCCCAGAATGAACGACAGCGGTTCGAGCAACACCAGCGGGTACTCCAGGTCGAACGAATCCTCGAAAGACGGCGCCTCTTTCGCCGGCACGAGCGGCCGCACGCTCTCGCCGCGCGCCAGTTTCTGATAATGCACTCCCAGTGCCCCGAGCCGCTCGGCGACGCCGTCTTCCGGCAGCGCGGCGAACGCGCCGAAGGTGCGTATGCCCCACAGCGCCAGCGTGCCCGTTATGTCTTCCGGCGCGCCCAGGACCTCCACCGGGATCCCCGCCAGCTTTTCCGCATCCATCATGGTGACGCCCCGGAACCAGCGCGCGCCGTGCACTGCCGTATCCGGGTTATCCGCCACGGCGATATTCGCGTTCAGCCCCAGTTCCGCGGCGCGCCGCGCCATCGCCTCCGCCACATTGCGCGCCGAGTTTTCAAACAGGCGCAGCAGCCAGGCGATGTTCACTACCGCGGTGTCCGGCGCGGTCTCCTCGACGTACGGTGAAAAATCCGACGCGCACTCGGCCAGCCGCGGGCGCTGCCGTTCCGTGATCTCCGGGACATGAATCGCGGCGAACATGTTTTTACCCCAGCGCGCGCGCTTCGAACGCGACGGTTTCCGAGCGCACGGGCTTGCGCGGATTGATACCCATACGCGCGCCGCGCAACAGCAGCGAGCACCCCGGCGCGCCGCTCCACGCCGTTGTTTCCTGCTTCATTTCGAGCATCAGCGACGCGCAGGATTGCACGGTCGCCTCGCGCTCCAGCACCACGAGCACCGCCGGGGTGTTTTCAATCGCGCGGCGCAGGCGGAACCACGTTGCCAGCGGAATCCGCCGCACGATGGCCGGCCGCACCTCGCACATATCCAGCGCGATGAAGCCGAACCCGCCCGCCTGGATCAATAGGTCCGCCGCTTTCAGCGCGTGCTCGGGATTGCCCCCGCACCGCACCCACAGCAGCCGGCATAAATCGACCCCCGCCGCCGCGGCCGATTCCGGGTCGAACGCATCGTTGGCATCCACCAGCGCGCAAACCTCCGAGCGCGCCGTGGCCGCAGCGAAAATCGAAAGCAGCAGGCTGGTGCGCCCGGAAGATGCCGCGCCGAAGAGGTCCGTGATCGCGCCGCGCGGCAGCCCGCCGGTGAGCGCATCGAGCTCCTCCACGCCGCTGGAAACAAACTGGAGCGGAGGGCGCTCTCGGAAGGTGAGCTGAGCGGCGAAATGGGGGCCGAGAGCGGACTCGATACCTGCTTTGAGGGCGGCCGGGGATTTCATAAGGAGCTTACCTTTTGCCTTTTGTTCGCCTTGTTGACTCCATTTTGCCCCCCGCGAAACCGGCGTGTCAACCCGCACACTATGCCCGCTAGACTTATGGACAGAGGGGCAATCCATGGCGGCGGCGCTCATCCCGGAACGGCCCACCTTGCGCGTGCTGCGCGAGGCCGCGGCGGGCTGCAAGGCCTGCGGTCTGTGGGAACGGGGCACGCAGACCGTGTTCGGCGACGGCGACGCCCGCGCCCGCGTGATGTTTGTCGGCGAACAGCCCGGCAATGAGGAAGACCTCGCCGGTAAGCCGTTCGTCGGTCCTGCCGGACGCCTGCTCGATAAGGCGCTTGAGGAAGCCGGCATCGACCGCGGGGAAACCTACGTCACCAACGTGGTCAAGCACTTCAAATGGGAGCCTCGGGGGAAGCGCCGCATTCACGTCAGGCCGAACACCCAGGAGATCGCAGCCTGCCGCCCATGGCTGGACGCGGAAATCGATCTGGTGAAACCGGAAGTCATCGTCTGCCTGGGGGCCACCGCTGCGCAGGCGCTGCTCGGCAGGCAGTTCCGGCTCACGCAGCACCGGGGCGAATTCGTCCCTTCACCACTGCCCGCGCGCGTGATTGCCACCGTCCATCCCTCGGCGATCCTGCGCGCACCCGATGACGCCGCGCGCCGCGCCTCAATGCGCAGTTTCGTTGACGATTTGAAGGTGGTTGCCGCCGCCATCGGCGCCGGTCAATAATGATGAACACAAAGGAGAGGGGCAATGTCAAACCACTTTACCGGGCTTAGTCTCGGCCCGCCGCTGGGCGATCAACGTCTGGATCTCTGCGACCTGTACGCATTCCAGTCGCCCGCCGACGCCGAGAGAACCGTGATTATCTTCAATGCGAATCCCAATGCGGACGCGCTCCATCCCGACGCCATCTATCGCGTCAACATCGATAACGACGGCGATTACCTGAACGACATCGCGTTCAGCTATGTGTTCTCAGAGCCGCAAAACGGCAGGCAGACCGTGAGCGTTTTCATGGCGAAAGGGGCCAAGTCGCGCTCGCCGGAAGCCGTCGGGGAAAAAATCATCTCGGACGGTGAAGTCTCGTTCGGACCCAGGCCCAACATCATGACCGCGGGCAGCCTCAAATTTTTCGCGGGCATCCGCAGCGACGCGTTCTTTTTCGACTACGACGGCATCAAAAACCTGTTCGACACCAGCGGCAAACGCAACTTCACCGAGCCCCGTCTTGGCGGCAAGTCTCCATGGACCGGCGTGGACTCGAACACGGAAGCGAACGTGTTTTCGACTGCGATCGAGCTGCCGGTGAGCGAACTCAATCCCCGGCCCGAGATCCACATCTGGGGGCGATGCAGTGTCAGGCGAGGCGGCCGGCTGATTCACGTCGATCGGGCGGGCCATCCGAGCGTCAGCAGCTTCTTCAACACCGACGACACGAAGGAGGAATACAACGCGAGCGAGCCGGTCAACGACCGCAAGCGATGGCTCGACCAGTTCGTGCACCTGATGGGGCATACGGGCAATTACACCCGCGAGGAAGCGATTGCCGCGATCGACAGCGAGCGCCTGCTTCCCGACGTGCTGAGCTTCGATCCTTCGAAGCCTGCGAAGTATCCCAACGGGCGCGTCTTCACCGACGACGTGATCAACCACCGCATCGCCTTTCTGACAAAGAACCAGTGCCCGCCCACGGGCCTCAAGCCGCACACCGATATTCTGAGGGAGTTCCCCTACCTCGGGATACCGCATGCGAAAAAGTCGGCGGCGGGATGATGATCGCCCTTGCGGCTCGGCCGCGCTATTCCAGCGCCTCGGCCGTGTAGCGGTTTGACGAACTCCAGAGCAGGTAGCCGGCGTAGCGGTCACCAAGAGCGTCTCGCACGGCCTGAATTTGAGCCTTGACCATGGCGGGATCGTACTTCGCGCCGAGGCTGAAGTCCTGGAGCCAGGGGCGGAGTTTCACCTTGCCCGGCAGGTTGAGCGCTTCCAGCCGGTCCACCGCGCGCTGCATCGAGTAGCTTACGACCTCGTAGGGATGCTCGGCCGGGTTCGCGAAGCCGAGGAATTTCTTCGCGTAGTGGGAGGGGTAGACCATCGGGCACACGTAATCGAAGCCGGTGTAGCCGTCTTCGATGATCTGTCCGATGCCGAGGTCGTCCGAATTCACGGTTGACAGGCCGAACAGGTCGGCCGAAATGGGAATGCCGGGCAGCTTCTTGCGCAAGTCCGCGAAGAAGGCGCGGAGCACCTCGCGCTTGGGTGTCTTGCCGTCCCAGGCGGGAAAGTGCATGTCCTTCAAGTCGCCATCTGAGGGGAACCGGACGTAGTCGAAGTTGAGCTCATCGAAACCGTGGCTGGCGGCCTCGGCGGCGATCGCGGCGATGTAATCCCAGGCGCCGCGCGCGGCGGGATCGATCCACGCCAGACCCTTGTGGTCGAGCCAGAGCGTTTCCCGGGTCAAGGGGGGCTTGGGCTCGCCGCCCAGCAACGATTTGCGGTGAACGGCGAGCTCCGGACGCGCGGCGGCATAGACCGGGTCCTGGAAAACCGTAAGGCGCGCGATGACGTAGATCCCTTCGCGATGCAGGCGGTCGACGAGGCCGTCGATGTCGCGAATCACCGGGCGCAGGGCGCCGCACCGCTGCGCTTCGGGGACATCGGCGCGATAGGCGACGTAGCCGGAATAATCCTTGATGTCGATTACAACCGTATTCAGGCCGGTGGTGTTGCGCAGCTTCAACAGGTAGTTGATGCGGCTGCCGAGGCCCGCCGACCAGCTCGTAAAATAAACGCCTTTGACGATTTCAGGCGGGTTCGGAAGCCGGCTGGGACGGACCGCCGGACGCAGAGGCGCCGTAAGCTTCGGGGCGCTGGGCTCGGCAGCGGGCGCCGGTTTCGGCGGAGCCTCCGGCTTCGCAGCCTGCTTCGGAACGGAAGCAGGAGGGCGAACGGTCTCCTGCGGGACCGGCTCGGTCTTCTCCTGGCTCTGCCGCCAGAAAATCACCGCGGCGCCTAAGAGCGCGACAGCGGCGATGACGTACCGCTTGCGAAACACCACATCCTCAGCTTACTAGGTCGAACCGGTCCGCTGTAGGCAGGTAAAATGGACGGGATGTTTCACCGGCGCGGCTGCTGGCGGCGGTTGGCGCCGCCGTCTGGGGCGGCACGCGCGCTCCGGAGAGCACTGCGCCCGATCCCGTGCGCCTCACCGACGTCGCCGCGCGCGGGGCTCCAGCCGAAGCTCGAAAAGGTGAGCCCGGCGTATTACAACCGGCTGTACCGGAATAACGGCGACGGCACGTTTACCGACACCACCGATGAGGCCGGCGTCCGAGGAGAAGGCTTCGCAACGGGGGTCGCCACAGCCGATTACAACAACGACGGCTTCGCCGATATCTTCATCGCCGGCGTGAACCGGAACATTCTTTATCGCAACCGCGGCGATGGGACGTTTGAGGACGTCACCGCCAAAGCCGGCCTCCACACCGCGGGCCCGAAAAAGCCCTGGTCAATTTCCGCCGGATGGTTCGATTACGACAACGACGGGCATCTGGACCTGCTGGTGGTCAACTACGTCATTTGGATCCCGGAGAAGGAGCCGTTCTGCGGCGATCTGGCGAGGAACGTTCGCACCTACTGCCATCCGAAATACTACGAGGGCCTGCCCAATAATCTGTATCACAACAACGGTGACGGCACGTTCACGGACGTCTCGGAGACTTCGGGCATCGCCAGTCACACCGGCAAAGGGATGAGCGTCAACTTCGCCGACTACGACCACCCCGGCCTGCTCGACGTTTTCGTGACCAGCGACACGACTCCGAATTTCCTGTTCCACAACGAAGGCGGCGGGCGGTTTCGGGAGGTCGGGCTTCGGGCCGGGGTCGCCTTCAACGAGGACGGCCGGGCGCTGAGCTCCATGGGCTCGGACTTTCGCGACGTGGACAACGACGGGCAGGAGGACATTTTCGTCGCCGCGCTGGCCAACGAGACATTTCCGCTGTTCCGCGCGCTGAAAGCCGGCCTGTTCGCGGACGTCACTTACCCGAGCGGACTGGGGCGCCTCACGCTCCCCTTCAGTGGGTGGAGCTTGGGCATCTTCGATCTGAACAACGACGGCTTCAAGGACCTGTTCATTGCCTGCGGCGACGTGAACGACAACACGGAACTGCTATCCAGCCGCACGTCGCGGCAGCGGAACATGGTGCTGGTGAATCGAGGTGCGGGAGCAACTTTCGTCCGGGACGAGGGCGCCTGCCCTCGTGAGGTCTCGATGCACCGAGGCGCGGCATTCGGGGACTTCGATGGCGACGGGCGTGTGGATATCGCCGTTTCCAGAATCGGCGAGCCGGCCGAAATCTACCGCAACGTTTCGCCGGCGCCGAATCACTGGCTGGCGCTGCGGCTGACCGGACGCAAGAGCAACCGCGACGCGATCGGGGCGCGCATTCACCTGGTGAGCGCCTCAGGGCGCGAACAGTGGAACCACGTCACCACTTCGACGGGCTACGCGTGCTCGAGCGACAAGACGGTGTTCTTCGGCCTGGGGAAGACGCCTCGGCGCGGCGCATCGAGATCGTGTGGCCGAGCGGCGTGCACCAAGTCCTGGAGAACGTCGCCGCGGACCGCTACCTGGATATCGAAGAACCGTCGTCCTAAAAAATCTTCCGGCTAAGCCGGCTGACGGTGAACTTGGCCGTTTCGGCGACCGCCATGACGGCCATGACGCCGGCCTGCAGGGGGTCGGTCACCACCAGGTCGGCGGCCGCGGGCACGCTGCCGGCCATGTTCAGGCTGATCACCAGCAGACCTTCGGCCCGGACTTCGCGGACGGCCTTTTCGATGTCCCCGCCCATGAGCGCGCCGGCCAGCACGAGCGCCCGCGCGCGGGGCAGACGGGCCACAGCGCGCACCGCGTCCGCCAGCGTCTGCTCGCCCACCAGCGGAATCGTGTCCACGGAGATGTGCTCGCCGCGGATGTTGTGACGGTCGGCTTCGGAAATCGCGCCTACGGCCACCTGGCCCACCTGCGCGCCGCCGCCGATGATGATAATCCGCTTGCCGTAGATTTTCTGGAACGTCTGGACCGGCGTGGCCTGCCGCACCACCGTCAGACGCCGCATCTCTTCAAGCAGCGGCTCGGCTTCCCCGGGCAGATCGATTTCAAAGTAGATGCGCGATTCCGGCGGGCGGTTCTCCAGGATTTCAATCAGCGTGATATCGCCGTTGTACCGCGCGATCACACCGGTAAGCTGGTGCAGCACCCCGGGGCCGGACGCGGCGCGCACCAGCAAACCGATTTTCGAGTTTCTCTCAGACTCGCTCATTGACTTCGTACTTCCGGAGGAGATCCTCCCAGTGCCCCTGCGACTTCAGCAGAAGCTCGCATACCTCGCGAATGGCGCCGCGGCCGCCCTCGGCGGCGGTCACGAGGTGGGCGCAGCGCTTCACCTCGGGCCGGGCGTTGGCCGGAGCGATGGCGAGGCCCACCCGGCGCATGATCACCACGTCCGTCAGGTCGTCGCCGACATAGGCCACCTGCCCGGGCGTAAAGCCGGACTTTGCCAGGATCTCCTCATACAGCGGGATCTTCTCGATGTGCCCCTGGTAGATGTAGGTGACATGGCATTGCCGGCACCGCTCCTCGGTTGCCGGGGAGACGCGGCCGCTGATGATTCCCGTCTGGATCCCCTTCCAGTGCAGCCACTGGAGCGCGATGCCATCCTGGGTATCGAACGCCTTCGTCTCCACCATTTCACCCCGCGGCCCGGGGACGTTATACAGTTTGCCGTCGGTCAGGACTCCATCCACATCCATCAGCAGAAGCCTGACACAGGCGGCAAGTTCGTTTACGTTTCTGGACATTTCTCGTATGGGGGGCCGGATGGATCCGGCCCTACTTCTTCCAAGGCGGCAGCTCGGGCAGCAGCTTGTCGAATTCCGCGATCAGTTGGGCTTCGTACTCGGCCGTGTATTGCCCGTCGCGGAATTTCTGCGCTGCCTCGCAGAAGAACAGCTCCCAGGACTTCTCTTCGAAGCCGGGATTGATGGGGAAGAACAGCGCGTTGTTGCCGCGCGCGGCTTTCATATCGCCCGGCGCGTCGCCGATCATGAGGATGCGGCTCTTGTCATACCGGCCGTTCGAAGCCAGCGCGATGTGCTCCTTCTTGCTGCCGAGTTCCTGGCCGGCGATGACGGTGGCATACTTCGCGATGTCGTGCTCCTGCCACTCGCGGATGAGCGCCTCGCCGGGAGTCGCCGAGCAGACCAGGATGTCCGCCCACTCGGAGATTTTTTCGAGGCTCTCGCGCACGAACGGGAAAGGCGGCACGTCGTGCACCAGGTCGGCGATCGTCGCATTCACCGCCTCGCTCCACTTCAGCGCCTGGGTGAGAACGGGGTCGCCCGTCTTGGCCACCTCGGCCTTCAGCGTGGGGTTGCCCAGCTTGGTCTCGCGCGCGATCCAGTCGCGGATCGGCTGCGCCACCGGGATGTTGACGTGGCGGCGCTGCACGTCCGGCCATTCCTTCAACAGGTCGAAGACCATGATCAAAGCGGGGAACCTGTTAATGCCGCGCCACTTGGAGTAGAGATTGACAAACTCCGCCGCCGCGCGAGCGTACTTCGATACCGGCTGAAGATCCCAGTATTTGATGATGTTCGGGATAAAGCACTCTTTGTGCTTGATTTCCATTGTGTCGAACGCGCAGCCGTCCGAATCGATGGCCACAAGGAAATCGTGCTTCTTCTCAAAATTCTTCAAAGGGGCTTGTGGATCTGACATGAATGCTCCTATGCTTTAACCGGCTCCGGGCGGTGCGCCTGGGGCACGTAATCCGGCAATTTCTTCTCCGCGAAAATGTTCTCGAAGCGCGTGTAGCGCTGTATGCCGTTGACGACCGGCACGCTCACCCAGTCCTCGCCGATCAGCGGGCGGGCGTAGCGCACGAAGTCATCGGTGACGTCAATGCGGTTCGGCGCGATCCACTCGTTCGGGAACTTGCGCTCGGAGTTGGCCACCTGCTCCAGCGGGACCTTGTCGTAATCGACGCTGTAAATCAGTCCCGGACGGCGCAGCAGCGTGGACATGTAACCCGAACCGTGCTCCACCGCGATCACAACCGCGTTCTGGCCGATCTTGTATGCCTCGTCCAGATCCACGGTGGAGGCGTAGATCATGGCGTTGCGCTGATCGGTGCCGGAGATCTGGCCGCGTGCCGCGCCGCGCGCCTTGATCCCCACGCGGTTTAGGTGGTTCACCACGATCTGCTCGGCCGTCCACATGCTCGATGAGAAGGTGGTGTGGCCGAAGGAGTCCTTCAGCTCGCCGATGTCGCCGACGTCGAAGCCCTCGCTGATGACAACCAGGCAGCGGCCGCTCCGCTTGAGTTCGTCGTTCACCAAATCGGTCAGCTCGGCGAGGCTGAGGCCGGATTCGCGCATGTAGATCTGAAGCGGCATCTCGCGGTTCGGATCGGCGAGGCGGGCGGCGGCGGGTATGAATCCGATCTTCCGGCCCATGGCCTGCATCACCAGCACGGGATCGGAAGGCGAGGAGCCCATGTTCTCCTGGTTGGCGTTCTGGACGTAGTACGCCCAGTAGCGGGCCACGCTGCCGTAGCCCGGGGTGTGGTCGATAAGCTTGAACTCGGAGTCGCCCACGTCGTTGTCGATCGTCTTCGACACCCCGGTGCTGACGAGGTCGAGCCCGCGCTCGTGCGCGAGTTTGGCCACCTTGTGGGCGGTATCCATCGAATCGTTGCCGCCGATGTAGAAGAAATACCCCACCTGGTGGGCTTTGAACACCTCGACGACGCGCTCGAAGTCCTCGGTCTGCTTGGCCTTCAGCTTGTAGCGGCACGTGCCGATGGAACCGGCCGCCGGCGTGGTGCGTAGCAGCTTGATCTCTTCGTCGCGCTGTGCGGAGAGGTCGAGCAGTTCCTCGCGAAGCACGCCCTCGATGCCGTGCCAGCCGCCGTAGATCTTGCCGAACTTGTCGGGGAACATGCGGCAGGTCTCGATGATCCCCCGCAGCGAATTGTTGATCACCGCCGAGGGACCGCCGGACTGCGCGACGACCACATTCCTGTTCGACGCCATACCGTCACCTCCTCATCAGGCCAGCCACTCGGTGTGGAACATCTGGCCGCGCGGCCGGTCGATGCGCTCGTACTTGTGCGCGCCGAAATAGTCGCGCTGCGCCTGCAGCAGGTTCGCGGGCATGCGTTCGCGCCGGTACGCGTCGATGTAGCCCAGCGAGGCGGTAAACCCGAGCACCGGGACGCCGAACTCCATCGCCTTCGCGACAACCGCGCGCAGGCAGCCCTCCAGTTCGTTGACCACCGGGCTGAACCGCTTGTCGATCATCAAATTCGCCAGCTCCGGGTTCTCCGCGAAGGCCTGCTTGATCGGATCGAGCAGTTTCGCGCGGATGATGCAGCCGCCCTTCCAGGTGCGGGCGATTTCGGAGAAATGAAGATTGTAGCCGTACTCCTTGGAGGCCTCGCGCATCAGCGAGAAGCCCTGGGCGTAGCAGGTGATGATGGCGAGCCGCAGCGCCTTTCGAAGCGTCTCGATGAACTCGTCCCTGTTGCCTTCGAATTTCGGCGACGGGCCGGTAAGGATCTTCGACGCGACAACGCGCTCGTCCTTCATGCCGGAAAGGATGCGGCCTTCCAGCGCCGCGTTGATCGTCGGGATGGCGATGCCGAGATCGAGCGCGTTTTGCGACGTCCACTTGCCCGTGCCCTTCTGGCCGGCTTTGTCGAGGATCACGTCCACGATCGGTTTGCCGGTCTCCGGATCGGTGTGCTTGAGCACCGCCGCGGTGATCTCGATCAGGTAGGAGTTCATCTCCGTCTCGTTCCACGCGGCGAAAATCTTGTGCATCTCCGGGGCGGAGAGGCCGAGCACCGACTTCATCACGTCGTAGGCTTCCGAGAGAAGCTCCATGATGCCGTACTCGATGCCGTTGTGCACCATCTTGACGTAATGGCCGGCGCCGCCTTTGCCGATGTAGGCGCAGCAGGGGCCGTCCTCCGTTTTGGCGGCGATAGCAGTGAGGATCGGCTCCACCTTGCGGTAAGCTTCCTCGGGTCCGCCCGGCATGATGGCGGGACCGCGCAGCGCGCCCTCTTCACCCCCGCTCACGCCCGTGCCTATGTAGTGGATGCCGGTGGGCTCAAGCTCCTTGCCGCGCCGGTCCGTGTCCTGGAAGAAGGAATTGCCGCCGTCGATAAGGACGTCGCCCGGCGACAGATGCGATTTGAGGTCCTGGATTACCGCGTCCACCGGCTTGCCGGCGGGCACCATCATCAGTATGCGGCGGGGGGTCTCCAGCGACTCGGCCAGTTCCTTTATGGACTTGACGGTCGTCATGTTCTTACCCGCCCACTTGCGCGCGGCTGCCCTGGCCTGCTCTTCGTTGAGGTCGAATCCGGCCACCGAGAAGCCTTTGCTTTCAATGTTGAGGGCGAGATTCTGGCCCATTACTCCAAGCCCGATTACGCCGAAGTTGTACTGGCTCATGTTTATCTCCCTATGATTTAGAACCGTGGTGCCGCGCGGCCCCGGCCCGCGAGGGGAAAACGGAGGGCCGGCGGTGCGTTCCCGAATCACACAGCATAACAGATGACGGGCGCGCCGCAACCTTATCCGGATTGCGCTTTTCAGACGCCAAGGGCACTAAATATATCGTGATACGATATACTTGTGAGTGATCGCAGTTTCGGGCTTTTCGAATACCAGCAGTTGGAGGAGTTTCGCTTTCAGATTCGGCGCTTCCTGAATTTCAGTGAGACTGCCGCGCAGGCTGCCGGGATTGAGCCGCAACAGCATCAGGCTTTGCTCGTGCTAAAGGCGTCGGGTGCGAAGAATCAGCCGACCATAGGTTATGTCGCAAGACGCCTTCTGTTGAAGCACAACAGCGCTGTCGGTCTTGTCGACCGTCTTCAGGCCCTCGGATTAGTCACGCGGCAAGCCAATCCCGAAGACGCAAGGCAGGTCCTGGTGCGGCTCACCTCGAAAGGTGAGCGCATACTGCGAAATCTCTCCATCGCGCACCGCACCGAACTCGAGGAAATGGCTCCAAAACTCGTTGCGATCCTCCGCTCCATTGGGCGCGCAAAACTCGAAGGTGTGCCCGTATGACACCGGGCCCGGCCGGAGAGAGTCTTCAGCCTGGTCCGCCACCGCAAGCCCTCGGGGATTTCACGGTTGATGCACGCCTCGTCCCAATTTCACTTCTTGCGATACCTATCGGCCTGATCGCGAGCTGCCTGGCTCTGGCGCTCCTCAAGCTGATTGGAATCTTCACCAATCTGTTTTATTTTCAGCGCTGGAATACGGAGCTGTTGTCGCCCGCTTCCAACAACCTGGGCATCGCGGCAGTTCTTGTGCCGGTCGCCGGAGGACTGATTATCGGATTGATGGCGCGCTATGGTTCCGAACGGATACGGGGTCATGGCATTCCGGAAGCGATCGAGTCCATTCTGCTGAACGGCAGCCGCGTTCAGCCTCGCCTGGCGGTTCTCAAACCTGTTTCTTCGGCGATCTCGATTGGTTCGGGCGGGCCTTTTGGCGCCGAAGGACCCATCATTATGACCGGGGGCGCGTTCGGCTCGGTTATCGCCCAGCTCTTTCACCTCAGCAGCGCCGAGCGCAAGGCGCTGCTTGTGGCCGGCGCCGCGGCTGGGATGTCGGCGACCTTTGCCGCGCCGGTTTCTGCCGTTCTCCTCGCCATCGAGTTGCTTCTATTTGAATGGAAACCTCGCAGCATCATTCCGGTGGCGCTGGCCAGCGCGACGGCAGCTACCGCGCGGCGCTACCTGATCGGTCTCGGCCCGCTGTTCCCCGTTCCGGCGCATCAACTTTTCATCGGTCCTGCAGGCCTGGCCGGGTGCGCCATGGCGGGTATTCTGGCTGGAGCGGTTTCTGCGGCGCTGACATGGGCTGTTTACAAAGCCGAAGATGCTTTCCAAAAGCTCCCAATCCACTGGATGTGGTGGCCGGCGATCGGAGGTCTTGCCGTCGGTCTTGGCGGGCTCGTCTTTCCGCAAGCCCTGGGGGTCGGCTATGAAACGATCGGCGCTCTGCTCCAGGGCGATGTGCCCCGAACGACGATCGCCGGAATCCTGATCGTAAAGTCTGTCATTTGGGCTATCTCTCTGGGATCGGGAACCTCGGGCGGCGTGCTGGCTCCGTTGCTGATGATCGGCGGCGCCGTCGGCGGCGTGGAAGCCATGTTTCTACCCAACGAGGGCGCCGGTTTCTGGCCGCTGATCAGCATGGGAGCGATTCTGGGTGGGACGATGCGGTCTCCGCTCACCGGCATCGTTTTCGCTATCGAACTGACACACGATCTCAACAGCCTTCTACCGCTTCTGGTAGCAAACATTCTTGCTTACGCCTTTACGGTGCGTTTTCTGAAGCGCTCCATTCTGACGGAGAAGATCGCGCGCCGCGGTTATCACCTGAGCCGCGAGTATGCTATCGATCCACTGGAAGTTCTGTTCGCCCGCGATGTGATGCAAACCGATTTCGCGGCGTTCGGCTCATCGCAAACTCTGGCAGAGGTGGCCGCATTTTCCGGACCTGACTGCCTGCGAAAAGGCCAGCATCTATATCCCGTGGTGCAGCAGGATCGACAACTCTGGGGAGTGCTGACACGAAAGGACATGGAACGGGCGATTGCACAAACACCGGTGCCGGACGCCCCAATTGGGAGCCTGGCGAGGAGAGGCGTGGTGGTTGCGTACGTCGACGAACCCCTGCGCGTGATTGTCAACCGGATGGCGGAAACGGGGCGTACGCGATTGCCGGTTCTGGCGTCGCACCAGAAGAGGGAAGTCGCGGGAATCATTTCTCTCGAAGATCTCCTCCGCGCGCGCGTCAGAAATCTCGCCGAGGAGCGTCACCGCGAGCGTGTGCTTCGAGTCCGCTTCCCGTTCAGAAGTTCGGCTGAGGCGGCGCCACGATCCGATGGTGCCTTCCCGCAGCAAGAGTAGTCAAACACTTATCCGGAATGCGTTCCCGCCTACTTGAGTTCGTATCCCTTGGCCGCGATCTGCGCCCAGAGGATCTCAGAACTCCGTCCGTGGAAGGAGAAGATCTGCCGCACGATTTCGCACACCTGCTCGCAGCCCTTCTCGTAGAAAACAAGGATGGAAGGTCCGGCGCCGCTCAGCACGCAGCCGAGCAGCCCGGGCGCGCGCAGCTTGAGTATGTCTTTGAGACCCGGTATGAGCGGGGCGCGGTAGGACTGGTGGAACCGGTCCTCGAGCGCGGTCGGAAACGCGCTCAGGTTTCCTGTGGCCAGCGCCGCCATCAGCAGCGCGGCCCGCTGGACGTTGAAGATGGCGTCCTCCCGGGTATAGGAATCCGGCAGCACCGCCCGCGCTTTTGTCGTCGGCAGGTCGAAATCCGGCACCACCACGGCGACTCCGAGCCGCTCCGGCGGATTCAGCCGGACGGCGCGCGCCGCTCCGCCGGCGTCGATCGCGCTGGCGGTGATGGAGCCCAGCACGCAGGCCGCAACGTTGTCCGGGTGCCCTTCGATCCGCGCGGCTTCATCGAGGATCCGCAGCGGCTTCCATCCCAGGCCGAGCAGGCTGTCTGCCATGACCACGCCCGCGGTCAGCGCCGCGGCGCTCGATCCCAGGCCCTTGCCGATGGGGATACCGTTATCGATTTCGAGTTCAACCGGATCGAGCCGCTCGCCCACGTCCGCTGCCACCCTCTGCGCGGTCTGCCAGATAAGGTTTTCCGCGCCCGTCGGGATGCACTCGGCTTCGCGGCCCGACACCCTGATTTCCAGCCTCTCCGCCCGGCGAAACCGGCATTCCAGATACACCTCCAGGGCCATGCCGAGAGCGTCGAAGCCGGGGCCCAGGTTGGCGCTCGAGGCGGGGACTCTGATCCTAGCCCAATTCATGCGCGAGGAATTCCCTTCAGCAAAGGACAACCTTGGCGCCCTCGCGGCAGGAACGGTAGATCGAGAGCACGATTTCCAGAGCCTGACAGCCCTCCTCGCCGGATACCAGCGGCTTCCGCCCGGTCCTGATAGCCTCGCCGAAATCCAGGAACTGGCGCTCAAACGGCGCGAGCGAGATCGCCATCGGATCGGACGAACCGGACATCACCTCTTTTTCGACCGGGGCGGGTTCACCCGAACCGTTCTCCACATCCCAGGACGTCAGCTTGTCCCCCGAGATGATCGCGGAGCCCTTGGTGCCGTGTATCTCGACGCGCTCGGTGTAGCCCGGCCACATCGCGGTGGAGGCCTGAATGACCCCCGTCGCTCCGTTGGCGTACTTCAGCAGGGCGCAGACAACGTCTTCGGACTGGATCTTGTGCAGCGCTCCGAGCTGCCAGTAGCCGAACAATTCCTTCACCGGCCCGATCAGCCAGCGCAAGATATCAACCTGGTGAATCGCCTGGTTGATCATCGCCCCGCCGCCCTCCACGTCCCAACTGCCCTTGATGGGCCGCGAGTAGTATTCGGGCGGGCGATACCACTTCACATAGGCATCGGCCTGAAGAATCTTTCCTAACCTGCCGGCGCGGATGGCCCGGTCAAGAAACTGGCAGGAGTCATCGAAGCGGTGCTGGCTCACAACGCCGAGAACGATCCCGGCCTCGCTCGCGATCTTAACCATCTCGCGCGCGGTTTCGAGATTCGTCGAGATCGGCTTCTGTACCTGGATGTGCTTCTTGTTCTGCGCGCACAGGCGGAGCGGCTGCAACCGGAAGTCGGGGAACGTGCAGACATCGACGAAATCCACCCGTGGATGGCGGCAGACGTCCTCGTAACCCGGAACAAACTCGGCGCCGTATTTGGCGGCGAACGCTAGCCCCGCCGCCTCGTTGATATCCGTGCAAACGGTCAGCTCGTAGCCGATATTCTTGTAGGCCTGGGCGTGCTTGTGCGAGATCGCGCCCGTCCCGATCATTCCAACGCGCAAGTGTTTTTCTCCTTCCCGAAGCTCGCAGTATACCAGCGCTCGTCCCGGCAGTGGGCGCTGCCCGGCGGCGGGCTGCAACGCTCAGCGGATCTTATAGCTTACGGTCATTCCGTCGTTCTTTTCCATGGACGCCCGGATCGTGACCGTATCGTAGTTCGGGCTGGTTTGCACGTACTCCAGGTAATCCGCCATCGCCTGGGCGTGGACGATCGTGTTATCGGCGACCACCACCGCGCCCTTCTTCAGCTTCGGCTCAATCGCCTTGAGATACCTCAGGTAATCGCTCTTATTCGCATCGATGAAGAGGAAGTCCACCTCCCCGCTGAAGGACGGCAGAAGCTCGAGCGCATCTCCCTCCAGAACGGTGACGGTCTTTTCCAATCCGACCTTTTCCAGGTTCTCCCTGGCCTCGCGCGCCCGGCGCGGGTCGAGTTCCATCGAGAAAAGGCGCCCGCCGGTCCGCTCGAACGCAATGCCGAGATTGATGGCGCCGAATCCGCTGGCCGTCCCGATTTCGATGCCGCGTTTTGCGCCGCTGCTTTCCACGAGTATGCGCAGCATCATCGCGTCGCCGGGAGTTGTGTTCAACGACGTCCGCCGGAATTTCTCTAAAAACTCCTTGCGGAACTGTTCGCTTTTTCTGCCGGAATTCTGCGCGAGCCCAACCGCGAACAGCGCGGCTGCGGACATGAATCCTGCGGACAACAAGAATCGATTCACCTGGGTTCTCCTTTTGGGTTCTTTTGAATATATCCTGTTTCTTGGCGCCCCGGTTGACGGCCGGGAGCGCGGCGCCGTGGGCATTCCGGACGCGGCCAAATATCATCACGAAGGCGAAGGTCATATGACGGGTAAGGTTCAACGGCGTACATTTATGGGAGCGGCGGCTTTCTCTGCCATGAGCCCGGCGCAAGTGCGGGCGGCCCGGACGAAAAAGCCGATGACGCTGGCGATCGGCTCGGATCACGCGGGTTTCCCGATGAAGGGCCCGGTGATTCAAATCCTCAAGTCCTGGGGCCACACGGTTAAGGACTGCGGCTCCTTCACGCCGGACCCGGTCGACTTCCCCGACATCGCGGCCGCCGTCTGCAACGAGGTGAAAAGCGGGCGGGCGCAGCGCGGGATCATGGTGTGCGGCACCGGGGTCGGCGCCAGCATCGCGGCCAACAAGGTGAACGGAATCCGCGCCGCGCTGTGCCACGACGTCTACTCGGCGCACCAGTGCGTCGAGCACGACGACGTCAATGTGCTCTGCATGGGCGCCTGGATTATCGGCATCAAGCTGGCCGAGGAGATTCTGGCGGCGTATCTCAACGCGGAGTTCAGCACCTCGGAGGAGTTCCGGAGACGCGTGCGCAAACTCGGCGAGATGGAGCGGCAGCGCTGAGCACCTCTGCGCGAGAACGATTGCCTGAAAAGCGGCCTGATCTATCCGCCCAGCGATGCCGCGCCGGCAGGGGCACGTTGATTGAGCTGTACCTCCTGCGCCACGGCAGCGCTGAGGCGAGGCGGCCGAGCCTCCCTGATCCCAGGCGCCGGCTCACCGAAAAAGGCAAGCTCAGGCTGCGCGTGATTCTCGGCGCCGCGCGCGCCGCCAAAGTGAGGCCGGCCCTGATTCTGACGAGCCCCTACATCCGGGCGGTTGAAACCGCGGAACTGGCCGCCTGCGTCCTCGGATGTACGTGCCCGGCCCTTCCAACTGAAGCGCTGCTCCCCGGCGCTCCGCCGCAGGCGCTCTGGGAGGAAATTCGTTCTCACCGGGACTCGCGCTCGATCCTGATCTCCGGCCACGAACCCATGTTGTCCCGCGCCGCAAGCTACATCCTCGGCGCATCCTGGACGCTGGTGGAGATCGGAAAAGGCGCCCTGCTGTGCCTGGAGGCGGACCTTGCCCAAAAGCGGCCCCGCGGCACGCTTCGCTGGCTGCTCACTTACAGATTGGCCGCCGCCCGCCGGCAGGGATAAGGCGAAATGAAAAGCGGGCCCCGCTCGCGGCCGAAAGACAGGAAGCGAGGCCCGCCAAGTGCCGCCGCGCGCGAAGACCGCGTTGCCTTAAAATGCCTGCATGCTACTGGAAGAAGGAATGGTGTATCGCGCCGGAACGGCGGCCGGGCACAGGATCACGTTCACGGTGCTCGATTCCGGCGAAGACGGCGTATGGCCGACGGTCGATCTCAAAGCGCCGGACGGCTCGGAACCGAACGTATGGCTCAATACCAGCCAGCTTCTGTGGATCAGCGCGGAAGCGCAGCAGGCACCGATTCTGAAGGCGGCCGAGCAGGCGCTTCTGGAGACACCGGTCGAGGCGCCCGAGTAATGGGAAAGATCGGCGAACTCATGCGCGCGGTGGCGCGCGAGTCCGGCGGCGAAGTTTTTCACGCCGGACTAGTGGAGAGCCTGCCCGAGCCGGCGCGGCGCTACCTGCTGCACGCCATCCGGCCCGGCACGCGGATCGCGGGATCGGTCAGGCTCCGCATTAAGGGCCGGCTCCGGCTCTCTCCCAAGCAGAGCTGGATGCCCCTGGACAGCACCGAGACGATCGGCCGGGAACGGGGCTTTGTCTGGAAAGCTTCGACCGGCGGGTTGTTCCGCATCAGCGGATTCGATCGCTACTCGAACGGCACGGGCGAGATGAGGTGGAAGTTGCTGGGGCTGATCCCGGTCATGACAGCGTCGGGGCCGGACGTCACGTGGTCCGCGCGTGGCCGCTTCGCGGCCGAGCTGGTCCTGCTGCCGGAGGCGCTGCTGCCGCAGCCGGGCGTTTCGTGGACGGCCGAGGGGAGCGATGCCGCGTGCGTCGCGGTCGAGGTCGGCGGCGAGCGCATCGACTTGCACCTGAAGCTCGACGCGGACGGGCGTTTGAGAAAACTGGAGATGCGCCGGTGGGGAGACTACGGCCTGCCGAAGGGCAGGTGGGCGCACATCCCTTATTCCGTCGCGTTCCCCAGCGAGCGCGAGTTTGAAGGCCACACGATCCCGGACCGTTGGACGGTGGCATGGGAGGGCGCCTCCGGGCATTTCGAGTATTTTTATGGGGAAGTCTGCTCCGCCGCATTCCACTGAAGGGCAGCGTGCCCGGGCCCGTGAGTCGAGCTAAAATCGTCGCGATGACCAGGCGCGGATTTCTCCAGCTTTTGCCCGCAGGCGCGGCGCTCCCCGCTCCCGCCCCGGCCATCACCAGGGTCGATGTCTTCCCCGTCTCCTATCCGGTAGCGGCGCGTTTCAAGTTCCTCGGCAGCTGGCGCTACGCCGTTTTCGTTAAGATCACGTGCGAAAGCGGAGCGGCCGGGTGGGGCCAAAGCGTCCCACTGCCCACCTGGAGTTACGAGACGCCAGAATCGGTGGCCACGACGCTGGAAAAGTACCTGGGGCCGGTCCTCATAGGCCGCAATCCGTTCGATATCGCCGGGGCGCACCAGGCGATGAACCGCGCCATCGCGCCCTCGTTTTCGACCGGGATGCCGATTGCCAAGGCGGGAGTTGACCTGGCGCTTCACGATCTGGCCGGGCGCCTGCGCGGGCAAAGCGCCGCGGCGCTCTGGGGCCGCAAGCCGCTCGACCGCATCCCGCTGAGCTGGACCGTGAACCCGGCGTCGCTGGATGAGATCGAAGCGCTCGTCGAAGAGGGGCGCAAGCGCGGCTACGCCCACTTCAACGTCAAGGTCGCGCCTGACCCGAAATTCGATCTCGAGCTTTGCCGCCGTGTGCGGAAGCTGGCGCCAAAAGCCTTCCTGTGGGCCGACGCCAACGGCGGTTACGACCTCGAGACTGCGCTGGCCGTAGCGCCAAAGCTGGCCGATATCGGGGTGAACGTTCTGGAGCAGCCGCTCCCCGCGAACCGTCTCACCGGCTACCGCGATCTGAAGAAGCAGGGGGCGCTGCCGATCCTGATGGACGAGGGCGTGGTCTCGTCCGTGGACCTGGCCGAGTTCATCCGCCTCGGCCTGCTCGACGGCGTGGCGATGAAGCCGGCGCGCACCGGCGGGCTGTGGGAGGCGCGGCTTCAGGTGGAAATGCTGGAGCGCGAGAAGCTGATGTTTCTCGGCAGCGGGCTGACCGATCCCGATACCTCGCTGGCCGCATCGCTTCAGCTCTACTGCGCCTACAATCTGAAATACCCCGCCGCGCTGAACGGCCCGCAGTTTCTGGAGGGCACGTTCCTGCGCGCGCCCATCGAGGTAAAGGACGGGGCGGCGCTGCTGCCTGCGGGTTTGGGCCTGGGGGTCGAAGTGGACGAGGAGCGGGTTGCGAGCGCGCGCCCCCGGCAGGCGCGGCAGCCCGCATCGCGCCGGTTCACGATCGAGGACATTGAGGGCGCCGCACTGCGTTTGAGCGAGGGCGGCACGCCGGTCCTGGTCTACAACTACGGCATGCGGCTTCCCGACGGCGTGCCCGAGCGCTACCGGCGGTCGAGCTACGTCCATCCGCTCTATACCCCGGGCGGCACCATCATAACGGATGATTTTCCGGCCGACCACTATCACCACCGGGGGCTCTCCTGGCGGCTCCAGCCAGAGGCGCCCGGATTTCTTCGCCGGGGCAGGTTTCGGAGGAGTAGCAGGGGCTTGCATGCCGTTTCTCCTTATACGCGCCAGGGTTCCCTCATGGCTCGGGCTCGCAGGCGGTTGGCTTCTTCGTCGCCGGGGAATTCCTTCTTCACAGGGTCCCAAGTAACCTTGCGTCCCAACTGGAACGCAATGTACGCCGCATGGCAACTGATGTGCGAGTTCGTGACGACCTCGGCATTCGCGCGGGGCTGCTTGCGCGAGCGGACGCAATTCAGGAAGTCCTGGGTGTGATACGCGAGCGCGAGACGCGCTTCCGTGGTGGGCCGGAGCAGCGACCGGAGGTTGTCCGAGACCTCGATTTTGCCGCTGTCGCCGGTTTCGACCCAGCCTTCCTCCCCGACGAACCGCACCGTATTCGCCCCGAGGCCGAGGCGGCCCTGACGGCCTTCATCGACCATCTCCAGCTTCAGGCCGTCCGCGAACCGGCAGTGTACGGCGTAAGGGCCGTTGTTATCGCCTTCCGGCACGTACTCCACCGGCTGCGTGTCTTCCCTCTGCGCCGCCCAGTGGCAAAGGTCCACGGTGTGAGCGCCCCATTCGAGGATGCCGCCGGCATGGAAGTCATAGACGTTGACCCAACCCCAGTCCGGGGCGGGAGTTATAGGGGCGCCAGGGCGCCGGGCCGAGCCATCTGTCCCAATCGAAGACCTCTTTGGGCGGCTCGGGTTCGGGCGGCAGCCATCCGCGGTGGGGCAGCGGCGGCCAGCTCTGCCAGGGGCCTACGTTGGCGTACACGGCCTGGAGCTTTCCCAGCCTGCCGGTATGCACCAGTTCCACCGCGAGCTCGAAATTGCCGCCGTTGCGCCGCTGGCAGCCGGCCTGGAAGATGCGGCCGTAGCGGCGGAAAGCAGGCGCGATCGCCAGCGTCTCTTCGATCGTCATCGAGAGAGGCTTTTCGCAGTAAACATCCTTGCCGTGCTGCGCGGCGATGATGGACATGGGAGCATGCCAGCGGTCGCCGGTGGCGATGAGTACGGCGTCAATATCCTCGCGGGCCAGCAGCTCGTACTGGTCCGAATACATGGCGCAATCGCGGTTCTGCTAGCGCTGGTCGACCATCGTCTTGACGGCCTCGCGGCGTTCGTTGCGGACATCGCAGACCGCCACGAAGCGCACGTCGCGATAGCTGAGAAAAGCGCGCAGGTCAGTTTCGCCGCGAACCCCGATGCCGATGCCGCCCATCACGATTCGATCGCTTGGGGCGGCGGCGCCGGCGCGGCGGCCCAGAACGGAACTGGGAACCACCATGGGAGCAACCGCGCCTCCCACGGCCTTCGCGAACCCGCGCCGCGAGATGGGGCGCTTGTTCATGGATTGCCTCCCTTCCAGGAATCCGTGCACCTGGATAGGTGTTAGCATACACGAAGTTCCCGGAAGCGGTTATTCCCGCGGCTGCGAATCGATTGCCGGCAGGCCGGTCAGGCCGCGCGGTCGCCCCGCTCGCGCTCGCGTTCGGCTCTTTCAACCCGTTCGCTGGGCAGAGCCCGTTCCGCCTCTCTCGCGGTCACGACTCCGGCCAGCCCCACGGCGCGGTAAGCGCCGTAGGCGATCACGCCGCCGAGCAAAGGCGCAAGGATAAACAACCAAAGCTGCTTCACTGCCCAGCCACCCGAGAAGAGGGCCGGTCCGATGCTGCGCGCCGGGTTGATCGAGGCGTTCGTCACCGGGATCGCCACCAGATTGGCCAGCGCGAGCGCCAGGCCGATCGCCAGTCCCGCAAAGCCCACTGGCGCTCTCAGGTCGGTGGCGCCGAGGACCGTGAACACGAGCAGGAAGGTCAGAACCGTCTCGGCGAGAAACGCAGTGCCCCAGCCGTACCCTCCAGGCGAGTGGATTCCAAAGCCGTTCGCAGCAAGCCCCTGCATGCCGGCGTCGTAGCCTCCGGCGACCCCCTTGGCCACGATCAGCAACACGGCCGCCGCCGCAATTCCGCCTAGGATCTGTGCTGCCCAGTATCCGCCGGCGTGCCTCCGGTTCATCTTCCCGCTCAGGAGCAATCCCAGGGTCACTGCGGGATTGAGATGGGAGCCGGAAACGGGACCGACCGTGTAGACCATCGCCAGCAAAGCCAGCCCGAACGCCAGGGCGATTCCGAGCGCCCCTATTTTGTCTCCGCCGAGCACGGCGGCTCCGCACCCTCCGAAGACAAGCACAAATGTGCCTATGAACTCCGCTACATAGCGATGCATAGCTCTCCCCTTTCTCCCCACCATGGGACGTAGCAAGACTAGGACCAAACCATTTACTTCCAGCAGCGATGCTGATAATCTCTGATCGCTATGGCTACAACAAGATGGAGTCGCAGAAAGCTCTTATTGGGCGCGGCGGCGCTTCCCGGCATCTTCAAGCTGACCGAGAACAAGGCCGGTGCGCAAACGAGCGGGTCGCAAGGGTTCAACCGGAACTCCGCTCCGAGCCAGCTCAAAATCACGGACATGCGAGCGGTGCTCGTGGCTTCGAATTACGATTACCCCATCATCCGCATCGACACCAATCAGGGCGTCTACGGTCTGGGTGAGGTGCGCGACGCCGGCAGAGAGGGCACGGCGCTTGTGCTGAAGCCGCATCTCATCGGAAGGAATCCGCTTTCGATCGAACCGATCCTCGACAGCATCCGCAACTTCGCCGGCCAGCAGAGGCTCGGCGGAGGGTACAGCGCCGTGGATATGGCGCTGCACGATATCGCGGGCAAGGTGTACAACGTTCCGGCTTGGCGCCTCATCGGGTCGAAGTACCGCGACCGGATCCGCATCTATTGCGATACCGATCAGAGCAGCGACCCGAAGGTTTTTGCCGAACGGCTCAAGAAGAGGAAGGAGATGGGCTTCACCTTCTTCAAGATGGACCTGGGAACCAGCCTCGTGCGAGACAAGCCTGGCGCAATCAACAGTTACGGAACCGCTACGACAAAGGGTCTGGAATACCTGTGCGAGTACATCCAGGCGGTGCGGGACGCCATCGGTTGGGACGCGCCGCTCGGGGCGGACCACTTCGGCCGCCTGACGTTGAACGACAGCATTCGCTACGCGCGCGCCTTCGAGAAATACGACCTCGCCTGGCTCGAGGACATGATTCAGGTAGGACACCTCGGCCCCGGCGGCGACGCGCCGAGGAACTGGCGCGCGTACAAGGAACTTTGCGCCGCGACTACGGCTCCGATCGCGACCGGCGAAAGCCTGTTCGGCCTGGAAGAAGGCTTCAAGGATTTCATCGACAACCGCGCCATCGACATCATCCATCCGGACCCGCTGACTTCCGGCGGCATACGCGAAACCAAGCGCATCGCCGACTACGCCGAGATGCACGGCATTCAAACGGCGATCCACTTCGCGGGTTCCCCCGTGGGCTGCATGGCGTGCGTGCACATGGCCGCGACGCTGAAGAACATGCTGGCGATGGAAAATCACGCCGTTGATATCCCCTGGTGGGGTGATCTTGTAACCGGTCCGTCGAAGCCGATCGTGGATCGCGGCTTCATCACCGTGCCCGACACGCCGGGGCTCGGCGTGGAGTTGAACGAGCCGGTGGTGAAAGAGCACATCCGCAAGGGCGGCTATTTTGAACCGACGCCGCAGTACGACGACTACATCCTCGACCATTTCCGGACCGGCGGGCCGTATCCGCACCTCGACGAGCACGGCAAGCTGGTCATCAGCCGCTAGGGTATTCGCTGTAAACGGCCGCGCACGCGCGGCTTGCGCTTGAAACGCGCCGTGACGGAGGTCACTGAGCGCCAAGTGATCGTGTTCTACCCTCAGATTGATGAGCGAACTGATCGATAACCAGGCACAGCGCGTGCGGACTTTGAAGGACATCATCAAGCGGCTTCATGCCGGAGAAACGCCTGAGGCGGTGAAAGCCAGCCTGCGGGAGCTCGTACAGAAAACCGATTACACCGAGATCATGGCCATGGAGCAGCAGTTGATGGCCGAGGGAATGCCCGTCAGGGAAATCCAGTCCATGTGCGACCTGCACTCCCAGGTCACGCGGGAAGTGCTCGTGCAACTGGCGCCGGCGCCCCTGGAGCCCGGCCATCCCATCGATACTTTCCGCCGTGAGAACGAGGCTTTGCGCGGCGTGCTCGCGCGAATCAAACAGGCGATGAGCGCGGCGGCGGCAGCAGCGGATGAAGCGGCGGCGGCACAGCCTCTGCTCGAATTGCGGCAGGCATTCAACGAGCTGATGGACATCGACAAGCACTATCAGCGCAAGGAACACCTGCTGTTCTCCTGCCTGGAGCGTCATGGGATCACGGGCCCCTCAAAGGTCATGTGGGGGAAGGACGACGAGATCCGCGACCTGCTGAAAGAAGCGGGCAGAGCGCTCCGCAATAAGGCGCCGCTCCCGGAAGTGGTGAAGCGAGCCGCGGCGGCGGTGGCGGCGGTGGAGGAGATGATCTACAAAGAGGAGCAAATTCTCTTTCCGGTATGCCTCAAGACGTTCACCGCCGATGAGTGGGCGGAGATTTGGGCGTCCTCCCCGCGTTACGGCTGGTGCCTTGTGGAGCCGCGCGAAGGATATCGTCCTCCCGAGCCGGCCGAGGCAGAAACCCCGGGCCAACCCGGCCGCGGCCTGCAGCTTCCCACCGGGTATCTCAACCTCGAACAACTGCTGGGAATCTTTTCCACGCTTCCGGTCGATCTCACCTTCGTGGATGAAAACGACCGCGTGGCGTTTTTCTCAGAGGGACCCGACCGGGTCTTCGCGCGCAGCAGAGCGGTCATCGGCCGGAAGGTGCAGCACTGCCATCCTCCGCGCAGCGTGGATGTGGTGGACCGCATCCTGAGCGATTTCCGCGAGGGGCGGCAGAACGTCGCCGAGTTCTGGATCAACTTCCAGGGCCGGTTCGTCCACATCCGCTATTTCGCGGTGCGGGCCGCCAATGGAAAATACCTGGGAACCCTTGAAGTCACGCAGGACATTACCAGGCTGCGGGAGCTGAGCGGCGAGCGCCGCCTCTTGCAATACGACGAGCCCGCCGCGGTCCCGGCGGAACAGGCACGGTAGCGCGGCCGCATCATTCGATCGCAAACGGATAGGCTACTACAAGCCAGCGCTGTCCCGGCGCGAGCATTGTAATGGCATACTGGCCGGGTTCGAGCGGGGCGGCGGAGCGCAGTTCGAAGATGTCTTCCGCGACCACTCGGTACTCGAGCGCGGGTGCGGGGCCATCCCGCAGTTGCATCGGGCCTTCGCGGAACATGTCCGCCTTGACCGTGTGCCACTGCCGGTAATCGCCCTTCGCTTCGAGTTTGACCAACTGCCAGGCTCTCCGGGCGCTGATTCCTCGGACGTAGAACAAGGGGCTCGCCTCGCGCACCGTCAGTTCGGCGGCGGGCCTCTCGATGACGTAGCGCCTGTCCTCGGTCGGCGTCATGCCCCGCCAGCCCGGGTTGATTTCGGGAAAGATGGTGGTGGAGGGCAGCTTCAGGAATGTGCCGCTCTCGCAGTAGTAAACGCCGCTTTCAGCGGGCAGCCCCGGCACCGCCGCGCTCGGTGTTTCGCGCTTGGGGAATGCCTGCGCGTAGAGCATCGTGTTGAGCACCGGCGCGGTCGCCCCCTGGTTCTTGAGCTCAATCAGAGCCTCGGGAGAAGTATCGAAGTTCGTGTTGCCGGCTCTCGCGGCGAGCCCGATGGCGTTTGCAATCGTGCTCTCCGGAAGTTTCGCCTTCAGCATCGCCGAAACGTCCGCATTGGTCAGCGGCCGCCCGGTCTCTTGCGGCGCGGCCAACAGAGCGGCGGCAACGACAGCGAAGGCGGCTCTGTAGAACAGCGGAATTGCGCGGAACAA
>JBLNCW010000052.1:0-19800 GCA_050261015.1 Rhodospirillales bacterium | reverse complement strand
CTTTGCAGCCCTCGCCGGAAATCGGACGCTTCGAAGCTAGGTCGTGCCCAGTTTGATGCCGCCTCATGTCCTCAACGTGCCGAGATCGGGCACGTCCCCTCCTTAGGGACGGATCACGGGCTGCCCGTGCAGCCGGCGCGACCCTTACAATAGCGAATGATGGCGCGCATCGTGATTGACGCGACCAGCCTGCTCTTGCGCAGCGCCGGCGTGAAAACCTATGTCTATCACTGGGTTCAGGCGCTACGCTGCGCCGCCGCGCAGGATTCGATCCGGCTGTTTCCGTTTTACGGAGACATCAACGCGCTGAACCACCAGGGTTCGTGCGCCGGAAAACTCCCGACAGCCCTCGGCAAACTGGCCGTGCATTTCGCGAACACCTGGCGCAATCCCGTGCTCGAAGCCGTTGGCTGTGCGGCTGACGTGTTTCACGCATCCCAGCATATGCGCAATCCGCCGCACCGCTTCACAAGGCTGACAGCCACCATTTTCGACATGACCTGCTGGCTCATGCCCGAGGTCCACACCACCGCCAACGTAAGAGCCACCCTCATGTACGGCGACAGAGTCCTTCGCCGCGCCGCGGCATGGATCGCCATCTCCGAACAAAGCAAGCAGGACGCGGTCGATGTGCTGGGATTGCCGGCTGAACGGATCGAGGTAATCTATCCGGGCGTGGCGGAACGATTTTTTGCGGCGGGGCCCCCTGAAGCGCAAGCCATCGCCCGGAAGTACGGTCTGGAAAGGCCCTACATTCTTTCCGTGGGCACCATCGAACCGCGAAAGAACGTCGACAGGCTGCTGGATGCCTACCAGTCGGTTTGCCCGCGAGTTCGCGAGGAATACGAACTGGTGATAGGCGGCGCTTTGGGCTGGTGCTCGGAGGCGACGGCGAAGCGGCTGTGCGCTGAAACCCGGGGAATCCGCTACCTCGGATACGTCCCCGAAAGCGATTTGCCGGGGCTCACCGCGGGCGCGGCGATGTTCCTCTTCCCTTCCCTGTACGAAGGCTTCGGGTTGCCGCTCGCCCAGGCGATGGCTTGCGGCGTACCCTCGATTACCTCGCGCAATTCTTCCCTCGGCGAAGTGGCCGGCGATGGCGCCATTCTCGTGGAGCCCACCAGCACGGAAGAGATCGCCTCGGCGATTGAGCGGCTTGCGCTCTCACCATCCTTCGCGCAGGAGCTCGGCCACCGGGGGCGTCTGCGCGCGGCATCCTTCCGCTGGGAGCGCAACGCCCAGCAATCTCTTGCCTTCTTTCATCGCGCGGCGAAAATCTGAACCGTAGGCTGAGTTCCCGTCACCGCCGGTTGCCGGGGGCGCCTTCGTACTGAATGATCGTGTCCACGATACCGATTTCCACGCGGCGGTTCTGCTGGCGCGCTTCCGGGGTGGCGGCTTTCACGCGGGGACTGCTCTTCCCGAAGCCCTTCGTCGTCATGATATCGGCGGGAACGCCTGCTTTGATCAGATAGTCGGCGACGGCCTGAGCGCGGCGGAGCGAAAGCTGCTGGTTGTACTCGTCGGTCCCGATATCGTCGGTATGCCCATAGACGAACAGCCGGTACCCGCTGGAAGCGAGCAGCACACCGGCGATCCGGCTCAGCGTTTCGCGGTTCTCCGGGCGCAGCGTGGCCTGATCGAAATCGAACTTGAAAGAATCATTCGCGATCTCGACCACCATGCCCAGGGGCGTCCTTCGCGTCGGCGCGATCCGGTTCAGTGCCTCTTGCATGCGGTCCAGTTCCTGCTCGCGGCGCCGCCTGACTTCTTCCATCTGCTTTTGAGCCGCTTGCGCCTCCGCCCGCGCCCTTTCGGCTTCGCTCTGGACGCGCTCGGCCTCCGACACGGCCTGGCTTCGCGCGGCCTCGGCTTCCTCCGCCCGCCGCCGCGCCTCCTGAGCACGCTCAAGCGCGAGTTCCAGCTCGCGGGAATATTCGGTAAGCCGATCGAGCACGGCCTGCGAGCGCTCATCCGCGCGGCTGAGTCTTTCTTCCACGGTCCTCAGGCGGTTTGCCGCCTGCCAAAGCAGCGCGGAAACGATGGCGATAGCGGCGATCGCCGCGGCCGCGCCCAGCAGTCTCCACCTGAACTTGCCTCGATCCCGCTGGTCTCCGGTTTCCATGTCCTATGCCATTTTCGGCCTTCGGGAGAACGTCGGGCAAGGCAGCAAAGGACCGGGAAGCCTACACGGTGCAGATCTCAACGGCTTGCCGCAGCGATTCCAGCGGGTCGCGCCTCGGCGTGAACTCGTGCGAGAAGTATCCCGTGAAATTCAGATCGGCAATGGTTTTGGCGATGGCGCGGTAATTCAGCTCCTGGGTCTCGTCGATTTCATTGCGCCCCGGATTCCCGCCCGTGTGGAAGTGCCCGATCCATTGGATGTTCTCGCGGATGGTGCGGATGACGTCGCCCTCCATGATCTGCATGTGGTAAATGTCATACAGCAGCTTCACGCGCGGGGAGTTCACCCGTTTGCAGACCTCGACGCCCCAGGCGGTGTGGTCGCACATGTAGTCCTTGTGGTTGACCTTGCTGTTAAGCAGCTCCAGGTTGATTGTGACGCCCTTTTCCTCGGCGAAGGCTTTGATGCGGTTCAGCCCGGCGACGCAGTTTTCCAGGCCCTCCTCATCCGACATGCCGCGCCGGTTGCCGGAAAAGGTGATCACGTTCGGCACGCCCGCCTCGGCGGCCTTGGTGATGTTCTCCCGCAATTCCGCGATGATCTTGTCGTGTAACTCCTTGCGATTGAGCCCGTCCGCTATCGATCCGCCTCCCGGCGCCATGGTGGGGATCAGGCCGTACTTCTTCAGCACGGGCCAGTCCTCCGGTCCAACGAGATCGATGCCCACGATTCCGACTCTTACCGCGTTGGCGCACAACTCCTCCACGGACCACTTGTTGAAGCACCAGCGGGCCACACCCTGCTTCAGCCGGCCCTTGCTCGCCGGGGTTGGCTGGCTCTTGCCAAGTCCCGCCGCACCCATTCCGACTGCCGATAGAAAGGTTCGTCTTTGCATGGGATATATACTAACAGGAGAGCGGCTGGAAAGAATGGCTTTCGCACTCTGGATTCAAGACGATCTGGCCTGGGCGCAGGGTCTGCATGAATACCGCCCGATGGGTGTCGCCGTCATCGCCGTTACCGACCGTTTCCACCACCGAGACTTTCGTCCCGGCCGCGCCGCACCGCCCCGCCATGGCAAGCACTATGCCGGGCTGTTCGCCTCGCTATCCGATGTCAATCGCCGGCTGGCCCAGGCAGGGAAGCGGAAAAGTGCGACTCCGGCGTGGGTGTAGTCACAGCTAAACCAAATTTATTTCTTCTCAACCCTAACCTGCAGAATTAAACCCACTTACTGAGCTCTTACAGACTGCATACCGCGCTCAGGCCGGTCAGGTTTTTCAGGCACGGTGTGTATAATCGGAAGCCATTTCTAACCCCCTATGTCCGATAACTTCGATCAGCTCATTCTCGATAACCAGCCTTTTCCGGAAAAAGACATCGACTCGCTGCCGTTCGGCCCGTTCCAGGCTTCCGCGGACTCGCGCCTTGGCAGCTATCTGAACATCTCCGATGCGCTGAAAGCTTTTCCCGGCGCCGAGCGGATCCCGCTCGACGATCTGCTTCCGGCGGCCGGGCCGGACAGCCGCTTCACGATCCTGACGACGGAAACATCGATCGCCGGCGCGGCGCCGGGGACCGTTCCGCTCGCGGCCGGCCTGAACGTCTCCTGGAAGGCCGGCGCCGCGAGCTCGGTGCGCTCGGCGGTGATTGCCGCGGTTCCGCGACAGGCCGGCGCGCGCGAGCAGCTTCAACCCGTTTTCGCGAACCTTCCTGCGCTGATCGACGGCGGGGCCTGCCTGCCGGAAAACGTCGCGCTGCTGTACTCGATCGACGGATCGCTCCAGGCCGCGGCAGCGACGCGGCTGGGCTTCAGCTTCCACTGGCTGCGCGAAGTCGTAGCGGGCGACCTCGCGGCCGACCTCGGTTTGGCGCTCGATGGCGGCGTGGAAGCAGCGCTCGGTCTCTCGCTGGCCGGCTCATTTCTGGCGGCGGTTAACCGGGACCGCGAGGGCCGTCTTCGCCTGCGCATTTTCCGGCGCGGGGACGCGGCCCACGATTTCGCGCTGAACCTCGCCGTAACCGCGGCGCCCCAGGCGGCGCTTCCAGACCGGCCCGAGCAGCTCGCGCTGGCCATTCTTGGGGTCCACGAAGGCCAATGGCTGGAAGCCCTGGCGCGTCTCGCGAAAGTCGATCCGGAAAAACTGCACGCGCGATTCGGCGAAGCCGTCGACCGCTTCCTGGAGCTGTGGCGCAACCTGGAGCCGCGGGCCGCCGCCGCGATCTGGGCCGCAGCGGAAAAAAGCGATGAGCTGGCCGCGCTCCGGCGTTGGATTCATCGCATCGCCACCGAACTGCGGAGCCCGGAGGATTTCAAGGCCGCGCTGGGAGAGGTGCTCGAAGCGACGCCCGGTTTCGCCGCCTCCCCAGCGGGCGTCTGGCTGGAAGCGGCCGCCGGAGGCCTGCTCGCGGCCGTAGCCGGCTCAAACCGCTTCGCGCAGGTGTTGCGCGCCGCCGAGGCGGCCGACGCCCTGCTGAGCGATGAGGCGCTGGCTGGCGTGCTCTCTGCCCTGAAGCACTACGCCGCGGAGCAGCTTGGCCTCGACCGCATCGAGCGCGCCCTGGAAAGCCTGGCCTCATTCGAATCCCTGGACGCCTGGGTGCAGGAGCGGCTGAGAACCATTTTCGGCAACCTGCAAACCGAGGACGGTCTCGGCCGGGCAGCGCGCAATCTGAAAGCGATCGTCGAGGTTGCGCGCAAAATCTACAGCCGCGCGCTCGAGGCTCTCGAAGCGAAGTACGCGGCCGAAATCGGCTATCACTACGAGCGGACCGACGCGGGCGACGCGCTGCTCGATTGCTCGTTCAGCTTCACACCGGAAGGATTGTCAGCCTACCGGGCGGCGTTCGCCGGCGACCTTTCGTTCCTGAGCGCGCCGCCGGCGGAGCATGTCCGGCTGCGTCGCGCGGTTCTGAGCCATACCTTCAACCGGAACACTCACCTTGAACTGCATCTCCCCTTTCTGGACCGCAAGCAGTGGGAAGAGCGCTGGGAGGCCCTGGCCCGCGTCGAGGTCGAAGCCGGAGAGGACGGCCGTCTGTTCGCCTATACGGTCGATGCCTCCGATTCGATTGAGAAGAAGAGCCGCTACCAGGGCACGCTCGCGCTCGCGGGCGTGCTGCTGTCAGGCAGGGAACCCGATTTCACCCTGACCTATACCGGCCGGCGGGCCGCCGTGCGGTCTGAGGAACTGGCGCCGCTGCTGAACGCCTACGGATTTCCCGAGAGCGCGGTGGAAGATGGCGCCGACGTCTCGCTGACGCTTTCCGTGCCCGGCAGTTTCGTCGCCGCATGGCTCCAGGCGCCGGACGAGCGCTCTCCGGAGTATTTCCTAACTTTTTCAGCGGTTTCCGTCGCCGTTCAGCGGGCGCTGAGGCAATGGCTGCCGTACGTCCACTTCAGTGACATCGACCGGTACGGCGATCTCGAAGCCGCGTTCCCCCTCATCGTTTACAAGTGCATGCGCCCGTACCCCGGTCGAGGGCGCGGCGAGTTCACCTACGACGTCATGGAGCCCCAAACGATGCCGCTCGCGCTCCGGAGCGCGGCGCGGGTGCTCCCCGCTGAAATGAGGCGCATCCACGCGCTGCTGACCGCGGCGGAAAAGAAGAAGATCGCGAAGTTTTACGCGCCGGGCGAAACGAAGCAGATTATCGCCGCCGTGCAGCGCAAACCCCACCTTCTGAATGCGCTGCTCTCGGCCGACACGTTTTTCGTGGACAGCCTGCAGCGGCTTGCCGTCGAGGGCCGGGCGCTCCGGGAAGCGCTGGCAGCGGACCCGAAGCGCGCGGTGAAAAAACTTGCGAAATTCTCGGCCGAGTTCGTAGCCACTTTTCACCGCCGCCTGCGCCGGCTTTATGGCGGGCAGAATTTCACGCAGTTCGGCTCCCTGCTGCTGGTTGAAGCGACGCGCGCCCTCCACGGCGCGCTGAACGGGGAAGCCGCGGTAGCGGGCCTGCTGCGCGTCTCGAAAGCGGGGGCGTACGACCGCATCGTCGTAAATTCCGCATTCCGCCCGTGAGCCGCCAAAGCCGGCTGGCTCAAGTTTTTCGGCTTTTCCGCCGATGTTAGGAACGTGCGGACCGCCAAAATCCTACCGGTACTGGCAATCCTGGCCGCGGCGCCTGCGCTGCGGTCACAGGACGCACGCGCGGTGATGGAGGAGTCGCTGGCGAAACAACGAGAGTCCGTCGCCAGGCAGATGGCGGCCATACGGGCCCGAATCGGGGCGAGCGCTACGGAGCAGCAGCCCGCGGACTCCTTCTTCACCGTCCCCTGGGTTTTTCCCGCCACAGTTTTTTCAACCATAGCGCAGTGCAATCCGCTGGCCCCGGGGCAAATCGGTCCTCTGGTCGCGGAGGTTTCCAGGCGGGAAAACCTGCCGCCGGAGCTGCTCCGCGCCGTGATCGAAAAGGAATCGGGCTACCGGCCTTGCGCCGTATCCCGGAAGGGCGCGCAGGGTTTGATGCAGTTGATGCCCGAAACCGCCGCCCTGCTGGGAGTCGACGATGTTTTCGACCCGCGCCAGAACGTGCAGGCGGGCGCCCGGTTTCTCAAGCAGTTGCTGAGGCGGTATGAGGGCAACGTACCGCTAGCGCTCGCCGCGTACAACGCGGGCCCCGGCCGGGTGGAGGCGGCGGGCGGCGTGCCGTCCATCCGTGAGACCCGGGAGTACGTCAAGGAGATCCTCGGCAGCCTGCGGCCGCGACAGAGTGGAGACTGACTGGCGCTAGCCGGCGGAGGCCTGCTTCGCGCTGGGGATTTGCACCGGTTTCAGGTCGCCCATGAGCAAGTGCAGCACGGCAAGTCCCGCCAGGTGGAAGCATCCCATCAAGAGGATCATCGGCGCGTAACCAAAGTATTTCACCACCACCCCGGCTACGATGGCCGAGAAGATCGCGTTGCCGACCGCTCCCACAGCGCCGCCGATACCGACCACGGAAGCCACGGCGCCTTTCGGGAAAACATCCGAGACAGTCGTGAACAGGTTGGCCGACCAGCCCTGGTGGGCCGCCGTGGCAAGGCTGACCAGCGCGACGGTGAGAATGTAGTTGGGCGCAAACGCGGACATGGCGGCGATGGGCATGCAGCAGGCGCAAACGGCCAGGGCGGTCTTGCGCGCACGCCCGGCAGGCCAGCCCCTGCGGATCAGAAAGCCGGAAAGCCAGCCGCCCGCCACGCTGCCGAAATCGGCCATCAGATAGATCACCGGGAGGGTCCAGGCGACTTCCTTCAGGCTGAGGCCTCGGCTGCGCTCGAGGAAGCTTGGAAGCCAGGTGAGATAGAACCACCAGACCGGGTCGCTGAAAAACTTGGCGATAGAAAAGCCCCAGGTCTGCTTCATGCGGATGGCCGTACCCCATCCGACCTTAGGCGCGCTGATTTCCTCAACGGACGTATCGGAACGGATATAGCTCAGCTCCGCGGCATTGGCCCGTTTGCTCTTTTCCGGGGAATGATACGTGGCGAACCACAGAACGACGAGGAGAAACTGGAACAGCGCAGGCACCAGGAAACACATGCGCCAGCCCATGTGGAGGTACATGTAGGCCAGAATGGGCGGGCCGATCATGACGGCGATGTTGGTGCCGGCGTTGAAGATGCCGGTCGCGAAAGCCCGGTCCTTTTTTGGAAACCACTCGGCGACCGCCTTGATCGCTGAAGGGAAGTTGCCCGACTCACCGAAACCCAGCAGCGCCCGCCAAAAGCCCATACTGAATGCGCTGTTGGCCAGCGCGTGGCCGGCCGCCGCGATTGACCAGCAGGCGATCGATACGCCATAGCCGATACGCACGCCGACCCGGTCCACAAATTTCCCAACCACCAGGAAGCCGACGCCATAAGCGACCTGAAACGCGGCGAAGATGTAGCCGTAATCGACATCGTCGTAATGCAGGCTTTCACGTATCCGCAGATCAAGCGTCGAGAGGACAATCCGGTCGAGGTAATTGAAGGTGGTCCCTAGAAGGAGGAGGGTCAGCACCCACCACCGGACCCGCGTCATGGAAGATTGCACCCGGCCATTATACGTTTGCCCGACCGCCGCGGACTACTTCTTGTACTTCTCGCAGCAGGCCGGTGAGCAGAAATGCAGCACGCGCCCATCGATGGTCTTTTTGACAGAGGTGGCGGTCGAGACGTACGTGCCGCAAACGGGGTCGCGCTTCAGTTCACCGCTCGTGCGCAGCCCCCCATCGCCCGGCCGGGTATTGTGATCGGGCTCAAAGAGCGCGGCTGCGGCTTTGCCGACGATTCCGATAACCGACCGCAGGAGGGTGATGACGATAATGGCGAGGAGGATGTAGAGGACAGCTCTTACCATGGCAAGGGGCGCCCGGGGGTGGGCGCCCCATCCTTCAGGTTACTTCTTTTTGGACTTCTTGGCGGCAGGCGCGTTCGGATTCGTGTAGGTCGTCTGGATCTGCGAATCGATGGTCTGCAGCATCGCCTGGCACGCCGCCGCATTCGGCCCGTTCGGGGTGAGTTTCAGGTAGATCTCGAATTGTTCCCTGGTGCCCGGCGGCGGAACGATCTTACCGTCCGGGGTAGTTTCCGCCTTCGCCATCTGCGTCAACCCGTACTGGTAATGCGCCTCGGCGTGGTTCGGGTCGGCCTCGATGGCCTTTTTGAAGGCCTCCGCGGCGGGTTCGTTCTGACCGGAGTTCACGAGCAGGGCGCCGAGATTGTAGTAGTACTTCCCGGCGTTTGGCGGGTCGAGTTCAGCGGCTTTCTGCAACTCAGCTTGGGCCTCGGGGAACTTGTTGGCGCGCGCCAGGGCCAGCGCATAGTTGTTGTGGTAGCCGGCGTCGTTGGGAACCAGGGCAATCGCTTTGGTCCAGGCCTCCAGGCCCTGGTTCATGGCCGTTTCGCGGTCCGCACCCGTCTTGGTCTGCGCCAGTCCGATGTAGGAATCGCCGAGGTGAGCCCAGACCACGTGCTGGGTGGGATCGATCTCGCTGGCCTTGACAAAGGCTTCCACGGCCGTTTCGAATTGCTTTGCTTCGAAAGCCTGCATGGCGGTGTTGAAGGCGTCATTCAGCGCCTTGTTCTTCTCCAACGCCTTCTGGCGCTCCTTGGTGGCTTTTTCGAGGGCCGCGCGCTGCTCGGGGCTCAACTCGCGCCTCTGCTCCTCGGTGAGTTGCCCCGATTCGGCGGCGCGAGCCAGAGCGTCCTGCCTTTTCTTGAGTTCCTGAATGTTGAAGTTGACGACTCTCGGCTCCCCCAGGGTGGTTCGGATGTTTTGCACCTTGTCCACATCCTTCCCGTTCACCTCGAGGGTGACGTCGTACGTGCCGATCTGCAAACCTCCGTAGTAATACTCGCCTTTCTTGTTGGTCTTAACCCGGTAGTTGCCCCGAATGTCCTTACGCTCGATCTTGATTAAGGCGTCTTTGAGCGGCTTGCCGTCCTCGCCCTTTACTTCCCCGCTGATGGCAGTGACCTGGGCAAAGGAGAGCCCTGCAAACAAGACGAACCCGCTGATCCCCCAGGCTACTCGTTTCATTAGCATTGCAGACCTCCACATCCTAATCGTGCTCTGTCACTTTTGAGCATACTACAAAGGCCCGAGTACGAGCCATAGGAATTGGGAAGCGGAGCCCGGGGCAGCCCCGGCGGCGGGGGTTGGGGGCGTGTACCGAGCCGCCGGGCGCGCGCATCTAAACATTTAAGCGGTGGTCTAGAATGAAGAGACCGGTTCATATTCAAGCTCGAATGGGCAGACTGCTGTTATGGTTGTTGAGCGTGGGGGCCTGCCTGGCCGCCGCAGCCCCGGGTCCGCTGGAAAGGGCGCGTGAACTCTACGCCCGTGCCGAGTACGAAGCGGCGCTGGAGATCCTGGAACAGATCCCCGAGAAAGAAGCCACGGAGTACCTGCTGATGGGCCAGTGCCAGTACATGCAGGGCGACGCCAAGAAGGCTTCGGAAACCTTTCAGAAGGCCGTGGACAAAGATCCGGGCAGAGCCGAGAGCTGGCTGTGGCTGGGCCGGGCGTACGGCCGCCGGGCCGAGACATCCAGCTTCGTCACCGCCCCGTCTTACGCGACCAAAGCGCACCGCTGCTTCGAGAAAGCCGTGGAATTGGACCCGAACAACCCTGAGGCGCTCAGCGACCTCTTCCAATATTACCTGGAGGCCCCGGGGATACTCGGCGGCGGGCTGGACAAGGCGGCCGAGATGGCAGAGCGCATCGGGCGAAACGATCCGGCGGAGTACCACTGGGCTCAATCGCGGCTTGCGGAAAAACGAAAGGAGTATCATAGGGCCGAACAGCAATTGCGCCGGGCCGTGGAACTGGCGCCGCGGCAGGTCGGCAGGTTGATCGATCTGGCCAAGTTCCTCGCGCAGACCGGCCGCTTCGAGGAGAGCGAAGAGGTTTTCCTGAAAGCGCGGCGGCTGGCCCCGAACTCCCCAAGAGTCCTGTTCGCCCAGGCGAGCGCGTACATCCGTGCGAAGCGAAACCTGGAAGTAGCGCGGGAACTTCTGAAGCAATACCTGGCGTCACCGCTCACCCCGGACGATCCGCCGCGGTGGGAGGCCGAGCGGCTGCTCAAATCGGCGTCCTGAACCATGTTCTTCAGCGAGGCCCTCTCTTTCAGCGTCAATGCGCTGAAAATCAACAAAATACGCTCCTTTCTCACCGCCCTGGGGCTGGTGATCGGCAACGCCTCGGTCATCTGGGTGGTGACGATCTCGCTGACCAGCCGGGACTACATTCTGGAACAGATCCAGGGGATCGGCTCGAACATCGTGTATGCGCAGTACGCGATCGGCAACCAGGTGACATCGAGCCAGGTGGCCGCCGATTACGTGAAGATGGCCGACGTGGAGGCGGTCCGGCGGCAGCTTGGCGACCAGATCATCGCCGCCACGGGCATCATGCAGACGTTCACCGGGATCGTGGTGAACGGGCGCGAGCAGGAAATTCAGGTCAACGGATCGGATGAACACTACCGCAAGGTGCGCAACCTGGTGCTTCTGTCAGGAAGATTTTTGGATTCCAGCGACGTGGCGTTGCGGCAGAAAGTAGCGCTGCTCACCGAAAAGCTGGCAAACAGGCTATTCGGGGGGCAGGACGCGGCGGTGGGGCAGGTCATCAAGATCCACGGACTGCAATTCACGGTTGTAGGCACCTTTAAGGAAAAGGTCTCAAGCTTTGGTCTTTCCGAGCTGGCGGGAGAGAGCATCCTGATCCCGATCACCGTGATGAGTTACTTCGTTCCGGTGGAGCGGATTGACCCGATGTACGTGCAGGCGCGGAGCACGGCCGAGGTTCCGGCGGTAACCGAAGCGGTGCGGCAGATCCTGGAAAGCCGGCACCGGCCGGGCGCGCAGTACCTGGTGGAGAATCTGACGGCGATTCTGGACGCGGCGAACAAGATCGCGCTGGTGCTGACGGCGGTGCTGGTGATGGTGTCCGCGATCGCGCTGGTGATCTCGGGCATCGGGATCATGAACATCATGCTGGTGACGGTGACCGAGCGGACTCGCGAGATTGGAGTGCGGATGGCGGTGGGCGCAGCGCGGCGGGACATTCTGCAACAGTTTCTGATGGAGGCGGTGGTGATCAGCGTGGCCGGAGGGCTGGCCGGGATTCTGATCGGGGTGGGGCTACCGCTAAGCGTGCGCTTTCTGCTGCCGGAGGTTGAGATCCCGATTTCGACGCTGTCGATCGCGATCGCGTTCGTGGTTTCATGTACGGTGGGGCTGGTGTTCGGGATGCTGCCCGCCAGCCGCGCGGCGCGGTTGAACCCGACCGAAGCGCTGCGTTACGAATAGCTCCGGCGCCCCACTCAGCGCGGCGCTACGGCCCAGCGAGCTTTATAGAGCCTTTCCCCTTTCAGCTCGAAAGTTTCGTCGGGATCCAGGAAGCGCAGGGTTGCGGTCCACCAGAATCCCTCATCGGCCTTCGTCCACACGGTCTGTTTGGTTACCGGGTGGATCGTGATGCACTTCACGTCGACGTCGTCCGCGAGCCGGGGGTGCGGCAAAAAGACGTTCTTCGTGCGGTCGAAGAGCCAACTGTGGCGTTGGGTGGTGAGCGACAGCAGATCGGTTCCGGGCACGGGCGAGAGATCGTGGCCGCTGCGGTCAGGCAGCGGATATTGGGCGGTCATGACCAGTTCCGGGTGCTGCGTGTCCCATTTCGCGAGGGTATAGGTGCGGAGCTGGCTTCCTCCCAACACCCACAGCACTTGCCGCTTCTCGTCCCAGACGACGCCGTGCCCGCTGCGCAGCTCGGTATGGAATAGCGGCTCTCCGGATCTTTTCGAATCGAACAGAACGAGGCTATTGTTGTACGGGCCTTTGCCGGTGGAGGCCGCCACCGCGATCCGCCCGCCCGGCAGCATCTCCGCGGAATGCGCGCCGCTGGCGATTCCGTAGAACAAGACCTTCCCCGAGGCGCGCTCCACGAGGGCCACACCATCCGAGGAAGAAGTGATGAGGATGCGCCCGCCGTCGACCGGCTTGCATTCGTCCGTCGTCTTGAACTTATCGCGCATGGATTCCGGCAATTCCGGACGGTCGGCCGCCTTCCAACTCCACACTTTCTTGGGCGGTTGGGCAGCCATGTCGAGGATGAACACTTCGTCCCACCCGCAAACGATCAACTCGCGAGAAGGCGCAGCCGGCAGTCCGGCGAGCAGGAATGCGCAGGCAACGATTGCGCAGCAGATCAACAGCCAACGAGAAACTTTCATAGTGATCCTCATCTAAGCGTTACGGAAGCTGCGCGGCTTCGCACAACGCTTCCCAATAGCGCCTGGCGACTTGCCCAGGCGCGTGATTCGCTGCGATGAAGGCGGCGGCGCGGCCGCCGATTTCGCGAGCCAGCCGCCGGTTCAGCGCCAAGAACATCATATACTGCATCAGCATTCCTTCTTCGGCAAGGCCGGAGTCGACCTTTATGCATGCGGTTTCCGGAAACCGAACCGTCTCCTCGCCCGCGGTGATGAGCACCGGCTTGCCGATTCCCATAAACCTGATGCCGATGCCCGAGGTCTCACCCGCGGCCGGCGCGCGCAAATTGATGCAGGCATCCACGGCGGCCGCGGCCGTCCAGAACTCGCGCTCCGGAAGGTGGTTCCTCCGCACGACGCCCGGGGCTTCAAGGAGGCCCGCAGCAGCCCGCGCAAGGTCGGGCGAGGCGAAATCGCCGGCGACCAGCAGCGCGGCGTCCACCCCGGCTTCCCGCAGCCGGGCGAGGGTCCGCATCACCGGCAGCAACCGCTTGGATTCGCGGAGATGCCCGAACAGGCCGAAGAGGAAAGTCCCCGGGGCAATTCCGTGCCGCGCGCGCCAGCGCATCGCCTCGGCCTCCGGGACAGGCGCGGGAGCGCAGAACAAGTGCGGGATTTCGACAACGCGCACGGCCGGCGCGTGCGCCGCCACGATCCGCGCCGCCCCAGGGTTATGCACCACGACCGCACGGGACGCCTCCGCTACACGCCGCACCATCGCGTACCGGAAGTAGCGCTCATCATGAGCCGACCGCTTCCGCTCTTCCCACAGCTCGCCGGCTAACTCGCGGCTCCACTCGCCGTAGTTCCAGACGAATTCCTCGATATAGGCTTCGCGGGCGAGCGAGCCCAGGAAGAAATGGTGCAGCACCGCATCGTGCAGCACTACGACCCCGGGTTTCGACAGCGCCTGCCAATAAATGCCCGCGTGCAGTTGGTTGTTCCCGATGTGGTAAAGGCAGACGTCGCCTCCAGGTTCGTTCACCTTGAGCCTGGAGAACGGGCGCAACGCTTCGAGAAGCGCTGCCGCGTAATCGGCCACGCCGGTCGGCGAGGGCGGCAAAGGGGAGTGAAATCCGACGGTCACGCGCGTGTTCTGGAGCCAAACAACGCCGTGCCCACCCGGACATGCGTCGCGCCTTCCTCGATGGCCACTTCGAGGTCGTGCGACATCCCCATCGAGAGCTTCGGCAGATTGAAGCGCCCGGCAAGTTCCCGCAAGCGCCGGAAATACGGCCGCGACTGCTCCGGGTCTTCCGACCATGGCGGCATGGTCATGAGTCCGGTGAGCCGCAGATTCCGGCATTCTCGTATCGCATCGATGAGGGCTGGCAGCTCCTCGGGGGAGGCACCGCTCTTGGCCTCTTCAGCCGAGAGCTTCACTTCGATCATGGTTTCGAGTTCGCGCCCGGCCGCTTCATCGAGCCGGCGGGCGAGTTTGGCGGAATCCACCGTTTCGATCGCCTCGAACAATTGCGCCGCGCGCCGGGCCTTATTTGACTGCAAGTGCCCGATGAAATGGAAACGCGCCTCCGTGAGGTCCTCGAGTTCGGGCCGCTTCCGTTCGAACTCCTGGACGTAGTTCTCGCCAAACACGCGCAGGCCGGCCTCGTAGGCCTCCCGGATGAGAGAAGTAGGGAATGTCTTGGTGACCGCGATGAGAGTGATTTCGGAGCGGTCGCGGCCGGCCCGGCGGGCTGCCGCCTCGATTCTTCGTTCGACTTCCACAATCCGTTCCCGCAACAGATCTATCCTAGCAACGCCAGGCGGCCGGGCATCGCGGGCTGTACTCATTCGCCTCGCGCGACCTCGAAACGGCTCAGGCTGGCGGCGTACTGGGAAAGGCCCTGAAACAGGCACTCGGCCACCTTCTGCCGGTAAGAGGGCTGCATGAGCTGAGCTTCGTCGCGGGGGTTGCTCAGGAAGGCGATCTCGGTGAGCACCGACGGCATGTCCGCTCCAATGAGGACGATGAACGGCGCCTGCTTGACCCCGCGGTCCTTCGCTCTGTTTTTCCAGAGGCCGTCTTGCAAAGACTTCTGAATGGCCGACGCAAATTCCCGGGATTCCTGGACCTTCTCCTTCAGAGCGATCTTTTTCAAGAGGCTCTGCAATTCGTAAATCGACTTCTGCGACGTGGCGTTCTCGCGGGCGGCCACTTCGAGAGCGTCGGCCGAGGTGGTGAAGTTCAGGTAGAACGTTTCCGCGCCCGAGATGCGGGTCGAACGGGAGGAATTGGCATGGATGGAAAGGAACAGATCGGCGCGATGCTCGTTGGCAATTCTGGTGCGGTCCTCGAGCGAAACGAAGGTATCGTCGGTCCGGGTGTAGATTACTTCGCTGCCCAGGCGCTTTTCGATGAGTTCGCCGAGCCGTTTGGCGACGTCGAGAACAAGCGTTTTCTCCTGAAGACCGCTGGGGCCGATGGTGCCGGTATCGTGACCGCCGTGCCCCGGATCGAGGACGACGCGATCGAGTTTCAAACCCAGGGCGCGGATCAGGGAGCGGCGCCCTGTGCTGTCTGCTTTGGCGGCGACCGCCTTTTCGGGCGGAGCCTTGCGTTCGGCAGGCGGCGGAGGCTGCTTCCTGGCTGCCGCGGCGGGCGGCGGAGGCGGCTGCGGCGCCGGTGCGCTGGAGGACGGAAGAGGTTTGGTCTCGGGGACGCTGGCAGCGGCTGCCAGCGCCGGGGGCTCGGCCAGCGGCTTGGGCTCAGCGGCGCGGGCAGGCGGAAGGCTCAGCGGCCGTTCGGGCGCGGGGTCGGGCTTCGCGGCGTCCTCCATCGAGCGGCTGCCTGTGACGCTGCGCTCGGGCGGGCCAGTCCGAAGCGCGCCGGGCATCCGCAATTCAACGATGATGCGGTTGGGATTTCTTAGCTGCGAGAGAGAGTACTCGACGGGCGCGGCCAAATCGAGCACAACCCGGGTTACTTCGGGCTGCGTGAGCGCTATCCGAATCTGTTTCAACAGAGGATCGCCCACGGGGATTGTTTCGACGCCGCGCCGGCCCGGTTGGGGGAGCGCGTTCAGGTCGATAAACAGCCGGTCCGGATCCGGTATCCGCTCGCAGCGATAGTCAACCTCAGTGCTGGTCTCGATCGCGACGCGGGTCACATCGCCCACCGACCAGAAGCGGACCGCGGTGACCCTGCTCATCTGGGCCAGTACCGGCGCCGAGAGCAGCAGCGCTACGGGAACCGCGGAGCAGAGTCTTCTCATGGCGCCGGACGTGTGCGGATGTGAAGCCTGCCTTGTGAATCGATGTAATGTTCGAGCGGTGGATATTCAGGCGCCTGAGCGCCCGCTGAACGGCCATTCGCTTCGGCCGCGCGCTTCGCCTCGCTATACTTTTTTCCAACTCGCTCGACGTACTGCCTGGTTTCGCGATAGGGCGGCACACCGCCGTGCCTGATTACCGCGCCCTCGCCGGCGTTGTAGGCCGCCAGGGCCAGCCGGGGGTCCTCATCGCCGAAAACAGTGAGCAGGTACTTGAGATACCGCACGCCGCCATCGATGTTTTGAAGGGTGTCGAAACTGTCCTTCACGTTCAGCCGGCGGGCGGTCGCCGGCATCAACTGCATCAATCCGCGGGCGCCCTTGGGGGAAACCGCCAGCGGGTTGTAATTGCTCTCGACTTCGATCACTGAGCGGACCAGCAGCGGGTCGACCTGGTAACGTTCGGCGGCCTCTTCAACGTAGCCGGATACGGCCTCGCCGATTATCTGGGAGACGGATGCGGAGCGGTCGGCGCCGGGCGCGACCGTCACCGTACGAACCAGCCGGCCGGTCTTGTGGTTCGGGCGAACCACGGAGTTGAGCTTGGCCGCGCGCTCGGCGGGCTGGGCGGCCAGAAGAACCGCCGCGAACCCGGTACACACGAGCTGCAAACAAATCCGCATGCCTATGTTTACAACATTCTACTCCGAAAACGGGTTTCTGAGTGATAAAAAACGCCAACCAAGCGTTCGGAGCCGCCGCCGGAGGCTCGGCGGAAGCATCACGGGCCCGGTCCTCTGTATCGCCAATGTTATCATTTTTCCATGGAGCAAGACGGCCGGCCAGCAGGCCGGGCCGGGTTCGTCCTGGTGGGCGGAAAGAGCTCGAGGATGGGGCGCGACAAGGCGCTGCTGCCGTACGGCGGCGCCAGCCTGGCGGAACACATCGCGGCGCGGGTGAAAACAGCGGCCGGTTCCGCGACCCTGGTGGGAAATCCGGGACTCCTCGGCCATTCGCAATATCCGGAAATTCCCGACCTGCGTTCTAACTGCGGCCCGCTGGGCGGCATCGAGGCTGCGCTGCGATACTCGGCGGCGCGCTGGAACCTGATTGTGGCCTGCGACATGCCTTCCCTCACAGTGGATTTCCTGGCTTCTCTTCTGAAGGAAGCGGAAGCCCGGGGCAGCCGGTGCCTGGTTCCGGTTTCCCCTGGGGGAAGACCCGAGCCTCTGTGCGCCGTGTGGGACCGCTGCTGCCTCGATACGGTGTCCCACGCCCTGGACCGCGGGGTGAGAAAGATGACCGAGGCGCTTGAAGCAATCGGCGCGGTGTATGAGCCTCGCGCGGAACAGGCCTGGTTCGAGAACTTGAATACACCCGATGCGCTGGCGCGTCACCGCCCGGCCTCCTCGGACCTCGTGAGAGGGAAGAGCGGATGAGTGAGGCCTATCCGCACTACATCGAATTCCGCCACGTTCATAAGACGTTCGACACACCCGTTTTGGTCGATGTCAGCTTCGAAGTAGACGCGGGCGAGACGGTGGCCATTATCGGGCGGAGCGGCGTGGGCAAATCGGTTACCCTGGCCCACATCATGGGGTTTCTCAAGCCGGACCAGGGGCGGGTCATTGTGGCGCACGAGGACATTACGGACTATCCGGAGTCCGAATTAAGGCGTATACGGCGCAAGGTGACGATGGTCTTCCAGTCCGGGGCTTTGTTCGATTCGCTGACAATCGCCGAAAACATCCTGTTTTCACTGGAGCTTCGCGAGGACTACGACGAGGAGAACAAGCTGGAAGTGGTGAACGGGCTGCTGCGGATGGTGGACCTCGAGGAATACGCGGACGCCTATCCGTCGGACATCTCCACAGGTTACAAGCGCGCGGTGGCGATCGCGCGCGCGCTGGCCGCGCAGCCGGAGTGCGTGCTTTACGACGAGCCCACGACCATGGTGGACCCCATCATGTCCGACCACATCGCAAGCCTGATGCTGAGGTTGAAGCACCACTTGCGCCTCACGTCGATCGTTGTAACGCACGATCTTGACCTCATGCGGCGCGTGGCGGACCGCGTCGTGTTCCTCCACGAGGGCCGGGCTATCTTTTCCGGACCGGTTCCCGATCTGGAGAGTTCGGACGATCCGAATATCCAGGAATTTCTGGCGCTTGACAGGGTCTAGCTAGCTCCCGAATACCCGGCGTTTCCAGCCGGCCAGAGCTTGCGCAATCCGCTGGAAGAAGCCGGGGCCGGTTTGCTGGGGTTTGGCCTCCGAGGGCTGCTGCGGCAGCGGCGCTGAAGCCGCGGGCTCGTATTTCTGCGTGTCCACGAGCACAACGCGGTAGGTCTGTAAAGCGTAGGTTTTGCGCCAGCGGATTCCGGCTTCGTCCTCCAGGATCAGAGAAAACTTCGGGAAGGACTCCTCTTTGCCGGACGGCGTGACTTTCCCCGGCTGTACCTCGACCGGGAAGTATCCCTTGAGGTTTCTCGCGATATAGGCGGTCTCGTAGCGGCGCCGGCGCGGGTTCCAGATGAAGTAGCGGAAGCTGTCGAACTGGTAGGGCTGGCGGGTTTTGGAGAGCGTTGTCCAGAGCCAGTGGTGCCGGATCTGTTCGCCGTCCGGGACATCGGCCATGGCGAAGTACGAGGTAATCCGGTGCCCTTCGGAATACTGGGCCACTTCATCGGGGATGTGCATGCGCAGCGCTCCGGTGAGCACCCACCCGGCACGCCCGTTGGAAAGGCGGACCAGGCTCCAGTCGTCGACGGGAACGGGCTTGGCCGGCTCGGGCGGGGGGGGCGGAGGCGCGGGCTCAAGTGTGGTTTTCGACAACTCCAGCCAGTTCAGGGGCGGTTTGGGAGCCGGCGGCATGGACGGCGGGGGGACGCGCGGCTCGGCTGCCGGTTTGCGGGGTTTGGGCTGCGGCGGAGGCGGTTTTGGGATGAGGTCCGGAGGGTTGTAGGGAACCCGCGGAGCAAGCGCGCTGTCCACAACGTCGACCAATTCCCCTGCTGTGATCTGGTGGATGCTGGGCGCCGAGCGATGGGGCTCGGTGTGGACGTTCAGCGGCTCGTAAACTGTCGCAGCGCCGTGGGACGGCAGTCTGCGCGCCCGTTCCGCGAGCCGGTCAAGCTCTTCCATCTGGGCGGGGGGCATGAGCTGCCGCATGTCCGTCCAGCCCTGCCGGCCGTCGGCAGTTCGGACCAGAACAAAGACTCGCCGGCGGCGGATGATCCCCAGTCTGTCGCCATGCTTGACGGTGGCGCTCACGGGAGACCGCGGATCGATTTCCTGGCGCAGCTTGAGAGTCGCCGGGCCCGCAAAAGCCACGGCAATCTCCCGCGGTTCCGCCGGACCGGAAGAACAACCGGCCAGGCCGATCAGACAAAACGCCAGAACCGCAGCAGAGGACGTTCCGGAAAATGAGGCCGACACTGCTTCAACACTCAGTTTAGCGCGGCGGGCGGCCACTTACTTAGATAGGCCGTGCCGGCCGTGATCCGTCCGTAAGGAAATTCGGAGTGTAGTTGGAAACGGTTGATCGTAGGCCTAGAAGCGGCTGCTGGAATGGCGCCGGGAAAAAGCGGGCACGATCGAAGGCGCGCATGAGGTGTTGAAGAACGAACTGGCGGCGGGGGTGATGCCCTGCGGGCGCTTTGGGGCGAATGCCGCCTGGCTGCGGCTGGCAGTATTGACCTACAACCTGCTCAGCGCGCTGAAGC
>JBLNCW010000051.1:0-103962 GCA_050261015.1 Rhodospirillales bacterium | reverse complement strand
GCTGATCAGCAGACAGGCTTACGGCTTCCGCAACTTCAACAACTACAGACTCCGAGTCAAGGTCTTATGTGGTTAACTGAAATGGGATCCGCCTCAGCCCCCCGTTTTTGGCGTAGAGCCTCCTCGTTCGTGCCACCAGGTGCCTGGACAACGCCATCCAGAGTTACGAAAGCGCCCACGACCAGTTGTCTCATGCTCTTCGTCTCCTCTTTTTCAAGTGCTTAACGTCGGCCCGCACTCGCGTGAACCCGCTGCAATGGTACACCTATCGGTACGCGGCAACCGAATGCGTTGCAATCTATTGATGTTAGAGGAGAAACTCTGGCGGTGAGGGTGGGATTCGAACCCACGGACGGGTTGCCCCGTCAACGGTTTTCGAGACCGCCCGATTCAACCACTCTCGCACCTCACCGCGTTTCGGATGGTCTTCTTTCTTAATATACCCTGAGCGGCGGCGGTTGGGGTGCTCCCGGAATCCTGCCGCGATATAAGCTATATCCATGCGTGTTGCCGCTCTGCTCACCTTGCCCGTTCTGCTGGCCGGCCTCTGCGCGGGCCAGCGCCGCGTGGTCTTCGTGGTTGGCGACCAGGAGTACCGCTCCGAGGAGTCCATGCCGGCGTTCGCCCAGATTCTCGAGCGGCACGGGTTCCAATGCACCGTCCTGCTGCCCATCAACCGGCAGACGGGGGAGGTCGACCCCGCCACAACCGACAACATCCCCGGACTCGAAGCGCTGCGCGCGGCCGACCTCATGGTCCTCTTCACCCGTTTTCTCGAACTGCCCGACGAGCAGATGAAAGAGATCATCGACTACACCAACTCAGGCCGGCCCATCGTCGCGCTCCGCACCTCGACGCACGCCTTCAACTACCGCACGCGCAAAGACAGCCCGTACGCGAAATACAGCTTTCGCAGCGCCGCGCCGGAGGGCGGCTACGGGCGGCTGGTCCTGGGAGAGACGTGGATCGATCACTACGGCGCGCACCAGAAGGAAAGCACGCGCGGGCTCCCCGCCCCGGGCATGGAGCGCCATCCCATCCTCACCGGCGTGAAGGACATCTGGGGCGAGTCGGACGTTTATGAGATCACCACGCTCAGCGGGGACAGCAAACCTATCGTGATGGGGCAGGTGCTCGCCGGGATGACGCCCGATTCCCCGCCCCGCCCCGACAAGAAACTCATGCCCGTGGCGTGGATAAAGACCTACACGGGAGAATCGAACAAAACAGCGCGCGTGTTCGTCACGACGATGGGGCACGCCGGGGACTTCAAGAACGAAGGCTTCCGCCGGCTCCTGCTGAACGCCTGCTACTGGGCCATGGGGATGGAAGACCGGATCGACGCCGCCCGCAGCGTCGATCTGCCGCCGGGGTACGATCCGAACCCGATCGGGACCGGCAAGTACAAGCGCGGAATCAAGCCTCCGCCCCGGTCTTGATCAGTTGTTCGGCGTGCTTGATCGCCTCGCGCGTAAGGCGCTCGCCGGAAAGCATGCGGGCGATTTCGCGCGTGCGGGCCTCCTTCGTCAATTCTTCAATGACAGCGACCGTGCGGCCGTTGGATTCCCGCTTCTCCACCGAAAAATGATGATCGGCAAAGCCGGCAATCTGCGGCAGGTGGGTCACGCAGAGAACCTGGGACGAGGCGGCAAGCTGCTTCAGGCGCCGCCCAACGGTTTCGGCCGCGCGGCCGCCGATTCCCGCGTCCACCTCATCGAAGACGAGGGTCCGCGGCGCGGACGCGCGGGCCTGGCGTTCCCGTCCCGCTATGCAGGTCTTCAGCGCCAGCGCGATGCGGGAGATCTCTCCTCCGGAGGCAACCTTTTCGAGCGGGCGCGGCTCTTCCCCGAGATTCGGCGAGACGAGGAAGCGAACGGAATCGGCGCCGCGCTCGGACCAGGCGGCCGGTTCCACCACTACCTGGAAACGCGTTCGCTCCATCGCCAGCGCTGCCAGTTCGGCCTCGACGCGCTGTTCGAGTTCGAGCGCCGCTTCCCTGCGCCGGGCGGAAAGGGCGTCCGCGGCGGCCTGATACCGGGCGGCCAGTTCCTTCCGCCGCTGTTCGAGGCTCTGGCGGCGCTCGCCGGCGGTTTCAACCGCGGCGATCTTCGCGCGAACGTCGTCGAGAAACGAAAGGATGTCCTCCACGCTCGCTCCGTACTTGCGCTTGAGGCGGTCGAGGGCCGCAAGGCGGTTCTCGATTTCCTCGAGGCGCGCCGGGTTGGCTTCCAGCCGGGATAGATAGTCGCGCACCGTGTAAGAGGCCTCTTCGACCGCGATGGCGGCGGGGCCGAGGCTTTCGCGCACGGAGTCCAGCCGCGGGTCGATTCGGGAGAGTTCCTCGAGCTTCCGGATGGCGGTGCGCAGCCTGGCGGCGGCCGAGTCGGGAGCATCGTACAGCGCGGCCCAGGCGGCGCCTGCCGCTTCTTCGAGGCGGGCGGAATTTTGCAGGACGCGGCGTTCCTGTTCGAGCGCGGCATCTTCGCCCGGCTTGGGCGCGACCGCTTCGATCTCCTTGCGCTGGAAGTTCCAGATGTCCAGCAGGCGGAGCGTTTCCTGCTCGGTGCGGTCCAGTTCTTCAAGTTCGCGGGCAACGCCGCGCCAGCAGCGATACAGCTCGCCGGCCTCGCTTACAGCGGCGCCCGCGCCGGCGAACGCGTCGAGCATCTCCAGTTGCGCGGCGGGGGAGAACAGCATCTGCTGATCGTGCTGGCCGTGAATATCGCCTAGAAAGGGCGCCAGGTCGCGGAGCAGCGCCGCGGTGATGGGCCGGCTACCGGCGAAGGCTCGGGATTTCCCCTCGGCGAGAATCTCGCGCTCAAGCAGCAGCTCGCCGTCCTCCACTTCGATGCCGGCCGACTCCAGGAGCTGCCGGAGGCGCTCGTCGTTCGGGATCTCGAAAAGGCCGGAAACGCGCGCCCGCGCGGCGCCGGAGCGCACCGAATCCTGCGATGCGCGGCTGCCGAACAGCAGAGCCAGGGCGTCAACGATGATCGATTTGCCGCTGCCTGTCTCGCCGGTCAGAAGGTTGAGGCCGGGATGGAAGCGCACGCGCACGCGCTCGATGACCGCGTAGTTTTCGACCACCAGATCCAGGAGCATTCGAGGCAATTATAACCGGGGAATCCGCGCCGGAATCTGAATCGGCGGGCAATTGCGGCACGTCATACGTCTTCTATGTAAGATTGTGATGTTTCGGCTTTTTGCCGGCGCAAAACCATTGTGCCTCGTTTATGATGGTTACTTGGGGGAAGGAACCGTATTGAATCTCTTTAATCCCGCCAACCTGCTTCTGCAATACAGCGTTTGGGACATGGTAAGGGGCGCCGGGCCGCTGCCGATATGCGTCCTGATTGTCCTGTTGATGTTTTCGGTGGTGTCCTGGGCCATCATTTTCTCGAAATGGAGGGCATTCGGGCGGGCGCGCACGTCGAATGCGCGCTTCCTGCGCGCGTTTCGCAAGTCGGCTGGCCTGAACGCGGTGGCGGTGGCGGCGGAGCAATTCCGGCCATGCCCGCTGGCCACGGTGTTCGACTTCGGGTACGAGGAGGTGACGCGCCAGATCAAGTCGCGGGGCACGGTGAAAAACCTGGTCGCGCTGGAGCGCACGCTCCAACTTGGAGTCAGCGAGGAAATCGCCAAGCTCGAGCGGCACATGAACTGGCTCGCCACGACGGCGACGGTAACGCCGTTCATCGGATTGTTCGGAACGGTGTGGGGGATTATCGACGCCTTCCAGGGCCTGGGCCTGGCCGGCAGCGCGAGCCTGCGCGCGGTTGCGCCCGGCATTTCGCATGCGCTGGTGGCAACGGCGATGGGCCTGGGCGCCGCGATTCCAGCCGCGATTTTCCACAATCATTACTCCCATGTCATCCGGGAAATCGGCGCGAGGATGGAGGATTTCGCTCTCGAGTTTCTCAACGTGTCGGAAAGGAACTTCGAGGAGTAACGCATGGCGTCCTCTTTCAACGGCGGCGTGGGGCGGGGCCGGTTCCGCGGCACGCGGTCGCTGGCGGAAATCAACATCATTCCGCTGGTGGACGTGGTTCTGGTGCTGCTGGTGATCTTCATGCTGACGGCGCATGTGATGGAGTTCGGCATGGAAGTGGAAGTGCCGAAGGTGAAGCAGACCAGGGATACGGCGCAGGAACTGCCGGTGATCACCGTCACCAAGAACGGCATGCTCTACCTGAACGATCAGGCAGTGAACATCAACGAGCTGGGCGCGCAGGTGCGCGCCAAATTTCAATCCGCCGACGCGGTGTACGTCCGGGCGGATAAAGACACTATCTGGGACGTCATTGCGCAGGTGGTCAGCGAGCTGAACGAGGCCAAGTTCAAAGTGAACATGGTGACCCAGCCGGTGGACGAATCGGAAAGAAAGCGCTGAGCGCGGGGTTGTTTGTATGCCAGTCCAGATGGCAGGTCATGTCGATGTTCTGGAGCAGCGCGAATCGCTGCGCAAGCCGCTGGCGATTTCGGCGATTGTGCACGCGGCGTTTTTCTCTTCCCTGGCGCTGTACGCTTCTATGGAGAAAAGCGGGCTTCTTTGGGGCGACCCGCACGCGGTCGGGGGAGGGAACGCGGTGGGCATCACCGCGGTGAGCCAGATTCCTCTGCCGGGACGCGCCTCCGGACCGCAGAACCCGCTGGCGGACGACACAGAGTCGCGGGTCCCTCGCCCGCCCAAGCCGCAGCCGAAAGCCGTCAAACCACCCGAGCCGGACGCCATACCGCTGCGCAGCCGGAAGACGGAGGCTCCGGCGCAGCCAAGACCGGCGAGGCAGACCGCGCAACAGTTCCGGGCACAACCGGACGCCCCGAACCAGCTTTACAGCAGCGCCGGGCAGCGCCTGACTTCGGGCATGTATGGCCAGGCGGGCGGTATGAGCGGCAGGGTCGGCGTGGGCCCTCGCGGCAGCTTCGGCCACCGGTACGGCTGGTATAGCGCTCTGCTGGAGCAGCGCGTCGGCCAGAAGTGGCGCACCGACGAAGTGGACCCGAGAGTGCAGACCGCGCCTCCGGTCATCATCACTTTCGAAATCATGAGGGATGGTTCGGCGCGCAACGTCCGCATCCTGCAGAGCAGCGGGAACCGGACGCTGGATTACTCGGCCCAGCGCGCGATCTATGAGGCGGCTCCGTTTCCTCCGCTTCCGCAGGATTTCGAGCGGAACAGCGCCCAGATTGAATTCTGGTTTCACTTAAAGAGATGACAAAGAAGACTGTCTGGATCGGATCGTGCGTTGCGGCGGCGGTACTCGTGCTGGCCGCCCAGGACGTAAGAATCGAGCTCAGCAAGGGAGACCGGGCGGCGATCGCCGTGCCGGACCTACGCGGCGCCGGCGAGGCCCAGCAATACATGAACGTGTTCAACCAGACGCTGTGGAGCGATCTGGAGGGCTCGGGGCTGTACAGAATGGCGCCCAAGAGCATGTACCCTCTGCAGGTGCCGCAGCGGCCCGAAGACTTCCGGCCCCCGGTCATGCCGGCGAAACCCACGCAGCGGGGAGCGCCTCCGCCGCGGCCGGTTTCGCGCGGCCCCTGGCTGACGGACTGGTCCGATCCGCCCGTGAACGCCAATTACCTGGCGTTTGGATATACGGCCGCTCAAGCCGGGCAGATCGTGCTGCGGGGCTGGCTGTACAACGTCGGGCAGGCCGATCTGGCGAACGCCCAGGTATTCGGGAAGACGTATCTGGCTCCGCTCGGTGAGGACGGCGCCCGCAGGGTGGCGCACGAATTCGCGGCCGACATTCTGAAACAGTTCGGCGGCACGAGCCTCGCGGGAACCAAGATCTACTTCGTCTCGACGCGGGGCGGAAAGGGGACCAAGGAGATCTGGTCGATGGATTACGACGGGGCGAACCAGAAGCCGATAACGCAGTACGGTTCCACGTCAATCACGCCCGCTGTGTCGCCCGACGGCACAAAGCTCGCTTTTACTACCTATCAAAGAGGCAATCCTGCTATATTTGTATTCTCTTTAGAGACAGGAAGGCGGCTGCCGTTTTACAGCCCGGTGTCTTCGCTGGTGGCAACACCGGAGTTCACACCGGACGGGCAGCGGATACTGTTTTCGTCTTCCGTGGGTGGGTGGCCCCAGATCTATATCGCTTCAACGGATGGCAGCGGTTTGCGGCGCATCAGCTATTCATCGTCGATCGACATGGAGCCGGCGGTAAATCCGAAAACCGGAACCGATATCGTCTTCGTGTCGGGACGCTCCGGGCTGCCGCAACTCTACCGCATGAATATCGAAGGCGCCGACGTGCAGCGGTTGACAACCGGCGAAGGGGAAGCAGTGAATCCCTCCTGGCATCCCGACGGTCAGCATATTGCGTTTGCCTGGACGCGCGGCTTTGCGCCGGGCAATTACAACATCTTCGTCATGGATGTCGCGACGCGGCGGTTCACCCAGCTCACGCATGGCGCCGGGCGAAATGAAAACCCGAGTTGGGCGCCCGATGGCCGGCATATCGTTTTCTCGTCTAATCGAAGCGGCTCGAACCAGATCTGGACCATGCTGGCGGATGGGACCCAGCTCAAGCAACTCACCACACAAGGTCAGAATGAGATGCCGGTGTGGGCCAATAAATGATAAAAGGATTTGATTGGGAAGACTAGGAGGCAAAGTCCGTAGATGACCAAACGAAATATCGGTGTAGTGCTGTTAACCTTATCCCTGTTTTTGATAGCGGCAGGCTGCAAAAAGAAAGTGCCGCCACCGCCGCCGCCACCGCCGCCGCCGGCCGAGGCGCCCGCTCCACCGCCGGCCAAGCCCAGCATTCAGTTCTCGGCCGAGCCAAGCACAGTCGAGCGGGGCAATGCCGCTACGTTGAATTGGACAGTCAGCGACGCGACCGATGTGTCGATCACGCCTGGAATCGGCACGGTAACGGCCCGGGGTACCCGCCAGGTGTATCCCACCGATACCACCACCTACACGCTGACGGCTAAGGGACCGGGTGGGACCTCAACGGCAACGGCAACCGTCACCGTAACGGTTCCGCCGCCGCCACCGCCCCCGCCGGCGCCGCCCAAGAAGAGCCTGAGCGAGCTGCTCTCAACCGAAGTGCAGGACGCCTACTTCGATTACGATAAGAGCGACATCCGCGAGGATGCCCGCGCCGTGCTCACCCGGAACGCCGACGCTCTGAAGAGGATCTTCTCCGAGATGCCCGACGCCGTGGTGGTCATGGAAGGCCATTGCGACGAGCGCGGCTCGGCTGAGTACAACCTCGGACTGGGCGACCGCCGCGCCACTTCCGCCAAGGAGTTCCTCGTGCAGTTGGGCGTGGCCTCCGACAAGCTGAGGACAATCAGCTATGGTAAAGAGAGGCCGGTGTGCACTGAGTCGAACGAGGACTGCTGGCAGAAGAATCGCCGCGTACACTTCTCGGCGGCACAGTAGTTCGGCGCACCAAGGCTGGAGGCTGGACCCGACAGCTTAGCTGTGCTTTCAGCCGTCATGAAGCGCGGGCGCGGCAGGGCGATCCGCGCCCGCTTCACTATGCAGGAGAGTGACCATGAATTGGCTGCGGCTCGCTTTATCGTTTGTGTTGATCTCCCCGCTCGCGTTTGCGCAGAAGCGGGAGCTCGTGGAGCTGCAACGGGACGTGGCGACGCTCCAGGACCAGGTCCGAAGTCTGGAGCGCTCGTTTAACGAAAAGGTGGGGGGGCTCACGACTCTCCTCCAGCAGTCGATCGACGCCATTCAAAAGTTGAACACCACCGTGGCGGTGCTGGATGCCTCGCTGCGCGACCGCGAGAAGAATCTGGCTGCTCCGGTCACCACCGTCGGAAGCAAGGTGGACCAGATGTCCTCCGAGTTTCAGGCGGTTCGGGTGTCGATTGAGGACATGACGGCGCGGCTCGGCAGACTGGAAAGGAGCCTGGTGGACCTGAGCAATACGATCAAAGTAATCCAGGCCCCGCCCGCTCCGCCTTCCGCCGCTGGGCCGCCACAGGGCCTTTCGGCCGAGGATCTCTATGCCAACGCGCTGCGCGACAAGGCCGCCGGCAACTTCGACATGGCGATCGCGGAATTCAACGATTATCTGAAGTTCTACGGCGACACTGAGAGCGCGCCCAACGCGCAGTATTACATCGGCGAGATCGCCTTCACCCGCAAGGATTACGAGACCGCGTTGGAAGCCTTCAATCTGGTGCTGGAGCGGTTCCCGGAGGAAAGGAACACCAAAATCCTCGATGCCATCTTCATGAAGGGCCGGACGCTTGTGGAGATGGGTCAGCCGGGCAAGGCGGCGGAGGAATTCCGGGCGGTCATCAACCGCAGCCCGCGCTCCGACCTTGCCGCGAAATCCAAGGAGCAGCTCGCAGCGCTCAAGCTGCCCGTCAATCCGCCCACGACGAAGCGCAAGGCTAAGAGCCGCTGAGGCCGCGCCGGCTGCATCGCCCATCACGGCCGCAAGGGGACGGAACGCCGTAGATGTGCAATCACGGCGCCGCCTCGGCCAGGATGGCGCCGGAAAGCGGGTCACGCCACAGAAGCCTCAAGCCGAGCCGGTCTAGAGATTCCTGGTGTGCCGATTCCAGTATCAGGAACCGGCAGCCGCTCTGTGGTTCAGGGGTTCTCTTCATCTCTTCGATCCAGGTGAGCCTGTAGCGAAGCCGGTAGTAATTGACCGTAGGCTCGAAGCGCCAGCTACCCCCGATGCAGGCGGACTGGCCTGAATCCATGGCGCCTACGCGCCGCATCATGGCGTTCACCTGGGCATCGTCCCGGAAATCGTAGTAATAGCGGGTCTCGAACTGGGCGACAAACATCCCCGCCAGCAGCACACAGACCGTTCCAAACGCTAGTGGAAGCAGGAGTCGGAAGCCGCGCTCCCGCGCGGTGGCTTCCCACAGCATGAGGCATAACAGCAGGAACAGCCAGATCAGGTAAAGGCCGGTGCGCGTCCATGGGTACGGCACACCCAGGACCGCATGGGCGGCGACAAGGATCAGCATACTGGCAAACAGCGCGCCGGCAGCCATGATCACATGGAAGGCGCGCTCCCGAGCCCTTCTTATGCCCCACAGCAGCATGGCAGCGGCCAAGAAGGGCAACACGGCGCGCAGGGTGACGCCGGCCCACCGCGGTGGGGTCGGGTCGCCATGCGCCAGTGAGGACTCCGCCAGTGTGTTCATCGAGGTGGCGAGATCGGGCGCGCCATAGTAGAAATTCGAAGCTTCGGCGTGCAGGAGCGGAATGGCGAGAATCGGAACCGTAATAGCGAAAAACGGCAGCGCCAGCTTTTTCACGAGCGGAACAATCCCGTCTCCGGCGCGCGCCCGGTACGCGAGGTAGACCGCGCTCGCGCCGGCCGCGGGCACAAGAAAAGTCAGATTGCACGCGACGCTGAGCGCCATTAGTGCACTGGCGCGAGCGGGGCGGTGGAACAGCAGCGCGTCGAACGCCCACACGAAGAAGGCGAGGGCGGCCCCATAACCGCGCGCGGCGGACAGATAGTCGGCCACCAGGGGGTTGGCGCTGAGCAGCACAACGGCCGCCAGGAAGCGCCACCGGTCCGCCGTTATCCGCTTGCACAGTACCGCTACCCCGGCAAGGTAGAACAGCCCGGCCACCATGCTTGGCAGCCGCAGAATGGCCTCGGACTTCCCGAACTTGTGCACCGCGAGCCAGGAGGCCCAGGTGTGCAGGACATGATACGCGGCATCGTACTTTTCAAACAGCACCGCGGCCTTCTGGTTCAGAAACAGATGGTAGGCGTAGGCTTCGTCGGTCGTCAGGGATTGGGTGAGGCCCCGGTAGATGACGGTCACAGCTCCGGCGAACAGCAGCCATAACCATCCGGGAAGCAAGGGGTTGGTGAAAAGCGCAAGAACCCGGCTGCGGGAGGGAGACCGCTCCTGGACGATGGGCACCACTCAGTGTAGTGCCGCCTGGAGCGCCGCCGCAAGAGCCTGCGGAAATCCGAGCAGAGAAACGGGGAGGTTCACACGTTTCGGTTCCGGATATGGTACACCCAGTCTTAGGAGACCGAAAATGAGGTTCGTAATTCTGTCGATTTTGACTGGGACGCTCCTTGCCGCGGAGGACGCGGATGTAGAGCGCCTGAAACGGTCGGCCGAGGTGTTTCAGGAGATCATGCAGGCGCCCGACAGCGGAGTGCCGCAACCGCTGCTGGACAAATCCGAGTGCGTGGTGGTTGTGCCAGGCCTGAAAAAGGGCGCGTTTATCATAGGGGCGAAGTACGGGCGGGGATTCGTCTCCTGCCGCAAGGGCAATGTTGGCTGGGGCGCTCCCGGCGCGGTGCGGGTGGAAGGCGGCAGCATCGGCCTCCAGATTGGCGGTTCCGAGACGGACGTTGTCATGCTGGTGATGAACGAGCGCGGGGCGAAGCGGCTCATGAACAGCAAGTTCACCCTGGGTGGGGACGCCTCAGTCGCGGCCGGCCCGGTCGGCCGGACGGCGACGGCTGAGACTGATGCGTACATGACGGCCGAAATCCTGACGTGGTCGCGCTCGCGGGGCGTGTTCGCCGGTGTGTCGCTCTCGGGCGCCACGCTGCGGCAGGACCTGGACGTGAACCGTAAGCTTTACGGTAAAACTCTAGAAAACAAAGAAGTTGTTTTCGGGGACACGAAGGCCCCGGCGGCGGCTGCGGACCTGCTGAACCTTTTGAACAAGTATTCGAGCCGCAAGTAGCGCCGCCGGTCTCGAAACATTCACAGGGGCCAGTCGGCTGGCTCGGCGGTCGAAATCTCCAGCCAGCCTTCCTGGGGGATGGCATCCAGCGGAAGCCCCTCTTTCCAGATGGAGAGTTGCATCCTGAGCGCTTGGCCGGAAGGAACCCCAAGCGCCGCGAGGGAGAACCGCGCTTCCAGCACCTTGTGAAACGCGTACTCGACGGCGCCGGGCCCCGCATCCTGCTTCGCCATCCGGAGATCGGCGGCGTGGACCGACCCGTTGCGCAGACTCAGCACGACGAAGCTGGAGTGCGAGGAATCGGCCGCCGGCTGCAGCGTGAAGTGCGCATCCACGCCGGATAGTCCAGGCGCGGCGGAGGCTTCGAAGTCGATGCGCACGTAGAGGTTCTGGCCGTCGCTGCCATAGCAAAGTTCCTGGATCACGAGCCTCTTGCCGTGCATGGCGCCGGAGCGCGGGTCCACGCGGTAGATGCCGGCGCCCAGCCATTCGAAGTACGAGGTCACCACTCCGTCGATCTTGGGGCGAACGGGCCCGGTGGGCGGCGTGTGAAGCTCCGCGACGGCCACCTTCAGAATCGGGCGCGATAGCTCCTCGGGCGGCGTGAGATGAAGCGCGCGATAGACGTTTGCCAGGTGGGCGCGGTAAAGCTGGTCGAACTCGGCGCGGAAGTCCGAATGGTGCTCGGGGCCGTACCACCAGCACCAGTCGCTGCCCTCGGAAATCAGCAGTTCCTCGTAGGCGAGCCTTCGCGCCTCTTCGGGGACGTTGGGGGCGGCGCGGTCGTAGGTCTGGCGCGCGCGGAGCAGGTATTCCCAGGCGCGGTTGTCCTCCTCGGCGCCGATCCAGACGTCGAAATTCGCGTTGATCCAGGAGCCGGGGAAGATGCCGTCGAGCGGCTGCGGCTCCACGCGTTTGAGGGCTTCCGAGACGGTGAGGGCGCAGAAGGACGGGTCGTTGACAATGCCTCGATAAAGTTCGCGGAGAAACGGCCGGCCGTTCTGGTCGTAAGACTCCCAGGCGTTCTCGCCGTCGAGAATGATGGGAACGAAGGCATCGCGTCCCGAACTCAGGATGCCGCGGCAGTTCTCGCGGATGCGGTTGAGAAAATCCGCTGCGGCTTCGGACGCGCCCAGGCGCTGGTACACGAAGCCGATCAAGTCGCTCAGATAGTGATCGCGGAAGATCATGTGGAGCTCGTGGCCGCCCTGGCGCCAGAGGTACGGGCGGTAGGTTTCCTCAACGCCCGCGGCCCGGCCCAGCGTGCGGCTGAGCACGCCGTTGTCCGTAGCGGCCCATTTGAATCCGGTTTCGGCGGCGATGGAGAGCGCTTCGTCGGACACGGATCCCTCCGACGGCCAGAGGCCGGCGGGCGCGGCGCCGAGACGTTCGCGGCAGAACTCACGCGAGCGCTCAAGCTGCGTGCGCGCGTCCTGGGGATACCGGAAGCGGGAAGGCAGCGGGACGTAGGGATGCGAAACGCCGGCGATGTTGGAATCGCAGATGAGCGGCAGGATGGGATGGTAGAAGGGCGTGGTCGAAATTTCGATCTGGCCGCGCGAGGCGAATTTCTGGTAGACCGGGAGCACGGCGCGGAGAATCTCGGTTTGCTTTCGGGCAATAAGCGCCTGGTCGTCCAATGTGAAGGAGCGGCCGCGGAGCACGAGTTCGTGGACTTCCGGGTCCCGGGCAAGGATTTCCTCGTCGAACCAGGCGAGCTGGGAGAGCACCTGCAGGTCCCGGAAGGCCTGCGTGCTGAACAGGCGCAGCGCACGCCCGACGTTGCGGTCCGCCGCGCGCCAGGCTTCGCAAAGCTCGGCGTAGCGCGGGAAACGCGCCACAATCTTCGTCGGGCTGAGCGGGATGAAGTTGCGGAGTATGTACTCCTGCTCGGCCTGCGTGAGGTTCTCCGCCGGCTTCAGGGCGATGCGCAGGTGGGGATCCACAGCCTTGCCCGCGGCGTATTCCTCCACTTGCAGCATCAGCGAGGGAACAAGATTGAATGTCTGGTGAACCTCGGGGAACTCTTCGAGGATCTGCACCATGCCGTAGTAATCCTTCAGCGCGTGCAGGCGCGTCCAGGGCATTTTGTACTCGCCGGAGATGAGGTCCTTGTAAAAAGGCTGGTGCATGTGCCAGAGGACACAAATGTAAATCTGAGGCATTTGTTCAACTCGCAGTCTGAATTCGTTCGTACGTCCGCCCGGCCCCGGCGTTTCTCAATGCGCCAATCCAACTCCCAATCCCGCGCCGGCGGGCTGGGGGCTGCTTCTACGGTACACTGTTGTCTCCTCGATGGGTCGGGCCGCGATCCGGCCCCGGGTTGCGCTCGTTCAGCGGGATACGAGGCTTCTCGGCGGTGTAGGGGCGGGTGTCGGGCGTGTTCTGCATCGCGTTGGACATCGGGCGGGCGCCGGCATCGAACATGGTCATCGGGCGCAGGCCGAGGATCAGCTCCATCGTGCGCAGCATGGAAGTGGTATTGTACATCGTGCTGTCGACGACTCCGCGCCGCGAGTAGGGAGAAATGACAAAGGCCGGCGAGCGGTGGGAATCCACGTGGTCCGGGCCGTTCTGCGCGTCGTCTTCCATAACGAAAATCGCGGTCTGCGGCCAGAAGCGGCTTTTCGAGATCCCCTCCACGATCATGCCGAGCGCGGCGTCATTATCCGCGAACGCCGCGAGTGGCGCGACCTTCCCGGGCGCCAGGCCCGAGGTGCGATCGTTGCCCAGGCGCACTAGCAGCAAAGAGGGCATCTGGCCGGTTTGCTCGAACTCGGTTAGATCTGCAAGGAACACCTTCGCGCGTTCGACGTCGGGGTAATCGGGGTCGAGGCCGCGAAAACGGAGGTTGGTGACGCGGTTGAGCACCGGATCCCTGACCACCTCCACGTGGATGCCGTCCTTGACCTTATCCAGCGGCCGGTTCACGACGAGGTGCCCGTAGTTCCTCATAGAGATGCCGGCCGCCGCGGCATGAGTCCACAGGTAGCCGGAAGGGGGCATCGCGGCCGGGTCCCCGCCCTCAAAATCGTGATAGTTGCGGCGCCGCGCATAGCTGTTCGGCCAGAGCTTCTGAACGTAATCCGGGGCGATGGCGGCGGTGGACCAGTTGTACCCGTCGGCATTCGTATCCCCATTCACGTAGAAATTGTCCAGCAGAACGAACTCGCGCGCCAGCTTCCGGTGGTTCGGTCCGGCGGCCTCGTTGAACAGGACCAGCGCAGGGTCGCCCTTGCCGGGCTTCAGATCGCCGAAGACCTGGTCGTACGTGCGGTCCTCCTTCAGGATGTAAACGACATGCTTGATCGGCGAGGGGTCGCCGGGACGGGACGGGATCGGCGAGTTCCTGCCGCTTCCCGCGTCCTCGAGCAGTTCGTCGCGGTAGGGCGTGTTCTCGAAAACCGTCCGTGAGTACCTCTCGAACTGTTCGTCCGAAGGCGGATCGATGAAAGATACCGTGCCCGTCTGCATGCGCGCGACGTATTGCACCTGATCGGTCTCCGCCCTGGTGGGATTAGGCCCCCGCGGATTCGGAAACGAGCGCAGGCCGCGGCCGTTCAGCACAACGATACGGTTATCGGAAAGCACGCGGGCGGCCGTCGGATACCATCCCGTGGGGATGAAGCCCAGCGCCAGCGAACGCGCGCCGGAGATGTCCGCCACGGCGACGGCGTTGGCATCCGAACAGACGATAAAAAGGCGCTTGCCGTCCGGGCTGAGCGCCAGCGCGCTCGGCGTCATACCGGCAGGCTGCCAGGGCCCCAGAGCAACGTTAATCACTTCCATGCGCCGCATCTCGCCGCTTCCCGCAACTCCGAGCACATACACGTTGTTGGTGTTCGACGCGGTCACAAACAGGCGCGCCGTGACCCAATCAAACGGCGTCTCGGACTGACCCTGCTCCTGCTCCGGTTCTCCGGGAAGTGCGGCGGGCTTCCCGGGCACCCAAAGCATGTCGGTTGTGTGCGGGCCCAGGCGGAAGCGATCGATAATCGCGCCCTTCCCGATTTCGTGCTGGTAGACGGTGCCGTCAGCCCAGCTTGAAACGAAAAACGACTTGCTGCCGGGCGGGACAAGAATGCGGTAGGGGCGCCTTCCGGTGCGGAACCGCTCGATCACTCTGCCGGACTGCGGATTGATGACGGCGATGGCATCGTTGAAAAGGTCGGCCGCGTAGAGCAAGCGTCCGGCGGGATCGAGGGTGACATCGCCGATGAAGTCCCTGTGGTTGCGCTTCTCGGGAACGGCCACGGGGAAAACGCGGCTCGGAGTGAGCTTGCCGCCGTCGAACGCGAATTCGAAGACCGCGGCTTGGGACCCGCCGCCTACGTAAACGCGGTCGCCTTTCGGAGAAAAGGCCAGGCCGAGCCAGGCGTCCGGAACCGGCGTGCGGCCGACTTCGCGTTCGGTCGCGGTATCGATTACCGATATCGACGGCGGCAGATAGCCACCGTTGAGGACCAGCAGGTATTTGCCGTCGGGCGAAACGGCGGCCGACATCGGCAGCGTGCTCACCGGGACCTGGCGGCCCGCGGGACGCAGTTGCCAGCCGCTGCCCAAGAGGAAACCGCCGTTTGGAAGCGGGCCGGCCTGCTCGCGCGGCACGGGCTGCGAGGAAAGAACAACAGCCAGGCCAAACAGCGGAATCACTGCTGCGAATCTCATTCGAAAAACCTTTGGGCGATAGGGAAGCGGCGGCCAATGCCGAACGCTTTCGTTGTCACCTTCAGGCCCGGCGCGGCCTGCTGGCGCTTGTACTCGTTGCGATCCACCTTGTTGATCACTCCGCTGACGAAATCCACCGGGAGCCCCAGCGACTCGGCGATCTGCTTCGGCGTCTTGTAATCCTCGACGTAGGCGCTGAGAATGGGGTCGAGCACTTCGTAGGGCGGCAGCGAGTCCTGATCCGTCTGGTTGGGGCGGAGCTCGGCGGAAGGCGCCTTGGTGAACACGGCCTCCGGTATCGCGCCGGAGTGGCGGCGGTTGGCTATGCGCGCGAGGTCGTAGACCAGGGTCTTGGGTACGTCGCTGATGACGGCCAGCCCGCCGCACATGTCCCCGTAGAGGGTGCAGTAGCCGACCGCAAGCTCGCTCTTGTTGCCGGTGGTGAGCACCAGCGCGCCCCACTTGTTCGAGAGCGCCATCAGGATGGCGCCGCGGATACGCGCCTGAATGTTCTCTTCCGTGAAGTCGCGCGGCTGGCCCGCGAACAGCGGATCGAGCGCACGGAGGTAGCTCTCGTAAATTTCGTTGATCCTCACCACCTCGAAACGAATGCCGAGCGATTGGGCGAGCGCGCGGGCGTCCGAAACACTGCCTTCCGAGGAGAACGGACCGGGCATGCCGATGCCGACCACGTTTTCACGGCCGACCGCGTCCACGGCGATGACGGCGGAGAGCGAGGAATCGATGCCGCCGCTTAAGCCGAGCAGAACGCGGCTGAAGCCGCACTTGCGGATGTAGTCGCGCGTGCCGAGCACCAGCGCTTCGTAGACGGCCTCGCACTCGTCAGGGAGATTCTCGCGGAGATCGCCCTCTCCGCTGTCCGTATCGGCAAACACCAGGTCCTCGGAGAAGGACTTGGCGGCGGCGATGAGGCGGGCATCGGCGTCCATCACGAAACTGGAGCCGTCAAAGATGAGGGAATCGTTGCCGCCCACCTGGTTCACGTAAACGACGGGCATCTTGTGGCGGCGCGCTGTGTTGGCGAAGATGGTGCGGCGCAGCTCGCGCTTGCCCATGTGGTACGGCGAGGCGTTGATGCTGATGATCAGGCCCGCTCCGGCCTGCACGAGCTCTTCGACCGGGTCGCGGTGGTACAGGCGGCGCTCCCAGAACTGCTTGTCATTCCAGGCGTCCTCGCAGATGGTGAGCGCGACAGGGCGCCCGTCCACAACCCAGAGCGACTGGCTCTCTGCCGGCTGGAAGTAGCGCATTTCATCGAATACGTCGTAGGTGGGCAGCAGGACCTTGGTCTGGGTGAAAACAACCCGGCCGCGCTCGATGACAGTGGCGCTGTTGGTGGCGCGCTTGCCGGCCGAGGCGTTTGAGCGCCCGACATAGCCGCAGATAAGGGCCAGCGGGAGCTCCGCCGTTTCCGCCGCCAGGCGTTCGAGCTGCTCGGCCGTGCGTTCGAGAAAGCTGGGCTTTTCGACAAGGTCGCGCGGAGGGTAGCCGGTCAGCGAGAGTTCGGGAAACACGACCAGGCGCGCGCCTCCGGCGACGGCCCGTTGAGCCGTGCGAACCATAAGATCCGTGTTTCCGGCGAGGTCACCTACAGTAGTGTTGATCTGCCCCAGGGCAATGCGCATGCAACATCCTATTGTAGTTGTTCGTCAATTCAGACTGCTGATTCGGCCATAGGTTCACGCGCGCATGCGGTAGCCTGTGAACAGATGAAGTTTCGACGATCGAGCGGGCTCATTCTGCATCCCACTTCCCTGCCCGGGCGCTTCGGGATCGGCGAGATGGGGGCTGAAGCGTACCGGTTTGTTGACTGGCTGGCCGCGGCAGGACAGAAGATCTGGCAGGTGCTGCCGCTGGGCCCGACGGGCTACGGTGACTCGCCCTACCAGTGCTTTTCGGCTTTCGCCGGAAATCCTCTGCTGATCGATCTCCATCCCCTGGTGGAGGAGGGGCTGCTCGAACGCAGCGACCTCGAGTCCGCGCCATCGTTTCCCGAGGATGAGGTCGAATACGGCCGCGTGATCGAGTTTAAGATTCCGCTGCTGCACAAGGCATCGCGCGCGTTCCACGCCCGCGCTTCCGGCAGCGAGCGCGAGGACTACGACGACTTCACCGCGAGGCACGCGGACTGGCTTGACGATTTCGCCCTTTTTATGGCCGTCAAGGGGGCGCACAAAGGAGCGGTCTGGACGCGCTGGGAGCGCGGCATCGCGCGACGGGAGCCGGACGCAATGAAGGCGAGGCGGCGCAGGCTGCGCGAGGAAGTGGAGGCGGAAAAGTTCCAGCAGTACCTCTTCTTCACGCAGTGGGAGGCGCTGCGGAAATACTGCCACAAGCGCGGGATCGTGATCATGGGCGACCTGCCGATCTATGTCGCGCACGACAGCTCCGACGTGTGGGCCGATCCCGAGCTTTTCCTGCTGGACGAGAACGGCGACCCGGAGTACGTCGCCGGCGTGCCGCCCGATTATTTCAGCGCCACCGGGCAGTTGTGGGGCAACCCCATTTACCGCTGGGACGTCATGGCGCGCCGGGGCTATGGCTGGTGGATGCAGCGGTTTCAGGCCACCCTCGGCCTGGTGGACATGCTGCGCGTGGATCATTTTCGCGGGTTCGAGGCCTACTGGCAGGTTCCGGCGGGCGAATCGACGGCCATGAACGGCGAGTGGGTGGAGGGCCCAGGCGCCCAATTGTTCGAGGTGTTGGAAGCGGCGCTCGGAAGCCTGCCGATCGTAGCGGAGAACCTGGGGGTGATCACGCCGGAGGTCGAAAGCATACGCAAGCGCTTCGGCTATCCGGGCATGAGCATTCTGCAGTTCGCATTCGGCAACGACCCGCAGGGCCCCGACTTCCGGCCGCACAATTACCCGCGCGAGCGCGTGGCCTACACCGGCACGCACGACAACGACACGACCGTGGGCTGGTGGAACTCAACCGCCGCCACAGGCAGCGTCCGCACCGCCGAGGACATCCGCAAGGAGCGCGAGTTCGCGAGGAAGTATCTGGGCACGGATGGCGCCGAGATCAATTGGGTGCTCATCCGGACGGTGCTGGCCTCGGTGGCGGACATCGCGCTCTACCCGATGCAGGACGTGCTGGGGCTGGGAACTGAAGCCCGCATGAACCTGCCCGGACGGCCGACCGGCAACTGGCGCTGGCGCTGCCGCCGCGACGCGATGACACCCGCCCTCGCCGCGCGGCTAAAGGAACTCGTCACTCTGTACGATCGATGAGGCGGGCGGTGCCCCTTCCTGCGCCTACGAGCTGCGGGCGGCCAGCTTTCGCGCGGCCACGGACGTTTCACTCCGCTGCGGCTTGCGAGGGCCGATGCCCAGCCGGCGGACCTGATCGCTCACGCAGACCAGGAACATGGGCTGGCGGGCGTTCTTGAGGATATTGATGATGCGGTCGTGACTGTCTTCGAGGTAGATGGTCTTGCCGTCGGTGAGGAGGTGGAGGTCCGATTCCACCGAGAGAACGTCGGAGAGGCGGCGGTCCATCTCGCGCTGGAGATAACGGAGCACTCTACGGATCTTCTGGAGGGAAAACCCCTTCCGGCGCAGCTCGGCGATCACACTGACTTCAACGACCTGTTCTGGGGTGTAGACCCGCTTATGGCCCTCGTGCCGCGGGGATACGACGTGGCGTTCGTCCCACCACTGCAACTGGCGCAGGCTGATATTCGCCACGCGGGCGACATCACTGGAGGAGTAGGTTTCGTCGGGGGAAATCTGAGCAGGCCGTGGCTTTTTTGTTTTGAACATCGGATGAGACTTCCGTTTAAAAAAATCCTTGCCTATAGGATTGTACTTCGTTGAGCGGCGGTGTCAATGACTAATTTCCAGCAGCCTCGCGCCTGCCCCGGAAAGCTAGCCTCCCCCCACAAAATGAACGATTTCCAGACGGGCGCCGGACTCGAGGGTGCGGTGCGGCCACTCGGGTTTCTTCAGGATCTGGGTGTTCAGCTCGACGGCCACGCGGCCGGGGTCCAGGCCGAAGGATTCCAGCAGTTGGAGCACGGTAAGGCCGTCAGCCACCTCGCGGGGTTCGCCATTCACTACAATCTGCATCGAAACAACGCTCAGGGCGCCATTTTTGGACCGAACAGGTGCGTTTTGCAGTAGCGTTCCGCAACCCGCGGATTTGACACCCTGTTTCGTCCCTCATTATAGTCGAGTTTTGCCCCCTCCGCCGGAGGGAGCAGTGTAGGTATGGATGCCGGCGGCGGGGATCATGGCACGTGAGAGGGTTACGGGAGGCTGATGCCCACATCGTTCGCGGAAGAGTATTTCCCGGTTGTGCTTCAGGTTCTGGTCGCGATGGCCATTGCCGGCGGCATGATAGCGTCGTCGGCGCTGCTCGGCCACCGCGTGCGGAACCGTGTGAAAGACCAGCCATACGAATGCGGCATCCAGCCGCAGGGTTCGGCGCGGGAGAGGTTCAGCGTCAAGTTCTACCTGGTGGCGATGATCTTCATCCTGCTGGATGTCGAAACCGTGTTTCTATACCCCTGGGCGGTGGTCTACCGCGACCTGCGGCTGTTCGCGTTTTTCGAAATGTTTGTCTTCGTTGTGCTGATTCTCTCGGGGTTTTTCTACATCTGGAAGAAAGGGGCCCTGGCTTGGTCGATGGAAGAAGAGCCGCGGGAGAAACAGTAGCCCGATGACTCCGGAACAGTTTGTGGAAATTTTGAACACCTGGGACGCCGGCGCCGTGCTTGCCTGGAAATTCGACGGGGGAGAGCTGACGGTGGAGACGGCGCCCGAGAAAATCGTGCCGCTGTGCCGGTTCCTCAAGAGCGAGCAGGGCTTCGTCAGGTTGAGCGCCGTGACGGCGGTGGACCGCTTTCCGATGGAACCCCGATTCGAGGTTCTCTACTTGCTGCACTCGCTCGAGCCGAGCCGGCGCCTACGGCTGAAATGCCGGCTCGGGGGCGAGCAGCCCGAAATCGATTCCGTGACGTGCGTGTGGCGCTCGGCGAACTGGTACGAGCGCGAGGTGTTCGATTTATTCGGCGTGCGCTTCCGGAATCACCCGAACCTGCGCCGGATCCTGATGCCGGAGGACTGGAAGGGCCACCCTCTCCGCAAAGACTACCCGGTGACGGGCGAGAAATACACCTATAGCGAGTGATATGGGAACGACCGCACGGCGAATGACGCTCAACATGGGGCCACAGCACCCCTCCACTCATGGTGTGCTTCGGATGGTCCTCGAGCTGGACGGCGAGACGGTCACCAATGTTGATTTCGACATCGGTTATCTGCACACCGGAATCGAGAAGGAGTTCGAGCAGAAGACCTGGCAGCAGGCGGTGACGCTGACGGACCGCATCGATTACCTCTGCCCGCTGACCAATAATCTCTGCTACTGCCTGGCGGTGGAAAAACTGCTCGGCCTGGAGATTCCGCCCGGCGCTCAGTGGATGCGGGTGATGTTGAACGAGCTGACGCGCATCAACAGCCACCTGGTGTGGCTCGGCACGCACGCGCTGGATCTGGGCGCCATGTCGGTGTTCCTCTACTGTTTCCGCGAACGCGAGGATGTCCTGCGGATTTTCGAGATGTTCTCGGGCCAGCGCATGATGACGAGTTACTTCCGGATCGGCGGCTTGGCCCTGGATCCTCCGCGAGGGTGGCAGCACGCGGTCAAGAAGTTTATCGATGCATTTCCCAGCCGCGTGGACGAATACGAAGACCTGCTGACCAACAACCCGATCTGGCTGAAGCGCACCAAAGGCGTCGGGTACGCGGCGCTCGAAGATCTGCTCGATTGCGGGGTCACCGGGCCCATGATCCGCGCCGCCGGGCTGGCGTGGGACATCCGCAAGTCCGAGCCGTATTCGAGCTACGACAAGTTCGACTTCGATGTTCCGGTGCGGACCGAAAGCGACGTGTACGCGCGCTACCAGGTGCGGGTAGAGGAAATGCGGCAGAGCGCGCGGATCGTGAAGCAGGCGCTGGAAGGCATGCCGCCAGCGCCGTGGAAGGCCGATGCGCCCCATGTGGTGCTGCCCGACAGAGAAAAAATGAAGACGCAGATCGAGGCCCTCATCTATCACTTCAAGATCGTGACCGAGGGTTTCCGCGTGCCGGAAGGCGAGGTCTACCAGGTGGTGGAATCGCCGCGGGGCGAAATGGGCTACCACGTGGTGAGCGACGGCACGTCGAAGCCGTATCGCGTGTTCATCCACGGGCCCAGCTTCGGCAACCTTCAGGGTCTGCCGCTGATGATCAAGGGCCGGCTGGTCTCGGACGCCATAGCCGCCCTGGGCTCTACGGATTTTGTGCTCGGAGACGTCGACAGGTAATGACTTTCTCGCCGGAACTCGAAGCCAAGTTTGAGAAGCTACTGAAGAGCTATCCTCCCGGCCGCCAGCGGTCGGCGGTGGTGCCGATGCTGTTATACGCGCAAGACGAGCTGGGCTCGGTCACCGGAGAGCTTGTCGAAGAAGTGGCGCGGCGCACGGGCATCACGCCGCTCGAAGTGAACGAGGTGGTCAGCTACTACTCGATGCTGAGCCGCACGCCGCGCGGCAAACATCACATACAGATCTGCACCAACATCAGTTGCCTTCTCACCGGCGGCGCGGAGCTCTGGGAGCATGCCTGCCGCAAGCTCGGCATCGGCCACAAGGAAGTCACCGCGGACGGGCAGTTCTCGCTTGAGGAAGTGGAGTGCATCGGGGCGTGCTCGTGGGCGCCGGCGCTTCAGGTCAACTACGAATTTCATCATCACATGACGCCGGAGAAGCTGGACCGGCTGATCGACGATCTGCGGAAGGCTGTCTGATGCTGTACAACGAACCGAGTCCGCTGGAAGTGAAGGTGCTCACGCGGCGCTTCGAGCTGCCCAACTCGCAATCGCTGGACACCTATCTCGCCTCGGACGGATACAAAGCGTTCCGCAAAGCGGTCGAGATGGGGCCCGAGAAGGTTCTGGAGGAATTGAAGGCGTCGAACCTCCGAGGGCGCGGCGGCGCGGGCTTCCCCACCGGCATGAAGTGGGGATTCGTTCCGCGCAATTCCCCCAAGCCGAAATACGTGGTGGTGAACGCGGACGAAAGCGAACCCGGCACGTGCAAGGACCGGCTGCTGATGGAAAACGATCCGCACCAGTTGGTCGAGGGCATGCTCATCGCGGGTTTCGTGGTGGATGCGCACGCGGGCTACATCTATGTGCGCGGCGAGTACCGCTACCTCATCGACATCCTGGACCGCGCCATCGCGGAAGCCTACGAGCGCGGCTACCTCGGGAAGAACATTCTGGGAACGGGTTTCGACTTCGACGCCTACACGCATACGGGCGCGGGAGCTTACGAGTGCGGGGAAGAATCGGCGCTGCTGGAGTCGCTCGAAGGCAAGCGCGGCATCCCGCGTATCCGTCCTCCCTTCCCTGCGGTGGCGGGCCTCTACCAGTGCCCGACGGTGCTGAACAACGTGGAAAGCTTTTCGGCCGTGCCCGCGATCATTCGCGACGGCGGGGCGGCTTTCGCCGCGCTCGGCACGCCGAAGAACGGCGGCACGCGGCTGTTCTGCATCTCCGGGCACGTGAACAAGCCCGGGGTGTACGAGCTGCCGATGGGATTCAACCTGCTGCGGATGATCAACGAAGTCGCCGGCGGCGTGCGCGGCGGCAAGAAGCTGAAGGCGGTGATTCCGGGCGGGTCGTCGTGTCCGGTGCTGAAGGCCGAGGAATGCGACATCGCCATGGATTTCGATTCGCTCGCCAAGGCGAAGAGCATGCTGGGCTCCGGCGGCGTGATTGTAATGGACGAGGACACGTGCATGGTGAAGGCGGCGCTGCGCATCATGCGTTTCTACGCGCACGAAAGCTGCGGCTGGTGCATCCCGTGCCGCGAGGGCACGCTGTGGCTGCGGAAACTGCTTGCCCGCGTGCACGAGGGCGGAGGAACGCAAAGCGACGTGCCGCTGATCGGCGAGCTGGCGAAGAACATGCTCGGCCGCACGTTCTGCCCTCTGGGCGACGCGGCGGCCATGCCCACCATCGCGTTTGTCGAAAAGTTCCGGGAAGAGTTCGAAGCGCACCTGGACGGAGCGCCGTGCCCGTTTGAATCAAAGCCGGTGAGCGCGTAAATGGCGAACGTTAAACTCACGATCGACGGAAAAACGGTTGAAGCGCCCGCGAATACGCTGCTTATCGAAGCGGCGCGGCGTGCAGGGATCGAGATTCCCGCATTCTGCTACTACGAGGGCCTGGCGCTTCAAGCGGCCTGCCGCATGTGCCTGGTCGAAGTCGAGAAAGCGCCGAAGCTGATGACGGCTTGCACGCTGCCTGTGTCCGAGGGCATGGTGGTGCGCACCGATACGCCGCAAGTGGCGCAGGCGCGCAAGAGCATGCTGGAGTTCGTGTTGACGAACCATCCGCTCGACTGCCCGGTGTGCGACAAGGGCGGCGAGTGCGAACTCCAGGACATGGTGTTCCGCTACGGCGCGGGCGAGGGCCGGTTCCTCGAAGTGAAGCAGCATGTGGACGAGCGCGAGTGGTCGCCTGTGGTGTTCTATGACAGGCCGCGCTGCATCCTGTGCTTCCGCTGCGTGCGCATCTGCGCTGAGGGCATGGGCGTAGCGGCTCTCGGGGTGGTGAACCGCGGAGCGTCATCGGAGATTGCGCCGAACCGCGGCGATCATCTCGAGTGCGACGAGTGCGGCATGTGCATCGACATCTGCCCGGTCGGCGCGCTGACCAGCGGCACCTACCGCTACCGGACGCGGCCCTGGGAGATGCAGCACGTGGGCACAATCTGCACGCACTGCGCCGATGGCTGCAAGACCACGCTGGGCATCCGGAACAACCGCATACACCGCGGGAACAACCGCGACCGCTCGGGCGTCAACGGCGAGTTCCTGTGCATCAAGGGGCGCTATGCCGGCGACTTCACGCACCATGAGGAGCGCCTGCTCACGCCGCTGGTGCGGTCCCAGAACGGTTTCGAGCCGGTCTCCTGGTCGGAGGCGCTGAGAACGGTGGCCGGCCGGTTCGCGGAAATCAGGCAGCGCGGGGGGAAGTTCGGCGTCATCGGGTCCAACCACACAACCAACGAAGAGAATTATTACCTGCAAAAGCTGGCGCGGGTGGGACTGGGGACCAACAACATCGACCACCATCGCACGGGCGACGTGCTGAGCCTGCTGCGGACGCGCGCGCCGCTGGCGACCACCGCCGACCTCTACAACAGCAAAGCCGTGCTCGTCATCGGGAGCGACTTGGCGCAGCAGCATTCGTTTCTCGCGTATCAAATCCGGGCGAACTGGCGTCACCATCAGGCGCGCGTCTACACGGTGCGGCGCGGCCCGGTTCGCGAGGATAAGATCGCCGCACGGATCGTTTCGGTGGAGCCGGGCGGCGAGCTGGCCGGCGTGGAGACGCTGCGGGACGACCTGGCAAAGGAACCCGAACTCGTGATCCTGTTCGGCGACGCCATCCAGGGCGAAGCCGTGGCGCGCCTGACGGAGTTCGGGAGTTCGCTCGGCATTCCGGTAAAGTACGTCTGCCTGGTGGACTATTCGAATTCGCGCGGGGCGGTGGACATGGGCGTGCTGCCGTCCGAAGGCGGAATGACGCTTCCGGAGATGATGGCGGCGGGCGATCTCGACGCGCTGTGGGTCGTCGGAGCGAATCCTTTGAGGAGGCGCGCTTTGGCGGGCAAGCCGTTCCTCGTGGTTCAAGACCTGTTCCTGACGGAGACGGCGCAGGCCGCCGACGTGGTGCTGCCCGCCACGTCCGCATACGAGAAATCGGGCACCGTGACCAACGTCTGCGGCGAGGTGCAGCGGCTGCAGAAGGCGTTCGAGACGCCGGGGACGAAGACGGATCTGGAAATTTTCGGGCTGATCGCCAAGGAAATGGGGCTCGATCTCAAGCAACTCGGCCCGTGGACTCCGTCGGCGGTCTTCGCCGAGATCGCGCGGACCGTCCCCGGCTACGATCTGCCTCTGGCGGTGCTGGAGGCGGGCGGCGCGGTGCAGGCGGGCCCATCGGACGGGCTCCCGGACGCGGTCTGGTCGCCGGTGGAATCGGCTGGCGATACGCTGTTCACCTCAGGCACGCTGGGCCGCTACTCGAAGATGCTGAATGCGGTGCGGGAGGCCCCCGGGGAGCTGTATCGCGGATGAATTTCTTTCTGCTGAGCGCGATCAAGATGGCGATGGTAATGGGCGTGCTGATGCTCACGTTGCTGTACCTGCAATGGGCGGAGCGGAAAGTAGTCGCCCACATACAGGTGCGGCTCGGACCGTACCGCGTAGGCCCGCACGGCCTGTTGCAGCCCCTCGCGGACACCCTCAAACTGCTCCTCAAGGAAGACCTCACGCCGCCCGGGGTGAACAAGCCGCTGTACGTGTTTGCGCCGTTTCTGGCGATCACGCTCTCGCTGATCTCGATCGCGGTGATTCCGTTCGGGCCGGCGATCGAAGTGGCGGGCATCCAGACGTGGATGCAGTTGACGGACCTGAACATCGGCGTGATTTTCGTGCTGGCCATTTCTTCGCTGGCCGTGTATGGCATAGTGCTGGCCGGCTGGGCGTCGAACAGCAAGTACCCGCTGCTGGGAAGCCTGCGGAGCGCCGCGCAGATGATCAGCTACGAGCTGCCGCTGGCGCTGACGATAGCTGCGCCGCTGCTGATGGCGAACACGCTGAGCCTGCGCGAAATCGTGATGTCGCAGTCGCACTATTACTGGGGCTGGATCCCGGCGTGGAACCTGCTGCACGGCCCGCTGCCGCAGGTGGTCGCTTTCGTGATCTTTATGATTGCCGCGTTCGCCGAGACCAACCGCGTACCGTTCGATCTGCCCGAAGCCGAGACCGAACTGGTAGCGGGCTTCCACACCGAGTACAGCAGCATGAAATTCGCCGGCTTTTTCATGGCCGAATACGCCAACATGTTCACGGTGTGCTCGATGGCGACGGTGCTGTTTCTCGGCGGATGGCTGCCGCCGTGGCCGGCGGACAAGGGGTCTGCATACTTTCCTTCGGTATTGTTCGCCGCCGCGGGCCTCATCGCCCTGCGCCACGGGTTGTATCGCGCGCGCCCGCGAGACCGGCGGAGCTTTCAGGTGGTCGCGATAGTGTCGTTCGGCCTGGCGGCGCTGTTCTTGATTCCGGCGTTCGCACAGTTTTTCGGCCCGCTGTTCTGGTTCACCCTGAAAACGGGCACGCTGCTGTTCACGTTCATTTGGGTGCGCGGGACGCTGCCGCGCTTCCGGTACGATCAGTTGATGCGCTTCGCCTGGAGTTTCCTGTTTCCGGTGGGGATGGCCAATCTGATGGCGACGGGGCTGCTGGTGGCGATTTTTGGATAGGCGATGGACGCGATCGTATTTCTCATCTTCGCGGCGGCTGCGGTGATCTTCGGGATCAACGTTGTGCTGCGGACGCACCCGGTATCGAGCGCGCTGGCGCTGATCGGCGTGATGGCGTCGCTGGCGGTGATTTACCTGCTTCTCGGCGCGCCGTTTGTGGCGGCGACACAGGTGTTCGTCTACGCGGGCGCCATCATGGTCCTGTTTCTGTTCGTGATCATGCTGCTGAACGCCGGCTCGGAGAAGAAGTCGCGAGGCGCGTGGATGGCGAGGCTGGCGGGCGTGCCGCTGCTGGTGGCCCTGCTCACCATCTTGAGCTTCGTCATCTTCCGCATGTACCCGCGCTCGGTGGGAGTGACGTTCGGCTCGTTCACCGGCGGAACGGTGGAGCGGGTGGCCGGCGCGATTTTCACCACCTACCTGCTGCCGTTCGAGATCACGTCGCTGCTGGTGCTGATCGCGATCCTCGGCGCAGTAGTGCTGGGCTTCAAGGAGTTGGACTAAATGCCGCAGACCATTCCGCTCTCCTGGTATCTGGCGTTGAGCGCGGTGCTGTTCGTGCTTGGCGCGGCGGGTTTCCTGTTCCGGCGCAACATCATCACGATGTTCATGTCGATTGAGCTGATGCTGAACGCCGTGAACCTGACGTTCATCGCCTTCTCCTATCACCTGAGGCAGGTGGACGGGCAGGTGTTCGCCTTCTTCGTGATGGTGGTGGCGGCGGCGGAAGCGGCGGTCGGCCTGGCAATCATACTGACGGTGTTCAAGAACCGCGCGACGCTGCAAGTGGACGAAATCGCTTCGATGAAGAACTAGCCCATGGAGCAACAACTCTGGATCATTCCCGCGCTTCCGCTTGCCGGGTTCCTCGTGAACGGGCTGTTGGGGAGGCGTCTGCCGAGGGCGGCTGTTACCGCGGTGGCAATCGCATCGGTGGCGTTGTCTCTGCTCTGGGTGTTGAAGACGATCGCCGGCTTGATGCCGCTTGAAGCCGCTTACGTCGAGCGGTACTTCGACTGGATTCAGGTGGGCAGCCTGAGGATCGGCTGCGACCTGATGATGGACCGCCTGACGGCCGTGATGACGCTCGTGGTGACCGGCGTGGGCCTGCTGATCCATATTTACGCGGCGGGCTACATGGCCCACGACACCGGCTACGCGCGCTTCTTCGCCTACCTCAACCTGTTCATGTTCTTCATGCTCACGCTGGTGCTGGCAGCCAATTACCTGCTGATGTTCGTGGGCTGGGAGGGCGTGGGGCTATGCAGCTGCCTGCTGATCGGCTTCTGGTTTTTGAGGAAGAGCGCGACGAATGCGGGGAACAAGGCGTTCATCGTGAACCGCATCGGCGATTTCGGGTTTTCCCTGGCGATTTTCCTGCTGGTGATCAACTTCAACACGCTCGATTTCGGAGAAGTGTTCACGCAGTTAAGCGGATGGCCGGTGGAGGCCACCGTGGGGACGCTGACGCTGGTGGGCCTCCTGCTTCTTCTCGGAGCAACGGGAAAATCCGCGCAGATTCCGCTCTACGTGTGGCTGCCCGATGCGATGGAAGGCCCCACCCCCGTTTCGGCGCTGATCCACGCAGCGACCATGGTGACCGCGGGCGTCTACATGGTGGCGCGCACGGCGCCGCTTTACCTCAAGGCGCCGATGGCGCTCGAAATGGTTGCGCTGATCGGCCTCGCGACAGCCTTCTTTGCGGCCACCATCGGGCTGGTGCAGAACGATATCAAAAAGGTTTTCGCCTACTCCACGGTTTCGCAGCTTGGCTACATGTTCCTGGGCGTGGGGACGGGAGCGTTCGCGGCCGGCATCTTTCACCTGGTGACGCACGCGTTTTTCAAAGCGCTGCTGTTCCTCGGCGCCGGCAGCGTGATTCACGCTCTGAGCGGCGAGCAGGACCTGCGGCTGATGGGCGGCCTGCGCAAGAAAGCTCCGTGGACATTCTGGACGCTGGCGTGCGCCTCGGTATCGATTGCGGGCGTGCCGTTCACCGCCGGTTTCTTCAGCAAGGACGAAATTCTGATCTCGGCCTACCACCACGCGCCGTGGATGTACTGGGTGGGAACGTTTGCCGCCGCGATGACGGCGTTCTACGTGTTCCGCGCGTTCTTCCTTGCATTCTTCGGCAAGTACCGCGGCGAGGGACATCCGCACGAATCGCCCGCGGTGATGACGCTGCCGTTAGCGGCGCTGGCCGTGCTCTCGCTCGCCGGGGGATTCCTTTCGGTGCCGGGCTGGCTGGAGCCGCTGTTCGGCGCGCCGGCCGAGCATCACAACCAGGCGCTGGTGGCTGTCTCGGTCTCCTTCGGCCTGGCAGGCATTTTTCTGGCATGGCTGTTCTACGTGGCGCGGCCCGAGCTGCCCGGCGCGCTTGCCAAACGGTTCAGCGGCATGTACCGCACGGTTCTGAACAAGTACTACGTGGACGAAATCTATGACGCGGCCATCGTAAAGCCGGTGGTGGAAGGGTCGCGCTCGCTGCTCTGGCAGGGCATCGACGTCGAGCTGATCGACGCCAGTGTGAACGGCGTTGCCGCGCGGGCTCGAGGCATCGGAGGCGTGCTGCGGCGCATGCAATCGGGCTACATCAGAAACTATGCCGCGTGGGTGCTGCTCGGCGCGGTGGTGTTGATGCTGGCGATCGGAGGCGCGAAGTGATTCTGAACGCGGTCCTTTGGCTTCCGCTGGCGGGATTCGTCCTGCTGCTGCTCATCCCGCGCGAGCGGGTGCGGGCCATCCGGCAGTTTGCGCTCGGCATTACGATCGCAACATTCGCGCTCTCGCTTGCGCTGCTGGCCGGCTTCGACCGCGGGAGCGCGGCCTTCCAGTACGAGACGGACCTGCTCTGGATTTCGTCCCCGGAGATCCACTATCACATCGGCATCGACGGAATCAGCCTGTGGCTCGTGCTGTTGACCACGCTGCTGAGCCCGCTCGGCGTTCTGATTTCCTGGCGACACATCGACAAGCGCGTGAAGGAATTCTTCGCGCTCTTTCTGGCGATGGAATTCGGCTTGATCGGCGTGTTTGTCGCGCTGGACCTGTTTCTGTTTTACGTTTTCTGGGAAGTGTCGCTGGTCCCGATGTACTTTTTGATCGGCGTCTGGGGACACGAGCGGCGCATCTACGCGGCGGTGAAGTTTTTCATCTACACCATGACCGGGTCGGTGCTGATGCTGGCCGGTATCATCTACCTGTGCATTCGCGCCGGCACGTTCGATTACCCCGGGCTGATCCAGATGATGATGAACGGCACTCTCATGCTGGACCGCATGGAGCAGAACCTGCTGTTTGCCGGATTCTTCGCGGCGTTTGCGATCAAAGTGCCGCTCTTCCCGCTGCACACGTGGCTGCCGGACGCGCACGTGGAAGCGCCGACGGCCGGCTCGGTGATGCTGGCCTCCGTCATGCTGAAGATGGGCTGCTACGGGCTGCTGCGGTTCTGCATGCCGATGTTTCCGGCGGCGGCGCGCGGGGCCGCCCCCTGGATCGCGATACTGGCGATCGCCGGCATCCTCTACGGCGCGCTGGTGGCGATGGTACAGCCGAACCTGAAAAAACTGGTGGCCTATACGTCCGTAAGCCACCTCGGGTTCGTCGTCCTCGGGCTTTTTTCGTTCACCGAGTTGGGCGCTAACGGCGCGGTGTACCAGATGCTGAATCACGGCATCTCGACCGGCGCTCTGTTCGCGCTGGTGGGTTTCCTCTACGAGCGCCGGCATTCGCTCGAAATCGCAGACTACGGCGGCGTGGCGACGCCCGCCCCGGCGCTGGCCACCATGTTCCTGATCACGTCGCTGGCGAGCATGGGACTGCCGGTGCTGAACAACTTCGTCGGCGAGTACCTCGTGCTGCAGGGCGCCGCGCAGGTGAATTTCCGCTGGGCGGTTTTCGCGGCCATCGGCGTGATTCTCTCGGCGTGCTACATGCTTTGGATGTACCAGCGCGTGTTTTACGGCGAGGAGCGCAAAGATTTCTCCATGCGCGATGCGAACCTGCGCGAGTGGGCCGTAATGACTCCGCTGATCATTCTGATGGTGTGGATGGGGACTTACACGCAGACGTTCCTGCCGCCGATCACGGCCTCCAGCGCCGCGATTCTCGAACAGACCAAAGTGAACGTTGAGTTTCACGTAGAGCGGCAGACGCCCCGCCAGGAGTTGGCCAATGCCCGCTAACTTCATTCCCCCAAGTGGCGTCGAGTACCTGCGCATCCTGCCGGAAATGATTCTGGCCGCAGTGGCGACCCTCATCATGGTGCTCGAACCCCTCACGCCTGCGCCGCGGAAACGCGCGCTCGGATACCTGGCGTTTTTGGGATTCGCAGCGGCGCTGGCAGGAGCGGCGGTGGCGGGGTGGCGGCCCGGTCCCGCGTTCAGCGGCATGCTCGAAGTGGACGGCTTCGCCACGTTCTTCCGGCTGCTGGTGATCCTGGCGGGCCTGCTCGTAACGCTGGTGTCTTTCAGCTATCTCCGGCGTGAGGAGGCCGAGAGCGGCGAGTATTACGCGCTGCTGCTGTACTCGGTGGCGGGGCAGACCCTCATGGTTTCCGCCGCCGAGCTGATCGTCCTGTTCATCGGGCTGGAGATCTCCTCGATTGCGAGTTACGTCCTGGCGGGCTACCTGCGGCGCGAGAAACTGGCCAACGAAGCCGCGGCGAAGTACTTTCTGCTGGGATCGTTCGCAACGGCTTTTCTGCTGTACGGCATCGCGCTGACCTACGGCGCAACCGGTACCACGCGCCTGAGCGGGATTGCCCAGGCGCTTTCCGATCTTCGGATGGCGGCGGCCGGGATCCTCACCGGCACCGCCGCGGCGCTGATGCTCGTCGGGCTCGCCTTCAAAATCTCCGCCGCGCCGTTCCAGGTTTGGGCGCCGGACGTGTACCAGGGAGCGCCGTCGCCGGTCACCGCATTTCTGGCAGCGGGACCGAAAGCCGCTGCGTTCGCCGTGCTGCTGCGCGTCTTCATGACCGCGTTCGCGCCCCTCACCGGCCGCTGGCTCGCGATTGTGTGGAGCCTGTCGCTGCTCACGATGATTGCCGGCAACTTTGCCGCGCTCTTGCAGACAAACATCAAGCGGCTGCTGGCTTATAGTTCCATCGCGCACGCCGGATACGTGCTGGTGGCGGTAACGGCGCACTCGGAAGAAGGTGTCGAAGCGGCGATGTTCTACCTTGCGGTGTACGTGTTCATGAACATCGGCGCGTTTGCCGTCGTCGCTTATTTCGCGCGGAAGGGCGAGCGGTACGTGGAGATCGAGGATCTGGCGGGCCTCGGCGAGCGCCAGCCCGTAATTGCCGCGCTGTTCGCCGTGATTCTGCTTTCGCTGATCGGCGTGCCTCCCACTGCCGGCTTCTTAGGCAAGTTTTACATCTTCAAGGCGGCGATCAAAGCGGGTCTTGTGTGGCTGACCGTGCTAGGGCTGCTGAACAGCGCTGTGGCGGCGTATTACTATCTGCGGCTGATCGTCATCATGTACATGAAGGAGCCGGGCGAATCGTTGCTGGATCTGCCCCGCATGGCGGTTTCCACCCGAGCCGCGCTCTGGACCTCGGCCGCCGCCCTGGTGATTCTCGGCCTCTTCCCCGCCCTCATCCAGTGATTCCGGCGGCCGGGCGGATGGAGTTCCGCCCGGCCGGTACTATCCAAAACCACCGTGTTCGCCTGGTATTTCTTTTCGGTTTTCCGGGGCTAAATTTTAAAAATAATGTCGCAATTCCGCGAACGAGTTCAAAATAAGCAGGCGGCCGTTTCCGTTGCGGATTTCCTCTTCTTCGAGCGACCAGGTTCGCGGGTGGGGAATATACACCGCTCCGAGCCCCAGTTCGAGCGCCGGATTGATGTCCGAACGGGGTGAATTGCCGATCATCCAGCACCGCTCTGGATCCAGACTCCGAGCGCGCACCAGGTTGCGGTACGAGTCGCAGTCCTTTTCCTTCACGATGGCGAAGTGGCTGAAGTAGCAGCCGAGACCGGACCGGTCGATTTTCAGCTTCTGCTCGTCCGGGTGCCCCTTGGTGAACAGCAGCAGTTCGTGCCGCTGTGAAAGCCGCCGCAGCGTTTCCTCCACGCCGTCGATCAGTTTTATGGGCTGATCGAGGATACGCTCGGCGAACGACATTACGGTGTCGAGGTCCTCGTCGGAGATATCGCGCTCGCAAAGATGCTGGTAGCACTGCAGGAGATTGCGGCCGAAATTGAGCGAGCCGTAGCCGTAGATCTCGCGGTTGGCGAGCTCGATCTCGTCCAGCACATTGCGGATTTCCTCGGCCGAGAGCTTCGAGTGGTCGAGAAATTCGACGAACTGCTCGAAAGCGGCCTCGAAATAGATATTGTTCTCCCAGAGCGTATCGTCGGCGTCGAAGATGAGCTGCTGGGGCGGCCGCGGACTCATTTCAAACCGGGGAAGCGGAGCCGGCTGTGGCCATTCGACGGCTGAACACGTTTGAGAGCCGCGATCATCCGCTGGCGTGGAATATAGGTATCGCAAAACCGCACAAGCTGCCGGAGGCGCTCGGCCTCGGAGCGGATCCGGAGCAGGCTCTGGCGAAAGTCGACGTCCTCGATAATTTGCGCAAGCTGGAAGCTGAGCTGGGGATCCTCGAGCTCGGGCTCCGCGCCCGACCCTTCGAGTTCGCGGAGAACCCGGTAAGCCTCGATCGCGCGCTGGCGCACGTCCTTGCCCGGTTTTTCGGCGGGTTCGTCGTCGTCAAAGAACTCGACCGAGCCGCGGAGGTAAGACTTTTCGTCGTTCAGATCGAGGATTTCAAACCTGCGGCGGCCGGCGGCCAGTATGTTCATACGGCCGTCCGAATGCCGCGCCAAGACCTCCACGACCACCGCGGTACAACCCGCGTTCAGAATCCCGTTCTCTCTGGCCAACACGACGCCGAACTCGGAGCGGTCCGGGAGAACGTCGGCCATCATCTCCTTGTAGCGGTCCTCGAAGATATGGAGCGGCAGCGGCGTCCTGGGGAACAGGACAACGGGGAGCGGCAACAACGGCAAGAGCCCCGGCTGCATGTTAATATTATGGCTCATCCCCCGCTCCGGGCTGCATGATCCGGCATGGACGTCGCTGGCAAAGTTGTGTTGATCACGGGCGCCTCGCACGGCATCGGGGCGGCGTGCGCCGCGGCGTTTCGAAGGCGGGGCGCGCTGCTCTCTCTGACCGCGCGGTCGGAGGCGCTGCTTGAGGAGGTCGGCGGCCCGGACGCGCTGGTCACACCCGGCGATCTCACCGACGCCGAGGTGCGCCGCCGGGTTGTCGAGCGCACGCTTGAGAAGTTCGGGCGCGTCGACATTCTGATTAACAATGCCGGCGTGGGACTGTATGCGCCGGCGTCGTGCGCCCCGCTTCCCGAAGTGCGCCGGATGTTCGAACTGAATCTTTTCGCCGCCCTCGATCTGGCCCAGCTTGTCGTCCCCGGCATGAAGGAGCGCGCCGGCGGCGCTATCGTCATGGTGACTTCCATCGCCGCGATGATGAGCCTGCCCTGGCTGAGCCTGTACTCGGCGTCAAAGGCGGCTATGGATTCGATGGCCGACGCCATGAGGATGGAACTCCGGCCGCACGGCATCCGGGTGATCAAAGTTGCGCCCGGCTATGTGCGGACCGGCTTTCACGACCGCGCACTGGGCGGCAAACCGCCGGCCGGCTTGGCCCGATACAATAAATTCGCTATATCGGCTGCGGACTGCGCAGAGGCTATCGTCCGGGCAGTCGAGCGGAATGCGCGCAACGCGCTGGCGCCGAAGTCCGGGTGGTGCGCCGTGATGGCAGCGCGGTTCTTCCCCTGGCTGACGGACCGGGTGCTCTCGCGTGTGAATCGGAACCTCTGATGATACTCAAGCTCGTGCGAACTCCAGGCATTTACCTCGTCGGCTTTATGGGCAGCGGGAAGAGCACCGTGGGCAGGCTCCTTGCGGACAGGTTGGGCTGGACATTTGTCGACCTCGATGAAGAGATCGAAGCGGAGCAGAAAGCAACCATCGCGGAAATCTTCGAAAAGTTCGGCGAGGAGCGCTTCCGGGAGCTGGAAACCGAGGCGATCCGCAAGCGGGTGAAGATGGTGCGCTGCGGCCGGCCGATGGTGATCGCCCTCGGCGGGGGAGCCTTCGTTCGCGAGGAGAATTACGAACTGCTGAACGACCACGGCGTGACGGTGTGGCTCGATTGCCCGCTCGAGATCGCCTGGAGGCGCGTCGCGCAGTGCCCGAACCGGCCGCTTGCCAAGGACTGCGCCCGCTTCGCCGAGCTGCTCGAGGCGCGCCGGCCGGCCTACGCCCGCGCGGAATACAGGATTGAAATCACAGGCGACGACGCCGAAAAAGTGGTGGACGCAATCTGCGCGCTGCCTATCTTTTGAGCGCCGGGCCTGGTGCGGAGGATGGCTTGCCATCAACTCAGGCGTTGAGAAAAAAAGCAGTGGCGATATTTCGTGCCGCGCTTGAGGCGGCGGACCCGGTTCAGGCAGTGCTGCGCCACGTCCAGGTGAAAGGCGATACGCTGGTTGCCGGTAAGAAGCGGTACCGGCTCGACGCATTCGACAACATACGCGTCATCGGCGCCGGAAAGGCAAGCGCGGCGATGGCGCTGGCCGTGGAACGCCTGCTCGGCTCCCGCATCTCCGGCGGACTGGTGAACGTGAAGTACGGGCACCTCGCCAAACTCCGGCGCGTCGAACTGAACGAGTGCGGCCATCCCGTGCCCGACCCCGCCGGCATACGGGGCGCTGAGCGCATCGCAGAAATCGCGCGCGGCTCGGGCGAGCGCGATCTTCTGATCGTCGTCATCTCGGGAGGCGGATCGGCGCTGCTGCCGATGCCCGCCGCGCCGATCACCCTCGAGGAGAAGCAGGAGACGACGAAGCTGCTGCTGGCCTGCGGCGCCAATATCCATGAAATCAATGCCGTGCGGAAGCACATCTCCGGGATCAAAGGCGGCCAACTGGCGCGGCTGGCCTATCCGGCGACTGTGCTTTCGCTGCTGCTCTCCGACGTGATTGGCGACGACCTCGACGTGATCGGCTCCGGCCCAACCGCGCCCGACGCCTCCACCTTCTCCGGCGCGCGCGCGATTCTCGAAAAGTACGGACTCCTCGACCGCATACCCGCCTCCGTGCGCGAGCGCATCGAGCGCGGGATCGCAGGCGAAATCCCTGAAACGCCCAAGGCGGACGACCCCGCGTTCGAGCGCACGGTCAACCTCGTGGCCGGCAGCAACCGGCTGGCGGTGGATGCCGCCGCGCGAAAAGCCAGGGAACTCGGGTTGCGGCCGCTGGTGCTTTCGACACTCATCGAAGGCGAGACGCGCGACGTGGCGCGGATGCACGCGGCCATCGCCCGCGAAGTGCTGCTTTCAGGACGCCCGGCGCGCCCGCCGCTGTGCCTGATCTCGGGCGGCGAGGCTACGGTCACGCTGCGCGGCAACGGCCTCGGCGGCCGGAACCAGGAATTCGTGCTGGCCGCCGCAATCGATTTGGCGGGCATCGACGGCGTGGTTGTGCTCAGCGGCGGCACGGACGGCACCGACGGACCCACCGACGCGGCGGGCGCCATCGCCGATGGCATGACCCTGTGCCGCGCCGAACGCCTGGGGCTGGACGCCCGGCAATCCCTCGCGGCCAACGATTCGTATCATTTCTTCGAGCCGCTGGGGGACCTGCTCAAGACCGGGCCCACCAACACCAACGTGATGGACGTCAGGCTCGTTCTCGTAGGCTGACCGCGTTCAGCCTACTGCTTCACGTATTTGTCGAACCAGGAAATCATCTCGTACAACGTGTGCTCCACCGACTCGCGGGCCATGTAGCCGTGCGACTCGTGCGGCAGCATCACCAGCCGCACGTTGCCGCCGTTGCCGCGAATCGCCTGGTACAAGCGCTCGGACTGCATCGGGAACGTGCCCGAATTGTTGTCCGCTTCGCCGTGGATCAACAGGATCGGCTCCTTGAGCTTATCGGCATACATGAACGGCGACATCCTCAGGTAGACCTCCGGCGCCTCCCATAGCGTGCGGCGCTCGCTTTGGAAACCGAACGGCGTGAGCGTGCGGTTATAGGCGCCGCTGCGGGCGATGCCGGCGCGAAACAGGTCGCTGTGGGCAAGCAGGTTGGCCGTCATGAACGCGCCGTAGCTGTGCCCGCCCACGCCGACGCGGGCGGGATCGGTCACGCCCATCTCCACCGCCTTGTCGATGGCCGCCTTCGCGCTGGCGACAATCTGCTCGACGTAGGTGTTGTTGGCGGTCTTGAAGTCGCCGACCACCGGCATGGTCGCGTTATCGAGCACCGCGTAGCCGCGCAGCAGGAAGAACAGGTGCGACGTGCCGGTGATCCGGGTAAAGCGCTGGTCCGAACCGGCGACCTGCCCCGCCGTCGCGGGATCGTTGTATTCCAGCGGATACGCCCAGACCACCGTGGGCAGGCGCGTACCCGGCTTGTAGCCGGGCGGCAGGTAGAGCGTAAAGGAAAGCTGGACTCCGTCCGGGCGCTGGTACTTCACCAATTGCTTGGTGATGCCGCGAAGCTGTGGGGTGGGGTCCGGGAAGCTGGTGACGGCCTTTGGCGGCGTGCCCGCCTTGAGCGTCCGGACAAAGTAATTCGGAGGATCCGCGGGCGACTCGCGCATGGTGAGAATCGTTCCGGCGGCCGCGTCCAGCACCGCCGCAACTGTCTCGTATTCGTTCGCTCCGCAGCGGAAAAGGCGTTCGGTTTCCAGCGTCTTCAGGCTGAGGCGGTCCAGAAACGGCCGGTCGCCTTCGGGCGAGGAGCCCTGGCCGGAAAGGTAGAGATACTCGCCGTGCTGGAGCAGCACGCGGTAGCCGTTCGGAAGGGGACGACTTAGCGGCGAGCCGGGATCGTTGTAGCGGTCGCGCGAATCGCGGCTGGAAATCACCCGGGGCGGCTCGGAGGGTTTGTCCACATTGATCGCGAGGACACGCACCCAGCGCCGGCCGCGCTCGTAATCGTGAACCAGGGCCAGGCCGCCCTCCGCGCCCCACTGTATGCCTGCGAAGCGCTGCTCGGTCTTCACTACCTCGATGGGATCCGCCGAAAAAGGCGCTCTGAGCATGAGCAGGCGGTCGCGGAAGGGCACCTCCACCTTGGGATCGCCCTTGTCGAGCGCTTCCGCCCAAACCAGCGTTGCCGGCTCCGTGGGCCTCCAGCCGTACTGCCGAGGTCCGGTGGGCACGCCGTCTATGGGAACCGCGTCGGCAAGCGGCAGACTGGCGAGCTTGTAAACGACGTTGCCCGCGCGGTCCCAGACTTCAACGTCTTTCGGGAACGAGTCCAGTTCGTAAAGGTACGAGTACGGGCGATGGATGCGCGCCACGAGCAGATGCCGTCCGCCGGGCGCCGGAGAAGCGGTTTCGAACACCGCCGGCTTGCCGACCGGCGTCACCGTTCCGGTCGCGCTATCGACGAACGCAAGCTGGGCTTGGGCGTAGTAGTCGAACAGGTCCTCGTCGTGCGGGTTCTTGAGCAGATCCTGCAAGGTCCAGACCGGCGCGCCCTTGCCGTAGCTCTCCTGGATTACGGGCCCCGACGGCTGGCGCAATTCCTCCGGCGGTTTTCCCCGGCCGGCAGGGATGAGGCTCGCCAGCAGGGTGCGGCTGTCCGGCATCCACCGGAACGCATTTCCCATGACGGTGTTCAACTTCGCCGTTCCGAGCCTGCGGGCTTTGGCGCTGGCCGTTTCGCCGATCCACAGCTCCGCCCCGCCCTCAGCGAGGACGGTGAAGGCGAACTGCTTGCCATCGGGGCTGAATTGCGGCATTCCGGGCCGCACGCCGGCGGGCAGTACAACTTTAACGGCCGGCCCGCCCGATATCTTCTGCACCGCGAGCGATGCCATCGTGGTTGCTCCGTGCGGGCCGTTCGTAACCGGGCTGATACGCAGCCCGGCCAGCCGCAGCATGGGCTGCGCGAGATCGGCGATAGGGGGATAGCGCACCGGCTCGGCCAGCAGCAGGTAATCGTTGGTAGGGCTGAGCGCCACGTAGGGAGTGGCGGGCGCGTGCAGCACATCCAGGATTTCTTTCGGGGGTTTCTGGTAGACCTGCGCGGAAAATCCGGCATAGGCGAATATCAGCAGCAGCGGAAAACAGGCAGCACGGCGCATAAGCGTGAATTGTACCCCGGCCAGAAATCCTTTGCCCGGGGCAAATCACCGCACGGCGGCTGCGTCCAGCGATCGCCGCTGCTCCGGCGTATAGCGGCAATTCCTGCCCGGCCCCATCCGCAAATTCAACCGCGCTTCAAAAAGGCAGGGATCCAGCTCGAGCGCTCGCTTGAAATCCGCCGCGGCGGCATCGTGCTGACCGAGCGCCAGCAGGGCCGTGCCCCGGTTGTTCAAGGCGCGCGGGTCGGACGGGGCGAGCGCGAGCGCCCGCCCGAAGCTCTCCAGAGCCTTGACCGGATCCCCGACCTGCAGGTGAATCCGGCCCATCTCCGAGGGCACTTCAGGCGCTTCCGGCGCTAACTCCGCGGCCTCACGGAGAAGCTCCAGGGCGCCGCTGCCGCCAACGGCGCGGGCAAGCTGAATCTTGGGACGCACGGCGCGCGGCGAGGCCCGTACCGCTTCCTCCCACAGCGAGCGCTCCGTTTGCCACACCCGCATCCGCCCCACGCTGAGCAGAATCAGCGCCGCCCCTATCCCGGCAACCCAGGGCCGCCGCAGCCGGCTCAACAGGACGCCGCCGCCCGCGGCAAGCGCCAGCATCGGCAGGTACATCCGGCGGTCCGCCGCCAGGTCCGCCGCGGGAAAAATCGACGAGGAGGGCACCAGCAACACGAGAGCGATCGCAAGAAACCGCCAGTTGCGTTTCCAGGAAAACCACACCAGTGCGCCCAGCAGCGGCCAGGCGAGCAGGTTGATCCAGGCGCGGTGGATCTCCGGCTGCACGGTGAACCCCCAGGGGAGAACAACCAACCGCAGGTACCGCAAAATAACCGCGCCCTGGTGCGCGAAATAGACCCAAAAAGAAGAGCCCGATCCCGCCCCGACGGATTCTCCCAGCGCCGCGGCCACCCACATCACGTGCAGCCCGGCGGCGAGCGACAGCAGCAGCATCGCGAGCAGCGGCAGCTTGAATTGCCGCGCCCGCGCACCATCGAGCAGCCATAGGGCGAGCGGAAATGCGGCGGCTTCCTCCTTCCCTAAGAGCGCCAGGGCGAAGAAGCACACCGCAATCCAGGGGCGGCCGCGAATCCACGCCAGGGCCGCAAGCAGGCACAACAGGGCGGCAATGATGATCGCGCGCGCGAACACGTACGCCACCGGCTCGCTCTGAATCGGATGGATCGCAAACAGCAGCGCGGCAATCCATGCGGGACGCGCTGGAAGCATGCGGCGCAGCAGCTCCCACAGCAGCAGGACCACTCCGATGTGCAGCGCGAGATTGACCGCGTGATATCCCAACGGCGCGCTCGAGCCGGCCTGATAGTTGAGCCAGAAACTCAGATAGGTGAGCGGCCGTGTCCGCAGCGGTCCCCAGACTTCCAGCCAGCCGGAGGGCGAAGTCGCCGCCGGGTCCGAGAAAATTCCGTAATCGTCAAAGTGAAATGAGCATGTCAGCGAGGCCCCGAATGCCGCGAGCGCCGCGACGATGAGCAGGAGCGGTTCGCGAAATCGATGCTCCGCCGCTGTGGCTGTTTCCGTTGTGGCTGTTGCCGTGTGCACCTTCCGTCATCTTAGTGCGATTCCGCAATCCCTGAAACGCTTGCTGAAATCCGTTGCTGATGACATAATGAGTTTTCCCCGCGTCCCGCTGGTCTGTGCCGGTCCCTTTCCTACCGTCTCAGGCTCATCTTCGACCGGCGTCCAATTCTGAGGCGTGAAGGATTGTCAAGAATGTCGAAGAGAGGTCATCTTCTGTTTGTCCCGGTAGTTTTGTTCGCGCTGGCCGGATCTCCGGCCGCCGCGTCCCTGGTGTGCGTGTCTACCGGAGCGCCCGCCCTGGTGCGTTCGGAAGGCCTGTCCGAACAGATGGGCGATATCGTGCTGAACTGCGCCGGCGGCGTCCCGAACGGCAGCCTGACAGGCGCGCTCTCGGTCTTCCTTTCCGTCCCGGTCACCAATCGCGTGTCGCCCGCGGGCGCCTTGGACGCCGTGCTCACGGTGGATAGCGGCAGCGGCGCGCCAAGTTCCGCAGGAGCCATTCCGACGCTGGCCGGCAACGGGATCACCTTTAGCGGGATCAACACCACTTTGTCGGCGGAGGGCAAAATATCCTTCCGCATTTCGAACCTGCGCGGCGCGGTGGCGTCGCAGGGAGTCGATAACACGGCGCCCGTCCAGGCCGCTCTCGGGTTCATGGGCGATGATGTGCTGTTCTCCCAGACAGTGATCACCGTCGGCCTGCCCAGGCGCGCGCTGCTGGTTGGCGCCGGAGCGGCCGCTATTCAGTGCTACGCGTCGCCCGCGCCCGCGACCGTCTCCATGCAGGGCCTGCTCGCCGCCGGGACCCGGTCCGCAAGCACGCGCCTCACACAGGGGTTTAATGGGGCGTTTCAGAAGCGTGTTCCGGGGGCGGATTCGGGCGTCCGGTTCGTTTTTAAACTCGCGGGGTTCCCTGCCGGCGCGCGGGTGTTTGTTCCCGACGTGATCGCGGGGTCCGACGCCGGCCAGCCCACGGGCGGCGGCGACCTCTTGGCTCCGCGCGCGGCCGGCGCGTACACTCCGACAGTTGAGGGTTCGCTGCTGCTCGCGCGCGTGGAAGGCGCGGATGCGAACGGCGCGGGCGGAGCGCCCGTTTTCATTCCCGCCGCTCCGGGTTCCGGGACCGTGACTCTGACCGGCGCGTCCGAAGTGCCGCTGGTCTCCGGCGCCGGGCAGGTGGTCTTCGAGGTGGTCGACGCCAATCCGCTGACACGCGCCTCGGTCGAGGTTCCCTTATTCCTTGGCATACCCTACATCAGCGGCGACTTCGCTCCCCAGGCCAGACTGTCCGTGACGCTCGGTCCGGTCTCCACTGTGGCGCGTGCGGCCGAAGCCGAACCTGTGCCCCGCTTCCTGGCCGTGACACCGCCTGCCGATTGCCCGTCCGGGGGGGAATGCGCCGCCCTGTTCCCCAAGCTTACGGTGAAGGCGCCGCCATTCGAGTACACGGCCAAGAGCGGCGACCCGGATAAAGGCGACTGGTTCCTCATCATCAACGACGGCGGCGGAAAGCTCGCCTACAGCATGTCCGTCACCTACAAGACCGGCTCCAACTGGGTCCGGTTGCGCAACGACCCCTGGGGCAACGGCTGGCTCTGGGTAATGCCAAAGGACCTCGCCCCCGGAGTCTACGAAGCCACGCTGCACGTCGATGCCGGCGTGTATGCGGGATCGGTGGACCTGCCGATAAAGTTGACCGTCACCCCGGCGGCGCCATCCGGCCCGAAGATCGACCTTGTGGCGCACTCGGCCACCTACGAGCCATCGCCGCTCGCGCCCGGTTCGATCGCCATGGTGAAGGGGAGCAGGCTGGCGGGCCAGGCCGTTTCTGCCAGCTTCGACGGGTTGCCGTCCACGCTGTTCTATACCAGCGAGGAGCAGATCAACCTGCTCGTGCCCGCCGAACTCGGATCGCGCACGTCCGCGCAGTTGGTCGTCACGGTTGATGGGGTTGCGAGCGATCCCGTCACCGTTCCGCTGGCCGAAGTCAGCCCCGGCATTTTCCCGGGCGGCATTCTGAACCAGGACGGCTCTTTGAACAGCGCCGCGAATCCCGCGGAAACGGGCAGCATCGTCGCAATTTTCGCCACGGGCCTGCCGACGGCGGAGGGCGCCATCACGGCGAAGATACACGACCGGGAGATCACGGTTCCGGAATACGCCGGGCCTGCCCCAACGCTCACAGGAGTTCAGCAGGTGAACATCCGCGTCCCGGCCGATCTGCCGCCGATGACCACAGAGGTGCTCGTCTGCGGGAAGAACTCAGCGGGCCAGAACGTGTGCAGCCCGCCGGCGAAGATCACGCTGCGCCACTAAAAAGCGGTGGGGGTTGCCCCCACCGCTTCCTGGAGTTCATCCTCCAAGGAGGCCGGCAGCAAAAAGCCGCGCTCGATCAACTGCCGCAGCAGGTCCAGAATTTTGGGCGTGATCTTCTCGCGGGAGGAGTTGGTGGCCTCGGCCAGCTCGGCAATGAGGTCGCGTACCGGCCGGTCGCCGGCGCAGCGGGCCACCATCCCGGCGAAGCGCAGATCGATGTTGCTCGAGTAGGTCAAGCCTTTCTCCAGGCGGATGTGAGCGGACACGGGTTTCCAGCCCCTCTCCGACCATTCGCAAGTTTCGTCCAGGCGGACCAGCGGCGAGACGCGCAGCTTTTCGTCCAGCAATTGCTCGTCGCTGGCCTCCGTCGCGTAGCTGTGCAGCACGAAACCGGTTGCCACGTGATCGCCGAACGGCCCCCCGACACCGCTCGGGGCGTCTTCGATGCGAAGCCGGTTTTTCCTCCCGCTCACGCGCCTCATTGCGACCAGTCCGGTGCTGATCGCCTCCAGTCCCTTCTTCTCGTAATACGCCACCCAGTCTTGGAACAGGCGCCCGGCGCGCGCGGCTGTTCCGTGTTCGGTATCGCGGCTCCACGTGTACGCGTAATCGGCGATGCCGCGCGTTTCCGTGCGGAGAACCCAGACATCGCAGCCGGAGCCCTCGAACCAGCCCGCCAGTGTTTCCTTCCAGTCCTGCCCGGTGAAGTGCGCCCAGTCGCACCACATCTGGAAAAAGCCGCCTTCGTTCAGTAGAGCGGGAACTTCCGCGGCCAGCTTGCGGCAGAAGCCGTCGAGCTCCATGCCGCTGTCCCGGTAGATATAGCGGACCGAGGGCGTGATGACGAACGGCGGGTTCGACACGACCAGGTCGAACGCCCGGCAGCGGACCGGTTCGAGCGCATCGCCTTGTATGAACTCGCAGTTTTCGATGCCGTTCAGCCCGGCGTTGAACCGCGCAAACTCCACGGCACGGGCGTTGTAATCGATCCCCACCACCCGCCGGCTGTGCGCGGCGGCCAACAACGCCTGCACGCCTCCGCCCGTACCTAAGTCGAGCACCGTGCGGTAGGGACGGCGCACCGTGAAGTCGGCCAGTGTTACGGTGCTCGCGGTGATGCCCATGACCATGTCCAGCCGGCCGTCACCCCCCACGTGATCGCACGCCAGCAAAAGGTCGCGAAAGGGCATCAGGCGGATGAGAGGGTGCGCCATGCCGTCGCGCAGTTCCACCATCCCCGCGCCTACCCAGTCTTCAAGTTCGAGCGGCCTCGCCGCTTCGCGCGCGGCAGCGGCTTCCACCGGGACTCCCAGCAAAAACATGCGGATCAGGCTGCGAAGCGGCGTGGCTCCCCGCGTGAGATGGAGGAAATAATGCATTTCTTCGCCGGTTCGGCCTGGCAACTGCACGGGTCCGAGTACGCGAATCAGCCCTTGCTCGTTGTATTCCGCGTTTCGGAACACATCGCGTATCCGTGCGAACAGTTGGGGGCTTGTTGAGGGAAGCAGTGTCGATCTCACAAACGCCGATTCTATCAGCCTCAACGGCGCGCGCTCCAACCGCTCTACTATTGGAGGAGATGCGCATCCGAATCATCGTCGGGACGGCCGCGGCGTTTGTGCTGGCGGCAATTTACGCCGCGCCGCTGCTGCCCGCCCTCGGACTCGCATTACAGGCCGTTTGCCATCAGGCTCCCGACCGGTGCTTCGAATGGCTGGGGCGGCCGCTGCCGGTGTGCGCCCGGTGCCTGGCTCTGTATTCGGGCGTGCTGGCGGCGGCGCTGCGTCCCCCTTCGCGGCAGTATCCTCGAATGTTCGCCTCGCTTGCCGTCCTGAACGGGCTGGACTGGCTCGCCGGTTTCAGCGCCAACGAGACGCGTTTCCTTCTGGCGCTGCCGCTATTCTGGCTCGCCGCATCTTACGCGATGACGCTTGATTCGCACGAGCGCGCTGCGTCAAACTGAACATGTGCCTGATTTTTGCACCTGCGGTGCACAACTGCCTCCCGATGCGCGCTTCTGTCACAAGTGCGGCAAGCCACAGCGGGAAGAGGATGTAATCGTCGAGCCGGAAATCATTGCGCCCGCGACTGCCCTGTTCCCTGCCCCTAAGCCGGCGGATGAGACTCCGATCGATTTCCGCAACACCATGGCCGTGCGGGTGGGCTTCCTCACGGCGCTGCTGGCCAGCCTGTTCAACGCGATGCTCGTCTACGCATGCCCGGTGTGGCTCTTAGCGGCAGGCTTCCTTTGCGTCTACTTTTACCAGCGCCGCACGGGCCAGGTCTTGACGGTAGGCAACGGCGCCAGAATGGGCTGGATCACCGGGCTGTTCAGCTTTATGATTTTCACCGTTCTCTTCACGCTGAGTTTCGTCGCCCAGGTGCGCAGCGGAGAACTTTTGAAGAATCTGAGCGAGGTCCCCTTTTTCCAGGGCAGCGCCGACCAGTTGCGGGAGCTGTTCGCGAACCCTGTCTACCTGGCCGTCAATGTCCTGGTGAGCCTGGCCGTCCTCTTCGTCGTGTTTACCGCCCTGTCGATCGCCGGCGGCGCGCTTGGCGCGAAAATGTTGCGCCGCCCGCGAAACGCGGCATGACCTCGGCGCCGGTGCGGTTGGTCCCGCACCAGCACCGTGTTAGCTATCCGCGGCGTTCCGAGCCTTCCAGCTTCACCAGCTTGTTATAGAGACCGAGGATCAACAGTACAGGCGCCCAATGGCCTAAGAAGTTGGCGTCCTCGGTTTTCCCCATCATGCGGAGAATGAGCGCTCCGCCGATCGAACCCGCGGCGCCCCACAGGAAGAAATCCGAAGGCAGCTTTGCCGTCCGCTCCTCGATCGTTCGCGCAATGCGGCCTTCGCGGTATTCGGAACGCGGTTCCTGTTGCATATGTGTGCCCATAGAAACACCCCTCCTCTCCGGAAAAAGGTGCAATTGGTTCGCCAGCGCCCTGGGTGATGACAGGATTGGGAAGGATGCCCGGCCGGGCGTGGAGTCTTTACACGAAGGTGAGAGGCGTTCCTAAAAATCGACCGTCAGAAGCCGGCGGTGCATGCGGGCGCGGAAAACTTCGAACGGGCGGCCCGGAACATCGAACGCGCGGTCCGGCGCCGAAAGGCCGCGGTAAATCTTCATCTCAACTCGCCGGCCGTCCCAGACTACGTTCTCGAGCCCCGCCCGCGGGGCCACTCCCAGCAACAGGCTGAGCACCACAACGGCGATAATATCCGGGTTGCGTCTGAGTTCGTTGAATAGCGCCCGCATCGAAGTCTCCTACTCTCTAAACGAATGAGACCGGCTTTGGATACACGCTTTCTTACGGGCAAGTTGCGTGCCAGGATTGTCCCCGATTATCAACAGCTTAGGGCGGGTTCCGCGCCACGACTGTCCGCTTCCGGGACGCCGCTGTATGGAACCGGACAGCAGGCGCCTATTTCGGGCGCCAGCGTACGACCGGCCTGCGCGCGGCGGCGACTTCGTCCACCCGGCCGATGCGCGTGTTGTGCGGCGCTTTGGTGACCAGCTCGGGGTTTTCCTCCACCTCGCGGGCAATGGAGATCATCGCGTCGATAAAATCGTCAAGCTCGCGCTTGCTCTCGGTTTCCGTCGGCTCGATCATCAACGCTCCGTGAACGATCAGCGGAAAGCTGACCGTGTAGGGGTGGAAGCCGTAGTCGATGAGGCGCTTGGCGATGTCGCCGGTGCGGACGCCGCGCTTCGCCTGGCGCGCGTCGCTGAACACGCACTCGTGGAGCGAGGGCGCCTCGGCGGCGATCTCGTAATGCGCTTCGAGTCCCTTCCGGATGTAGTTGGCGTTCAGCACCGCGTCCAGCGTGGCGTTGCGCAGGCCTTCGCCCCCGTGCGCCATGATGTAGGCCAGCGCGCGCACCAACACGCCGAAGTTGCCGTAAAAAGCGCGCACGCGGCCGATTGAGAGCGGGCGCTGGTATTCGAAAGCCCACTTGCCCTCTTGCTGCTTCAAGCGCGGCACGGGCAGGAACGGTTCCAAATGCTGCTTCACCGCCACCGGGCCGCTGCCCGGACCGCCGCCTCCATGCGGGGTCGAGAACGTCTTGTGCAGGTTCAGGTGCATGACGTCCACGCCGTTGTCGCCCGGCCGCGTGATGCCGGCCAGCGCGTTCATGTTCGCGCCATCCATGTAAAGCTGCGCGCCCTTGTCGTGCAGAATCTGGGCGATCTGGCGAATGTTCACCTCGAACACGCCGAGCGTGTTCGGGTTGGTGAGCATCAGCGCAGCCACGTCCTCATCTACGATGCGGGCGAGCGCCTCCACATCTACCATGCCGCGTTCGTTCGAGCGTATGTTCTCGACCGTGTAGCCGGCAATCGCGGCGGTGGCGGGGTTGGTGCCGTGAGCGGAATCGGGAATCAGCACCTTCTTGCGCGGATTGCCCCGCGATTCCAGCAGCGCACGGATGAGCAGGATACCCGTGAGCTCGCCGTGCGCTCCGGCGGCGGGCTGCAGCGTCACCGCGTCCATGCCTGTGATTTCGGCGAGCGCGGCTTCCAGACGCGCCATCACTTCGAGCGCGCCCTGCACCAGCGGCTCGGGCTCATACGGGTGCGCCCAGGCGAGTCCATCGATGCGCGCCACGGCCTCGTTAACGCGCGGGTTGTACTTCATCGTGCAGGAGCCGAGCGGGTAAAGGCCGAGGTCGATGGCGTAATTCCAGGTGGAAAGGCGCGTGAAGTGGCGGATGGCCTCCACCTCGCTGACCTCGGGGAAGCCGTCGATTTCCGCGCGCGTGTTTTCCGCCCCCAGAACTTCGGCGGCGTCCACCGGCGGGACGTCCAGTTCGGGAAGCTGGTAGCCCTTCTTGCCGGGGGAACTCAGTTCGAACAGCAGCGGCTCACTCCGGCTGACGTGCGTTCGGGCTTCGCGGATCATTGCGCCTCCACCTCCCGCGGCTCAGCCGCTTTCGCGAAGGCCTCCGCGAGTGCGTCCATGTCCGGGCGCCGGCTCATCTCGGTTGCGCAAAGCAGCATCGCGTTTTCCAGTTCCGGATAGAAGCGGCCCAGCGGAAGGCCGCCGATGATCTTCTTCTCAAGCAGCGTTTCGTTGAGGGCAGCGGGGTCCTCCACGGTTGCGACAAATTCGTTGAAGAACGGGCCGTTGAACCGCAGCGGCAGCTTGCCGGCGAGGTAGTGCGCCTTCGCCAGGTTCTGTTCGGCAAGTTCGCGCAAACCGTGCTTGCCGTAGACGGTCATGAAAACCGTAGCCATCAACGCGACCAGCGCCTGGTTGGTGCAGATATTGGAGGTGGCCTTCTCGCGGCGTATGTGCTGCTCGCGGGTGGCCAGCGTCAGGCAGTACGCGCGGTTGCCGCGGCTGTCCACGGTTTCGCCTACCAGCCGGCCCGGGAGCTGGCGGATGAACCTTTCTCGCGCCGCGATGACGCCGGCGAAAGGACCGCCAAAACTCGGGGAAATGGCGAACGATTGCAGCTCGCCCGCCACGATGTCGGCAGCCGATGGCGCCGCGGTGATCCCGAGCGCCGTTGCCTCGGTGAACACGTCCACCAGCAGCGCGCCCGAGCCATGCGCGAGCTCCGCCGCCGCTCCGATTTTTTCGATGATGCCGAAGAAGTTCGGCGACTGCACGATCACCGCCGCGGTGGCGCCGTCGAGCTTGCGTTCGAGGTCTTCCAGGTCGAGCGCGCCGCTTGCCGCGTCGTACCCGAACTCGACTACCTCCAGCCCCTGGTTGCGCGCGTAGGTAGCCAGCACCTCGCGGTACTCCGGATGGACGGTCCGGGCCACCAGCGCCCGCTTCCGCCCGGTGATCCGCACGGCCATCATGGCGGCTTCGGCCATCGCGGTAGAGCCGTCGTACATGGACGCGTTGGCCACGTCCATGCCGGTGAGCTGGCACATCATGGTCTGGAATTCGAAGATGGCCGTCAGGGTGCCTTGTGAAATCTCGGCCTGGTAGGGCGTATACGAAGTGAGGAACTCGCCCCGCGAGACCACCGCATCCACCAGCACGGGGCGGTAGTGATAGTACGCGCCCGCGCCGAGAAAACACGGATAGCCGGTCACGTTCGCCGCGCCGCGCGCGCGGAACCAGTCGATGATCTCGTACTCCGACTTGCCGCTCTCGATCGCGAGCGGGCGCTTCAGGCGATCCTCCGGCGGCAGATGCGCGAACAACCCCTCGAGGGAGCTCAAACCGCAGGCCGCCAACATCTCACGGCGCTCGGATTCCGACTTCGGAAGGTAACGCAAATTATTTGCCCCCGGATCTACTCAGCGCCGGCGTAGCTCTGGTATTCGGCCGCGGTCATCAGGCCGCTCACCTCGTCCTGGGCGCTGAGCTTGATTCTGACGAGCCAGGCGGCGCCGTGCGGATCCTGATTCAGTTTCTCGGGCGCGTCGGCGAGCGATTCGTTGACCTCGACCACCTCGCCCGACACCGGCGAATAAATATCGGAAACGGCTTTTACGGATTCCACCGAGCCAAGCGCTTTGCCCTGCTCGACCACCGCGCCCACCTTAGGCAGGTCCACGTAAACGATGTCGCCCAGCTCCTGCTGGGCGTGGTCTGTGATGCCGATGGTGCCGATCTCACCGTCCACCCGCACCCACTCGTGTTCTTTCGTGTAACGGAACTGCTCTGGATATGTGCTCATCTCGCTCGCTTGTAAAAGGGCGTTGGAACCGTTATCGCCTCGACAAGCTGGCCGCGAATCGAGATTTGGATTTTCCGCCCGATCGCCGCCAGATCTGCCGGGAGATAACAAAGCCCGATGTTTTTGTTCAGTGCCGGCGAAGGCCCTCCGCTGGTGACCCAGCCCGCGGGCGAACCATCGACATATACTTCATACCCGTCGCGGCCGATGCCGCGTCCGGTCATCTCAAAACCGGTCAGCTTTCTGCGAATCCCTTCCCGCTGCTGGCGCTCCAGACGCTCACGCCCCAAAAAGTCGCCTTTTTCCATTTTAACGATCCATCCGAGGCCGGCCTCGAAGGGGGTGATTTCCGCGCTGATTTCGTGTCCGTAGAGCGCCATTGCGGCTTCCAACCGCAGTGTGTTTCGCGCGCCGAGGCCGCACGGCTTTATGCCGAACTCCCTGCCCGCCTCCAGAATCTCGTCCCAGATGCGCGGCGCCTCCTCGGGCGGAATGTAAATCTCAAAGCCGTTCTCGCCGGTGTAACCCGTCCGGGCGATGCGCGCGGGGGTGCGGCAGACCTCGCCGTCGGTGAACCAATAGTAGCGAAGGCTGGACAGGTCCACCGCCGTGAGCTTTTGAAGCGTGGCCGCCGCGTTCGGCCCCTGAATGGCAAGCTGTGCGTAGCGGTCGCTCGAAAGCTCGACTTCAACCTCCCAGCGGTTGTGCGCCTGAATGTGCCGGGCGTCCTTTTCCTGGTTAGAGGCGTTCACGCAAAGGAAATAGTGGTCGCCGGCAACCTTGTGTACCAGGATGTCGTCCACGAAGCCGCCATGTTCGTAAAGCAGGCCGGAATACTGAATCTGGCCGGCGCTGAGGCGGGCGGGCGCGTTCGACGTGACGAAATTTACAAGTTCGAACGCCTGAGGCCCGCGAACGTCAATCTCGCCCATGTGGCTGACGTCGAACAGCCCGACCGCGCGCCGGACCGTGTTGTGTTCGTCGACGATGCCGGAGTATTGCACCGGCATCTCCCAGCCGCCGAAATCCACCATGCGCGCCCCATGGCGGCGGTGGACAGAATACAAGGGTGTCTGCTTCAAACCGGCGGGTTGAGTCATCAAACCAGAAGCCTAACAGGCGGCGGCAAGCGTGTCAAATACAACAAAGCTCGGCGTTTGCGCGGGCTTACGTCTGTTATTCTGATAGTGAAGCCGTAAATCATTTTCAGCAGGAGAACGCGCCCTTATGAAGGGGAACGACAGAGTTATCGCAGCACTGAACGAAGCTTTGAAATCCGAGCTGACCGCAATCAATCAATACTTCTTGCACGCGGAGATGCGCCAGAACTGGGGATATCAGGGCCTTTACCAGATCACCAAGAAGCAATCGATCGACGAGATGAAGCACGCGGAAAAGTTGATCGAGCGCATCCTGTTTCTGGATGGCAACCCCAACATGTCCGAGCTGTCCCCGATCAATGTCGGGTCGAACGTGAAAGCCCAACTGGAAAGCGACCTGGCACTGGAACTCGAGGCGGTGGCCCGCTACAACGCCAGCATCAAGCTCTGCGCGGAGCTGGGCGACAACGCCAGCCGCGAGCTCTTCGTGAAGTTGCTGAAAGACGAAGAAGAGCACGTGGATTTCCTCGAAGCGCAGCTTCACCTGATCAGCGAAGTCGGCCTGGAGCGCTATCTCACCGAGCAGATCAAAGGTTGAACGCTCAGGCTGCTTTGGCGGCGGGGGCGGTCCGGCCGAGCCAGGACAGAATGCGAGGGAGGGCGGCCCGCGCCGCCTTCTCGCCCCTCTCGATAAGCTTCTGGGCGTTCTCAAATCCATCCCACTTTATCCCGCTCACATCCGGCTCGATCACCACATTCGCAAACCTCCGCCACTCGCGTTCCGTGCGCGTCTGCATGATCTGAAAACAGCGATTCACCACTTGCAGCATGTTGCGCGGGTCGAAGCCGTCGCCGTTCACGGGTAGGCTGACCGCGATAACGTGAGTGGCGCCCATCCGGCGGAGCGAGGACGCGGGCACCTCCATTGTCATGGCCCCGTCCACGAGGTAATGGCCGCGATACCGCACGGGCTGGAAAAGCCCCGGGTAAGAGCAGCTCGCGCGGATCGGCAGCACGACGTCCCCGTAGTCACGAAAGACGATCGGCCTGCCGGTGTTGAGATCGGTGGCCAACACAGCCAGCGGAATGCGCATCTCCTCAAACCGGTAAACCTTGAGGAGGCGGGCGATAAAGTCGACCATGCGGTCGCTGCCGGCGAGGCCCAGCCGGCTGATGGTCCAGCGCCCTATGTCTTTGAACTTCATTTCCTTCGCCATGGCGGCAATCCTGTCCACCGCGACGCCGCTGGCATAGGCCGATGCGACCAGCGCGCCGGCGCTCACCCCGGCGATCATCGCTACAGGAACCTCGTTTTCCTCCAAAACCTTCAGAATGCCCAGATGAGCGATACCGCGTGCGAAGCCGCCGCCCAGGGCAAGCCCGATCACCGGCCCGGACCCGGAGGGTGATTGCCGCGCCCACCTGCGGATTCTTGAAAAGATCCCCTGAGCCCTTCCCATCCCCTCGGAGTCCTCGTGAAATCGTCTACTATTATTGATTTAGATGTGCGCAGGAGGCTGTGGGGTTTCCGGGCTTCGAACAGCGAAGGGAGGGGCGTGTTTGGGCAAGCTGCTGCTGCTGATTCTATCCTTTGCGGTGGGCGCGGGCGCCCAGCCGAATCTGTCCGGCGAAGCTCGTATCCGCCTCGCGCTCAAGAGGCTGAACACGCTCGGCAGCGTGTTGATGATCGGGGCCCATCCCGACGATGAACACACTGCGACGCTGGCGTACCTGGCGCGCGGCAGGGGCATCCGCGCAGCATATCTCTCGCTGACGAGAGGCGAGGGCGGGCAGAACCTGATCGGTCCGGAGCGCGACCATTTGCTCGGCCTGATTCGCACGGAAGAATTGCTCGCGGCAAGGGAGATCGACGGCGCGGAGCAGTACTTCACGCGAGCGATCGATTTCGGCTTCAGCAAGAGCGTGGATGAAGCGCTGGCCAAGTGGGGGCGCGAAACAATCCTCGCCGATGTTGTCTGGAACATACGGCGCTTCCGTCCCGATGTGGTCATCCTGTGCTTCTCCGACACCGCATCCGGCGGCCACGGGCACCATCAGGCCTCAGCCGTTCTGGGCAAGGAAGCGTTCACCGCCGCGGCAAATCCAAGCCGTTTTCCCGAGCAGCTCAAAAACGTCAGGCCCTGGCAAGCCAGGCGGCTGCTGTGGAACGTGTTCGGGCGCGCGCCGGGCGGCTCGTCCAGCATGCTGGAGATCGAGACCGGCGCCTATAATCCCCTCCTCGGCTACTCCTACAACGAGATCGCCGGGATGAGCCGCAGCATGCACCGTTCGCAGGCGATGGGCAGCCCTCAGCGGCGCGGCGCCGCCACGGCCAGCCTCGTTGTCGTTGCCGGGGAGCCGGCCGCGAAGGACCTTTTCGAGAACATCGATACGAGCTGGAACCGCATCGAGGGCGGAACGGAAATCGGCCGCATTCTGGCCGAGGCGGAGCGGTCGTTCGATCCCGCGCGTCCCGAGAAAATTGTTCCCCTGTTGCTGGACGCTCGGCGGCGGATCACCGCGCTCGGGGATTTCTGGGCGCGCGAGAAATTGGGCGAACTGGACGAAGCCGCTGCGCTGTGCGCCGGACTCTGGTTGGACGCCTCGGCCGACCGCTATGAGGCGGCGCCCGGCTCGACTGTCACTATCCGCGCCACTGCGCTGAACCGTTCTTCGATTCCCATCCAGCTCGCGGCCGTGACCCTGCATGACACCGCGCCAGTCGACGCCGAGTTGCCCTTCAACCAACCCTTAGTCCGCGATTTTCAATGGAAAGTGCCCGAGGACGCCGCGTATTCACAGCCATACTGGCTGCGCGAGGCTCCGAAAGGCGAAGTCTACTCGATCCCCGATCAGCAGTTGGTGGGAGCGGCGGAGAATCCGCCGGTGCTGGAGGCGCGCTTCAAACTGCGCATCGGCGCCGAGGAGATCGAGCTGACCCGGCCGGTGATTCACCGCTACGTGGACCGGCTGAGAGGCGAACTGACACGGCCGTTCGTGATCGCGCCACCAATCGCGCTGCGATTCGCCGAGCCCGTCCTCGTCCTGCCCGGCTCGCAGCGGCGGAAATTTGAAGTGGTGGTGCGCGGAAGTGTGGCGGGGGCATCCGGCGAGGTCACGCTTGACGCTCCAGCGGGCTGGAAAATCGAACCGGCAGTGAGGAAATTCCAGTTGGGCGAACCGAGCCAGGAGCAGACGTTGTCCTTCGAAGCGGCTGCTGCGGCGGGGGCAGCGCCGGGGTGGATCCGCGCAACCGCAGTGTACGGATCGCAGCGGATCTCTTCCGGCATCGAAGTAATCGCCCATCCGCACATAGGGACCCAAACGGTTTTCCCAGAGGCGGCAGTGAAAGCCGTGCGCGTAGATGCCGCCGTGCTCGCAAAGAACATCGGCTACGTGGCGGGCGCCGGAGACGAGGTGCCGCAAGCACTGCGGCAACTCGGCTGCAACGTGACGTTCCTGGAAGCGGAAGACCTCGCGGGAGCGGACCTGAGCCGCTTCGACGCGATCGTGACCGGCATTCGCGCCTACAATGTGCGCGCCGACCTCCGGGCGAACCAGCACCGCCTGCTCGAATACGTGAGAGCCGGGGGCACGCTGGTGGTGCAGTACATCACCCCCGACGGTCAAACGGTCCGCAACATCGGGCCCTTTCCGCTGCGCATATCGCGCGACCGCGTGAGCGTGGAAGAAGCGCCGGTGACGTTCCCCGATCCTGACAGCGCCCTTCTCCGGCAGCCGAACCGCATCACCTCCGCCGATTTCGACGGCTGGGTTCAGGAGCGCGGGCTCTATTTCGCGGAGGAGGGGGACCCGCGGTACAACACCCTGTTCGAGTCCCACGACCCGGGCGAGCCGCCGCGTCCGGGCGGCACGTTGTATGCGCGATATGGCAAGGGAGTGTATGTCTTCACGGCCTATTCGTGGTTCCGGCAGCTTCCTGCCGGTGTGCCCGGCGCGTTTCGCATCTTTGCGAATCTGCTGAGCGCGGGAAAGGTGCTTCCATGACGGTGAATCGCTCCGAGCGGCCCGACGCAGACGAACCGCCTCCGTTTCTGGGGACCTGGCGCCGTGTGTATGCCGGCGTGCTGCTCTACCTGGCCTCGCTGATCCTGCTGTTCTACATCTTCACGCGGGTGTTTTCCTCATGAGAGCGCTCGACTGGCTTGTTCTGGGCGCTTCGCTGGTCTTCATCGCCGTCTATGGCATCTACAAGGGGCGCGGCAGCAACACGGTGAACAAGTACCTGCTCGCCGGCAAAACGATGCCGTGGTACGCCGTGGCGCTCTCGATCATGGCGACGCAGGCTAGCGCCATCACCTTCATCTCCACCACCGGGCAATCATACGTGGACGGCATGCGCTTCGTGCAGTTCTACTTCGGCCTGCCGGTCGCGATGGTAATCCTGGCGGCCACAGCCGTTCCCATTTTTCACCGCACCAATGTTTACACGGCCTACGAGTACCTGGAGAAGCGGTTCGACGCGAAGACCCGGGCGGTGGTGACGGTGATCTTCCTGATCCAGCGCGGGCTCGGCGCGGGCTTCACGATCTATGCCCCCGCGATCGTGCTCACCGTGCTTCTGGGCTGGCCCGATCAGATTACGACGCTGGTGATGGGAGGGCTCGTAATCCTCTACACCGTGCTGGGCGGAATCAAGGCGGTGACCTGGACCGATGTACAGCAGATGGCCATCATCATGGCCGGGCTGCTGGTGGCGCTGGTCACGGCGATCCGGCTGCTGCCCGCGGATGTTTCACTGCTCGATGCAGTATCGCTCGCCGGAGCGGCGGGCAAGCTCAATGCCGTCGATCTCACCTTCGACCTGCAAAACCGCTACAACGTCTGGAGCGGATTGATCGGCGGGACGTTCCTCGCCCTGGCCTATTTCGGAACCGACCAGTCGCAGGTGCAGCGGTATCTGTCGGGAAAATCGATCGCCCACAGCCGCATCAGCCTTTTGTTCAACGCGGTCGCGAAAATTCCGATGCAGTTCATCATCCTGTTCACCGGGGCGATGGTGTTCGTGTTCTACATCTACCAGCAGCCGCCGCTGCTCTTCCAGCCTGTCGAACTGAACAACATACGGGCGCTGGAAGAGTACGGCCCGCTGGCCGAACGCTACCGCCAGGCTTTCGAGGAGCGGAAAGCGGCGGCGACAGAGTTGATCCAGGCGCGCCGCAACGGCGACCGCGCGCACGAACGGGACAGCCTCGAGCGCTACAGGCAGGCGCACAGGAACCTCAATGAGGCCCGCACCGAGGGCGCCGAGCTTGTCAAAAAGGCGAGCGGCAGCGCCGGGTTTAACGATACCAACTACATCTTCCTCTCGTTCGTCACCAGGTACATGCCCGCCGGAGTCGTGGGGCTGGTCATGGCGATGATATTCGCGGCGGCGATGTCCAGCACTTCAGCGGAGATTAACTCGCTGGCCACCGTCACGGTCATCGACCTTTACAAACGGCACGTTCGCCGCGAAGGCTCGGACCGGCATTACTTGTGGGTTTCCCGCCTGGCGACCGCCTTTTGGGGGGCCTACGCGGTCCTGTTCGCGCAGTTCGTGAAAAGCATGGGATCGCTGGTGGAGGCGGTGAACGTGGTGGGTTCGCTGTTCTACGGCGGAATGCTCGGCGTCTTCGTGCTGGCGTTCTATTTCCCCCGCGTGCGCGGAAACGCGGCATTCATAGGCGTTCTTGCGGGGGAAGCGGCCATTTTCTATTCGCACTGGTTCACGCAGATTTCCTTCCTCTGGTACAACGTCATCGGCTGCGCCATCGTGGTGGCGACAGGCCTGCTAATCTCGCGTTTCGAGCGGCGCCCCGACGGCTTCTGAATTCCCACGAACACGAACGGAAAATCCTTCCCGGCCCGGCCGGAGCCGGACCGGGAAGGCCGGTGAGCGTTATCGCCCCACGAACACGAACGGAAGCGTAACGCTGCTTTGAATGCCCGAGGCATCCGTCACCGTGAGTTGGACGAGGAAAGGACCGGATGCTGGGAACGTGATCATCGGCGTCGGTGTATTCGCATTGGCGATTGAGGCGCCGCTGGGGCTCGTCCAGGAGAAGGTGAGCGGGCCGCCGCCCGGACTGAATGACTGGCTGGCGTCCAGCGTGATCATTTGCGATGTCGCCTGCAGACTGACAGGAGCGATCCTGATCACAGGCATGCTCATCGAGTCTGGCGTGCCGACGGCGCTGCTGGTGGTGACATCCACGGTGGCGAAACCTCTGGGTCCCGCCAGCACATAAACGCCCGCAACCATTTCGCTGAGGAAGGATACCGGCGCGATTCCGGCAGTTCCGAACGGACCCGTTTCCGTGGTCAGGCCCGGGAATGGGAAGCTGGTCTGGAACGCCATGGAAACAGCCGCGGCGACGTCGCCCAGATCACCGAACAGGTTGGGAACCAGAGGAATCTGCCCGTTGGCCCCCGCCGACGTTGGGTCGGTAGGAAGGACGGTACCCGAAAACAGCATCGATGTGTGCAGCCCGCGCGTTACCGTGATCTGGCTCACCTGGATGCGGACCTGGTTGATCAGCGTGCCGGTGGGCAGCGCCAGCGAGGCGGTGCCGCCCGGAAGCACCGGCGGCCCCACCGATGGGAAGGGAGCATTTGCCTGAACGGCCATCAAACTCGACGTCAGGATGTTGCCCGTGAGCTGAACAAACTTACGCAGTTCCAATGTGCCCAGGCTGAGGCCGTTGAAAATATCCGGCGGCAACAGCGGGGCCTGGGAGGCGAGAACGAAAGTAGGCGGCACCACCGCTTCTGCGGCGAATTGAATATCCTGCCGGCTCGCCGTGATGCCGGCGGCCGCGCAGCGCACCGTAAGCGAGCCATCGGGGTTGGCGGCGCCGCCGGTCGTGCCCGTTCCGTTATCGGTGCCCGTGCCTGTTCCGTTGCCCGTGCCTGTGCCTGTTCCGTTACCATTCCCCGTGCCCGTTCCGTTGTCCGTCAGGCCCGGGACGGTGCAAAATACGGCGTTCGGAAGGCCTGTGCCGTTGTCACCCGGGACAACCTGCGGCAGCGCCGGCATGCAGAGTGCCAGAGTCAACACAATCGGCGCCAAACCTTTGAAAAGGGCATGGACGATTGGAAAAGAGTCGTTTTGCCCTCTGAGTCTTACCCGCATTTCCTTCCTCCTTGTGATGTGTATAGAGCGACATCTGCGGTAAACAAGATACGGCTGAACTCGGCAAGTCAACCCGGAGCGCGCGTCCCCTCTTCACGCGAAAGTTAAATCCAGCTTACCATAGTTATTCAAATTGATAAACTGGAAAAATCAGTTTGAATTACAAGTATTTATGCCGTCGAAACACTTTAAATAAGGTGCGAAATTTAGCGTTTGCCCCAATCAAATAGTCACCGTGGAAAGCTCCACGCGCGAACGCGTACCCTCGACCACAACGATCCCGCTCTCGGTGACATGGTGGTACCTGCGATCGTGCTCGAGGTCATAGCCGATGGTGGCGCCCTCGGGCACGCGCGTGTTCTTGTCGAGGATGGCTCTTCGGATGCGCGCGCGGCGGCCAATGTCGCACCCGTCGAAGATGATCGAACTCTCGACCAGCGCGCCGGAGTGCACGTGCACGTAGCGGCCGATCACCGAGTCGCGAACCGTCCCGCCGGAAAGAATGGTTCCGCCCGACACCACCGAGTTGATTGCCTGGCCGCGCCGCCCTTCCTCGTCGAAAACCGTTTTCGCCGGCGGATCCGAGTAACCCGCGGTAATCAGCGGCCATTGGCGGTTATAAAGGTTCAGTTCGGGCTCAACCGAGCGGATATCCATGTTCGCTTCGTAGTAGGCGTCGATGGTTCCGACGTCGCGCCAATAGGGGGCCTTGCCGGGAGGCTCACCCGGAATGACGTTCGTCTGGAAATCGTAAGCGTATACCGATGCGCGCCCGATGAGAGACGGAAGAATGTCGCGGCCGAAATCGTGAGTGCTCTGCTCGCTGGCGGCGTCCTGATAAAGTTCCTGCAACAGTACGCGGGTGGAGAAGACGTAGTTGCCCATTGAAGCGAAGACGCGTTCGGGATCGCCGGGAATATGGGGCGCATCGGCCCTCTTCTCGTGGAAAGCCAGAATGCGGCCGTCGGGAGCCGCCTCGATGACTCCGAACTCGCGGGCGTACCGCCGCGGCATGGGGATGGCCGCAACAGTGGCGTCGGCGCGCTTCCGCTCGTGGAACTCGATCATGTCGCGGATATTCATCCGGTAGATGTGGTCGGCCCCGAAAATGACCACCACGTGCGGGTCCGCCTGCTCGATGAGGTTGACGTTCTGAAAAATGGCGTCGGCCGTGCCCTGGTACCAGGTCTCGCCCGCGGAGCGCATCTGCGCGGGAACCGGAATGATGAACTGGCTTTTCAGCAGCCCGGCGAACTGCCAGCCGGAACGCAGGTGTTGCAGCAGCGACTGGCTCTTGAACTGGATGAGAACGTATATCGAATAAATTTCCGAGTTGATCAGATTGCTCAGCACAAAATCGACGATTCTGTACTTGCCCCCGAAAGGAACGGCCGGCTTGGCGCGCTCCTTGGTGAGCGGGTAGAGGCGGGTCCCTTTGCCGCCGGCGAGTACAAACGCGAGTACGCGTAGTTGCATTCGGTCACTCCTCGGCACAACCCTAAAAGACTCGTTCCTGCGAAACTATTTTGTCACGGGTTGCGGTGGGCAATAACCGAAATTCACATTGGGGGCGGCGCGCCCGGCCGGTGTGATATGTATAGCAGACATGTCCGCAGCTCCGCAGCCGCACCTCGCCCCGATTTCATCCCGCATGCGATGGACGATCATCGGGTTGTTGTGCCTGGGCATGATGATCGCCTACTTCGACCGCGTGAACCTCTCGGTCGCACTGGCCGACAGCCATTCGGAGACGCCCCTAAAAGCCTATCTGAACCTCACCGACTACGACCGCGGAGCGCTGAACTCGGCCTTTTTCTGGACCTACGCGGTTCTGCAAATCCCCGCCGGATGGGTGGTGGACCGCTACGGCGTAAAATTCCCGTTCGCTTTGGGACTGCTGTTCTGGAGCCTGACCTCCGCGGGCACGGCGCTGGTGGGTTCGGTGCGGCAGTTGTTTGCGGTACGCCTGCTGCTGGGGGTAGGCGAATCCGTCACGACGCCCGCCGGGATGCGGTGGATCCGGTATCACTGCTCGGAGAACCAGCGCGGGCTGGCGGTGGGCCTGTACATGGCCGCGGCCAAGGTCGGGCCGGGCGTGGGCGCCCCCCTGGCCGCCTGGCTGCTTGCGCTTTACGGCTGGCGCATGATGTTCGTGCTGCTCGGACTGGGCGGCCTGATCTGGCTGCTGCCCTGGATGAAGCTGGTCAAGGACGACGACCGCCAGATCGAGGCGCTCCAGGCAAAAAAATCCCCCGGAACGCAGGTTCCCTTCTCCCGGGTGCTGGCCAGCCCGGTGATCTGGGGCACGGTGATCGGCACGTTCTGCTACCAGTACTTCGTTTACTTCTGTATGACCTGGATGCCCGCCTATTTCGTCGAGCGCAGAAACCTTTCGCTCAACTCGATGGGGTTGTACACTATGTTCAGCTTCATGGGGATGGCGGTAGTAGCTACGCTTGCCGGATGGGCGGCCGATCGCATGATCGCGCGCGGCGGCGACCCGGTGCGGGTTCGCAAGGGCTTTACGATCGCCGGCTTCCTGGTGGCTTCCACCGAGCTGATCGGCGCGCTTTCCGATTCCTCTTCGGTGGCGCTGTTCTTCGCCGTGTTCTCACTGAGCGGCCTCGGGCTGATGACCGCGAACTACTGGGCGCTGACGCAGACCCTGATTCCCGGCGCCGCCGTCGGGCGCATCGTGGGAATTCAGAACTGCGCCGCGAACATCCCGGGCATCGTCGCGCCGCTGCTGACCGGATGGCTCAAACAGACCACCGGAAGCTACGACGCGCCGATGCAGGCGATCTGGGTCTTTTTGCTCGCCGGAGTGGCGGCATACGTGTTCCTGGTCAGGAAAAAGTACGCGCCCGGAGGGGCGGGGACAATATGACAACATCGTTCAACACGGCGGCGGTGATCGGAACGGGCATGATGGGCCCGGGAATCGCCGTCACGCTGGCACTGGGAGGCCTGCGCACAACGATTCTCAGCCGCACTGAGATCGGCGCGCGGGAGGGCCTCGATAAGGCGCTCTCGCAGGTGCGCTTCCTGAGAGACAACGGCATCATCGGGCACGCGCGGGCGCAGTCCGCCATCATGGACCTCGGCGCGGGCACGCTGTTCGACGAGGCGGTCGCGCAGGCGGACCTCATCGTCGAATCCGTGCCCGAGGACCTCGGCATCAAACAGCAATTGTTCGCGAAACTCGACTGCGCTGCTCCGCCGCACGCCGTGCTGGCAAGCAACACGTCCTCTTTGAGCATCACCGCCGTCGCGTCCCTCTGCGCGCATCCGGAGCGCGTGCTGGCCACGCATTTCTGGAACCCTCCTCACCTCATGCCCCTGGTGGAGATCGTGAAGGGCGAAAAGACCTCGCAGGAAGCAGCCGATGCCGTACGCGAGCTGCTGATCTCCTGCGGCAAGACGCCCGTGCTGGTGAAAAAGGACCGCCCCGGACAACTCGGCAACCGCCTGCAGCACGCCCTGCTTCGCGAGGCGGTGAATATCGTCGCCGAAGGGATCGCCGATGCCGAGGACGTGGACCTGGCCGCGAAAAAAGGCTTCGGGTTGAGGCTGCCGGCCTACGGCATATTCGAGCACGCGGATGCAGTCGGGCTCGAAATGGTCCTCGTCATCGACGATTACATCGCCCGGGACTTGTACAACCAGCCGCAGGCGCCCGGCCTGCTGAGGGAGATGGTGGCGAACGGCACAACCGGAGCGCGCGCCGGCAAGGGATTCTACGATTGGTCGGAACGGGATTTTGATGCCATGATCAGGCGCCGCGACCAGTTCGTTCTGGAGATGGTTCGCCGCTACAAGTAAACCTGCAAGCGGCGCGTCCGGCCGGGGAGATCAGCCCTGCCCGGTCCAGCACACCGCCAGTTCCGTCAGCGTCCGGACGCCCACTCCCGACGGCCCTTTCGCCAGGAACGGCTTGGCATCGTCGAGCCAGGCGGTGCCGGCGATATCCAGGTGGACCCACGGGATCGAGTCCGTGAATTCTTTCAAGAACATGGCCGCGGTGATCGCGCCGCCCCAGCGCGGGCCGATGTTCGGCAGGTCGGCGAACGGGCTCTTGAGCTGCTCCTTATATTCGTCGTCGAGCGGCATGGGCCACATCTTTTCGCCCTTGCGCCGCGCGGCGGCCATCACGCGCCCAAGCAGCGCGTCATCGCTCGCGAACACCCCCGTGTGCACGTGCCCGAGCGCCACCACGATCGCTCCCGTAAGCGTCGCCGCGTCGACCAGGTGCGTGCAGCCGAGCGAACGGGCGTAGGTCAGAGTGTCGGCCAAAATCAGGCGGCCCTCCGCATCAGTGTTCAACACCTCCACCGTCTTGCCCGAGAGCGTGGTCACGATGTCGCCGGGCCGCTGCGCGCGGCTGCCGGGCATGTTCTCGACCGCGGGAATCAAAGCGGTGACCGGAATGGGCGGGCGCAACTGCGCGATCGCGCGCATGGCGCCGATCACCGCCGCGCCTCCGCACATGTCGAACTTCATCTTGTCCATGTCTTCGGAGGGCTTGATCGAGATGCCGCCGCTGTCGAAAGTAACTCCCTTGCCGACCAGTCCGAGGTGGGTGCTCCCCGTTTCCTCGAGCGGGCGGTAGCGCAGTACGATGAGCACCGCAGGCTCCGCGCTGCCCTGTGCCACCCCCAGCAAAGCGCCCATACCCATTTGCGCCATCCGGTCTTTGTCGAGCACCTCGCACTCGAGGCCGAACTGTGCCGCCATCTCGTGCGCCCTCGCGCCGAGGACCGGGGGCGTGAGGCGGTTGCCCGGCTCATTCGCCAGGGCGCGCGCGAAATTCTGCGATTCGGCAAGGATGCGGGCGCGGTCCAGGGTGTCCGCCAGGCCCGCGTCCCCGCCCGGGACCACGACCGCGAACGAATCAACGGACTTGGAGTCCTTTTTGTCCGTTTTCATCTGATCCGGTTCGAAGTCCCCCAGGATGGCGCCCTCCACAGCGCCTGCCGCCCGCTCCGCTATGTCCGCCCCGGGGTCGAGGAGGAAGGCGACCGACGCGGCCGCTTTCGGCTTGAGGAAGCGCACCGCGGCGCCGGCGACGTTCCGCAGGACGGCCGGGGTGAAGCGGTCGCTCCTGCCGGCTCCCACCACCAGCAGGCGCCTGGCTTTGAGCCCCGGCGGCCGGTAGAGCAACGCGGTTTCGAAAAGCTCGCCCGAAAACTCGCCGCTGCGATACAGCTCCTCGATCCAGCCGCCCGCCAGATCGTTCGCCGCCTGCGCACTCTCCGAGGTCAGGCCGCCCCCCGGGCTATTCTTGTCGAATACCGGCGCCACAATGGCGTCCGCTTCCACCTGCTCGATGGGTTGAACTTCCAGTCTGATTTGCATCTGATCTTAAGATTTCCGGGCTTTTTGTAATGCTTCGCGCGCCTCGGCCGCAGTCGTGCGCGCCCGTTCGGCCGCGCGCTTGTCGTGCAGCTTCTTGGCGCGCGCCAATGCCAGCTCACACTTGATCCGCCCGCTTTTCAAGTATACCCGGGTGGGAATCAGAGTTAAGCCTTTTTCACGGGTTTTCCCCAGGAGCTTATCGATTTCCTGGCGGTGAAGCAAGAGCTTTCGGCTGCGTAGAGGATCGTGATTCTGCCGGTTGCCGTGTGAATAAGGGCTAATGTGGGCATTCACGAGCCAAGCTTCGTTGTTCTTGACTTCGGCGTAGCTGTCCGTGAGCTGGATCTTGCCAGCGCGCGCTGCCTTCACTTCGGTGCCGGTGAGTACGAGTCCCGCCTCGAACCGGTCCAGAAAGAAGTAATTGTGCCCGGCGCGCCGGTTGGCTGCCAGAATCTTGATGTCATTCGCCTGTTTCTGCAAGTTTGTTCTACACGCGCCGAAACCAGTGCTCGTCAAGAATGTATGGCATGGGTTGCGCCGCCGAAACTATCTTAACACAACCTTTGCAAAACCAATAAGATAAGATGCACATCCCCAAGCGCTCAGCCATTTTGATAGCCGCAGTCGCCCTGATGCTGGCGACGTCCGGTGGTATCGACGCCAGAACAAAAAAGGGTGACAAGTTCTTTAACGAGGGCCGCAAGGCGGAGCAGAGCAAGCAGTGGGACACGGCACTCGAGCTGTATGGAAAAGCCTTAGCCGAGGACCCGAACGACGTGGGCTACCAGATGGGCGCACGGCGTGTGCGGTTCCAGGCCGCCCAGGTCCATGTCCAGCAGGGCCAGAAGCTCCGCGAAGGCGGGCAGCTCGAGCAGGCGCTGGCCGAGTTCCAAAAGGCCTACGCCATGGACCCCTCCTCTGCGGTCGCCGTCCAGGAGATCCGGCAGACTCTCGAAATGATCGAGCGCAACAAAAAAGCCGCGGAACGGGGCGCCGAGCTTCCGCCGGAGACGCGGAAACTGACCGCGGCCGAACTCGCGCGCCAGCAGGAGTTGGAGCGGATCTCGCGCCTCCAGCCGCCCCCGGAGCTGAAGCCGCTGTCGCGGCAACCGCTCAATCTCCGCATGTCCAACCAGCCTCCGAAAGTGCTGTTTGAGACCGTGGGCAAGCTGGCGGGCATCAACGTCCTGTTCGACCCCGATTATAGGAGTGACCCCGCCGCGCAGCGCCCCGCAAGCATCGAACTGAACAACTCGACTCTCGAAGAGGCGCTCGACTACCTCTCATTGATCACCAAGTCCTTTTGGAAGCCGCTTTCGGAAAACGCCATTCTCGTCACCAACGACAACCAGGCCAAGCGCCGGGACTACGAAGAGTCGGTGGTGAAGGTGTTCTATCTGAGCAATCTCACCGCGCCGCAGGAGCTTCAGGAAATCACCACCACGCTCCGCACGGTGGGCAATATCCGGAAGGTGTTCCAGGTTAACTCGCTGAACGCGGTCATCGTACGCGGAACCGCGGACGAGGTGAATCTGGCCGAAAAACTAGTGGCCGACCTCGACAAGCCGAGGGCGGAGGTGGTCGTGGATGTGATCGTGATGGAGGCCAGCAGGAACAAGACCCGCGACCTGGCAGCCACCATCGCGTCGCAAGGCGTGCCGGGTATCAACGCCCCGATCCTGTTCACGCCGCGCAACCCCGTGTTGCTGGGAGGAGACGACAAGAACGGCGACGGAAATGGCGACGGTGACGGGAACCCCGGGCTCAACAGCGTTCTTTCCGGAATCGGCGGTTTGAGCGCGGGCTCGACGCAGCAGTTGATATCGCTTGCGCGCATCGGAAAGATTTCCACCAACGATTTCTCGATCACTCTGCCCGGCGCGCTGCTTCAGGCGATGATGCAGGACAGCCAGACCAAGATCCTGCAATCTCCCCAGGTGCGCGCAGCAAATGGCCAGAAAGCGACCTTGCGCATCGGCGATAAGGTGCCGATCGCTTCCGGCGGAGTGCAGCCGTTCGGCGGCACGGGCATCGGAATAGGCTCGCTCTATTCGCAATTCCAGTTCGTCGATGTGGGCGTGAACGTGGACGTCACGCCGGTCGTGCACGGGAACCAGGAAGTCACGTTGAAGACCGTACTGGAAATATCCAGTGTCCGGGACCGCATTGATATCGGCGGCATCTCGCAGCCGATCATCGGCCAGCGCAAGGTAGAACTCGAACTGCGGCTTCGCGAGGGCGAGGTGAGCCTGCTCGGCGGGCTGATGCAGGACCAGGACACCAAATCGGTTTCCGGCGTCCCGGGATTGATGAGCGTGCCCGGCCTGGGCCGGCTGTTTTCAAGCCACAGCACGGTCCGCAGCACCAGCGAGCTGCTGATCGCCCTCGTGCCGCACATCGTGCGGACGCCCGGAATCACGGACCTGAACCTGCGGCCGGTGGCTGCGGGCAACGATAATGTCACCAAGCTGAGCTACGCTCCTCGCCAGGAGGCCCAGCCTCCCGCACCCGAGGGACCGAAACCTCCTGCTCCCGCTCCCGCCGCTCCCGCTCAGGAGCCGGGCGCGCCGCCGCAGGCAGCGCCCCCCGCGGCGCAGCCGGCGCCCCAGCCGGACGGCGCACTGCGCCTCTCGCTGCGGCCCCCGGTGATGCAGCCGCAGGTGGGAAGCACTTTCACGATCCTGCTTGAAGCCGAAAACGCCAGGGACCTGTTTGCCGCGCCGTTTCGCCTGAAGTTCGATCCGCAGGTTCTGCGCTTGAACGAGATCCAGGCGGGCGGGCTGCTCGGCGGCGACGGCCAGAGGATCATCTTCACGCGCAATATCCTGAACGACACCGGGGATGCCACCGTCAACCTCAACCGCATGCCGGGCACCGGCGGCGTAAGCGGTTCGGGGACCCTGGCCGTATTCACGTTCCAGGCGTTGAAGCCGGGCAACGCCACCATCACGTTCACGGACCTGACGCCGCGGAACTCGCAGCTCCAGCCGGTTCAGGCGAGCATCCCGCAGGCGGTCGTAAACGTCAAGTAAGATGCGGAGCGGACGTCGCAACCAGCGTGGATTGACTTTGGTGGAGTTGATCGTGGCGTTCACGATCATGTCATTGCTCGCGGGGATGGCGGTCCCGCTCGCGCGCTCCAAAGTGAGGCGCGAGCGGGAGCGCGAGCTGCGCTGGGCGCTGCGCGAGATCCGGACCGCGATCGACAAGTACAAGGACGCCTCGGATTATAAGTTGATACCAGCGGGCAAAATCGACAGCGACGGCTACCCGGAAAGCCTGGAGCAACTCGTCGAGGGCGTGAGGATGAACAACAGCCCCGACAAGAAAATCCGGTTTCTGCGGCGCATCCCGAAAGACCCGATGACCAATTCGACGGATTGGGGACTGCGCAGCACTCGCGACGACCCCACCTCGCTGAGCTGGGGCGGACAGAACGTCTTTGACGTATACACAAAGAGCACGGAGAGAGCGGCCGATGGAACGCCGTATTCGGAGTGGTAGCGGCGGGCCGCGGTCCCGCGGCGGATTCACGCTGATCGAGATCATGATCGTCATGGCGATAGTCTCGATTCTCGTCTCGATCGCCGTGCCGATGTATCAGAAAGCCGTTCTGCGGGCCAAGGAAAGCCTGCTGAAGAACAACCTGTTCACCTTGCGGATGGTGATCGACGAGTACACCTACGACAAGCAGAAAGCGCCGCAGACGCTGCAAGACCTGGTGAGCGAAGGCTACCTGCTGAAAGTGCCGGTGGACCCGATCACCGGCTCGAATACCACCTGGCGAGTCATCATGGAAGATGCGATGACGAGCGTCAATCAGACGGAACCGGGCATCTTCGACGTGCGCAGCGGCTCCGACCAGGTAAGCCCGCTGGACGGGACCGCCTACGCCGACTGGTAGCTACGGCCGGCGGCGCGGGTACAGCGACCGCACAGCCAGAATCCGCGAAGGATTCTCGCCGTTGTAAAAGCCCACTGTGCAGTTCAGGCGGAAGAAGAACGCATCGCCGGGCTTGACCGGGTGGCGGCCCTCAATACCGTCCATGCCGCCGCCCGCCACCATCTGCCCCTCCCCGTCGAGCAGCAGGTATATCTCCTCCTCCGAATCGTGATGGTGCGGGAAGTTGGTCCCGCCCGGCTTGAATTCCATCACGTACAGGCTGGTGAGCAGGTGGCCGGCCGCGATGCGGTCGCGCGTGCTGGTTGTCGAGCCCATCATGAGCTGGTAGAGCACCGTATCCGGGTGCCCGGCCACGGTCTGTTTCGGAACTTCGCTGAGGTTGGCGATCTGCAGCTTCGGCGGAGGCGGCGTGCCCTCGGCAATCCGGAAGCCCATCACAATCAGGCGCAGCGGCGCGGCGCCGGGGTTCGAAATGCCGTGCCTGATGCCCGCCGGCAGGTACATAAAGTCGTATTTCTTCACGGGCGCGGTTTCATCGCCGTAGAGCAGCCTGCCGCCGCCCTCCATAATCACGTACACCTGCTCTTCGGCCGGGTACGTGACGGCATTGCAGCTTCCTCCGGGCGATACCGTAATCTCGCCGAACCGCGCCACCCCGCGCACGATCGAGGTTTCCGAATCGCCTTCGCCGAACACGGGCTTGTAAAGACACGTATCCGTCGATACGTCCATCTGTCTCGCTGCAACACTGGGCAGGTGCTGGCGCAGAAACGTGGGGTCCACTTTTCTCGGCGCCGCGTTCAGCGCCAGCGCACCCGCCGCCGCCAGGAGCAACACGCGTCTCATAGGCAGAGCACTCCTCGGCTATGTAGTGTATCCGAGAATAGCTCCCCGGAGCAGCCGGAAAACTATGCCCTTAACGCGTAAGAACTGAGGACTCTCAGGTAATTCGCACGCAGGAACGAATTCGGGTTGGCCACGGAACGCTGGCTCATGCTGCCTTGCATTTGCCTGATCGATTCGTATTCGTGGTCTTCCATCCAGTCGGTCAGCTCGGATTTGACCGTGCTGAGGTAATCAATCCCGCGCTTGAGAACTGCCGAAGCCAGCTCGACTACCTGCGCGCCGGCCATCATCGCCTTCAGCACGTCGTAGGACGTGTGGACACCGCCCGTGACCGCCAGGTCCAACTTCACGCGGCCGTAAAGGATCGCCACCCAGTGCAGCCGTGTCAGCAGCTCGTAGGAGTTGCTGAGTTGCAGCGTTGGCACGACCTCCAGCGCCTCCAGGTCGAAGTCCGGCTGATAGAAGCGGTTGAACAGCACCAGCGCGTTCGCGCCGGCCTGCTGCAGCCGCCCGGCGAGACTGGCCAAAGCGGTGAAATACGGGCCGAGCTTCACCGCCACCGGGATGCGCACGCTCGCCCTCACCCGGCTCACCAGGTCGACGTACATCTGTTCCACTTCCGCGCCGGTGACGTTCGGGTTTGTGGGGATCGTATAGATGTTCAGCTCAAGCGCATCCGCGCCCGCCTGTTCAATCTTCTGCGCGAAGCACGTCCAGCCGCCGGCGGACGTGCCGTTCAGGCTGGCGATTATGGGAATCTTCACCGCCGCCTTCGCCTTCGCGATCTGTTCCAGGTAGGCATCCGGCCCCATGTTGTAGTTGGAGAGGTCGGGAAAGTATGAGAGCGATTCGGCGTTGCTCTCGCCGAGGGAGAGATTGCGGTCGAGCTCCCTGCTCTCGACCGCAATCTGTTCTTCAAACAGCGAGTGCATCACCACCGCGGCAGCACCCGAATCTTCCATCTTCCGGATGTTGCCGATGTCCTCCGACAGCGGCGAAGCCGCAACCACCAGAGGGTTCTTGAGGTCCAAACCGAGGTATTGGGTTGTCAGGTCGATCACTTCTTCTCTTCCCTGGCGCCGGCCGGAACCGGAGTCGCCGCAGGCTCGCCGCCGTTGCCCGGCATTGCGGCCATGTATTCGTAAAGCTTCCAGCGCCTGTGCACATCCTGCTCGGCGAGTTCATAAAGGGCCTTCGCCACTTCCGGCTGGCCATGCCGCAGCATCGAGTAACGCGTCTCGTTGTAGATGTACTTGTCAAGGCTCAGGGTGGGAGCCCGCGAATCGAGCTGCAGCGGGTTCTTGCCCTGTTTAACGAGTTCGGGGTTGTAGCGCAGCAGAGGCCAGTAGCCGCTCTGCACCGCCGCTTTCTGCTGGTCAAGCCCGTGGATCAAATCGTAGCCGTGCGCGATGCAGTGGCTGTAGCAGATCAGCAGCGACGGGCCGTCGTAGGCTTCGGCCTCGATGAACGCCTTGATGGTCTGGGTGTCGTTGGCGCCGAAGGCGACCCGCGCCACGTAGACGTTGCCGTAGCTCATCGCCATCATGGCGAGGTCTTTCTTCGGCCGCGGCTTGCCGCCGAAAGCGAACTTCGCCACCGCGCCGAGCGGTGTGGCCTTGGACATCTGGCCGCCGGTGTTCGAGTACACCTCGGTGTCGAGCACCAGGATGTTCACGTTCTCGCCGGAGGCGAGCACGTGGTCCAGGCCGCCGTAGCCGATGTCGTAGGCCCAGCCGTCGCCGCCGATCGCCCACACGCTCTTCTTCACGAGCATGTCGGCCACGGCCATCAGGTCTTGCGCCTCGGCTGTCCGCAGGCCCGCTATTTTCTGCTTCAGCAGAGCCACACGCTGGCGCTGCTCCTCAAGACCCTTCTCTCCGGTCTGGTCGGCATTGAGCAGCGCCTCGGCCAGCTCGTCGCCGATCACCGAGGAGAGCTTCTTCACCAACTCCCGGGCGTAGGCGTTCTGCTGGTTGATGGCAAGCCGCATGCCGAGCGCAAACTCGGCGTTGTCCTCAAACAGCGAGTTCGACCACGTCGGACCGCGCCCGTCCTTGTTGACCGCGTAGGGCGTAGTCGGCAGGTTGCCGCCGTAGATCGACGAGCAGCCGGTCGCGTTCCCGCAGATGGCGCGGTCGCCGAACAACTGGGTCATCAGCTTGAGATAGGGGGTCTCGCCGCAGCCCGCGCACGCGCCGGAGAACTCAAACAGCGGCTGAAGCAACTGCGAATCCTTCACCTGCGCCAGGCTGAGCACCTTGCGGTCGGTCTCGGGCAGCGACTTGAAGAACTCCCAGTTGACGCGCTCCTGCTCGCGCAGCGGCTCCTGGGGCTGCATGTTGAGAGCCTTGTGCTTCACCTCGGTCTTGCTCTTGACCGGGCAGACTTCCACGCACAGCGCGCAGCCGGTGCAGTCTTCCGGCGCCACCTGAAGCGTGTACTTCATATCCTTGAACTCGCGCCAGCGCGCGGGAGAGGACTTGAAAGTCTCCGGAGCATTGGCGAGCAGCGCTCCGTCGTAGACCTTCGCGCGGATGCTGGCATGCGGGCACACCAGCACGCACTTGCCGCACTGTATGCAGATCGCCTCGTCCCAGACCGGGATTTCCAGGGCGATGTTGCGCCGCTCCCATTGCGCCGTGGCGGTCGGGAACGTGCCGTCGTTCGGAAGGGCGCTCACCGGGAGCTCGTCGCCTTTGCCCTCCACGATGCGGGCCGTGACCTTCTGCACGAACTCCGGAGCTTCCGGCGGAACGGCGGGCCGCATATCAAACGTGCTCGTCACGGCGCCGGGCACCTTTACTTCGTGCAGGTGGTCAAGCGCCGCATCCACCGCCGCGTAGTTCTTCTGAACGACGGCTTCTCCGCGCTTGCCGTAGGTCTTCGCGATGGCTTTCTTGATCGCGGCAATGGCCTCGTCGCGGGGAAGAATGCCGCTGATAGCGAAGAAGCAGGTCTGCATGATGGTGTTGATGCGCCTGCCCATCCCGGTCTCTTCGGCCACCTTGTAGCCGTCGATAACGTAGAACTTCAGCTTCTTCTCGATGATCTGGCGCTGCACGGTGCGCGGCAGATGATCCCAGACCTCGTCCGGGCCGTAAAGGCTGTTCAACAGGAACACGGCGCCGGGCTCGGCCGACTTCAGCATGTCGTAGCGCTCGAGGAACGAGAACTGATGGCACGCCACAAAGCTGGCCTTGCTGATCTGGTAGGTGGAGTGGATCGGCTTCGGACCGAAGCGCAAGTGGGAAATCGTTATCGCGCCCGCTTTCTTCGAGTCGTACACGAAGTAGCCCTGGGCGTAGTTGTCCGTGTCCTCGCCGATGATCTTCACCGAGTTCTTGTTCGCGCCCACGGTGCCGTCCGAACCCAGCCCGTAGAACAGCGCGCGCACGGTCTGCGGATCCTCGGTGGAGAACCCCTCGTCGTAATCGAGGCTCGTGTTGGTCACGTCGTCCACGATGCCCACCGTGAAGTGGTTCTTCGGGTTCGCCTTCGCGAGCTCGTCGAACACGGCCTTCACCATGGCGGGCGTGAATTCCTTCGACGAGAGCCCGTAGCGCCCGCCGATGATCTTCGGGAACGTCTTGAACGGGGCGGTGCCGGCCGAAATGGCCTCGGCGATCGCCGTAATCACGTCGCAGTACAGGGGCTCGCCGGCGGCGCCCGGTTCCTTGGTGCGGTCCAACACGGCGATGCTCTTTACCGTGGAAGGCAGAGCGTTGATGAAGTGCTCCACCGAGAACGGCCGGTAGAGCCTGACTTTGAGCAGCCCGAGCTTCTCGCCGCGGGCGTTCAGATATTCAACCGTTTCCTGCGCGGCTTCGGCGCCGGAACCCATGATGACGAGCACCCGCTCGGCGTCGGGCGCGCCCACGTACTCGAACAGCTTGTATTGACGCCCGACCACGCGTGCAAACCTGTCCATGACGTTCTGCACGATAGCGGGGCAGGCCAGGTAATACGGGTTTATGGTCTCGCGCGCCTGGAAGAACACGTCCGGGTTCTGCGCGCTTCCGCGCAGCACCGGGCGATCCGGCGTCATCGAGCGTTCGCGGTGCGCGCGCACCAGCTCGTTGCTGACCATCGCCCGCATGTCGTCAAAAGTGAGCTGTTCTACCTTGGCCACTTCATGCGAAGTGCGGAACCCGTCGAAGAAGTGCAGGAACGGCACCCGCGATTCCAGGGTGGCGGCGTGCGCAATGAGCGCCAGGTCCATGGCTTCCTGCACGGAGTTGGACGCCAGCAGCGCGAAGCCGGTCTGCCGCGTCGCCATCACGTCGCTGTGATCGCCGAAAATCGACAGCGCGTGCGTGGCTACCGTCCGCGCCGTGACGTGGATCACGGCGGAGGTCAGCTCGCCCGCAATCTTGTACATATTGGGGATCATCAGCAGCAGACCCTGCGACGCCGTAAAGGTCGCCCCCAGCGCACCGGCCTGCAATGCGCCGTGCAGCGCACCGGCCGCGCCCCCTTCGCTCTGCATCTCCACAACCGTGGGGACGGTGCCCCATATGTTGGGCTTTCCCTTGGCGGACCACTCGTCCGCCCACTCGCCCATCGGCGAGGAGGGTGTAATCGGGTATATAGCGCAAACCTCACTCACGTGGTACGCCGAGTAAGCAGCAGCTTCGTTCCCGTCGATGGTTACTTTTGGTCTGGTCATTGGGTTTCGATCTTCTTCTGGAATATTCCTTCGGTGGCGCGAACCGTGCGTCCGCTCCACGGCGTGGAAGGGAGATAGACAACTATTATAGGACTTTTCCGTCCGATATTGCCGCTTCGCCCTCGGGCGGCAGCTCCCGCTGCCACGGGTGAATACGGCCTATTCCGTCTTGACTGCCTTGCCGTGGACATTGAGACGTCTAGGCAAACCTGGAAGTCCCCGTCTGCCATTAATTAATCTGCACGCCTGGGGCCAGCCCCTGTCTGCAGGGGGAATTCCCGGAAACATGCCAAAGGAAAAGGCCCCGCCTCGCACCGCCATCCGCCGGCAGCGAAGAACCCTGGGTCAAAACCCCCAATCGCGCGAGAAATCGCACTAAAGAGGTGAATGTGTCTTCATTATTGAGTGGAAAAACGCTGTTCCCGCCGCGCGGCTGCGCGCCGTCTACAAGAGCCTGCCCGTCGTGCCACAGAGTCAGACAGCCTTTTCGGCCGGCTGCTGGGAGGACGCGTCTTTTTCCGCCTCTTGAGCCGAGTCGAGGGGAACCTCGCACTCGCAGCAGTCGCTGCACCGCTTGCACTTGCAGCAAAGGTGGTTCGGACAAGCGTCCTTCGTGCAATAGACGCAAATCTGGGTGGAAGGATCGCCGCAGATACTGCAAACGAAAGTACGGGCGTCGGTCATTTCTTCTCCTCGTTTTTCGGGGCCCCCTGGACGCTGCGGGGCTGGCGGGAAATCTGTCCCCGGCAGCGCTGCGCCTCCTCGTCGATGACGCGGAATTGCGCCTCTTTGTCGGCCGCCAGATCGATTACGTACTGTCGCAGCTTCTCGCGGTCGGCTGTTGCCGTCGAAACGGCTCCCAGCAGAAGTTCCGCAAGAGCGGCGTTCTGGTATTTTCGGATTCCCTCGGCGTAGGAGCGAAGCATGAGATCCACGGACTGCAGGCGGAAGTACGTGGTCAGAGCATTCGTGAGCCCGTCGGGACGCTCGGCCAGAGCTTTGCAGGTGCTGATGAGGTAATCGATCTCGGCATTGATGCGCTTGCCCTGCTCTGCGTAGGCGGCCGGCGCGCTCTCCCACTGCTGCGGCGTCACCTTCGCGAGAATGGGTTTGAACGCCTCCACGTGCTCCACGAGCGTCGTGAGGTCCTTTCGTATCTCCCATTCCGGCGGGAGGCCGCCTGACTGGCCGGCCGCGGCCCGCGAAAGCAACACAAGCGAAAATCCGAGGAGCGCCGTCCGCATGCTCAAAGCCTTTCCGTTTCGTACCCTCAAGTGCCAGTTTCGCACACGGCGAGCGCGCAAAGCTCGGCAGTTGCGGGAAAGGCGGCGCCTACCTGCCGGGAGGCGGTGGCGGTGGCGGCGGCGGACCGGCACTGCCGCCCGCAGGAGGAGGCGGCGGCGCAGGCGGAGTATCGGAGCCGCCCGGCGGAGTGGGTTCCGTCTGGCCGTGATCGCCCGGCAGGCCTCCCCCGGTCCCTCCACCGCCCGCTGGCGGCGGAGCGCCGCCGGAAGTCCGCGGGCTCCTGTAGATGGTGGTGTAGATCGCGTCGGCCGCGGCGCGCAGCGCGTTCTGAAGGATCGAGCCTTTGTCCAAAGACTTCTGCGCGAGCCGCTCGTTCTTGTAGATCCGCAGCCATTCGCCGGGGTTCAGCAGTTTCGAGCCGGACGGGAGCACTCGGTGTTGAACTTCCACCTGGCCCTCCTCCACCAGCACTAAGGTCGTGTCGCTGTCCTCGACTGTAATATCGAAAACGGTGCCTCGCACCGAGATGATCGCCGTGGGGGTGTGAACGCGGCTGGGGTTCGGCTGCCCGCCCAACTTCTGTATATGGACCTTGATGCGGCCCAGCAGCAGGTCCAATAAATCCTTCCAATTGCCTGGATTTGCGCGAAAAGATACGCGCGAATTCGGGAAAACTTCAAACGTGCTGCCGTCGGAAACCCGGAAAAGGGCGTACCCGTCCTCCCCGGTGATGATCAGTTGGCCCGGACGAACCTGATCGCCGGCCGCAAGGGCCCAGGGAACGGAATCGCGCATTACGCTGACGCGCCCGCCGAGAGTGACAACCGTCGCGGCAGCGTCAGCGGACAACAGAGAGGACGGCGCCTGGGCATAACACACCCCAACTACTGCCATCGCTAGCAGCAGGCGACACGGTTTACACCCCATCCACCTTAACATTGCAAGCCTCTGGCGCCGTTCGCACAGACCCGGTCCATTTCGGAGACTTTAGTCTATCACCTTTAATTGCATAGCAAAAGATAGACCATTGAGTATTTTTTTTGAAATCCTTTCCATGGAAGAAGTTTCATATGCCGATATCTTACGTGCGGCTGCCGGCCGGGTTAGAATGGACTCAATTCATGTGTCAGAGTGCCACAGCGTCGGGCTGGCTGGGACGGCGGCTCCTGCTTCTACTGATAATCGTTTTACCGGGCGCCGCACTGGCGCAGGCGCCAAACAACTCGAATGGCACGCTCCTGGACTGGCGGCGTATCGGTAATTCGGCCGTCGATCTCGCGCTGGCTTCCCCGGCGACGGGCCCGGTGGCAAGGGTGTGGTTCTCCGAGGACGGCGCGCGGCTGTTTGTCCGGACAGCGGCCGGCCGGGTGTACGAAACGTCGGATTTCGAGAAATGGCAACCCTCCACCGCTGTTCCGCCCCCTGTCGAGAGCCATGCGGAGACCTCGTTGCCGGAAGGCGTTCGCGCCGTTCGATCCGCCCCTTCAAGTTCCTCGCGGCTTTACGCCCTTGGGCGGCAGGTCCTCCGGTCCGATAACGGCGGCGTTTCCTGGGCGGATTTAACGGCCTACAGGCAGCGGTCGATCATAGGCGGCGGCATGCGGGACCTGGCCGTTTCGCCTGTGGACGGTGATGAGGTGGTGGTAGCGAACGACCGCGGCGCCTGGCGGTCGCTCGACGGAGGCGTCACCTGGACCGGCCTGAACGACGTGCTGCCGAACCTCCCCGCGCGCAGGCTCGCGGCCCTCCCGGAAGGCGGCAGAGGCATTCGCCTGATTGCGGACGGGATTGGCGTCATCGAGTGGGCCCCCGGCGAAAAGCACGCTTGGCGCCCCATCCTGGACTCCACAGCGCGCGAGCAGGCCATGGCCCGGGTCGCCGCTTCCGAGGCCCTCGGCGCTCAGATCACCGCATTGACGGCGGTTGGGGAAACACTTTACGCGGGCGCTTCCGACGGCCGCATTTGGGTTTCGCTGGACAAGGGCCGGACCTGGGGGCTCCCTTCGCCCGCCGGCCGCGGCCCCGTCGAGAGCATCTGGGTGGACCCGAAGGATCCCAGAACCGCGCTGGCGGCGCTTGGCGGCTTGAGGCCTCCGTTTGTGTTGCGAACGATCAACGGCGGCCAGTACTGGGATGACTTGACCGCGGATCTTCCCCAAAGCCCGGCCTGGGGCATTACGGCCGACCGCTCCAGCGGGGCCGTTTACGTCGCCACCAGCCGGGGCGTGTACTTCACGCGCTCGGATTTGAACGCCGCCGCCGCGGCGACGAACTGGTCGCCGCTGCGAGGACTCCCCGAAGCGGCGGCGCTCGATGTCGGGCTCGACCCGGACGGCAACCAGTTGTTCGTAACAGTACAGGGCTACGGGGTTTACGCCGCGCTGGCCCCGCACCGTTTGGGAGACCTCCGCCTGGTGAATGCGGCCGACTTCAGCGGACGTCCGGCGGCCCCCGGTTCGCTGCTGAGCGTTTTAGGCGGGCGGGTCCGGACGGCCCGCGCCGGGGAGTTGAATTTTCCGGTACTGGCGGCCGACGACCGCGAAACGCAGATTCAGGTCCCGTTTGCCGTCCCCCGCGGATCTCTTTCGGTGGCTCTCGATACGGCGCAGGGCAGCCTGCGGCTGGCGTTGCCGGTCGAAGACGTTTCTCCGGCAATTTTCATAGACCGCGACGGCACCCCGCTGATTCTGAACGCTGACAGCGGCGTGCTTCTTGACGCCATGAACCCGGCGCGGTCGAACGGCAGGATTCAGGTCCTGGCGACGGGGCTCGGCAAGGTTCGTCCGGAGTGGCCCGCGGGCATGCCCGGCCCGGCCGAGAATCCCCCCAATGTGATCGAGCCGGTGCGAGCCTACCTGGACCGTGCTCCCGTGGAGGTCACCCGCGCAATACTGGCCCCCGGTTACATCGGCCTGTACCTGGTGGAAATCCAGTTGCCCGCCATCGTAAACGCCGGCCCCGCAGAGCTTTACCTGGAGAGCGGAGGCCGCGAGAGCAACCGTACACGGATCTGGCTGGAGCCCTGAACGCCGGCCGGGGCGGCCCCCACCCCACTGGCAGGCCACCCGGGAAAGTGGGACAATTCAGGTAGTAAAAACAGTTCGTTACCTTCATGCCTGCTTCCGTGCCTTCCGGCGATGACATCCGAAAGACAGTACTCCCAAACGGGGTGCGCATCGTAACCGAGCGTATGCCGCACGTGCGATCCGTCGCGATAGGAATCTGGGTCTGCTCGGGTTCACGGAGGGAAACGCCTGAAGAGAACGGCATCTGCCACTTCATCGAGCACATGCTGTTCAAGGGCACCACAACGCGCTCCGCCGAAGACATTGCCCGTTCCGTGGATTCCATCGGCGGAAACCTCGATGCGTTCACCGCCAAGGAACTGGTCAGCTTCAACACCAAGGTCCTCGACGATCATCTGCCGCAAGCCTTCGACGTGCTTTCGGACCTGGTGCTCCACCCCATGTTTCGCCCGGAGGATATCGAGAAGGAAAAGAAGGTGATCCTCGAAGAGCTGAAGATGGACATGGACAACCCGGAGTACCTCGTCCATGAGATCTTCACAAGCAACTTCTGGATGGGCCACGCGCTCGGGAAACCCATTCTGGGCACAAAGGAAACGGTGAAGGCGTTTTCTCCCGAGCTGGTCTGGAAGCACTACGGCAGGCATTATGTTTCCTCGAACATGCTCGTGACCGCCGCCGGGAACCTGACGCACGAGCAGTTCGTGGAACTGGTGAGCGAGCGCTTTGACAGCATGCCCGTATGCGGGGAGGTTCCCTCCGATTCCCCTCCCGCCACTCATGCCCGAATCGCGGTGCGCAAGAAGAAATCGCTCGAACAGACGCACCTCTGCCTGGGGGTTCCTTCCTATCCGCTGCCGCACGGCGACCGTTTCGCCTGCTACGTTCTCAATACGGTGCTTGGCGGGGGCATGAGCTCCCGGCTGTTTCAGAACATTCGCGAGCGCAGAGGGCTGGCCTATGCGGTGTTTTCCGAACTGAACCCGTACCGGGACACCGGATGCCTGTCGGTTTACGCGGGCACGTCGGCCGAATCGGCCGGCCGCGTCGTTCAGTTGATACTCTCCGAGTTCACCCGCCTCAAGCAGGAGCGCGTGGATGAAGAGGAGCTGCGGCGGGCAAAGGATTACCTGAAAGGCTCGCTGATGCTCGGCTTGGAGTCCACCACCAGCCGCATGGCTAACCTGGCGCGGCAGGAGATGTACTTTGGCCGCTTCTTCAGCCTGAACGAACTGGTGGCCAGCATTGACCGGGTCTCCGCGGAAGACGTCCAGCGCCTCGCGCAAGACTTTTTCGACCCAAAGCAGGTGGCGCTCACCGTCCTGGGTAATCTCAGGAATTTCCGCATAGCGCGCGACGACCTCGCCTGTTAAGCCGTCTTTCAAGGTAGTAAACTATTCATTTGCGCGAAAAGACGCCAATCCGCCGCCTTGCGCCCGTGCTTTTGCTGTGCGCCGCGGCGGCATGCGCGGCGGACTTCGCCGCCCTCAGGCCGGAGGGCTACGTCAGCGATTTCGCCCGCGTGATCGATCCGGCCAGCCGCGCGCAACTGGAGCAGTATTGCGCCAACCTCGAGCGGGTCACCGGCGCTCAGCTTGCCCTGGTGACACTGCCGTCGCTACAGGATGAGCCGGTCGAAGATGTCGCCAATGCGCTTTTCCGCGCCTGGGGCATCGGAAAGAAGGGCGAAGACAACGGCGTGCTGCTGCTGTTGTCGATCGGCGACCGCCGGAGCCGGCTGGAAGTGGGCTATGGCCTCGAACCGATCATCACGGACGGCACGGCAGGCAGTCTGCTCCGGGCGATGGCGCCCGAGCTCCGTGCCGGGCAATACGGCGCCGCGTTGCTCACGGCAGCCACGGAAATCGGCTCGCGTATCGCCAGGGCGAAGAACGTCTCGCTCGATCAGCCCGCTCCGGCGCGCCCCCGCCGCCGCAGCCGGGAAGCTCCCGTGCTGCCTGGCATCGCTTTTGCGGCCATCCTGTTCGCCCTGCTCGCGCTGAACTCCCGCGGCCGCGGCCGGCCCCGGAGCGCAGCCATGGGCGATCTGCTTACCGGCATGTTGATCGGCGGGCTGTTGAGGGGACCGGGTGGCCACTATCGAGGAGGCGGAGGCGGATTCGGAGGGTACGATTCCGGGGGCGGCGGCTTCGGCGGCTTCGGCGGCGGCGATTCCGGAGGCGGCGGAGCCTCCAGCAGGTGGTGACCGGATGGAAAAAAGGCTGAACCAGTTGATTGACCGCTTAAAGAAGGCCCACGGGGAGAGCCTGACTTCGGTGATCCTATACGGTTCGGCGGCGGCGGGCGACTACAACGGCAAGTTCTCCGATCTGAATATCTTATGCGTACTGAAGCAGGTGACCCCGCACGAGCTGGCCGCCTCCACACCGGTCGTGCGCTGGTGGCACGAGCAGGGCAACCCTGCGCCGCTCATGTTGAGCGATGAGGAAGTGCGCGGCTCCACCGACTGCTTCGCCATCGAATTCCACGACATCCGGGAGCGCCATCGCGTGCTCTACGGAGAGGATGTCGTGCGGAACTTGGAAATCGACGACAGCTTCTACCGGGCCCAGGTGGAGTATGAACTCCGCGCGAAGCTGCTGCGGCTGAGGCAGAAAGCCGCCGAGGCGCTGGCCGATTCAGACCTGCTCCGCAGCCTGATGGCCGATTCCGTCTCCACGTTCTGCGTCCTCTTCCGGCACGCGCTGCGGCTGGTGGGAGTTGAGGCGAGTTTCGAGAAGCGCGCGGTGATCAACCAGGCGCAGGACCGGTTCGGAATCTCGGCCGCGCCATTCGAAAGACTTCTCGACTTGCGCGAGGATAAGATCAAGCCGCGGGACATCGATCCCGTGCCGCTGCTGGCGGAATATATGAAACAGATCCAGGTGGTGATCGACGCGATCGACGGCCTGGAAAAATAAACGAGGAGAAGCGGAGGAATGAGAGTCGCTCTCATCATTGGATTGGTGGTCCTGCTTGTTGCGGGGCTGGCAATCGGCAGCAAGCTGATCAGCGTGAGAAACGACCTCGTGAGGGAACGCGAGGCGATCACGGCGCAATGGGCCCACGTGGACGTGGCATTGAACCGCCGCGCCGATCTCATCCCGAATCTCGTGGAGACGGTGAAGGGCTACGCGAGACACGAGGAGTCCACAATCGCCGCGGTCGCCGACGCACGGGCGGCGCTCGCAGGCGCGCGTACGCCGCAGGAAAAGATTCAGGCCAACAACCAGTTGGATGGCGCGCTTTCCCGCCTGCTGGTAGTGGTGGAGAACTACCCGAATTTGAAAGCGAACGAAAACTTCCTGAGGTTGCAGGACGAACTGGCCGGCACGGAAAACCGCATTGCCGTCGAACGCCGCAAGTACAACGAAGCGGTTCAGCGCTACAACACCGATATCGAACTGTTCCCGAACAACCTGGCCGCGGCTCTGTTCGGCTTCCAGCGAAACGATGCCTATTTCCGTACCGAGGGCGCGGCGCGCGAAGCGCCGCAGGTGGAGTTTTAGCCGCACGCCCCGGCCATTCGCGGCCGGTTGAAGGGCGAGAGGGGCGTTCCAGGACGGTTCGTAGGACCGCCATTGCATCATGCGTTTTGGACAGATACGATTTGAAAACAACATCACCGCTGCTCTGTTCGAAGGCGATCAGGCGCGGCCGATTCCCGGCTACACTACGGTTTCCCTGATCCGCAAAGCTGAAGCCGAGGGCGTCTCCCTTGTTGACCTGGCGCGGGAGATGGCCATTCATCACAGCCCGCCGTCCACGCCTGCGATTCCAATTCTTCCGGTGGAGGTCTGGGGCTGCGGTTGCACCTATCCCGAGGAGCCGCAATCCCATGCCGGGGAGCGCGGCAAAGAGCTGTACGAGGAGGCCTATGCGGGTTCGCGGCCGCAAATCTTCTTCAAAGGCACCGCCCGCATCTGCGTGGGACCGGGTCAGCCCGTGGGGGTTCGCCCGGATTCCACCCTCACCGGGCCGGCGCCCGGTCTGGCCGTAGTGCTGGGCCGCGGCGGGGAGGTGCTCGGCTACACGCTGGGCAACGATATTTCCGCGTGGGATATCCAGCGCGCGAACCCGCTCTACCTCACACAGGCGAAGTTCTACAAGGGCGCCTGCGCGCTCGGCCCTGTCATCGTCACTCCCGACGAGCTTCCGGATCTCAGTTGCCTTCAGGTAACCTGCTCCATCGAGAGAGAAGGGGTGCAGCGGTTTTCTGAAACCATTCCGCTGGCGCGCCTTTCCAGAAGCATAAGCACTTTGATCGAATACCTGCTGCGCTCCAATCCCGTGCCCGCCGGTTCGGTGATGCTGACCGGAACGGGGCTTCGTATCCGGGAGGAGGCGGCGCTGGCGCCGGGGGACACCGTAATAGTACGGGTTCCGGAGATCGGCGAGCTTTCGAATCCGGTTGCTCTGGCCGAATAGGCCGTTCGTCCGCGAGGAACAACATGAAAACGGCTTTCCTACGTTTCTACGCGGAGTTGAACGATTTCCTGCCGCGGGAGCGGCGCATGGTTACCATCCCGTACCGGTTTCACGTCCCGCCCCCGGTTCGCGACCTCATCGAGTCGGCCGGCGTTCCCCACACGGAGGTCGATCTCATTCTGGTCAACGGACGCTCGGTGGGATTCTCCCACGTGATCGAAGACGGAGACCGCGTCAGTGTCTACCCGGTGTTCGAATCGATCGACATCACTCCGGTGCTGCAGGTGCGGCCGCGCCCGCTGCGGCAGCCGCGCTTCGTGCTCGACGTTCACCTCGGACGGCTGGTCGCCTACTTGCGCATGGTGGGATTCGACGCGCTGTACCGGAACAGCTTCACGGACGCTGAACTTGCGGCCGTGGCCGGCGGCGAGGAGAGGATTCTGCTGACCCGCGACCGCGGGCTCCTCAAACGCACCGCAGTGTCCCGCGGCTACTGCGTGCGGGAAACCAGCCCGCGCCGGCAGCTCGAGGAAGTGCTGCGCCGCTTCGACCTGTTCAGCCTGATCGCGCCTTTCTCCCGCTGCATGGTCTGCAACGGCCCACTCCGGCCCGTGGAGAAGGAAGCCGTGAAGGCAACGCTTCCTCCGAAGATCGCCGAAACACAGACGGAATTCCTGCGCTGCGAATCCTGCGCGCGGATCTACTGGAAAGGGTCGCACTACGACCGCATGCGCAAGCTGATCGAGAGCCTGAGAGAACGAAACCCCTGACAGCGCCCGTGTGCGTTCAGGTTTCCTGGCTCTCGTCTGATTCGTCAGCTTCCAGGGAATCCAGCAGCTCCGGCTCGGCAGCAAAGCGCTTCAGAACGCGAATCGAGTTCGAGGCTGTGAAGCCGGCGGTACGCAGCCTGCGGTATGCCGCCGCAAGATTCTTGGGTTCGGCAAGCCAGGCATCGAGTTGCTTGCCCTTGTACTTGCGCCGGAGGTATGCCTCGATTAATTCAATCTCGTCGGTTTCGCGGTAAACTTCGCGCACGGCCTCGGCGGCCGTGGCGGGGGCGACGCGCCTCCGGCGCAGGTCGCTGAGCACGCGGGCTTTCCCGAGACCCTGGTTTTCCAGGCGGGCGGCCGAGTAGCTTTCGGCGAAGCGCCGGTCGTCCAGGTATCCACGCTCCTTCAAGCGCAGCAGGATAGGCTCCACGTCGCCGGCGCACTCGGCACGGCGCAGGAGTTTTTGCCGGAGTTCTCCAGTCGAGTGGGCGCGCGATCCCAGCAAACGCAGGGCGTAATCCCACAACGAGTCAGCCGCGAGGCGGCGCGGCGCACGTGCTGCCATGGCGAAATTGCGGTGAAAAAGGATGCGCACGTCGTTTAAGACGTGGCATTCCCTTTCACGTCTCAGTTAGTATGTTAGTATGCAGTTGAGCCGAAAAGCATAGGAGGGTGCTAAATGGCGGAAGAAGGCAGCAAATTTTCGTACTTTGCATTTGGATTGGGATTGGGAATCGCGATCGGCGTCCTGTTCGCTCCGAAGTCCGGCGAGGAAACGCGCGAGTTCATCCGCTCGAAAGCCGATGAGGGCAAGGGTTACATTCGCAGGCGGAGCGACGAGCTGCGTTCGCAGGCTTCCGAGGTGGTCGAACGCGGCAGGACGGTCGTGAGCCGGCAGCGCGACCATCTGGCGGCGGCGGTAGAAGCAGGCAAGCAGGCCTACCGCGATGCCGTCGCGGGGCGTAGTACTACGGAGGCGGAAAGTTAAGGCGAATTAGCGAGACTTCCAGTTCATGACCTCAGAGACGCTGGTGTACGTGATGACGGCCGCTATCGTGGTGGCGGCGGCTGCCATCGTGGTTCAAACTGCCCTGCTGTTTGGGATGTTTCTGACTTCGCGGGCGTTGAAGAACCGGATCTTCGGGTTTCTCGCCAAGGTGGAGCCGATGACCGAGAGCGGGCAGCGCTTTCTGGAAGAGGCGCGGTCTACTTTTGGGGATCTGTCCACCAAGACAAGCGAATTGTTGGAAATAACTCGCAGGCAGTTGGGGCGCGTCGATGAGGTCCTGGCCGAAGCCACTACGCGGACGCGGGCCCAAATGGATCGTGTCGAAATGGTGCTCGACGACACGGTGAACCGTTTTCAGGAAACGACCTCCCTGCTGCAGAACGGCATCATGAAACCTCTAAGGCAGATCAGCGGGCTTACCATTGGTGTCCGGACTGCGCTGTCAACCCTGCTCGGGGCGCGCCGGACGACCGTTGAGCAGGCCACCCACGACGAAGAGATGTTCATTTAACTCCGGGCTCGCGGCAGGAGCCGGCCGCGGCCCGGAGCCATGCCCCAATGATCGATATTCATTCCCACGTCCTTCCAGGTCTGGACGACGGCTCACCCGGCATCGAAGAAAGCTTGAGGATGGTGGAAGTCGCGGCGGCCGCGGGCACGACGGACCTGGTCGCCACTCCCCACGCCAACCTCCGGTACCGGTTCGATCCCTCGGTTGTCACCCGCAAGCTCGACGAGCTTCAGGCCGCCGCGCCCCCAACGATCCGCCTGCACTACGGGTGCGATTTGCACCTGACTCCTGACAATGTTCAAGACGCCCTGGCCAACCCCGAGCGGTACACGATCAACCATCGCCGCTACCTGCTGGTCGAGTTTCCCGACCTTCTGATTCCGAAGACGAGCGCCGAAATCTTCTCTTGCATGCTGGCAGCCGGCATCGTCCCGGTGATTACGCATCCCGAGCGGAATTTCCTGCTGCATCGCAGGCTCGACGAGGTGGCCGGCTGGGTCGCGCAGGGCTGTCTGGTCCAGGTCACGGCGCAGTCGTTTCTCGGGCGCTTCGGCTCGGAAGTGCGGGCGGCGTGCAGGGCGCTGATGGAACGAGGGCTGGTGCATTTCGTCGCCAGCGACGCGCACGACAGCAAAGACCGCCCGCCGCGCCTCGATCTCGCCCGCCGGCACGTCGAGCGGAAGTACGGCGCGGCAGCCGCCGAGCGGCTGTTCGTTTCGAACCCGCGGGCGGTGCTCGAAGGAGAGCCGCTGCCGGAACCCGCCGCCCCCGGGCCGGAGCGCCGGCGCAAGTGGATGAAGTTCTGGCCTCTTCCCTAAAGGGTTTCTCCTTTCTCGACGATGAATTATGCGCAGTGGCATCGGCCGGCCCAAATTTGTTGCACGAGCGCGTGAAAGAGAACCTGGACCGCTTCGAGGTCGACCCTTGGAGCGCTCGCAATGAGCTCCGCACTCTGCTGAACGAAAACCCGGAGGAATTCTGCGCGGCTGCCGCCCCCTTTCTCGTTGAAGGCAAAGAGACCGCCGCCGGCCAGTTCCTGCTCGAGTTGCTCATCGGAAAAGGTCTCTTGCCGCTCTGCAATCCCGTTCTATTCTCCCTGGAGGACGAAATCGCGATCGCCCGCGAGGTCCTGGAAAAGGACCCCCTGCTGGACATCAAACTGGCGCGGCGCATCTCGGCGCTGGTGGCGAACCCCACCCGCGGGCAGCCGGAAGTCGCCGCCGCGCAGAGGATTTTGGAGATTCTGGCCGCCATCACGGACGGCGCCCGCATTCTGCCGATTCTGATCCAGGTGCTTCGGGATCCGGACGGGCGGCTGCGCTCGAAGGCGGCTTTGTTGGTCGGCAGGACCAACAAGAGCGCCCAGTGGGTAGAGCAAATCCTGCGGGAGCCGGACGCCCGCGTGCGGGCCAACAGCATCGAGGCGCTCTGGGGCGTGGACAACGAAGCCGTCCGCGCCGTGCTCCGCACCGCCACAAGGGACCCGAACAACCGTGTGCTGGGCAATGCGCTGCTGGGCCTGTACCGGCTGGGTGACATATCCATTGTGAGCCGCGTGCTGAGCCTCGCTGCCAACCCCGCGCCCTTGTTCCGGGCCACGGCCGCCTGGGTCATGGGAGAGAGCAACGACCCCCGCTTCCTGCCCGTCCTGGCGCAGATGGTCCGGGAGACTGACGCCCGGGCCCGGCACAACGTCTTCCGCGCGATCGCCCGCATCAAGGCTGCCGCGGCGCGATACGCCGAAGCGCCTCCGCTTCGGGTTCGCATTTGCCAGGTTTCCAATCAGCCGGACGGTTCCCGGCTGGTGCGAGCCGCCATGGCGCTGCCCGATGGCAGTGAAATCCCCGGGCTGCTGCCCACCAACGTGGTGCTGTGGGACGGCCAGAAGATCGTCGCCGACTACAATTTGCGCCGTGCCCGCGCCGCCGACTGGATGGCGCTCGGGATTGCCATGCCCGCCGCCCGCACCTGTCCTCATCCCCATGGGGAAATGCTGGAGGAGACCGTGCGGGAATGCCTGCTCGGCAAACGGCCGGCGGACCGCTGGGCCATACTCCGCTTCGGATCCCCGCGGGATGAAGATGCTTCGCCCATCGACACTGACGTGCTGCCGCCCTGCGTTCTAACTCCGGAAACGGGGGCGCTGGTTGCTGCCCTGGACAATCCCGAAAACCGCTACGGCTATGCCGAGACCGTACAATCGTTTTTAAACACGCTGGGGCAATCCTCCGGCAGCCGCAACCTGCTGCTTGTCGAAGACCGCACCGCCGAGTCCACGCTGCCGGAGATTCCGGCCGCCCGCTGGACATCCCTGGTTGCCGACGCTCAGGCCGCCTCGATCGCCATACATGCGGTTGTCCTCACCGAGTCGGGCAAGCCCACGGAAATGCTCGCCGCCGTGTGCGCCCAGACCGGCGGCACCTGCATAGGCGCCGGCGATCTCAGCGGGCTTTCGGCGCTCTTTGAACGGGTTCATCTCCGGATGGTGAACCCGTACGATCTCACCTACCACCCCGAGCAGCCCCAGAGTGGGGCGCCCCTCAAGCTCCAGGTCTACTCCGAGCACGGCTGCGGCGAAGATACCGCCCTACCCCAATAAACTGCCCGCAAGGGCCTTCCCACGGGAAATACATTGTCCTACTCTGGAGGGGTGAAGCGTCTCGGCGCGATCCTGGGTCTTCTGCTGCCCCTTTCCCTGCCCGGGGCCGAAGGCGCCGCCGCGGGACTAGCCCGCCAGATCATAGAAGCCGGCCTCGACCCCGAAGAGTGCTATCACATCCGCGACCTGCGGTTTTCAAGGGAGGACCTCCGCATCTACTTCACCGAGGGCCGGTTGATCTTCGGAAAAGCGGTCAACGGCGCACCGCTCACCGCAGTTTTCAGCAGCGAAGTGGAAAATGGCGATGCGGAGGTCCTCGTGATGCCCCCGTCGAGGGCGGAACGCATGTCGCTGGCCTCCTTCGCGAAGACGCCCAACCTGGCCGAACATTTTCGGGCCGCCGTCATGGTTTTCACCGACGGGGCCCACGCCGAACTGATGAAACAGATTCTGGCGCGCGGGGAACCTCGGAAAGAGCCGGAACAAGGCGCTCTCCTCGCCGAGAAGTGGAATCAGGTCGTTCACAACTTCGCCTCGAGCTTTCAGGTCCGGCTGGTAAGGGACCTGTACCGCGATGACCGGAGCACGAGCGGCTTCTTTTACATCGCGGTCAGCGGGAGGTCGCTCGGCAATTTTGACATGGTGTACGACCCGCAGGCGCGGGACCAGATCAGCATCGGAAAGGTGGTCTTCCGCGAGGAGCAGGCCTTTTTCGATATCTGGACCCGGTTTCAGGCGCGTTCTTTCCGCACCGGGGCGCGGCCGCTGCCCCCCCCGGACCTGCAAGTGAACAGCTACCGGATCGACGCCACGCTCGAAGCGGATCTCCGCCTCCGGGTAGTGACGCAGGCTGCCGTTACTCCCGGGGAGGGCGCTCGCCGGGTGCTGCCTTTCGACATTTCATCATCCATGCACGTTACCGAGGTGCGGATCGACGGCGAGCCGGCGGAGGTGTTCCAGCCCGCCTCGCTGCGTTCCACCCTGATCCGCGGCGACCAGAACGAGACCTTCCTTGTGGTGCCCGCCAGGCCGCTGGAACCGGGCCGGGAATATCAGATCGAGTTCCGCCACCAGGGAGAGGTTATTACCGATGCCGGCAACGGCGTCTACTTCGTCGGCGCGCGCGGCTCCTGGTATCCGAATCGCTTCGCCCAGTTCGCGAGATACGAACTCACGTTCCGGTACCCGAAGGAGCTCGATCTGGTCGCCACGGGCAGAACTGTCGACGAGGAGAGCGTCGGGCCGTGGCGCGTCACCCGGTACCGCACCGAATCCCCGGTGCGGATGGTAGGCTTCAACCTCGGCAACTACGAGCGCAGGGCGGTGAACCGCCGCGGCTACTCGGTGGAGGTCTACGCGAATCGCAATGTCGAAACCGCGCTGCAGCCCAAACCGCAGGTCGTCCTCGTGCCCAGGTCGCCGAGAGTCGGCGTGCCCGGAAATCAACGCTGGACGGTGGACCTGGAACCCGTGCCGATTGAGCAGCCCGAGATCGACCCGGCCGCGCGGCTGGAGCGCATCGCGGAAGAGATCGCCGGCGGGCTTGAATTCATGGCTTCGCATTTCGGCCCGCCGATCCTCAGGCGGCTTACGATTGCGCCCATCCCGGGGACCTTCGGGCAGGGCTTCCCCGGATTGATCTACCTTTCCACGCTGGCCTATCTCGATCCGAAGCATCGCCCGGCCGGAGCCCGCACCCCGATTCAGGAACTTTTCTACTCGGAAATTCTCCACGCGCACGAAACGGCGCACCAGTGGTGGGGCAACGTGGTCACTTCGGCAAGCTACGAAGACGACTGGATCATGGAGGCGCTCGCCAACTACTCCGCCCTTCTCTACCTGGAAAGGCGCAAGGGCGTTCGCGCCGTCGACCTGGTGCTGGCCGAGTATAAGAACCACCTCCTCCGCAGGACCGAAAGCGGCGAGCCCCTCGATTCCGTCGGGCCCATTATCTGGGGGCCGCGGCTCTCGACTTCCCAGGCTCCGAACGCCTGGCGCGTCATCACGTATGAGAAAGGGTCGTGGATTATCCATATGCTGCGCCGGCGCATGGGCGACCAGCGATTCCTGGAGATGCTCGGCCAGTTCCGCCGCAAGTATCAGTTCCAGTCCGTCACCACCGACCAGTTCCGCCGCGCGGCGGCCGAGGGCCTGCCGCAGGGATTTCCGGACCGGAACCTGGAGGTTTTCTTCGACCAGTGGGTGTACGGCACGGGAATTCCGTCACTGAAACTTTCCTACAGCGTGAAGGGCAAAGCGCCGGCGGTGCGCGTGAGCGGCACCATCACCCAGAGCAACGTCAGCGACGAGTTCAGCACCCTGGTTCCGATCGAAATCCAGATGCGCACGGGCGCGCCCGTGGTTCACTGGGTGAGAACGGCCAGCGAACCGGTTCCCTTTTCGGTGACAGTGAAGCAGGCGCCCGTCAGAGTAGTACTCGACCCGAACAACAGCGTGCTGCGGCGGTAGCTACCCGCCGATAGAGTACATGGGGCGCGGCGGGGCGACAAAGCGGGCGCTGTTGATCGCGTGGCCTTCCCACTTCCCCCGAACTACGCAGCGGATGAATTCCTCGATCGCTTCATCCGCGGCGCCGCCCCGAAGCAGCGGCTTCACGTCGCTTTCCTCGATAGCGAAAAGGCAATAGCGCAGGTGGCCGTCGGCGGTGAGACGAATGCGGCTGCAATTCAGGCAAAAGGGCCGGCTTACGGAGGCGATGAAGCCGACGCTGCCAGCGCCATCCGCGTATCGATACTCTGTGGCGGGCGCGCGGGGGTCGCTGTCGGGAACCTCGATGAGCGGGCAGATCTCGCGCGAGAGGATTTCGATAATATCGCCGGCCAGCAGGACGCGGCTGCGGTCCCACAACCCCTGGGCGTCCAGGGGCATGAATTCGATGAAGCGGACCTCGATTCCGTTTTCACGGCCGAAACGGGCCAGCGGCACGATATCCGGCTCGGTCAGGTTTTTTACGGCCACCGCATTGATCTTGATCGGGCTGAAACCGAGCCGTTTCGCCGTTTCCAGGCCGGCGAGCACGCGATCGAGGTCGTCATGGCGGGTGATCCGGCGGAAGCGCTCGCGGTCCAGCGTGTCCAGGTGCAGGTTGATGCGGCGCAGCCCCGCTTCGTACAATGGCCCGGCGAGTTCGCTCAGAGACACTCCGTTGGTCGTAAGCGCGAGGTCCTGGATTTCGGGAATCGCCGCGAGCTTGCGAACCAACTCCGGAAGATCGCGTCGCACCAGCGGCTCGCCCCCGGTGATGCGGAGCTTGGTGATGCCGAGCCGCACCGCGATCCGCACGAACCGCTCTATCTCCTCGTACGTCAGAATCTCCGCGCGCGGGACGAAAGACGCGTCGCGTTCGGGCATGCAGTAGAAGCAGCGGATGTTGCACCGGTCGGTGACGCTGACCCTGAGATTATCGTGCAGGCGCCCGAAGTTGTCCCGCAATCCCGAGACGTTCATTTGATGGCAAGCATGCGTTCGAGCGGGATGAGCGCGCGCCTCATGAGGTCTTCCGAGAGTTCGACGCGGGGCTCGAGGTCCTTGAGGCAGTCGCGCAGTTTCTCGAGCGTGTTGCGCTTCATGTACGGGCACTCGCTGCAATTGCAGTTGTCGTTGGGCAGGAAGTAGAAGCGCTTGCCGGGGGCGAGCCGGTTCAGCGAATGCGCGACTCCGCTCTCCGTCATGACGATGAACTCGTCGCCCTCGGTCTCGACACAATACTTGATGATTGCCGTGGTGGAGCCGACAAAATCAGCCTGCTCCAGCACTTCAGGCGGGCACTCGGGATGCGCGGCCACAAGAGCCCCGGGATGTTCCATGCGCGCGGCGGCGAGCCGGCGGGCCGCGAACGTGGCGTGCACGACGCAGGTGCCCTGCCAGATGCTCATGTTTTCGCGCCCCGTCATGCGCTGGACATAATTGCCCAGGTTGCGGTCGGGGAGGAACAGCACCGGCTTTTCAGGCGGAATGGAATTGACTACCTGCACCGCGTTGCGGGAGGTGCAGAGGATGTCGCTTTCCGCTTTCACTTCCACGGAAGTGTTGATGTAGCTGACAATGACGTGGTCCGGGTGCATGCGCCGGTAGGCGCGGATGGGCTCCACCGGACAACTCTCCACCAGGCTGCAGCTCGCCTCCCGGTCCGGCACCACGACAATCCGGCTCGGGTTGAGGACCTTGGCGGTTTCGGCCATGAACCAGACGCCGCAAAAAGCGATGACGTCGCCGTCGAATTCCCGCGCGCGGCGCGCAAGTTCGAGGCTGTCCCCCACGCAGTCGGCAAGGTCCTGTATCTCGCCTTCCTGGTAGTGGTGCGCCAGCAGAATCGCGCGGCGCTCCCGCTTCAATTCAAGGATCTCGTCCTGTACGCTTACGCTCGCCGGCATTGGAGTTGTGCCTCTATTTTAGCAGGCGCAAGGCTTATTTTAGCGGGCGCGCGGCGCGCGCTGGACCCACGCGAGCCGGGCGGCTTATTCTTGTTGATGCGATGACAAACGTGATTCTTCTGGGGATCGGACTTGTGGCCGGTGTGTTTGCCGGAATGTTCGGGATCGGGGGAGGGCTGATCATTGTTCCGGCTCTGCTGCTGTTGCTGAAGCTGAAGGAGGCTGAAGCGATCGGCACGAGTCTGGCGGCCCTGATCCCGCCCGTCGGGCTGCTCGGCGCGCTTGAGTATTACAACAACGGCTTTATCAACATTCGGTACGCCGCACTCGTCGCAGCCGGGCTGTTCATGGGGGCGTATTTCGGGGCGAAGATCACGATCAGCCTGCCGCCGGACGTGGTCCGGCGCGTTTACGCCGGTTTTCTCTTCGTAATGGCGGCTCGTATGATGTTCGCGGGCAAGTAGTTGCGCTCGTCGGAGGGGGCCTCCAGCACGGCCTGCGGCGAAGCAAACCCGGAGGCGCCGGCGATCTCGCGCTCCATCCATCCCGTGAGCGGGATGTTCCGGAAGCAGACGCGCTCTTGCAGCACGAGGGAGCGGCGGCGCATTTCGTTTTCCCGCACAAGCTGGCGCTGCTCGACGCGGATGTCCGCCATGAACTCGTCCAGCGCCTGCCGCCGCACCGCTTCTTCAACCGCGCGCATCCGGTCGGCCATGGCGCGGTGCTGCGCGGCAAGCATGGCCCGCGCCTCGGCTATGGTTTCCCGCTGGCGCGAAATTTCGGCCTCGGCGCGCGCGTGCATGAGGACGGCGGTGACGAGGGCGGCGCCGCCTGCAATCAGCATGGGCATGAGAACCCACAGGAAGACGGGGGAAGTCTCGTCCATCAGGTATTTCATCGGGCGGAGACGGCCGAAGGATGCGAGAGTAAGGTAAAAAGCTGGCGCGGCTTAGGGCGCGGGCCTTACCGGCTCGCGGCCACGCGCCCCTTACATGGCGCGCTGGGTCCCGTCAATCTTCTGCCCGCTCAGCAAATTCAAAAACCGCGAAAAACGGAATTGCAGGTCGCTGAAAGAGAGCAGCCCGGCGAGCGCGTGCAAGATCGCGGAGAGCCGCACCTTCAGACCGCTCATGAAACCGAAATGCTTGCCTGCGTAGACCGAGGCGCCGAGGGCCCAGTCCGAGGCCAGCAGCGCGCGCACGGCGGGCGGCGCGGGTCGCGCAGGTTCTTCCTCGCGGCGGCTGATAGCCCGGATTCCCGGGTACAGCAGAATCTTGCGGTTCGCGCGCCGGATCTGAATCGCCAGTTCCGCGTCGGCCCAGGACTGCGCGTACCGCTTGTCGATGTAGCGCAGGCCCTTGAGGAAATAGCTGCGCAACATGTAGGCGCCGAGGCCGGCGAACGGCACAGCGATGCTCTCCTGTTCGAGATCCGGAACCGCGGCGGGGGCGAAAGCGCCGGCGCGAGCCACCGCCGCAACGGTCGTGGAATCGGGAAGCTGGTACAGCTCCGGCACGGGCCGGCCGTCCGGCGTTACGAGAAGGGGACAGACGGCGACGGCGTCAGTCTGCTCGGTAAGCCGCGCGGCCAGGTCCGGGATGGTGCGGGGAAGCACTTCCACGCGCGGGTTGAGATAGAAATAGAACTCGGCCTTGGCGGTGCGCATGCCGATGTTCAGCGCCTGGACGAAGCCGAAGTTGCGCGGCAGCGTGAGCAGGACCGCCTGGGGAAATTCCGCCACCACTTCGGCGCTCCCGTCCACCGATCCCGAATCGATCACGAGGACTTCCATCTTGTCGCGATCCTCCGAAGCCTCCACCGCCTGAAGGCACCTGCGCAGTGCGGCTGCGCAGTTGTAGGACACGATCAGCACGGACACTTGGGGAGCGGTTTGGGTCTCTTCCATCCGAATTGCAATGATACCTCAGGGCAGCGCTCCGGGACGCGCCGGCTCAGTACCGGCGGTCAATTCCAACGACTTCTATACCGGACTTGCCCGTGCGGAAGTGAACGGTGACCGACTTATGACCGGCGGCGCCGCGGATTTCAGCGCCGAAATAGGAGCCCGGCGGCAGGGACGCCAGCTCGCGCGGCACGCTTACGGACCGCGCGCGCGGCAGCATAGTTTTGTCGCCCGAGAGGTTATCGAACGCGAACCACTGGATGGCGTATTGCCGCGGCGGATGGAAGCCGAACTCCACCCCGAGGTCCTCGAACTCGAGCGTGCCGTTTTCGAACCGGAAATTTTCCAATGGCAGCACGTCTTCCAGAAAAGCGGCCCCGATCTTGTCGCGGCGCGCGATCAGAGATCTCACAAGCCACTCGCGCGCCTTCGGGTCGGTGTACTCTCCGACCTCGACGAGAGCGCGGATGTCCTGGTCTGTGAACGCCATCACTTTTTTCGCGGCCCAGTAGCTGTCATCGGGGCGCGCGTTGCGGAAAGCAGGGTTGGGGTAAATGGGCTTCCACCGCCGGGGATCGAAGGTGGCGTAGCCGAATTCTCCGAGTTCCGGAAGGTAGGGATCCGGCGTGACCTGCCAGGGGCGCGGCTTAAGCCCCAGGGTGAGCAACTGCCCGGCCGCGAAGGGAACATCGAAAACGTATGCATTCCCCGACCGCAAGACACGCGAGCCGAGAGCGCTCGCCCCAAGCGTGGAGCCGAAGTCGAGCAGGTAATGCTTGACGAACCGCAGGCCGCGCTCCTCGACGATGGTGTCGAGCGTGTTGATCGCGACCGCATCGTAGTGATTCAACCAGGCGCAGAACACGTAGAGCCCGCGCAGGTCGCGCCGGTCCTCATGCGGCACGATGTCGTTCGGGTCGTCGGACCGCGTGCCGAAATACTGGAATGGCCCGATGATTTCGCCGCCGATGAACCGGCTCGCCATGGCGCGGTAGCGGCCGTCCTTGGAAACACTCGTGCTTTTCAGGATCCGGGCGAGATCGGTGTGCGTCATCGGCCGTTCCCTTCCGTCGGGCTCGAAGTACTTCGCGTCCGGGGCGAGAACGAGCTGGCCCGCCCAGAAGCGCACGATGTAGGTTTCCGGAACGTTGTAGCCGATTGCATGGAAAAACCGCGAGGAAATCACCTCGGCGGCGGTGGTGATGGACGGGTTCGAGGCGGGATCGAACTTGATGAGGAACTTGTCGCCGCGCGAGTCCTTGATAATCAGACCGGGGGTGGCGCCGATGCCCTTGGCGCTGACGACTGTCCAGGGCCGGGCGCTGTAGGGAGGGCCGGCGGCAGTGGCGCCCCGGTCCAGTTCCCCGGGGCTCATCGGGCGGTCGAGGCTGTGGCGGTTCTGATACCACGCACTGTCGGGCACCTCGCCGAGCGTGTTGATGGCGCCCGAGGCCGCATCGGGCCTGCGCCCGGGCCGGAATACGATCTGCTGCATCAGGTCGTACGAGTCGCTGATATTGCGCTCCTTGAGCTTTCCAACGCGCATCGGAGGCGGCTCGCGCCACACCGGGTCGTCGGGGAAGAACGTCTGGGCCGGCGCGGGCGCCAGGAAGATGAATGCGGTCAGGAGCGCACCGGAACCCTTCAAAACAGGTCACCGAAGGTCAACCAGACTTGCGGCCCCTCGTTGCTGAAGCCCACGTCGAACCGCCAGGATACAGCGCTGCCCTGGCGGATGCGCACGCCGAATCCGTAGGAGGTGCTCAACTCCTGAAAGGGCCGGATCTGTCCGAGGCTGGGAAAAACTTTTCCGGCATCGACGAACAGGGCGGCATCGGTTTGGTCCGCGATTTCCCAACGGTACTCCCCGTTCAGGACGAACAGGTTGTTATCGTAGAACCTGCGGTTGCGAAAACCCCTGAGACTGTCCGCGCCGCCAAGCCGGGGCTGGACATAGAACGGCACGCCCTCCGAGCCGAACGGGTCGGCGAAGGCCGCCCTTGCCCGCAGCAAAACTTCGCGCTGCCCGTTCAGCAGAGCGAAGTACCGGCGGACATCAACGTCGAACCGGCCGAATGTAAATCCAGCCGCCCCGCTGTCGAAGAACAGCGTATATTCCGTGAGGAGTCTCGTGCCGCTCCGCCGGCCCCTCGGGTAGCGGACCCAGTTGAAATCCAGAAATACTCCCGGATTGATGAAGTTTGTCTGCTGGTCCAGCCCGGGAGTCGTGGCGGGCGTGAAGACCTCGTCGGTGGAAGCGAATTTGTCCTTGCGCCCCGGGCCGACGTTGAACAACAGGTAGCGGGTCAGCCCGCCAGTGCTGATGTTCCTGGTGAGATTGTAACCGCTGCGAACCTCAAAGCCGGTGTTCTCGAAGGAGTAGGCGGTGCGCCCGCTTTTTTGTGAGCCGGGGCCCGGCCCGTAGTAATCGAGGTACGGCGACCACTGGCGCAGCGTCAGGAATTCGAGCGAAACGCGGCCGCCTTCGAGGTTCGGAAAGCCGAACGCCGCATCCGCCAGATAGAAGGTCTGGGTGGTGCCCACCACCGAGGTGCGCACCTCGGCCCGCCCGCCAAGCAAGCCCCGCCTGAGATACTGCGGGCCGGCTGCGAACCCGCCGCCCGGAGCGTCAAAGCGTACGCTCACCTCCGGGGTCGGAGACGTGATTCGGTAATACAGGCGGTTCTCCTCGAAATAGAGAAACCCCCGGTGCAGAGCGGGCAGCCGTTCCGGTATGAGGTGAGCGGCTTTTTCCGCCCGTTTCGCCTCTATCTGAGCGGCCCGCGTCGTCACGGGCGGGTTGGCGGAAGCGTGCAGAAGGGTAGCGGCGGCAAGGAAACATGGGGCGCGTGTACGGGTGTGTCTCACAGCTCTCCCCGAAAGCCGGAAAATCGCGGAGCGTCAAACCCGGCCCGAGCGGCCCGGTTCCCAGTTACCCACATTATCCCCGAAAACCCGGTGATTCCGCGACTCCGCGAGCACCTGCCCCTTGTTTTTCAGCTTCTTGCGTCCACTCGGGCCCGATGGGAACCTGAACATAGACCGGCGGCGCGGTCAGAATCCGCTTCCGCGCAGCCCGCGCCGCTACAAATTCCTGCGGCAGGGGCTATGCGTTGGCTTCGGGCGATCTTCGTCAGGCAGTACTCCAGCATCCGGTCAGAAGAGTGGCCGAAAGCCCTGCTTCTTTCTGCCTACTTTTTCCTGCTGATCGCCACCCATTGGATGCTGAAGCCCGTCAAGCGCGGTCTTCTGATCGATCACTTCAGCCACGATCCGCTCCACATCCTGGGATTCAGTCTGGGCGGCGCGGAAGCCGAGCAGGTAGCGAAAGTCATGAATGTGCTGGGCGCCTACCTGGCCGTGATCCTCTTCACGTGGATGGCGCGCAGGCTGCGGCGCGAGCGGCTGGTGCTGGTCTTCACAGCTCTCTTCTCCGCTATCTTCGCGGCTTACTCGCAAGCCGTCGATCATCCCGGCGAGTTTACCGTGTGGTCGCTTTACATGTTAGGCGACATGTTCAATACGCTCATGGTCGGGTTGTTCTGGGCGTATACCAACGACCTGACGACGGCCGGCGGCGCAAAGCGCACGTACAACGTGATCGGGCTAGGGGGCGTGCTGGGCGGCTTTGCCGGAGCCTCGATGGTCAGCATCCTGGTCCGGGAATTCGGAAGGGCCCCTCTGCTGCTGCTGTGCATCGTGCCCATGGCCGGGATTGCATTGATCGCGGTCGTGATGCGGCGCCTGGACAAAAGGCCGCGGCCGGTCGCGCCGCCCGCGCAGCCCCACAACATCAGCGCAACCATTGAGGGCGCGCGGCTGGTTTTTCAGTCGTGGTACCTGGTGTCGATCGCGGGCCTTGTGGCGAGCTACGAGCTCGTCTCCAGCGTGGTCGATTTCCAGTTGGCGGTCACGGTGGAGCGCACCATTTCAGACGCGCTTGCCAAGGACGCGTTCTTCGCCACCGTGGGACAGGCGATCGGCATCATCTCGGTCCTGGTTCAATTGCTGCTCACCGGCTTCGTAATGCAGAAGTTCGGGCTGCGTGCCGCCCTGCTGTTCCTGCCGGTCGCAGCGGCCCTGGGCTCGTTTGGATTCCTCGCAATGCCGGCCCTGGCGTTCGCCGCGGCTATTTCCGTCAGCGACAACGCGCTGAATTACTCGATCAACCAGTCGGCCAAAGAGGCGCTTTACACGCCGACCTCAGCCGACGAGAAGTACAAGGCGAAGGCATTCATCGACATGTTCGTGCAGCGGATGGCCAAGTCCGGCTCCGTGGTGTTCAACCTCGGCTTGAGTGCCGTCGCGGTGACGGCGGTGCGCTGGCTCTCGCTGGTCACGCTGGCCATCGTCGCGATCTGGCTCATCATGATCTTCGCGGCGTCGCGCGGGTTCCGGCGCCTGACGGAGCGGACCGCAAAGCGAGACGGTTCTCCCGTATGGGAAGAGGGAAGCGAGGCGGCATAGGTCCGCCCCGCGTTGACTCACGGGTTCCAGGTCAGCGAGAGGGCGTACGTGCGCGTGCTCGGACTGAACTGGATGCCGGGCGTCGGGATGGCGCGCGACCGCTCCCGGATCGGCGCACCACCCAGAGACGGGTCGTGGTGCCTTCGATAAATGAAAGCGCCGATCAGGTTCCCAATCACCGCCCCGGCGATCACGTCCGAAGCAAAATGGCGCCGCGCGCTGATCCTCGCCGCGCTCACCGTGATCGGAAGCGCATAGATGCCGTAGCGGATCAGCTTATTGTCGTAATATTCGCGCGAAATAATGGCCGCCACCGCCCAGGTGCCGGCAGAGTGCCCGGAGGGAAATGACTGCTGGCCGCTTAAAAAATTGCCCTTGCCCGCGCCGTAATCCGGGCGCTCTCTTCCGAAGGCCCACTTCGACATCTGAACTACGGACTCCGTATGGAGAAGCGCCGCGGCAGACAACAGACCGGTTTCCGTAGCGCGGCGGTTTCCGCTGAGCTTTCCGGCCAGCAGGAAAGACGCCGTGAGCCCGCCCAGCCCGTAGTACGTGCCGGCGTGGGACACGGCGCGCCCGACGTTCACCTGTGTTGTCGAGTTCGGCAGGGCGCCGGCCAGGCGGCTATCAAACTGACTCATGGCCACGGTAGCGCCGATCACCGGCAACAGCCACGGCAAATGCTGCTTTTCGACTTTCGTCGGGCCGAGCCATATATCCCGGTGATCCTTCAGAAGCGTGTTGAACGCGGAAGCCCACGAAGGACCGTCCAGGCCGATAGACGGTTTTTCCAGTTTCGGAACGGGCGGAGGCAGCTCGTCCGGCGCCGTCCGGTTTACTACGGTGCTGTTTTCGAGACCGCTTTGCGCCGCGGCCGGCTCCTCAAACTGCACTCCGGCCGCATTTAAGGACAACGAGCTGGCGAGCAGGAAGAACGGCAGGAGGGAAACAGAACAACATTTCCCTAAATACAACATTTTTTCAGCATACACCGGAGCGGCAATTTGCCGTCTTAAGGTTTCTCCACGTGAACGAGGCGCGGCGCTCCGGCCGCAGCCGTCGAAATTCGCCGCTCAAACCGCCCGCTTTTTCGCCTCCTCCGGCGTCAAAACCGGCCATTCAAATGCGTCGGTGCGCGCGCTCGCCATTATCTCCGTAATGCGCCGGACGACGTCCGGATGCTGCGCCGCCACGTTGTTGCGCTCGCCGGGGTCGCTCTCGAGATCGTAAAGTTCCAGGGGTTCTTTCGGTCCGAGGCGAATGCCTTTCCAGTTCCCCGTCCGCACGGCCTGGTGGAAGCCCGCCTCGTGGAACTCCCAGTAGAGATACTCGTGCGGCTTCTGCGAGCCGCCGAGCAACACCGGGACGATAGACTGCCCGTCAATTCCAAGCGGTGTCTCGGCGCCCGCCAGTTCCGCCGCCGTGGGCAGAAAATCCCAGAACGCAGCCGGAAATGAGGTGACCGAACCGGGCTTGATGCGTCCAGGCCACCGTGCCAGCATCGGAACGCGGATGCCGCCTTCGGTCAGGTTGCGCTTGATGCCTCGCAGCGGGCCGCTGCTCTGGAAGAATTCCGGCGAGTGCCCGCCTTCCCTGTGTGGGCCGTTGTCGCTCGCGAAGATCACCAGAGTGTTATCGTCGAAACCGCGCCGCCGGATCGCCTCCAGAACCTTCTTGATGTCCGCGTCCATGCGCGTGATCATGGCGGCGAAATTCTTCTCCGGCTGCGGCCACGGCCTGTTCGTGTAGGGCGCATCGCTGGGCACCTCCATGCCGTTGCCTGTGTCGCGGGCGAGCTCGTTGTTGGCGTGCGGCGCTGTGTAGCAGAGGTGAAGGAAAAACGGCTGGGCGGCCGTCTGCCGTTCGATGAACTCCAGCGCGCGCCGGGTGAACAGGTCGGGGGCGTAGTCCTTCTTCTGCGTCCCCATGTTTCCCCGGCAGATATAGGCGGTCTCGTTTTCAAGCAGGTGCTCCGGATAGTAATTGTGGGCGTGGAGCTGGCTGAAGTATCCGAACCACTCGTCAAAACCTTTGCGGGTCGGATAGCCGCTGGAGCCGAGCTGCCCAAGCGACCATTTGCCAAACAGGCCCGTGCGGTAACCGGCTTTCTTCAGCACCTCTGCGACGGTGATGTCGGTGGGGCGCAAAGGCAGATCCGGGTACTTGTTGCCCCGCGTGCGCGCGTGGCCTGTGTGGTGGCCGGTCATCAGGCAGCAGCGGGAGGGAGCGCAGACCGTGCTGCCCGCGTAGGCTTGCGTGAACCGTATGCCTTCGGCGGCCATTCTGTCCAGGTTGGGCGTCTGAATCTGCTTCTGGCCGTAACAGCCCAGGTCGCCGTACCCGAGATCGTCCGCCAGGATGAAGACGATGTTCGGCCGCCGCACCTGGGCCGCGGAAACCGACGGCGCCAGCGGGCTCGCAACCGCTAGCCTAAGGAACTCGGAACGTGTCATAGGCGTATTCTACGCGAATGGCTGCTGCATCACAGCGGCGCTCTTGCCGGGCGCCGCCGTAGCGGCGCCTGTTTCGGTCTTGGGCGCTGCGGCCGAGAGCACCGCTTCGAGCAATGGCAGGCACTGAGACACTCGCTTGGCCCGGATGACCCAGTCCCATAGCCACTCGAACTTCTTCCACCCCGCCGCGTAGGCCAAGTGGCGCAGTTGACCTGTCACGGTTTCCTTCGTGAGAGCGCCCCGGACAATCGCGTTCCACCGGTAAAACTCCCGGTAAGCCCGCCGGTAGCCCTGTTCGAGCGTTTCCGCCGTCATGCGGGCGGGCCGGAACACCGCGTGGCGCGTATCGTAGAGGTCCCAGTTGTTTGTGGTGATGCGCCCTTCGTCCGCCATGCGCCGGTGTAGCGCAGTGCCGGGATAGGGCGTCAGGATGTGGAAGGTCGCGGTCTCGATTCCCTGCCCCACCGCCCACTCCACCGTGCGGTCGAAGACACTGCCGTCGTCATCGTCCATGCCGAACACAAAACTCGCGTTCACCATCACGCCGAGGTCGTGGAGCCGGCGCACGGCGGCCCCGTAATCCCGCCGCAGGTTCTGGGCCTTGTGCTGCGCCTGAAGATTCGCATTGCTGAGCGTCTCGAACCCGACAAACAGGCTGCGCAGCCCGCATCGCGCCGCCTTTTCCAGCAAGCCTCTTTCGAGCACGGAAGCCACCGTGCCGGCAGCCTGCCACAGCCGCCCCATGCCCCTCATGCCGTCAAACAGCGCCGCGGCGAACCGCGGGTTACCGAAGAGGTGGTCGTCCAGGAAGTAGAGGTGCCGCCCCGGCAGCCGGTCTATTTCCGCGAGCGCCGCATCTACGGTTTGGGTGTAAAACGATTTCCCGCCCGCGTAGAACGCATCCTTGTAGCAGAAGTCGCAGTGGTGGGGGCACCCACGCGAGACCACGATCGAGTTGGGCACCAGGTAGAGGTGCCGCTTGATGAGGTCCCGGCGCACGGGAGGTGCGCCTGCCAGCGTACGGATCCGCGAGCGGTACACCCGGCCCGGAACGCCGGCCAGGTGTCCTCGCCCGGCCCGATGAACACGGTGTCGGCGTGCCGTGCGGCTTCCTGCGGTAACGCCAACCGGGATTCCGATTCTAAAATGGGCGGAGTGAGTCCCCGCACCGTTAACCGCCTGCTGCTACTGCTGACCGCGCTGCTGTTTTCAACCGGCGGCGCGGCCATTAAAGCCACACAGCTCACGAGCTGGCAGGTGGCTTCCTTCCGCTCGGCGGTTGCGGCCGTGGCGGTGATTCTGCTGCTGCCCGAGGCGCGTCGGGGATGGGACCGCCGCGTGCCGCTGGTGGCGTGCGCCTATGCCGCGACGCTTTTGTGTTTTGTGCTGGCAAACAAAGCCACCACGGCCGCCAACGCCATTTACCTGCAAAGCGCGGCGCCCCTTTACGTGCTGGCCTTGAGCCCGTGGCTGCTGCGCGAGCGGGTGCACCGGCGCGACGCGTTGTTCGGCGCGGTGGTAGCCTGCGGGCTCGTTTTGTTCTTCGTGGGCAACGAACCGCCGGTATCAACAGCGCCGCATCCGCTGCGCGGGAACGTACTGGCGGCGCTTTCCGGCATCGCGTGGGCGTTCACCATTACCGGGTTGAGGTGGCTTGGCAGGCAAGGCAACTCCGGAGCGGCCGCAACCGTTGTGGCCGGCAACCTCATCGCGGCAATCGCCGCGCTCTCGATGGCGCTCCCGGTCACGCGCGCCGGATGGAACGACGCCGCCGTAATCCTTTACCTCGGGATCGTTCAAATCGGGCTGGCCTATTTCTGCATGACGCGGGCCCTTCGCCACGTGCCAGCGTTCGAGGCGGCCACGCTGTTGATGCTCGAACCCGCGCTGAACCCCGTGTGGGCCTGGCTTGTCCACAACGAGCGCCCCAGCCTGCTCGCGCTGGCCGGAGGGGGATTGATCCTGAGCGCCAGCCTCGCCAACACGTGGGCCCAGAGCCGTAGGGAGCTGGTTCCCGGCCCGCGCGCGATGGCGCGTTCCGCCGATTAGGACGGTCTGCTCTCCGCGGCTGCGGGCAGCCCTTTCATTCCGCAGCGCCGCGCTTCTGCTTCCATCAACCGCGTGAGTTCCTTCTTGGTTTCCTGCGGCAGCCGCGAAGGAACGTGCTTTTCGATGAGCCGCGCCACCTCTCGCGACGCCCGCTCACGCAGCGTGGGCCGGCCTTCCTTGAACCACCGGTCGCGGTTGGAGCGGTCGATCACCGGCCCCGGAAAGGTGATTTCCCGGCGCAGATAACGCCGTGTGTGGTCCGCGATGAGCAGGTGCTTTTCCCGCAGCAGCTCCTCGAAGATCGGAACCGACGGAAAATCTTCGCGAGGCTCGATGCCTTCAAGCAGCCGGTAAGCCATCCCGCAGATCTCGTTGTCGACTACCAGCTTTTCCAGACTCTGGCAGCTTTCGAAATCGAGCATCCCCGGACCCGAAATGCTGTTGATGCCGGAAAGCGTGGCCAGCACGGCGCCGATTCCGCTCTCCAGGCCCGCCTGCGCGTCGAGCTGCTTGGCGTCGCTCAGCGCGATGTAGCCCTGGGTCGGCATTCCAAGCCGTTTGCCGATCTCGCTGTTCGCGCAGTTGAGCATCATCGTTTCGATGGCGCCCATCGGCGTGGTCTCGTACCGTACATCGAAGACCGCGGGCGATCCGCCGTAGAGCACCGGGTGGCCGGGATTCGCAAGCTGGCTGATCACCAGCCCGCTCAGCGTCTCCGCAGTCTGCTGGACGAGGCTGCCCACCAGCGTCACCGGCGCCATGAAGCCGGAGAGCGGCATCGAAATGAACTCCACGGGGATCGACGCCCGCGCGCAGTCCACGAGGTTCTGGCTCGTGACATCGCTCCACTTGATCGGAGCCGTGGGACAACAGGAAAAGACCGTCAGCGGCTTTTCCCTCAGTGCCTGCTCGCTCCCGCGCACCGCGACCTGAAGGTCCTTCATGATCTGGAACGCCTCGATCGTGAAGGCGCCGGTGATGACAGGCTTCTCGCCGTGCAGAAGGCTCAGATACAGGCGGTAGCTGTCGGAAATCCGTGCATCGACGTCGGCGGGTATCAGCGCGGTGCTCTGGGAAGCGATGTGCCGCAGCCCGGAGGTCACCTTGACGAAGTCCACGTAGTCCGCCGTCTCCGGCCTGCGCATCTCGCCGGTCCGGCCATCCAGAATATTGATGGCCGCGGACCCCGGCGTGAAGTACACGTTGCCGCCGGCGAAGTCGTGCGTCTCGTTGCCGAGCGTGTCGAAAAGCTTGAACGAGCGCGGAACGGTCGTGAGCGCGCGGTCGATGAGGTCTCCGCCGAGATGCGCGCGCTGCCTGCCTTGATCCACGGCGGCGCCGTGGTCGGCCAGCAGCGAGAGCACTCCCGGGTTGTGGATTTCCACTCCCAGTTTCAAAAGCACGTCGCGCGCTTCGGCGACAATGCGATCGATCAGTTCCTCATCCAGCAGCTTCAGAGTCGGCCTCATGGCCACGGATGATATTAGGTTCCGACAATGGAATCCGGGCTACGACGGGGGCACCACCGAGGGGACGTCGTGCATCGGGCGCATCCATTCCTCGACGGGTTCCATATTGGCCGGAAGGAGGTATTCTTTGCGCACAGCCGCCAGGGGTTCGCCTCGCAACTCGATTTTGACCGGGTCGAACTGCCCCAGCCCCGATTGCGCGCAGTACACGAGATGGCCCACCGTGTCCGGCTTGACGCCCATGGCTTCGGCCATCACCCGGTCCGCCGCTATGTAGTCCGTGGATGCCACCGCAACCCGGTGGCTCACGTTGATGCCGGCGACGGGACCGTTTCGTTCCATTCCCTCAAAGGCATCGATTACGGCGACGCCCCACGACGGGCGGAGCCGCTGGGCCACCAGCATCATGTTGTAATTGGCGATGCGGTAGGTGGGGTGAATCTTCCACTTGTCATTCCAGGGCACGGCAAATCCCACGCGCTGCGGGGGCGCCTGCTTCGGCTGAAGCCGCAGCGGAGCGGCCAGGACCACGTTCTTCACCGACAGGGTCACCGTGCAGATCACGTGCGTCTTGGCTTTCGGTATGGAGATCACAAAAGCGTCGGGATCCATGAGGCGGCGGATGAGGCGCACCGGCGTCAGGTGCAGGTTGGCGTCCATGACGTTGATTACGTCGTATTCGCCTTCATTGAGATCCACCAGGCTGATGTTCCTGGGACGGTGCTCGGAGGTGATGGAGCCATAGCGGAGGTTCTCAAAGGCCTCGCGCGTCGTCCGGGAGGCGGAGGACTCGGCGATCAGGATCGGGCCCTTGAACCGCGGGGCGAGATAATCCAGCACGCCGAGAATCGCGTCGCGGTCCGTGCAAGCGGCGGGGAAGTCCGCGGCGACACAGTTCGGCTTCAGAATGACGTATTTCTTCTGTTTCAGCTTAGGAAGAATTTGATCATCAATCCCAATGAGGGCTTCATAGATCAGCTTTCGCCGGCTTTCCCCCTTCACAATAGAGACCACCGATTTGCCCTGGTAATAAGGAAACGGAGTCCCTTGTGCCTCCTGACTCTTGCCGTCGCCGCTTTGCGGCTGAAGCCAGGCGCCCGCGGCGAGGCCCATGCCAGCGGTAAAGGCAGCGGCGCTCCCCGCGGAAACACAATGCACAAACCTTCTTCTGGACAGTTCTGGTGTCCTAGCAGGTTGCGGAAAAACGCCGATTTCAGGCAGAATCCGCAACTGCATTTATGTCGAATCAATTGGCGAGGCGGTCTGACTTGCGATTAGACAGGCTAAGTGCCTGTATCTGCGGCTCT
>JBLNCW010000050.1:0-13182 GCA_050261015.1 Rhodospirillales bacterium | reverse complement strand
CGAGCCAATTCTTTTTCCCGCGAACGTCCCGGCCCGCCCGTTAACGCCTCTCTCCGTCCGCAAGTCCGCAACTGGCCGTCTTTTCGGCACTTCCGCGTCTCTCCGTTTCGAGCCGAGTCCCGCCTGAACCGCCAGCCATGCGCCCCGGCGGCGTTTGCCGGAGGCCGTTTCTCCCCGTCTCTGCACCGGAACCAGGAATTGGTTAACGGCTCGGCGCGGATTGTCCAACCTCAAACCGGACGATTCGAAACCCTGCGATCAGCCAACCTGGCAGTGTTATCAGAACCCGCACTTCTCCCTCTTCAGTCGCCTCACAGAGACTTGAGCCAGCGGATCACCCTCCGGCAGACGTCGACTGCCGCACGAGTTCTTGGCGCGTCGAGACCTCGGGCCGCGTGGATAAGACGGTTCCGGGTCTGGTCGTACACTGTGCAGAACTCGTCCCAAAGCTCCCGTTCCTCCAGAAGACTTCTTGTGGTTGCTTTACGGACCAGATCCCTCAGTCGCTCCTTCGTTCGCCAGACGGTGTCCAACTCGCTCTGAGCGTCAAAGCCGGCTGCTGCAAGACGCCCCCTCAGGAATTCCTCCAAGAACAGATCCAGAGCCTGGAAAGCATGAACCACCGCGAGCGTGTATCGGTTGCCTTCGAGCGAGGCCTCGGCATCCAACATCAACAAGTCGGGAACTGGCAATTCCGCTCCGGACGCCAGAAATTCTGCGATTTCTCGGATCTCATTCTCCGAGCGGTTCATTATCGCGCTTCGGGTGCCGTGTCCGAAGGACGCCCCGTGCGATCCGACGTTGTGGGCTCGGAAGAAAAGGTCGGTGACGTGGATTCCAGGAAGCCGTTGGATGTAGTCGCTGCCGGTCCGTAGCCGATAGACGTCAACAAGGCGGTTCACTACCCGGAGCGCACAGGCAATGGTCGTCCTTTCCGCAGTACCGAATTCCCCCTGGTTCTCGGCGATCGTTGGAGGGTAGTCCGTGTCGAAGAAGATGCGAGCCTTCGTGTACCTGTACGTCCCTGAGGTGTCTCGATCGCGTTCGATATTGACACCTTTGCATATCGGGAGCGGCCCCAACTCGGGCTTCTCGGGAAAGGTAGGCGTCTGGAGCGTGGTTGGATTGTGGTAAGTAACGCGGTCGGCAGCATAGAAGTCGGCCTCGCTCGGGTTCTCGACAAGGTCAGTCCACACCTTCTGAAGAACAATTGACGCCGTCTGAACTCCCGGCAGTCTCACCACGAAGTGGATGCCGTTCGGAAGATGGAAACAGTAAGGGAGTGCCGCTTCGACGAGCGTGTTCGCCGGCCAAGGAGGGAGACCCGCAAGAACATCACTCGGGTAGCTATACCGGAGTCCCATTCCGTAAATCTGGAATTGTGGCTTCGTCGCGACTTGAGATAGCATCTCGCGGACGTCGCCTGGAGGCAGCACCACTTCGACCTTCTCGGGGTCATCGCCGAAACTAGCTATTGCGCGAATCTGGGCGGCCATGACAACCATTGTCCGCCTCCACGCTTGGTCTCGGCTGAGCGGAATTCAATCAAGGAGCAAATCGCCGGTCCATGTCGGACAAGCAGAGCCAAGGCGGCGTACATAGTTAACGGACGCGGCACAAAGCCGCGTCGATCCCATCCACCAGACGGCGTTTCGACCGCCAAGCGGAGATCGTCGTGGGTGGTCTTCCAAGGAGACCGCTCATGCGCGATCACGATGCCGCGCTCGATCAAGCCATCCGTGAGGTCGCCGCCATTCTTGGCGATGCACTCGTCCAGCTGCTCCTCCCCGATCGGGCGAACAGGCAAGTTGACTTCCCGGAGACAGAGAGCCCTCATGTGACTGCTGGTTAACGCAATGAAGACAGAAACTCAAGTTCGAGAGGAGATTGAGGCTCTCCGCAGTCTGACTACGGCGCAACTCAAGGAGAAGTACCGCGAGGTCTTCGGCGAGGAGTCCCGATCCAATCACAAGCAGTTCCTTTTCCGCCGAATCGCCTGGCGCATCCAGGCAAACGCTTGGGGCGGTCTCTCCGAACGCGCCCGCCATCGCGCACTCGAAATCGCGGACGACGCCGATCTCCGTATCCGGGCGCCGAAGAACTTCTTGCGGGAACCACTTGACAACAGTCGGACCATGGAGACGCGCCTGAAGCCTTCGCTCGATCCGCGGCTGCCGTTGACGGCGAGCAACCAAGCAGCCTTGCCGCCGAGAAGTTCACCACGACGAACACTTCCTGCGAACTGAGGCTGCGGCTCGTAGGGCAACTGGGCGCGTACGGACGCGATGCCAACGGCATGCCCGTGCGCGTCTCGGTCGATGGCGAGAACCGAATTGTCCGAATCGAGAAGAAAGACGACGCGTTTGGTGCGACATCACTGGCCACCGCCGTCGAAGGCGCGGGCAACGATCGCGCCTACCGCTTCACGTTCCCCTTCGCCTCGCTCTCCGGCTATCGGAACGGCGACCGCAATTCGCTTGTGCCCGTTCCTGCCAGCGACATCGTGAAGGTCCACCTCACCTTCGCCCCGCGATTTGAGGACGTCGAAGCAGGCCTGCGGGAGGGTGGGCGGCTCAGCGAAGGTGTTGCAGCGTCGCCGCCAGACACGGAGGAGGAATGGCATCTGACGGACGCCGAACAGATGCTCGCGGGCCGGAAGTATTACGTCGGCACGCCGACGGTCGAAGAACGCATCTCCTGCCTCGCCAACTTCGGCCTCCTCAAACCCGACCCGAACGATCCCGCCAATTGGTGTTACCGTGTACTCGTCCGCCGCGGCGAGGACTCGTCGACTCCGCAGGCCTGGCCGCCCGGCACGCGCATCCAGAGAATCTCGACCATCACCGGCACGCGCTCCGATATCGAGGGCAGGTGAGGATCTCGAATCTTACTGTCACCGGCGATCGCACGCTCAAGGTCGGCGGCGATGCGCCCCGTATCGAGGAATCCGATGGCCGCTGCCGGTACGAGGGCTACTGGGAGGACTACGCCTACGGCGCGGGCTGGCCGACGCAGTGGTGGTCGCTCGGCCACGCCAAGCGCTGTGCGCCCAACGACACGCAGGACCAGCGGACGGTGACTATCCGCTACTCCTACCCGCGCGAGCACGATCTCTACCTCGGCACCTGGCTCGGCCGCGATGCTGGCCGGATTGAAGTGCTCATCGACGGCGGCACACCCGCCGTTCACGATCTCTACCTCAACGACTACAACGGCCTCGCGCGATGAAGAAACTGGCGGCTGCGCTGCCTGGCGGGATGCACACGGTCAAGATCCGCGCGCTGTTCGACAAACACCCGGCGAGCAGCGGCTACTACTTCTACTTCGACTACCTTTGGCCTCTGGAACCGCAAGACCCGCCGGACCCTCCGAAGGTCTACCCTGACGTCTCCCTCGCCATCGACTTCGACACCGACCACGGCTATAAGAAGCCGCCAGCCTGGCACGTGTGGCATCTGAAGCAGCTTGGCTTCATGGGCCACGCCGACGTCTACATGGGCGTCTTCTGGAACAACAAGCGCCGACGCATCGAGGCGACCTACCCGAACTGCACCGTGAGCATCGGCGCCTGGCAGGTGGATCAGCCGCTGTGGATCAACCTCTCAGGCACCACGCTCTACTTCTCCCCCGGCGCGGGCCTCGCCACCGACGACATCGCCGCGCACCTGCGTGCGATGATCAACGTCACCTTTCCCGGCGTCTGGTGCACCAGCGACGGCAGCTCGATCCACATCCGCTCCCGCGCGCCGAGCTACACCTTCACCATCGCGGCCAGTCCGCAGTTGAGCATCTCGCAGGGCGCGCCGCCGCTCGACCAGCCGGGCGCCGAGGGCGACTGGGAGATGATCGACACCATCTCGCCCGTGATGACCCACGGCGCGCGCAACTGGATCCGTGATCTGGCGCGCGAATGCAAACAAGCCGGCATCGATGCCAGTTTCGCCTTCTCGATGGAGTGCTACCTGCCGCCAATGGCGATGGCCGCACGCTACTGGGACGGCGAGCCGGTCTTCCTGCCGATCCCCTCACACCAGATGCACTTCGGCCCGCGCGTGCGGAAATATCTCAAGCAGATGTACAAGGAATGCGCCGACGAAATCGCAGCCGCTGGCCTGCCCATCGTGCTTCAGTTCGGCGAGACGCAGTGGTGGTACTTTCCGAATGCCTCCGGGATGCCCTTCTACGATGACGACACGAAGGCAGCGTTCCATGCGCGCTACGGTCGCCCCTTGCACCGGTTCCTCTTGAACACCGAATCGCCCCACGACGACATCGAGAGTGCCAACTTCCTGCGCGATCGCATTTGGGAGTACTGCGCCGAGGTGATCAGCTACGTGCGGCGCTTCCATCCCTCGGCTATGTTCGAGTGCCTCTGGCCGCTCGACGCCAACCAGGGCAAGCCCGCGCCCGATCCGGCGTTCCGCGCGCTCAACTTCCACGTGAACCTGCCCAACGAATGGAAGACTTCCGGCTACGGCGTGAAGTACTTCCGCGCGGAGGGCTTCGATTACGACGTCTGGCAGAAGAACGCGCGTCTCATGCGGCAGACGCTCGAGTTCCCGCTGAAGCTCGGCCGCCCGGCGTCCGAGTGCATTTACCTGGCAGGCATCTACGGCCCGCCCGATCCGCCGATGCGGGAGGCGTATGGCATGTGGCAGCGTCGCGGGTTGTACTCGTTCTGCTTCTGGGCATTCGATCAGTTCTGTTTGAACTCGCGCCCCGTGCCGTTGGAGGTGCCCGCGCAATCCGCTGCAACGCTCGTCTCTTATCGCCGGCCGCGCGCCGCGCGCTCGCCCGAGGCGCCTGTCGCCGTGGCGTATGCGCCTGAGCCGAGTAGCCGCATGAACACGTTCCGCTTGAACGCAAGGAGGTTGAACGGATGAGCCAGTACCCGACCACGATCGACGACGCCTCGAGCCTCTACTCGCCCGCCGATGCCTTCTCGGCCAAGCCGCTCGAAACGATCACGACAATGCCGGTCTACGCCGGCGACACGACGATAAGTGTTGAGTCCACCGGCGTGGGCTTTCCTGATGAGTACGGGATTCTGTCGATCGACGATGAACTGATCGTCTACAACGGCAAGACTGCTACGCAGTTCACCGGCTGCCAGCGCGGCGCGTTCGGTACCGTCGCGGCGCAGCACACCTCCGGCGCAACCGTGCGCGCCAATATGGTCTCGGCGTATCTGAAGGCGCTCCAGGAAGCCGTGATCGCGGTCGAGCAGGAACTTGGGGTCGCGTCCAGCCGGAACTACGTCCGCAAGGACGGCCCGGTAACGATGACCGGCGAGAAGAGCTTCGTCGACGGAGCGGAGTTCGGCTCGGGCACCAAAGCAGCCACGGGCTTGGTCCGGCTGCCCAACACCGGAGCGGTGAAGTGGCGCAAAGCCGACGGCTCCGGCGACCTGGGGCTCGCCTTGAACGCCAATGGCCATCTGGTCTCGGACGCGATCATCGACTTCGCACCTGGGCAGACGTTCGGCACGTTCTCCTACCCGGATGCCGGCTACGGTAACAAGGGCATCGTGCAGATTGATGCCGCCGGAGGCCTCGCCGTCGAGTCGGGCGTGCTCTCGATGGCTCCCTCCGGCGCTTCCCCTGGCACTTATCCCAAGGTCACCGTCGACGCCAAGGGCCGTGTGACCGCCGGGGCGAACCTCACGGCGGGCGACGTGCCCGGCCACACGCACACCGCCAGCGATATCGTCTCCGGCGAACTCCCCCACAAGGTCCAGAAGGACGGTGCTGACGTCGGCACGCGGCGGGCGCTCAACTTGGTCCAGGGCACGCGCGTCTCGCTTGCTGCTGCCGACGACCCCGCCAACGACCGTGTCAGCGTAACCATCAGCGCCAGTCCACCCGAAGCGGGCGAGATCACGAACGCCCTCGGCTACGTGCCGGCCAACCGCGATGGCGAGCACTTCACTGGTCCCATCAACTGCGGCCCGCATCAAACCATCGGCGGCCCGCTCGAGAACATTGCGAAGCACTCCGAGGACTTCGCCGCGGCTGCCTGGGACAAGAACGGCGGATCCTGCTCGGTCACCTCGAACGCCATCATCGCCCCAGACGGCAATCAGACCGCCGACGTGATCACAGCGGTTACAAGCACGCCTGTCATCCAGCAGCAGATCGCAGGGCTCGCCGACGGCGGCACGTACACCCTCTACATCTGGGCTCGTGTCGCTTCCGGCACGCGCAAGGTTTCGCTCGCCATCGTCGACAACCCCTATGCCACCTACCTGGCTGGTCCGACGCAGATCATGCTTACGACGTCCTGGCAGCGCTTCAGGATCACGGGAACTCTGGCTTCCGGCCAGACCGGCCTGTGGATCGTGGTCCGCCAGTACGCCGCCAACGGTGATGACTGGACCACCGGCGACATCCACCTCTGGGGCGCCTGCCTCCAGCAGGGCAGCGACCTACAAAAAGCCTACGCCCGCACCTGGGCAGCCCAGACGCCGCATCTCGCCTCCGGCCTCGCCGCCGGGCCGACCGTCATCGCCGTGCCGGACTCCACCACTTCGCCCCTCAAGATCCACGGCCCGGGCTCGAACCTCCCCGACAGCACCCTCATCGAATTCACCGCCAACGGCGAACTCATCCTCGCCGGCGGCTCCGGCAACGGCTACCGCTTCGCCGAACTCGCCGCCGCCAACAATCCCTCCGGTTGGTCCGGCGTGCTCAAAGTGAAGACACCTCAAGGCGCAACCCACGGCTACATTTTGCTCTACTCGAATCCATGACTTTCCCCTCCCCCGCACCTGAAGAGGCGAATTATAGAGGGGTGGACAGAGCTAGATTCGTGGATTAGGTGGGAAGTTTGATCGGTCTGGCCATAAAACCATAAACCGAATAAACAGTGCTTGACAAGTCGCAGCGTCGGATTCATAATTCTGTGCGAGGCGGTGAGTCCGCTGATGGAATTCGCGCGGAAGACAAGCCGTTATGTTGCGCTGGCCGTCCTCACCGTGTCAGCCTATTCTCAACAATACCCTGCACCCCCTTGTGATCGGACGATTGCCGAGGAGACGCTCCGCAAGACGTTCGCGGTCAAAATAGTTGATCCAATATACCCAAGCGAAGCCATCCGCCAGCAGACGACGGGCCTTGTAGTGGCCGAACTGTGCGTGGCCGCAGGCTCACAAACGGCGTCGGTCCGGATCGCTACGGCGCCGAGTGAAGCCGTGGCGAAGTCGGTGAAGATGGCGCTCTCAGAGTGGCGATTTGGGCCTATGTGGCTGAAGGGAAGACCCAACGAGCACCTATCCTATGCCAGCAAGGTGACCTACTACTTTGTGAAGAAAGACGCACAGTGGCTCGTGCGTGGTCCGATGGAGTCATTCTATGTCGGGCCGAAGTTCGTACTTCGGCAGCAACTTTCACGGTAAGATCCATTTGCCCGGACGAATGGGTCAGGCAGTTCGGTATGGATTCCTTGATGGAAGGAGATGGTGTGACATGAAATGCGACGAAATTGGCTCTAAATTGGTGTCCAAACGGCGCCACGATCCTAAGAGCGACGGCACTGGCCGCTATGGCGGTGGCGTCATTAAACATGGGGCGACCAACCAACGCCTACGCATGCACTACCTGTGAATGGAGCTGCGGAGGTGGATCTTGCAGTTCGTCTCAATGTCTCTCTTCTGGGGGTTACGACTCCTGTACGACTAACGGATCCGGGCAGTGCTCGGTCTCCGGCTGCTCCTGCGGCGGATGCTGAACCTGCTTCGCGAAATTGACCATTCGCGCCGGTCCGGCATGACAGCGGGACGCGGGTACACGGCAGCCATAAGGCCGGGTGGACGCGTCCCTCGGCACCAATCGTAGAGACGCGGAATGGGAAATGGGAAATAAGCTCTTCAATTGGACACTCAACTTAGTCTGCGTCGTGTGCGCCGCCATCATCCTTTGGCAGTTCGCGGATCGATTCCGCGGTCGTGATGCCGGAGGCGTCAATTCCGTCACTGTTGGGTCAAAAGTGGAGCTGCCGCAAGTGCGGTGGAGCGATTCGGCCGGGACAGTAGTGCTGGCGGTCTCCACGTTTTGCCAGTTTTGCAGGACGAGTGCTCCGTTTTACCGAACGCTCATACAGGAGTCCGCCCGGGGTCAGTTTCGCGTGGTTGCTGCGGTCCGGGAGACTGAGATGGACGCCAGTGCGATGCTCCCTTCTCTCGGCATGGAGAACCTTCGCGACATTAGGCATGGGGATCTGGAGACGATCGGCGTGCGGGTAACTCCCACGGTCTTGATTGTGGACCGCACTGGGACCGTCGAAGCGGTTTGGTCCGGAAAGTTGAAGCCCAACCAGGAGAAGGATGTGTTGGCGCGCTTAGGATCCCATGGGCCCGCTTACGCGAATGTGCCGCGGCAAGCTGCTGCGGCGGTGCCGGAACAGGACGGGATGAGAATCGCGAAGGGCGCAAGGTTGCGCAAGTTGCTAGCGAGTCCCGACTCAATACTCGTGGACGTGCGCGATCGCACCGCATTCGAGAAGGGGCACATTGAGGGAGCCCTCAACATTCCTCTCGATGAAATCCTCTCCCGGGCGCCGCACGAGTTGCCCCACGACAGCACGATCTTGGTGTACTGCCGGTTCGAGAGCAAGTGCGCAGTGGGCCCTGAGGCGAATTCGCGCAGCGCAGCCGAAATGCCGCTCTGCAAGACTGCCTCTGTGACATTCGGATGGGCTGCCTTCCACAAGCTCGAATACGTCAACGAAGATCTGGGATCGCTCGCGGCGCTCGGCGTCAAAGTGATAGGCGATACTTGCAGATAATCTCTGTGTACGGTTAGCGCGTTGGCGGCTAAGGAGAGTCCGGTTGCTGAGATTCACGCTCGCGGCGTTAGCCCGTAATCCAAAGTTCTCGCTTCTCGCCACGGTAACGCTCGCGGGAGGCATCGTGCTGACGACGGTTTGCTTCGCAGCGCTCGAATCCGCTGTTCTTCGGGCGATTCCATACGAGGAGCCATCTCGCCTGGTTCAAGTGATGAAGAGTCCTCGGCGAGTGAGCGGGTCTTACTGGCGATTATCGAGCGCGGACTTCGAGGTTCTGCGTCAAGAGTCGCGGATTTTTGAGGCGATCGGGTATGAGTCGCATGCACGGCTCCTGGTCAGAGGTTCATCGATAGGCCCTACCGCTGCGATGGTCGCGCGGGTGTCGCCCGCTCTGATCGAGACCCTGCGGATGAGGACCGTGCTCGGCCGACTGATTCGCCGCGAGGAGTACACTGCCGCCGGGCAGGGCGTGGCGATTGTGTCGTTCGGCTTTTGGACGACTGCGTTCGCCTCGGATCGCGGCGTTGTCGGTCGGAGTGTCACGATCGACGGAAAGGATTACACGATCGTCGGAGTGGCACCGCGAGAAATCAGGCAGCCGGTGAGCGTGGCCGATCTCTGGATCCCCGACGCATTGCCGGGTGCGGAACTGGACCCCGCGGCCGTCAGCGACAAGCTGGTAATTGGACGCCTGCGCCAAGGTGTTTCGATGGAGCAGGCTCTGCGGCGATTCGAGGTGCTGCGGCCGGCCCTCGGGTTCGTTTCAGGAGTACATGCGCAGGAGACCGACCGCTTCGTATTGCTCTCGCTGGTGGATCAACTCGTAGGGCAGGCGAGCCGAATTCTGAATTTGTTGCTCGCGGCATGCCTGGCAATTCAACTTCTGGCTTGCCTGAACGTAGGACATCTGTTGTTGGCCAGACGGATGGCGCGCGCCCGGGACCTTGGCATTCAACTCGCGCTTGGATGCAGCCGTGTCCGGCTGTGTGCGCAGGTATTCGCTGAATCGTTGGGCGTGGCATTGGCGGCAGTGGCGGTATCGGTGCCGATGGTGCTGTTGATGCTGCCGGCGGCGTCCGCCGTCGCCTCCATGGTCATTCGGTCGGAGATACGCGCGGTTCTGAGCATACAGGTGCTTGTTTTTAGCGCGGCAATCGGCATCGCCTCCGCCGTGGTCTGCTCCGTCGTACCGGTCCTGATGTTGCTTCGTCTGGAGGCAGCAACGCTCATCCACCAGCGCTGGGACATAAGAGGCCTCGCGTTGAACGCGGTACGCGTACAGGATGCGCTGGTGATCTTGCAACTGGCTGCGGCGGTGTGCGTGATGGTAGGGTTTGGCCACTTGGCCAAGAGCGTCTACCAGCTCTCTGCGGTCAGCCTGGGATTTGAGCCCGCCGGATTGTCGTACTGGATGTTCGACGCCGGGACGATGGGATTCCCCGAGTCGGCGCGCAAGGTGGAGGAAGTGATTGAGTCGCTCGGGCGGCTGCCAGCGGTGCGCTCGGTGGCCGCCGGAAGCACGCCACTGCTGACGGGAGCCTCAATGCGCTTGAGCCTCTCCGTCCAAACCGATCAAGGCGACTGGCATCGTATCCCTCCCGTACCGATGCAATCCGTGAGCGCCGGCTACTTCTCGACGATGGGGATTCCATTGGTGCAAGGCCGCGCGTTCAACGGCCGCGATGTGAAGGGCACCCCGTGCGTGGCGATCGTTAACCGGTCGTTCGCGCGGTTGGTGTGGCCGGGGACAACCGCGGTAGGAAGGCGGATTGACATCGGTGGTGGAACATGCGAGATCGTGGGTGTTTCGGGCGACTCGCGCGATGTGATGATCTCATCGCCTCCAGAGCCTGCCGTTTTCTTCTCCCATCTGCAGCGTCCCGGGTCGGGTCACGTAACAATTCTGGTTCGCGCGGCGGGTGACGCGCCTGTATCTTTTGAGACGGTTCGCGGAGCGATGGCGGCGGCAGATCCCTCGCGGCGTTGGGATTTCACCTCGGATGTGGGCGCACTGGTGGCCACGGCCATCAAACCTTCAGAAACGCGGGCCAAACTGTTTGGCGGGCTGGCGGCCATCGCGCTACTGCTGGCGGCGGTCGGGATGTACTCGGCGGCGTCGTTTAATCTGCACCAGCGCGCCAGCGAGTTCGGAGTGCGGAGCGCGCTCGGCGCCTCACCTCGGCAACTGGTTTTCTTCGTCTACTGTCACTATGGAAAGCTGGTGGCCGCTGGAGGCATGGTCGGCGCGCTTGCTAGCGCTTGGTTGACACAACTTGCGGCCGCCGGATTGCCCCTGTTCGAGGCCAAGGCGTTCGATCCCGCCATCTTCGTCGCCGCTCCCGTGGTCTGTGCTTCGGTCGTGCTCGCCGCCATCCTCGTGCCCACGCGTAGCGCTTCGACGGCCAATCCCAGTGCGCTGCTGCGAATCGATTGAGATCGCCCCTTTGCTTCGAACCGGGTGCGCGAATGACATCTACGCCGGACCGATCGGTTTTCAGCCAGGGCGGGCAGGCCGCCGCTGTCTGGCTACAACTGCCGCCACCATCGGTTCGCAAGTGCGGTTGGACGCAGCCATTTCGGGGGAGGATGCTGTGGGAGTACTGCATCGACCGGCTCCAACGCCAACTCGCGATGCCTCTCACTGTAGTCGGGCCGCCCGGATCCGACGAATTGGCCGAAGCGTGCGGAAAACTCGGCTGGCGATACGTCGCAGGTAATTCCGCCAAACAGGTCCCGAGCCTGATCGATTTCGGATTCCGATCGGGCGTTTCGTCCCTGACTGTTTTGCATGGGCTGGTCGGTCTGGACCTGATTCCGCCGTCTTTGGTGCGGAGACTGGGCGACGCTCACGACGACGCTCGTCCGGACGCAACGGTACTTGTCGGCCTGCCAGCGCCGATGTTCGTAGCGGTCCTGGGTCGCGCCTTTCTTGAGCTGGTGAGCGCCGTGCCGCTGAGGGTCGTGCAGCGGGACGACCTCGGTGCGATCGTCGATGTCATTAAGCAGTCCGTTGGATGTGACCGGGATAGGGGCGGGGTGGCAGTCGTGAGGGTGCCGTTCACCGCGCTCTGCAATCTGTCGGCGGCGTCCGTGCCGGCATACATACCATGGACCTACGAGGGCGATCTCCAACGGATCGATGAGGAGATCGGCAACGCTCCGCTCGGTGATTCAATCTCCGTCTTGCCACGGCTGCGGGAGCGTATCGTCAAAGATCTTGAGATCGCCCACAGGAGGCGTCGGCCCGCCGATCGGCGGCCGTTGCGGCGTGTGCTCTATGTCTCCAACCCGAGCGCCTACTCCGGGGCCGAGGAGTCATTGGTAACCACAATCGCCTCGCTGCAAGGATCTGGCTTGGACATCCACTGCCTGATTGGACAGGAAGGTCTCTTCGCGGATCGTGCGCGCGCCGCAGGCGCCACCGTTCACACTCCCAACCGGGACTGCGGATCGGTTCGCGTGGACACCTTCCTGATGGCGGACGACCTGATCTCGCAGATCGCGCCTGACCTGATCCATTCAAATGGCGCGATCGGACTCCCGGTAATTGCCATTTCCCGCCTGAGGGGAATCCCGTTTGTGCAGTGGGCGCGCGTGGCCGACCTAAGTGGCGTGTTCGATCATCTCGTGTCCGCTGACATCATCACGGCGGTCTCTTCGTTCGTCGCTCGCGAAGTGGCGAGCCTAATGATCCTGCCCGAAAAGATCCGTGTGCTTCATGATGCCATCGATGTTGACAGATACTCGCCCGATCTGGCGCCCCGGCGCGACCTCCGCGCCGAGCTCGGGATCACCCCTGGCGAGTTCGTGATTCTCAATATTGCCCGCTATGTCCCGTACAAACGGCACGACATCCTGATTAGAGCGGTCGCCAGTGCCTCCGAGCGGCATCCCGAGTTGCGGCTGCTGCTCGCCGGCGATCCGGAAGTCGGCGAAGAAACTTACCATGAGACGAAATCGCTGATTGAGCGACTGGGATTGAAGAAACGAACCACGTTCCTAGGGTTTCAGGAGGACATCCACAGCGTCGAGGCGGCTGCTGATGCGTTTGTGTTGTGTTCGGAGAGGGAAGCCTTGGGTACAGCCGTCCTCGAAAACATGGCGATGGGAAAACCCATCGTGGTCGCTGCTTCCGGCGGACTGGTGGAAATGGTGGAGAACGAGATCACCGGTCTGCACTGCCGGCCCGGCGACGCCGAGTCACTCGCCGGCCAGATCTGCCGCTTAATTGATGACCGCGAGCTTAGGCACTCGCTAGGCCGCCGGGCTCGCCGTCGAGCGGTTGAGCGATTTTCGATGCGCGAGCATGCAAGGCAACTACTGGCTCTGTACGCGGAATTGTGATTGCACGAGCTGTTGGCCATCATAACTCGATCCTTCGGTACGCTGTCCTATTCTCCC
>JBLNCW010000049.1:0-16890 GCA_050261015.1 Rhodospirillales bacterium | reverse complement strand
CAAGTAGCTGTACATGTCTGCTTGCTGATGATCGCGGCCGCGCATGCAGATTAGACGATCAGAACATTCCAGCCGTAACGTGTTTCAGGGTTTCAGCCTGTGTTTTTCCGCAACCTGTTAGTGGTGTGCGGAGCTGCAGATTCGTAGACAGCCGTTTGCGAGTTTCGTTTATTCCGAGAGCCTCGCGCTGTGGACTTCCCCACTGGAGTTTTGCGCGACTGGGCGGGATCTCCGGCGTCCACGAGAGTTGACTTCCTTGGACTGCGGGCACAAGCGCTGAAGGGCGATGTTTCTGCCGAGGTATCTAAGGCAGTCGCGGGGCGGGGGAAATGGCGCCGCTTCAGGCCACAGGGGCCGCCGCAGCCTTTGCAGCCCGGCCGCGCTTGTGCGCCAGCGCCTCGTGATAGCTGGCAACGAGCTTGCGCGTGATCGCCGCGGCGTCCCAGTTCTCCTCGACTTCCTTGCGGGCGCGCAAAGCCATCTGCGCCGCGGCGGCGGGATTGTCAAACAACTCGAGTATCTTCCGGGCGAATTCGGCGGGATCGTCGGCGAGCGCGCAGAACTCGCCGTCCTTCCTTGCCAGGCCCTCGGCGCCCAGGCGCGTCGAAACGGCGGGGATTCCGGCGGCGAACGCCTCCAGAAGTTTCACGCGCACGCCGGAGCCGCTCAAAACGGGGCACACGAACACTGCGTAGCGCGACAGCGGCTCACGGGTGTCTTCTACGAAGCCGCGAAGCTCGATGGCGTGTGACGGAGGCAGCCTGTGTCGCGGCGGCGGCTCGGAGCCCACCACCACCAGCCGCGCGCCGGGGCGCTGTTCCAGCACCAGCGGCAGCACCGCGTGCATAAACCAGTTGAGCGCCAACTGGTTCGGCAGATGGCGGAAGCTGCCGAGGAAAAGCATTGTTTCCGGCTCGCGGCCGTCCGCCCGGAATTCGTATCGGGAGGTGTCGACGCCTGCGCGGAGGCCTTCCATGGTCCGGGGCGCGATACCCGGGAGAAACGAAAGAAGGTACTCCCGGTTTTCGCGGGTGCAGACCTGAATGAGATCCATTCCGCCCAGCGCGCGCAACTCGTAGCGCAGTGCGCGCAGGTACTCCATCGCGGCGGAGAGCTTCCACGACAGCCTGCGGGGTTCGCGCAGCGCGCGAGCGATCGACTGGAAGTAAATGTCGTGCTCGAAAAGAGCGCAGGCGATGTGCTCGTAGCAGCCCGCGTACTGCGCCAGCGCCGTGTAGTCGAGTTGCACCACGTCGATCCGGCGCATGTAGATCTGGCGGTGAATGAGCCATTCGAGATCGTCACTGGCGAATTCCCTGACGGCGTTCGGCAGGATCGAGCCGAACGAGGCGGGCTTTCCCTCCGTGCGGACCAGAAACTCGGCCGAAGCGCAGACGGACGCCAGCTCCGCATGCGCTGGCACCTCGCAGGCGTAATCGAGCATGCAGACGAGGTGTACGTCGGCCAATCGCGCAAGCTCGCGCACCGTGTTGTGCATGAATACGCCGCCGCCATGCGTGGGAGGGCAAATCGGATACGGTGAGACGAACAGAACGCGCAGCGGGCCTTCGCCAGCTTCATCCGCACGGACCAGAAAACGGTCGCGGTAGTAACCCCCGAGGGGCCGGCGGAACGCTTCGGTGTCATCGATCGCGGCCAGCGAGCGCGCGCGCCAGCGCGAGACGACCGCGCGCGGCAGTTGAAGAAATGCGCGCCAGATTCCGCGCGCGCTGCCGCGGTGCGGCGAGTCCCCGAAGAGGGCGCTCACGGCGGCATCGCCAAGGGCGAACAGAAAGTGCGAAGCCAGCCGGCGCCACTCGTGAATATTCTTCCAGCAGAACAGGACGTAATTCTTCTTGTAGACAGCTTGAATGTGCTCGCTCGGGAAATGCTTGCCGATGGTTCCGCGGTGCTCGTGATAGACGACGCTGCGCGGCTGGTAAAGCACGCGCCAGCCCCGCTTCCAGGCCATGTAGCCCAGGTCGGTGTCTTCCAGGTAAAAGGGCGCCAGCAGCGGGTCAAACCCGCCCAGCTCGAGAAATTTGCGGCGGTCAAAGGCGCACGAGCCGCCGCCGCCGTAAAAGCAGGGGAAGGCGTCGGTGACGGCTTCGTCGATGCGGTGGCTGACGCGCAGGCGGCCGTCGCGCCACCAGCCCTGGGTCAGGCCGGTTTCCTCTCTTCGCCGGGCCGGATCGCTAAAAAAAATCTGGCAGCCGGCGGAAAATACCCCCTCGTCGGTGAAGGTTTCAAGCAGCGGCGGGAGGAAATCGGGCTCCACGCGCATGTCGCTGTTGAGCAGAACGACAATATCGTTTCGCGCGGCGCGGAATCCGGCGTTGGAGCCGCCTCCGAAGCCGAGATTCCTGGGGAGCGCAAGCACGCGGACCTGGGGAAAATTCCGGCGGAGAAATTCCGCGCTGCCGTCCTCCGAGCCATTGTCGACGACGATGATTTCGTTTTCCGGGTTGCCGTCCATGGCCGCGACGACCGAGGGCAGATACTTCGCCAGCAATTCCCGGCCATTCCAGTTCGGGATCACAACGGAAGCTGCTTTCTTTCGAGGCGCGACGTTCGGCACCGCGCGGCGGCGGCCGAAGACAACCCAGCAAAGGTCGGTGAGTGCCAGAACAACCGCCGCGATCAGAACGAGCAGCGGGGTCAGCAGCAGAAACGGGAGACTGGCGAGAAAGTGCTTCAGCCTTGGCATTTCAGTCGTTGGGCAGGACGGGGCCGAGGCCCACCGCGCGTCCGAGCTTCAACCAGCGGGACGCCCTGATGGCGCTCAACTGCTCGCGGAGTACTTTGAGCTCGGCATCCAGGCGCAATGCCCACTCGGTGCGCTCCTGTACGGTGGCTTCGGCGGCATCGAGCAGCCGGACGCATTCCACAAGTTCCTTGCCCTTGGCGTCCAGTTGGCTCTCCAGCGTTTTCGCCCATTGGATGGCCTGCTCGAGCTCGGTGTGGAACTTGCGGTCGAGCTCCTTAGCCCACGCGTTGCTGCGCTCGAGTTCCTCGTTCAGCGCTCGAAGCGTCTCAATGAGCCCTTTGTTTTCGGCCTCAAGCTTCTCGATGTGGATTTCGCGTTCGCGCAGAATGTTGGCGGTGCTGGGCACGTACAGGAACGCCGGCGGGGGTGGCAGGGGCTCGGCCGAGCAGACGGCAAGGTAGAAGTGCGCATCTCCCGCCTGGGCGCCGCAGCCGGCGGCGTGCGACTCAATGCCGGCGGAACGGGCCGGATCGAGCGGCTGGAATCCGATGGCCGCTACGTGATTTTGAAGGAAAAATTCGACATGCGGGAACAGGCGGCGGAGTTCAGCGGAAAACTGCTCGAACTCGAACTCATGAACGTGATACGGGTTGGGGCCGGTCAGGCGGCGCGCCTCGGCGTAGTAGGCCTTGTTGGGGGTCGAGATGAACAGCAGACCACCGGGAGCCAGAACGCGGCGGAGCTCATCCAGCAGAGAGCGCCAGTCTTCCAGGTGTTCGATGACTTCGAAGGCAACGGCGATCTCCACCGAGCCGGCGCGCAGCGGAATCGAGGTGCAGGAGGCCTGTAAAAACTCGAGGTTCGGCGCCGCGAAATGCTCGCGGGCGTAGCGCACCGCGTCGGCCGAAATATCGAGGCCCAAGGCGTGAGTGGCCGCCTTTGCAAGTTCGGCCGTGCCATAGCCCGAGCCGCAGCCGGCATCGAGGACGCGGCGTCCGGCGACGTGGCGGGCCGCAAAGGCGTAGCGGGCGGCGTGTTCGTTCCAGAGGTCCGGCTCAACCTGGCCGGGGATGACGCGCTCCCCCGTGAATTCAGCCAATCGCGGTCTCCCTCGTCTGGACGCCGAGGCGGCTGTTGACTTCGACCTTGCATGGCAGCCGGACATAGCCGTAGATCTGGCCCTCACTATGCCCCATCTGGAGCGTGATGGCGTTGTCGATCCAGTCGCACATCTCGTAGCTGTGGAGAGTGCCGTCGGCAATGGCCGGCGAAAAGGAGAAAAACGAAGGATACAGTTCGGGAAGGTCGAGGTGAAAATCGACGGTGTAGACATCGCCGGCATTCATCGGGGGAAGATCGTAGCCTTCCCGTGCCGTGTTTGTGCCGGAAAAGTCGATGCCAAGGTGGTTGCGGAGCATAAACCCGACGATCGGCAGCGCGATGTCCTGTTTTGCCCGCACACTGATGCGAACCACGATGCGGGAGAGCGGCTCCAAGAGGTGCAGCGGCTGGCCGTGCGGGTCCAGCACCGCGATGCCGAGGACCTCCGCGCGCCCGTCGCCGTAACGGTGATCGATGTTGGGGATGTGTTCCACGACCTCAGGGGCGACAAAGCGGACCGATCGCCGGGGGGCGGGCCGGCGGCGCTGGGTCAGGTAGGCCGAGTCCTTCTGAACCATGGCGGCCAGGTACTTGGCCACAACCAGGTCGGTGTCGCCGAGTTCCTTGATGCGGCCCTCCTCGAGCCAGAGTGTACGGTCGCCCACGGCCTTCACGTCGCCGACGGCGTGCGATACGAAAAGGATGGTGACGCCATGAGCGCGGAGCTCGTGGACCTTTCGCATGCAGCGCTGCCGGAAGTAGATGTCGCCGACCGAGAGCGCTTCGTCCACCAGCAGAATTTCGGGATCGACATGGATGGCCACGGCGAAGGCGAGCCTCACGATCATACCGCTGGAGTACGTCTTGACCGGGCGATTGATGAAGTCGCCGATTTCCGCGAACTCTTCGATGGCCTTGTACTTCTTGTCCATCTCGCGGGATGAGAACCCGAGAATGGCGCCGTTCAGATAGACATTGTCGCGGCCGGAGAATTCGGGATTGAAGCCGGAACCGAGTTCGAGAAGGGCCGAGACCCGGCCGTTAACGGATACCGACCCCTGCGTGGGATGCAGAATTCCGGCTACAAGCTGTAACAACGTGCTTTTGCCGGAGCCGTTTTCGCCGATGATGCAAAATGTCTCGCCCTTGTGGATTTCCAGAGTCAGATCTCGCAGCGCCCAAAAGTTGCGGTGAAAGGACAACCGGTTGAAAGCGATCAGCTCTTTCAGGCGATCGCCGGGCGAGTCATAGATGGCGTAACTCTTGGAAACCGCATTGAATTCAACAGCATTCACGGCGGGCTCGCATGGACGGCAACTTACACACTAAGTAGAATCTAGCGAACGGGATGCGGGGATGTCAACGGAAGCTCCGGGACAAAAAATGAAAGGGCGACCGCCGGCTCCCGGCTGGCGCGATTACGTGGCATCCTCCTATCTTCGGAGGGCCCCGTTCGCGACTCTGGCTGTCTTAATGCCTTATCCGGCGGTGCAATGTCCCGCGACGCGCTGGACCGATTAGGTGCTCCAGCAGGCGTCTAAGGTCTACAGCCAGTCAGCGAAGGAAGCAGGTAGCCGCCCATCATGTGGACGTTCTATATTAGACTTCCTCCTATGTGTACGGCCTCTCCGACTACGGAAAGACCGCGAGTGGAACCCCATCTATTGGGGTCCGGAAGCCCGAACTCTACTACTGCCCGTTCTTCCACCTCCAATATGCACCTGTAGGCGCTTTCTGTCAATAGGATAAGATTAACGAAAGTTAAGGTACCCGAGGGCGTTTGACAACAGCTTAAAGGAACGAATAGGCTTAAAAGAAAACCCACTTTGTGCCGGTGTAGCTCAGGTGGTTAGAGCGTGGGTCTCATAATCCCAAGGTCGCTGGTTCGAATCCAGCCGCCGGCACCACCCCTTCAATCCCTCTGGTCCCCAACAATGATCGAGTAGATGCGGTCGAGGTCTTCGGCGGAATAGTATTCAATCTCAATGCGGCCGCGGTGGTCGGATTTGGCGGCTATCCTGACTCGGGTTCCGAGTGCGGCCTCCATTTGAGCGATGGCTGCTTTGACGTTGGGGTCGAGTGGCTCTTCGGGGGGCTTCGGCTCGCGGGGAGCTGTCATCTGCTTGACGAAGCGCTCCACCTGGCGGACGGAAAGACCCTGCGAGGCGGTTCGGTCTGCGAGCTGGCGCTGAAGTTCGGGGGTGGGAAGGCCGAGGATTGCGCGTGCGTGGCCCATCGAGAGACGGTGCTCGGCAACGAGCTGCTGGACATCGGGGGGAAGCTTGAGGAGCCGCAGAGTGTTCGTGATCGTGGTGCGGTCTTTTCCGGTGCGGCGCGCGATGTCGTCGTGACTGAGGTTGAGCTCGCGTGCGAGGCGGTCAAACGCGTGCGCGACCTCGATTGCGTTCAGGTCCTCGCGCTGGATGTTTTCAATGAGGGTGATCTCGAGCAAGCGGTCGTCGGAGACCGTCTGGACGACGGCGGGAACTTCAAGGAGGCCGGCGAGTTTGGCGGCGCGCCAGCGCCTTTCTCCGGCGACGAGCTGGTAGCGGTCGCCATGCGGGCGCACTACCAGAGGTTGAATGATGCCGTTGGCCTTGATGGAATCCGCAAGCTCCTGGAGGCGCTCGGCCTGAAACACGGTGCGGGGCTGGACAGGATTCGGGTCAATGAGAGAGATCGGAATGCGGGAAACGGGCTCGTGAGCGGTAGGGGACTGCTCGGGCGGGGGAACGGGTTTGGCAGCGGTACGCGACGCCAGCAGAGCATTGAGACCTTTGCCGAGTGCCTTGCGAGGATTATCTTGCGCCTTGCTCATTCGCGAGGATCTCCTTTGCGAGCTTGATGTAGCTTTCGGCGCCGCGGGAGCGCACGTCGTAGAGCAGAATGGGCTTTCCAAAACTCGGGGCCTCGGCCAGGCGGATGCTGCGTGGGATGACGGTGCGGAAGACCTCGTCCCCGAAGAAGCTGCGGAGGTCCTGGGCAACCTGTCGCGTGAGATTGGTGCGATCGTCAAACATGGTGAGGAGAATGCCCTCGATTTTGAGGGGGTGTTCGAAGGAGTCGCGGATGCGGTCGATCGTGTCCATGAGCTCGGAGACACCCTCGAGGGCGAAAAATTCGCACTGGATGGGGACAAGAACGGAATCGGCGGCGACCAGGGCGTTTAGTGTGAGCAGATCGAGTGCCGGCGGGCAATCGATCAGGATGAAATGGTAGGAGTCGCGGAGGGGCCGAAGTTTCTCGCGAAGGCGGGTCTCGCGGTCCGGCATGTCCACGAGCTCGATATTGGCTCCAACTAGGTTTTTGTCGGAGGGCACGATATCGAGCCCCTCGAAGCTAGTCGCCGTGATGGAACTGGCAAGGGGGGCGGCGCCGAGCAGGGCGTCGTAGAGAGTGACGCTGTCGGGCTTCTTTTCGACGCCGAGGCCCGTAGTGGAGTTGCCCTGGGGATCGGAGTCGATAACAAGGACTCTGAGATCATTTGCAGCCAGGGAGGCACCGAGATTGATGGCGGTGGTGGTCTTTCCGACCCCGCCTTTCTGATTAGCGATGGCTATGACTCTTCCCAAGCGGATGGCTCCTTGAGGAAGCAATCATGCTATCACGTTCCGCACGGCAAGTGAGTGCGGTGGTATACGGGCGGGCGCAGGTTTTTTCTCGATTGTTCCACGTGAAACCTAGCCTTCAAGCCGTTCCACGTGGAACATCCGGGACTCTCGACCCCAGCAGCAGCACCCGCCGCTGGCCCCAGGGAAGCGGAATCACAGGCTCCCAGTTGAAGCCGCGCGCCGCTGAGGCGGCCTGAGCGTCTTCGTTCCCCAGCAGGAGGCTGACGCGCCGCTGCGCCAGCGCGATCACCTTGTCCCAGCGGACAGCCCGCGACACGACCCAATCAGATGCGCGGTCAATCTCTTCGGCCCGTCGCGCCTCGACGCGCACATTGGGCCAATCACGGGTGGCCTCGCGGAGAAAGGCCGCTTTCCGCTGATGCGACTCCGCCAGGACAACCTCGCACTCCGGCCGCAAAACAGCGATCGGAATGCCGGGAAAGCCCGCCCCGGAGCCAACGTCGAGCACCGAAACACCCTCGGCGGGCAGGTGAACGCCCAGAAACAGCGATTCGCAGTAATGGCGGACGACGGCTTCCTCCAGCCGCTTGATCGCAGTGAGGTTCAGAACGCGGTTCCACCGCACGAGAAGCTCGTAATGGCCCCTCAGCAGCGCGAGTTGGCCTGAGGAAAGCGAACCAAAGGCGGAAAAGTGCCTCGCGAGCAACTCTTCAAAGTTCTGCTGCTTGTCCTTGGTGCGAAGTGACGGGCGTGCCAAGACTCAAATATACATCCAGGACCGCGATGGCGGCGGGAGTCACCCCGGGAATGCGCGCCGCCTGGCCCAGCGTGGAAGGCCGGACCCGCTCCAGCTTCTCGCAGATCTCCCGGGACAGCCCGGGAAGACGGGAATAGCGGAACTCCTCGGGTATTCGCCGCTCCTCGGCCCGCCGCAGGCGCTCGATCTGCCGCTCCTGCTGCGCGATGTAGCCCTCATACTTCGCTTCCACCTCGATGCTGCTGAGGACCTCGCGGACCGGCGCCTCGCCGAGGGCAGCCGCGGCCCATTCGCCTAGCCCGTTAACGGAGGACTCCGGACGGCGAAGCCACTGAATGAGCGTCGGCCGATCGACCGCCTTGTCCGAGTCAACCCGGACGCGCTTCATCAATTCCACAAGCTTGGCTTTCTGCTCCCGCTTGCGCAGGAAAAGCTGCCAGCGCTCGTCCGTCACCAGCCCGATCCGCCGCCCGATCGGGGTCAGCCGCTCGTCCGCATTATCAATGCGCAGGTGAAGGCGGAACTCGGCGCGGGACGTGAACATCCGGTAGGGCTCGTCGGCGCCCTTCGTGATCAAATCGTCGATGAGGATGCCGGTATACCCCTCGGTCCGGCCGATGAAAACGGGATCCATCCCGCCGGCGCGGCACGCCACGTTCATCGCCGCGACTATACCCTGGCAGGCCGCCTCCTCGTAGCCGGACGTTCCGTTGATCTGGCCGGCCAGGAAAAGGCCGGGGATCGTCTTGACCTCCAGTGAATGGCTGAGCTGCCGGGGATCGATGGCATCGTATTCAATCGCGTAGCCCGGGCGCACCATCTCGGCGGCCTCCAGACCCGGAATCGAGGCGATCATGGCGGTCTGGACGTCGATGGGCATGCTGGTCGACATGCCGTTCACGTAAACCTCGTAGGTGTCCAGCCCCTCAGGCTCCAGAAAGATCTGGTGGCGCGGCTTGTCCGGGAACTTGACGATCTTGTCCTCAATCGAAGGGCAATACCGGGCGCCAATCCCTTGTATCTGCCCGCTATACAGCGGAGAGCGCGGGATGGCCTCGCGAAGAATGCGCCTGGTCTCCTCGGTGGTGAACCCGATGTGGCAGCAGACCTGCGGGCGGTCAATTCGCGGAGTGAGAAACGAAAACGGCGTAGGGTCGGGGTCGCCCTCCTGCGGCTCGAACCGGGACCAGTCGATGGTACGGCCGTCGAGCCTGGGAGGCGTCCCAGTCTTGAGCCGTTTCCACTCGAGCCCGAGGCCGCGCAACTGGTTGCCAAGAAGGTTCGACGGAGGCTCGCCACTCCTGCCGCAGGTATAGGTGGCCTCCCCGATGTGCGCCAGGCCATTCAAAAAGGTTCCGGTTGTCACGATGACAGCGTCGCTTTCGAGCACCCGGCCGTCACGCAGTGCCACCCCCCGGACATGCCTCTCGCCGTCTGCAATAAGCAGTTCGGCAACTTCAGCCTGCAGAATCCGCAGGTTCGGTTCCTTTTCGAGCACCTCGCGCATGCGGAGGCGGTAAAGCTTCTTGTCGCACTGCGCGCGCGGCGACCAGACCGCCGGACCGCGGCTGGTGTTGAGCAGCCGGAACTGTATCCCTACCGCGTCAGTGACTTCGCCCATCACACCGCCCAGCGCATCCACTTCCCGAACCAGGTGGCCCTTGGCTATACCGCCGACGGCGGGATTGCAGGACATCTGCGCGATGAGGTCGAGGTTCATGGTTACGATGGCAGTCTTGAGCCCCAACCGGGCACACGCCCGCGCCGCCTCGCAACCGGCATGACCGGCGCCGACAATCACCACCTCGTACCGGAAAGGACGGCCTCTTGCTTGCATAGGTGCCCAGCTTTTCCTCTATTCTAGTGTAGTGCGCCGGGAAGTTTCGGAGTACAACCCTTATTAATTTCGCTTATACGGAAGGTATTCCTTGAAAGTTCTAGTTATCGGTAGCGGGGGCAGAGAACACGCGCTGGTCTGGAGACTCGCTCAGAGCCCCTTGGTCGAGTCACTGGCGGCGGCGCCGGGCAACCCCGGGATCGCGCGCATCGCGCGGTGCGTGCCGGCCAATGTGCAGAATCCAGAGGAGTTATTGCAGGTGGCCGAGTCCATGGATGCCGATCTGACCGTGGCCGGTCCGGAAGCGCCGCTGGTTGCCGGCGTTGTGGACGCCTTTCGGGCAGCCGGCCGGGCGATCGTGGGGCCCACCAGAGCAGCCGCGCAGCTTGAGGGAAGCAAGATTTTCGCCAAGCGCTTCATGAGCCAGGCGGGGATCCCGACGGCGAGGTTCGTAACGGTCGAAACCGAGGCCGACGCCCTGAGGGCGCTGGGCGACTTCGACTTCCCCGTGGTCCTGAAAGCGGACGGGCTGGCCGCCGGCAAGGGGGTCGTTGTGGCGGGCAGCCGGGAAGAGGCCGAGCAGACCATACGCGATCTGGTGTCGGGCAAGCTTGTGGGCGCGGCCGGATCGAAGCTCGTGATCGAGGAGTTCTTGACCGGCGAAGAAGTCAGCTTCATCGTTCTGAGCGACGGCGAGCGCGCGCTTGCGCTCGAACCCACCCAGGACCACAAGGCCGTTTACGACGGCGATACGGGACCGAATACCGGAGGCATGGGCGCGTATTGCGATTCGCGAATTCTGACGGCGGAGCAACGGCAGGAGGTTATGGACCGGATCATCGCGCCCGCCATCGAGCAGATGCGCGCGAACGGCACGCCGTTTACCGGGTTTCTGTACGCGGGGCTGATGATGACTCAGGCCGGGCCTAAGGTGCTCGAATTCAACGTGCGCTTGGGCGATCCCGAGACGCAGTGCCTGCTGCACCGCCTGGATTGCGATTTCGCGGAGGTCTTGCTCGCGGCCGCAAGAGGCGGCATCGCCGGGGCCCGGCTAGCATGGCGGCCGGATCCCTCGGTTTGCGTCGTGCTCGCAGCCTCAGGGTATCCCGGCAAGCCCCGGACGGGCGATTGTATAGAAGGAATCGAAGAAGCGGAGCGCGCCGGAGCCGCGGTCTTTCACGCCGGCACCCGCAGCGGGCCTATCGGCATTGAGACCGCCGGGGGACGCGTGCTGGGGGTGACCTCGGCCGGAGAGGACCTTGCGGGCGCTATCGCGCGCACCTATTACGCCGTGCGCATGATCCGGTTCGAAGGCATGCACTACCGAACGGATATCGGCCGCAAGGGTTTGAAGCGCTGGGCAGCCGTACAGAGATAGAATGGTGGCTTCGGGGACGTAGCTCAGTTGGATAGAGCGGCCGCCTCCTAAGCGGCAGGTCGGCAGTTCGAATCTGCCCGTCCCTACCACCCCACGTGCCGCCGCTGTTCATCAAGAACCCCGTTCGAAATCGATGCGCAGGATGGCATAGGGCGCAAGCGGAAACTCCGCGCGGCCGCCGGGCGCCTCCACCAGCTCTCCGGGTTCGTTCCGGTAGTTCTCCGGGGCAACCATCGCGCACTCCGCGTTTGTCTCATCGAGACGCTTGAGGCATGCTTGCGGGCCGAGGCCATCCACCGTAACCCGCAAGTCCGCGCACGTCATGTTCGCCAGCAAAACCCGGACGCGGCCTCCTTTTCGAAGGACAAGGCCGTCGGCCGCCAGAGGACGGGTAGACTGCGACGGCAGGACTTCGCCGCCGGCGAACTCGCCCGCATCGGCGAGCACGTGGTAAAGCGGAAAAACGCGGCCGTCACGGGGGTCCATCACACCCTTCGGGCCGGTGGTCTCATAATAAGTGACGCTGGCGGCGCCGCCCTCGGCCAGGTACTTGATGCTTCCGGCGGTCCAGGCCGCGGCAAAAAGCGACCCCTGCCGGGCGTCCGCGTGGGGCCTCGGCTTCAAGGTAACAGGGCTGACCACGACAGGTTTCAAATCGGCGATCAGGCGGGCGCTTCGGGCGGCATCGGCCCCTCCGGGCAGGTTTTCCACCATCGAATCGTTGTCAAACGTGTGGACCTGTGGATTCAGAGTAAAGCAAACGCCGTCGACGGCGTCCGGATCGGGCCGGTTGCGGTTCAACTCGGCGAAATAGCCGTCGGTGCCGCACACAAAGCGGGCGTTGGCGTCGATGGCGGCCAGGTGTTGCCGCGCCGCGGCGACCGCATCGTTTCGAAAAATCAGCCACCGGCGGATTCGCGGGGCGTCCTCACGCAGGCGGGCGGCCAGCGCGGCCAGTTCCGCCTCGCTTGAAAACGCGATTGCCAGCTCGAGCGGCAGGTTGAGAGCGCGGGCGTCGCGGACCGCTGCGGCCAGTGCGGCCGAATAGTCCGCCGTAAGGTCGAGATCCGCGCGCAGGTGCGAGAGGTTGAGCGCCCGCAGCCGCGCAACATCGGCTTCGGTCAACTCGCCGCCCCGTCCCAGGCCGATTTCAGGCAGCGACACAGCCTCCTCTTCGTTGAATGAGAAGACGATGGATTCGATCAGCGACAGCCGGACCGACTGGCTGATTTCCGTCCCCTCTTTGACTTCGACGGGCATCGGCAAGTCGAGCGGCGTCGAATAAGTTTTGTACGAGGCGTCGGTCCAGTTCCGCTGGTCTTCGGTTTCAAAGATGTCCCCTGAAAACCGCACTTCAGCGGTGAGCCCGGGCACGACCTCGTGCGACATCGCGCGGAGGTCTTTGAACGGCTGGTGGGGCGACACCACCTCGGGAAAACGCGAGGTCTCGATCGCGCCGCTGGTCTTCTCCAGGATGCATGGACGGCCGGCGCATTCCCGAATCGGGTGGAGCACGCAGTAGCCGATGCGGTTGCGCCAGAAGGTCGAGTGGGCTTTCCCGCGCATGGTCCATTCGATGGTCCCGCGCGCATCGCCGGTGATGGTGGCGCTCCAGCGGAAATCGATGCCGCCCATCCGGCTGGTGGCGTCGTAGGAGACGGCGAACCCGCCCGCGGTTCTCTTCACGGAAAGGTTTGAAATCTCGTTCGGCGCGGTGTTCCAGTTGCGGTCGCGGACGGCCATGTACACGCGCCTGAGGACCTCGTGCTCGCCGAAGCGGATGTAGCGCACTTCGCCGCGCACAAATGTCATCATCAGAGGCCCGGCCTGCAGGAGCAGTTTTTCGGGCAGGGGCTCTTCACTGCCGTAGCGGAGAATGTTCGGTGACGGCATCTCAGGAACCGAAATGAATAACCTGGCCGGTGCGGGCCGATTGGTATGCTGCAAAGATCAGCCGCACCGTCTTCATGGTATCATCAGCGCTGGTTTCCGCCTGCGCTTCGCCGCGGCTGCGAGCCGAGTACAGCCGGCCGCCGATTCCGGATCGCATAAACTGAAATACGTGGGCGAAGGATTGGCGATGCCGCTGGTGGCCGTCATCGGGCCGACCGGCTCGGGCAAGAGCGAACTCGCACTAAACATTGCCGCAGAGTTGGATGGCGAAATCGTGAACTGCGATTCGCTTCAGATCTACCGCTACCTGGACATCGGCACAGCGAAGGTGCTGCCCCATGAGCGCCGCGGCATTCCTCACCATCTGCTGGATTTGCTAAATCCCGACGAGGTCTTTGCGGCCGGCGAGTACGCCCGGGTGGCGCGCCCCTTGCTGCGGGAGATCGCCGCGCGCGGCCGGCTGCCCGTGGTCGCCGGAGGCGCCGGCTTCTACCTGCGCGCCCTGATCGACGGCCTGTTCCCCGGTCCCACGCGGAGCGACAAGCTGAGGCGGCGGCTGGCGCGGCGCGAGAGGAACCGTCCCGGCTGGCTGCACGGGCTGCTGGCGAGATACGATCCGCCGTCAGCCGAACGCATCCACGCGACCGACGTCCAGAAGCTCATCCGGGCGGCCGAGGTGCTGCTGGAGACCAAGCGCCCGCTGTCCTCGTGGTTTGCCGAGCCCCGGGACGCGCTCGAGGGTTTCCGGGTCCTCAAGATCGGCCTAGACCCGCCCCGCACGGCGCTCTATGAGCGCCTGGACGCCCGCTGCGCGCGAATGTTCGAGGGCGGCTTGCTCGACGAGGTTCGCAGGGTGATGGAAATGGGGTTCCCGCCGGACAGCAAGGCGCTGCAATCGCACGGCTACCGCCAGGCGGTTCAGGTGATTGAGGGCACATTGGACCTGAAGAAAGCGCTTTATCTTGCGCAGAGGGACACCCGCAGGTACGCCAAACGGCAGTGGACCTGGTTCCGCCGCGATCAGGAGGTGCGCTGGCTGCGGGGCTTCGGAGATGATCCGGAGGTGCTGGAGGGGGCGCTGAAGGAAGTTCGGGGGTTTGTGGGAAGATTGTAGACAGCCAGCCAGAGGGATGCTGTGGGTCAACCTTGCCCGGCACTTTCACTGTTGCTCACACCTGAGCTACAAGAACGTGGCCCCCTCGATCCAAACCGGGAGAGATGAAGATCGTGTCCATCCCGTGCCACTCCGAGCGGGCTCAACTGCTGGCGCCACCTTCAATGCCCAGCCATGCCGAACGGTGACCGGGCGTACTGTGAGCATACCCGGCGCGGTTCCCCTATGTCGAGACCGGGGGCGAGTTGAATCGGAAAGCCAACATGCCGCTCTTCTCGGCCTATATCGAATGGCCCTGATTCTGTCGATTAGGACCTTAAAATGCTAAACGATCTGATATGCTATCTGGGAATCGAAACCTGAGATGCCAAACGCCAAGGAACCGTCAAGCTCAGACGCGTATACCAAGGGGCCAGAGACTGTCCGTGAGGACATTTTGTCACTCGTCCTTGAGGAGCACGATCTTTTTCGGGCACAGCGCGCAAAAAGGCAGGAACTGCTGACGAAGATGGAGCGGCACACGGTTGGTGGCAAGAAATCGGCGTACCTGGGGTTCTTCTGCTCCGAGTCGCTGGGGGCCGCGATTGACTCGGACGACATTCCCGCACTTGGCGATGCGCTCCTATCCATCGGGCAAGTAGACCAACTGAACCTTATTATCAACAGCCCCGGTGGAGACGGAACCGTGGCGGAGAAGATCATTGAACTCTGCCGGGCGTACTGTACTGAATTTAGGGTGTTTGTCCCCAACCGCGCCAAGAGCGCCGCCACGATAATCGCGCTGGGAGCAGACGAGATCGTTATGGGATACTGCTCTGAATTGGGACCTATCGATGCGCAAGTCGTGGTTATGGTGGGCGGCATTCCTCGCTACATCTCAGCGCAATCCTTTATTGATGCCCGCCAGTCCCTGGAGCAAGCATTCAGGCAAGCGGTGGCCAAAAAAGAGGACCCCCGGGCAATTCTGCAGCAGATTGCGTCGCTTGACATTCCCTTCATTGACCACTGCGAGAAGCTGATGGGCTTCAGTCGCGAGGTTGCACGTAAGTATCTGGCGAATTACATGTTTAAATCGATCCGACCCATTCGCGAACAGAAGAAGGCGATCGAGTTGGTCCTCAAGGGGCTGTCATCAGTTGGTATATTTAAGGTACATGGTCGGATGATTGACGGCAACACAGCCAAGGCCGACCTCAAGCTGAATGTCCGATTGCTGGGCAAAGACGATCCGCTCTGGAAAGAGTTGTGGCAGTATTACGTCAGGGCAGATGTGCAACTATCAAGACCTCCAGGGCTGGCAAAACTTGTAGAAACCAAGAACGAGGTGCTTTTCCGGCGCTAACGCGATGAAACAAAAAACAACAACCCCGAGAAAGGAGAAGCGGGTGGCCGGAGCTGAGTCTGCGCCATCACTGAACGAGGCACTCGCCTCCTACAGACAGAACGAGATCTGTGTGGCGATGGAAATAATGCGGATGTCTAGGGTCAACCAGCTTGGACGAAGGGTGCCGAGCGCCACGCGCATCCGCACGGCAATTCTGGGCGAGTTGGCGTAGGACCGCCGCGCCTTGATCCACATCGGCGCGTTCGGATCGGCTGGCGCGCCTCGGATAGCGGTGGGCCGCGCAGAGGCTCTAGATCATCAATGGGGGCAAACCCCACTGCTGACTGATAAAACCAATCTTTATGGGAGATGTTTTGATCAGTTCAGAAGCGATATTGGGTCTGCCTGGATACCAGATTACAGCGATTGAAGAGAAGGATGGAAGGGTGAAGCTATCGGCCCGGTATACCGGGCCGATAGCTTGCCCGTATTGTGGCAGCGACCGGTTGCGGTCAAAAGGCCGGCGCACCCGGAGCCCACGCCACGAGAGTTGGGCCTCCGGCACACGGTCCTTGAACTGGAAAGCCGGAAATGGCGCTGCCGGGAATGCGGCCGCAGCTTCTGGCAGCGCTTCCCGGGCATTCTGCCGCGCAAACGCTCCACCGAGCCGCTTCGCCGCAGTGTGGCGGTGAAGCATTGGGACGGCGTCAGCCGTAGCCGGCTCGGCCGGCGGGAGGCCATCGGCCACCGTGGAGCGCTGGTTCCAGGACTTCCTCCGTCTCCGCGCGGCCGAGCGCCGGGGCGCTCCCTGCCCGCGAGTGCTCGGCATCGACGAGCACTTCTTCTCCCGCCGACGCGGCTGTGCCACCACGTTGTGCGATCTGAGAGGCCATAAGATCTTCGATGTGGTGCTGGGCCGCAGCGAGGCCGCCCTGGAGAGCTATCTCAGAAAACACCCGGCAAGGAGCGGGTTCGCGTGGTCTGCATGGATCTGTCCAGCCCGTATCGCTCCCTGGTGCGCAAGTACTTCCCCAACGCCCGCATCGTCGCCGACCGCTTTCACGTGATCCGATTGATCAACCATCACTTCCTGGCCTGCTGGCGCGAAATCGACCCGGCCGGCGCCAAGCACCGCGGCCTGGTTTCCCTGATGCGGCGCCACCGCCACAACCTCAAGCCCGAACAGGTCGCCAGGCTCGAGGCCTAT
>JBLNCW010000048.1:0-11685 GCA_050261015.1 Rhodospirillales bacterium | reverse complement strand
AAAAAGAGCCGCAGATACAGGCACTTAGCCTGTCTAATCGCACGTCAGACCGCCTCGCCAATTGATTCGACATAAATGCAGTTGCGGATTCTGCCTGAAATCGGCGTTTTTCCGCAGCCTGCTAAAGTCTTGGGCGTTGATTCCGCCTTCCAAAGCGAAAGTTTTCCCGGAGTACGTGCCCCAAGCAATCCGTGGCGACTACGAAGAGGCTTGTCAAATCGTTGACGCCAGCCCAAAGGCAGCTGCTACGCTCGCCCGCCGAGCGCTACAAGGAATGATCCGCGATTTCTGGGGTATTCGCAAGCCAAGGCTGATCGACGAGATAGAAGCACTGAAAAACAAAGTAGACAGTCTGACTTGGGGTGCCATAGACGGCCTGCGCCAGATCGGGAATATCGGGGCGCATATGGAGAGGGACGTTAACGTGATCGTCGATGTCGAGCCCGACGAGGCGGAAAAACTGATCTGGCTGATCGAACACCTGGTCAAGGAGTGGTACGTCGCGCGGGAAGAGCGGAAGATGAGGCTTGGTGAGGTTGTAAAGATGGCTGAGGCGAAGAAAGCGAGCAAATCGCCGAGTGCCGCTCCCAAGTCCGAGAAGGCGGAAGTCTCGTAACACCCCGGCCTTATTGCAATGCTCCCGGAGCCGCGGGGGCAAACCTCAAGATCCCGCACGTCTTCACTTGGCATGAGGCTTCGCCCCTGCCCCAAGCCCTCAGATCGCTCTTGAAACCTCAAAAACTATACCCCACCCCAACCCCGCCAAAGCCGCCGTACTCGGCTGAAGACAGCCCGATGATCCTGGCCATCGGGCGCACGTACCAGTGCCGGGTGATTGGAATCGTAGCCCCGACACCGAGCAGGCCCCCGTATACACCCTGGCGGGTTTTGTCAAACGGTATCACCGGGCGGTCTTTCACTTCCGTGCCGGCAACGAAAGAGAAATCAAGGAACGGCCGCACTCGCCTGCCCGTGCCTTGAATTCTTACGCCGCCGCCGGCGAGATCCAGGGTGACGGGTTGATCGGTGCCGGTCCCGGTCTTTTGCCAGTGGTGGTACTCCAGCACCAACCCGAAGCGGCCGCCGCAGAGCAGACAGCTCTCAACGCCAGCGACGACGTGATAGGCGGAGTTTTCGAACAACTTCACGGCGCCGCCACCCCCGGTCATCCCTCCGATCTGGGTGTTTTGGCCGGAAGCCAGGGCGGCGAGCGATAGAAAGGCGACCAGGCCTTTCAGAGCGGAGCCGGCGAACGTGAAGGTGTGCATGACTTTGTCCTCGCAGACCCAGCTTGCGCTGCTTCACAGCGGCGATATACAGCCTGATCGCAAGAATCGTGCAATGTTTTTGTCACGTGTGCTCTTTCACCCACGTAAATTAAGCCCCCGAATCTCCAAAAATGCACGCTGGCTCTGGTATGCTCGGCATACGGCATGTTCTGGAAGCTGGTAACAGGATTCGCTCTGGTCCCCGCCGTCGCGGGGTTCTTGCTGGGGCAAGGCAAGGCTGAGGAACAGAAAAGCGGGCGGGAAATTTTCCGCTCGGCCTGCGCAGCTTGCCACGGAGTTGACGGACGAGGAGCGCCCGAGGCGAGCCGGGGGTTCGAGCCGCCGCCGACTTTTCCGGATTTCACCAACTGCGTCGCCACTGCGCGCGAGCCGGACCGGTTCTGGAGCGCCATCATCCATAACGGGGGCCCGGACCGGGGTTTTTTGGAAATCATGCCCTCGTTCCGCGAGGCGCTTACCTCCGATGAGATCGCCAGGGTCATCGACTACGTCCGCGGATTCTGCCGGGAACCGGCCTGGCCGCATGGCAACCTGAACCTGCCTCGCGCCCTGGTTACGGAAAAGGCGTTCCCCGAGGACGAAATGGTGATGGACTTCGCCGTCAACGCCGAGGGAGACGCAGGGATCACCGATAAGTTTGTATACGAAAAACGCCTCGGAGCGCGGGGGCAGCTCGACGTAAGCCTGCCGTTCCGGCTGCAGAAGCCCGGCGGGAACAGTTGGATGGGCGGCGCGGGCGACCTGGTCACGGGCTATAAACACGTGGTGTTGAGCAACCTGCGGAGCGGCTCCATTCTCAGCCTGGCCGGCGAGGTCATCTGGCCGACCGGAAACGCGGCGCGCGGCATGGGCAAGGGAGTCACGGTCTTTGAAACCTTCGCCAGTTACGGCCAGCTTCTGCCGCTTAACAGCTTTCTGCAATTCCAGGGCGGCGTGGAATTACCGACACACACCGACGATGCGAACCGGGCGGTGTTCTGGCGCACGGTCGTGGGCAAAAGCTTCGCGCCGGACGGGGGGCTCGGGCGGCTCTGGTCGCCGATGGTGGAACTGCTGGCCGATCGCGAACTGGCAACGGGCCAGCGCGTCAACTGGGACGTCGTCCCGCAGTTTCAAGTGACTCTCAGCCGGCGCCAGCACATCAGGGCGAACATCGGAGTCAGGCTGCCCGTCAACAATTTCGGGCCCAGGTCGACTCAGGTCCTTTTCTACCTGCTGTGGGACACGTTCGACGGCGGGGTTCTCGAGGGATGGAAATGAGGATGCCGAAGAGATTGCTCTTGCTCGCCCCGGCGGCGCTATGCATATGGGCGGCCTCAAGCGCCGAGCCTCGCGGCAAAGCCGCGCCGGTTTTCCAGACCTCGGACAGATGTGTGGCCTGCCACAACGGGATCACGACGAAGACGGGCCAGGACATCTCGATCGGCGTGGACTGGCGGCCCACGATGATGGCCAACTCGGCACGCGACCCCTACTGGCAGGCGGCCGTGCGGCGCGAGACGATAGACCACCCTGAGTGGCGTGCGGAGATCGAAGACGAGTGCTCGATCTGCCACATGCCCATGGCCCGTTACGAAGCGAAGGCCAGCGGCCATGAGGGCGCCGTGTTCGCGCATCTCAATTTCCTTACGGGCGGCCGGGGCAACCAGTTGGCCGCCGATGGGGTTTCCTGCTCGCTCTGCCACCAGATCAGCAAAGAGAAGCTCGGGACCCGCGAAAGCTTCGTAGGCGGATTCGCGATCGCCGGACCGAACGAGCTGGGAGAACGGCTCATATTCGGTCCTTTCGAACCGGACGCCGGGCTGGCGAGGATCATGCGGACCTCCACGGGCGGATTCCGTCCCACCCAATCGCCGCACATCCAAGAAAGCGAAATCTGCGCCACCTGCCACACGCTGATCACCAAGGCCCTGGGGCCGGGCAAAAAGGTAATCGGCGAACTTCCGGAGCAGATGCCCTACCAGGAATGGCTGCACAGCGAATTCCGGGGGAGCCGTAGCTGTCAATCGTGCCACATGCCGCAGGTCGAGGAGCCTGTTCCGATTGCCAGTGTCCTCGGCGCCCCGCGAACCGGCGTATCGCGCCACACCTTCGTGGGCGGTAATTCCTTCATGATCGGAATACTCAACCGCTTCCGCGGCGAGTTGGGGGTAACCGCGCTCCCGCAGGAGTTGGCGTCCGCGGCGCTGCGCACGGTTGCCCACCTTCAGTTGGAAGCTGCAAGGATTTCCGTCCGGAAACCGGAGATACGGGGAGGGCGCCTGGAAACTGAAGTGAGGGTTGAGAACCTGGGCGGACACAAGCTCCCGACAGCTTACCCTTCGCGCCGCGTGTGGCTGCACGTAACGGTGCGCGACCGGGACGGCCGTGTGGTATTCGAGTCGGGGGCGGTAAGCCCAACGGGCGCCATCGCCGGCAATGACAACGATGAGGATGCCGCGCGGTTTGAGCCGCACTATGCGGAAATCCGCAACCCCGGCGAGGTGCAGATCTACGAAAGTATTTTGGGCGACAGCGCAAACCGGGTTACAACAGGGCTGCTGACCGCAGTCAGGTACTTGAAGGACAACCGGCTGCTGCCGCGCGGATTCGACAAGCGGACGGCGGATCAACAGATTGCCGTGACAGGCGCGGCGCTCGACGACGAGGACTTCACAGGCGGCGAAGACCGCGTACGATACTCAATTGACCTGGGTGACGCAAGAGGGCCCTTCCGCGTGGACGCCGAACTGTGTTTCCAAACGGTGTCTCACCGCTGGGCGATGAACCTGGACGGCTACAACGCGGAGGAACCCCGGCGCTTTCTGCGCTACTACAGGGACGCGGCGCCGGGTTCGGTCGTGGTGCTGGCCAGGGCGGCTGCGGAATAGAATCGGGCGGCGCTCATGCCGCTTTGCCGCGGGGCCGGTGGGCCGAAGCACGCTCACCGGCATGCGAAGAATCAGCTTCAACTGCCTCCGCGAACACCTTTTCGAAGAAATCGCGCGAGGAAGGCGAGCAGCCAACGTGCAGGGTGTGGCTTTCGCCTTCCGCATGTATGAAACCGAGATAGCCCTCCCAGCCGAGCTCGTCCATTACGAACTCAAACGCCTCGCGCTGCCCCGGCGGGAGCTTGGCGTAATTGATATTCAGCACGTAGCCGGTGGATTGCAGAAACTCTTTGCCGGGCTCATTCCCGCTCGCGGACACGGCCGAAGCCGCCGGAGACGACACTTCGAGCGGGACAAACTGCTCCCCTTGCACATTCATGGCCTCATGGAGCCGGCGGGTTTCAAAGGCAATGTAAGCCAGCGCGCCGAGCGTGGAGGGCGAGGCGGGCAGGCAGGGGCTGCCGCTTTCCGCTGTGTAGCGAATCCGAAAGCCGTAATACTCCGGATCATCGAAAATCCGTGCGGGGCAACTGCCCTTCCCGCTATCGAGCGCATCGCGGCTTCGCAAAGCAGGCTCGCCGCCAAGCCAAGCGGCAAGCCGATGCGGCGTCCGCTGCGTCGGTTCGAGTCCGGCACGGTACTCGGCCGCGAGCTTGCGGAACCCGGCCCGGTCCGTGCGGTACATGTCGAGCAACTGGCGCGCTCGCATTACGCGGAACCAATACGTCGGCGAATAATCGCGGCTCATGTTGCGCTTGATGGCGAGATACAGATCGCGATTCACGGCCGGGCTGGCCGCAAAAAACATCTTGGCCACGGTGTAGGGCGGCCCGATGCCCCGGGCCTGCTCGGTGAGGCTGCGCATCGAAGCAGCGCAGTTTTCGCCGCAGTGGTAGGCGAAGACGGCCCAGTCCAGGCCGTCGAATTTGTCGGACAACCGCGCAAGGTATTTCGCCGCCGCGGGAACCGCCCTCTCCGGGACCAGGCGGTCGTCGCGCACGAGCGCCGTGTACGGAATACGCACCCGAACGCGCCTGGTGACCAATTTGCCCTTCACCCGCACGTTGCGCGTGCGCGTCTCGACTCGGTAGCGCGTGCGATACACAACCCTCAATCCCATGGCGCGAGCCGTGCCGAGCGAGATCTGCATGATGCCGCGCGGCCCCGTCGGGCTCTGCGCGCGCGGGTTGCCCCAACTCTCCAGATACGCGATGGCGGCCAGCAAGGAAGACGGAACGCCGCTGTCGGATTCGGCCTTGTTGAAGAGGCGCTGGAGCTGGGGCCCCAGAATTCGCTGCGCGCCGGCCTCGGCGTTCGGGTCGCGGAGAATGGCGAAGGTTTGCGATTCCACCATGCTCCTGGCGCGCTTCGCAATGATGTCGTCGGTCAGCTCGGCGCGGCCTGCGCCGATGCCGGCCAGCCGGCTCAACGGCACAAAATGTTCTCCATCGCCCGGCCCGCTTGCCGGCACAAAACCCACCACACTGGCGAACGCCAGCGACGCTAACAAGCTGTAGGGCACCTGTTCTATTCTGACGTACTTCGCTTGCGGAAGGTAAACAGGAATTCGCGGATCTTATGTGCGCATGCGGGCCATGAGATACATGGCGGCCAGAGCAAACAGGACGCCGGGAGACCACGCGGCCAGGACTGCCGGCAACTGATTCACGTTGCCGAACTGCTCGAAAATCTGCCCGATGGCCCAGTACGCCACCGCGATTCCCAGGCTGACGCCCACGCCCGCCATCGCCCCCTTGCTTCCGGTCAGAAACGCGAACGGCACCGAAATCAGCGCCATGATAAAGGCGAACATCGGCACGGACAGCTTCTTGTGCAACTGCACTCGCAGGTGAACGGTGTCGAAACCGCTCTGGCGAAGGTCCGCGATGTAGGCCTCCAGTTGCGGGTAGTTCATCTGCTTGTCCTGGATCACTTCTTTGAGGAAGTACCCGGGCTCCTCGTCCAACTCGGGGAAGGCGGCGGCTTGAAACGTCTCGTAGCGCGTGGTCCCGTTGCGGCCCTGGATATCGCGCCGCCAGCCGTCCTCGAAGATCCAGGCTTTCAAGCCCGGCTCCCAGCGGGCGCGCGCGGCCGAAATGTGCCGCCGGAGCCGGAACGGCGATTCGTCCAACTCGTAAACGTTCACGCCGACCATTACCGACTGGTTCGGATCGAAATACCTGTAATAGTAAATGCGCGGGCCCTGGCCGCGGATCCATTTGCGATCCGGGTTGAGGTAGGTCTGGGGCGCCCGGCCCTTGATCTCGTTGCGCAAGGCCTCCTGCCGGCGGTTGGCTTCCGGAAGAATGCGGTAGAAGTCAAGCGCGAACAGGCCCACGCTGAACAGAAGGCTCGCGATCAGAACGGGCAGCGACAGCCGGTGCAGGCTGACACCGCTCGCTTTGAAGGCCGTGACCTCGTTGTGCTTGGACATGACGCCGAAAGTGACCAGAACGGCCACCAGCACGCCGATCGGCGCGGAATCGTAAACGAACTTCGGCGTCAGGAAGAACAGATACGCGGCTACTTTGATCATCGGGATGCCGTTGCGGATGATGTCGCTCAGCAACTCGAAAAACGTGAAGATGTGGGTCATCATCACGAAGCTGAACAACAGCAGCCCGAAGTAGAACAGAAAAGTGGACAGGATGTAAGTATCGAGAATCTGCGGAAGCAGCGGCAGGCGTCCGAGCCCGCCTCCGAACCCGCCCCCGGCCGACGGCCTGGAGCTCCTGAAGCGTTCCCGGAAAAACCGGAAGGGGCGGGCGGCCATCCCGACGAGATCGCGTTCGCCGGGACGTTCCAGGCGGATGAGCAGCAGCAGCCCCAAAATCGCGAATGCGGCATTTGGGGTCCAAACAGCCGGGACGACCGGGATGGCTCCCTGCGCCGCCAGCTTGGTCAGGCTCACAAACCCCATGTAATAGAGGAACGCCAGGAAGACCGTCATGACGAACGCGGCCGATTTCCCCGCCTTGCGGGAGGAAACGCCGAGCGGAATGCCGGCCAGGGCCAGCAGCACACAACCGAACGGAAGGGCGAGGCGCCGGTGCAACTCGATGGCGGCTTCGCGCGAGCGGCGCGCCTCCCGGAGCAGCGGAATCGTATCGAGTTCGCTGAACGGGCGCGCGGTGTGCACCTCGCTGGGGCGGGTTGCCTGGAGCGCCTGGTCGCTGTCGGTGAAGCTGGCGCTGCGGTAGTCGCCGCCGGCGAGAGGCTCGTGCCAGCTTCCGTCGAGCATGTGGAGCTGGATGCGGTTGTTCTTGAGGTCGGGGATGGCGATGGCCTCCCGGGCGAGCGTGATGCGCGGTCCTTCCCCCGCCTGCTCGGACATGCTGTTGCCGCGCTCCGCGGGAGGCCGCGTATCGGCCATGAAAACGTTGCGCCAGCGCTCGACCGGCCCTGGAATCACGTCGCCCACATAGAGGATCGTGTTCGGGAACTGCTCCTGAAAAACACGAGGCTGGATCTCGGCGGTGAGCTCCTCGCCGGTCAGACGGTTGAGAATGCGGTAGGTCTCGCGGATCGACCAGGGCGTCAGCCAGAGCGAACAGGCCGCGGTGACAGCGGTCGCCAGCAGCGAGAACATCAGTACGGGAAAGATAACGCGGCGGCTGGGGATGCCGGCGGCCCTCATGCCGATAATCTCCCCGTCGCTCGACATGCGGCTCAGCCCGATGAGGATCCCGACCAGCGCGCCGACGGGCAGCGTGAAGGTCAGGGTGGCCGGCAGGATCAGCGCGAACAGATACGCCACCGTGTCCAGGCCCGCCGAACTGCGAACCAGAATCTCGAAACTCCTGCCCGCGCGCTGGAGAAACAGCACAAAGGTGAACAGCAGGGTTCCCAGAACGGCGCTTGATGCGATTTCAGTGAAAATGGTCCGGCTGAGAATGCCCATATCAAAGCGGCGGCGGAACGATCGGCGGCTTCGGCAACTGCTCCTGCGCCGCCTCCATCTCGAGGTCATCGATCAGAATCGACGGCGCAATGATCGAGGTCTCCGAGACGAAGTTGGCGCCGCCCATCAGGGCGAACGGCGCGGTGTTGTCGAGGAAGTCGAAAACGTGAGTCTCATCCGAGGCGGCAATGATGTCCTTGAGCGAGCGCGCGGTGAGGCCGCGGAAACGGAGGCCGCGCACGAGCTCCTCCCTCCCGTCGGGATAGACGCGGTAGGCAAGGATGGGAGGGCTCACGGGCCGGGAGCCCGATTGCGCCATGCCGGTGAGAAGCCGCCTCACCTCGGAAAGCGACGCCGAGGACGGGAAATCCAGCTTGCGCACGATGATGCCGTAAGGCTTGTTGCGCTGGCTGCACAGTGCAATCAGCCTCTTGCGCAGTTCCGCCGCCGGCTCTGTTTTCGAGGCGCGTACAAACAGGTTCCCTAAGCCGGCGGCCTTGGCGCCGAAGTTCCCGGGGAGGCGCGCGCGGCCGTTCGAGGCTTCGAATCCCTTCACCGGCTGGCGCGTGAGCAGGAAATTCTTGAGCACTCCCTTTTCCACCAGCACGAGCGGCTTCGGCGCCACGCCCTCCAGATCCACGGTGTAATGGCCGAACAGCGGCCGGCCGCGCCACTCCTTTTGTGTCGGGTCGTCGACCACGTCCATCCACTCGGGGAGAATGGGCACGCCGAGCCGCCCTTCCAACTCGCTCCCAAGGAGTGTGAGTGGCCGGCCGGGCAGCGTGACCGGCTTGCGCGGCACGGCGAGGTTCTTGCCCAGCAATTGCGCCAATAGCTGCGGGCCGGCGATCCCTTCGAAGAGAATCGGCCCGGCGTACGCCTCACCAACGGGCGCGCGCACCAGCGCCGAAACGTTTTCTCCGACCCGCCGGACACCGCGCTCCATCTCCGTCTCGGTTGGCAGCCGGTCCGGATCCAGAGCATTAAAGACGACGGCATCGCGGAGGACCATCCCGTCGGGCGCCTGCGCGGTGGCGCGAACGCGGAAAGAGATCATGCCCTCGGCCACCCTGATCCTCGTGCCTTCCGAACTCACCATGTATCGCGTGTTCCGGCCGCCCTCGACATCCACCACGGAGGAATGTATGTCGGGGAAACCGAGAAACACGGTGGAGAGCTTCCTCACGAGCGCGATCCATCGCGATTCTTCGGGCAGCGCCGGGCGGATCTCCTCGACGCGCACCAGCGGTTCGGCGCGGGCGAAATCCGGGAGCTTCTCGCTCAGCGTGACATTCTTCAAGGCGGCGCGCTTGCGGGTGTATGCCTCCACCGCGCCCTTGTAGGCCGCGTCGGTAGCCAGCCAGAGGTGGTGCCGCAGCGCCGCATAGGAGTTGTCGAGCGGGAACTGATCCACGTCGTAGCGCGTGCCGGAGTAAAGGTCCGAGGCGACGAAATTGGTGTTGTCGAACTCGTAGACGCCGACACGCACCTGAATCCGCGGCAGGCGGTAGTTCACGCGGCGGGAGCCGATGAGCGCGCCCAGAGAGGCCGAAGCTGAGATGCTGTCGCCGTCGTAGAGCGTGTACTCGATGAAGTAGGGCTGCTCCGGACTGACGACGCCCAGCGCCTTGGAACGCGCAAGTTCGTCCTGCATCGCGCGCAGAATGACGTCGTCCAGAGCCGGCGCCAGGAGCGCGGCCACAATAGTAAGCAGCAGCAGGCGGCGTGTCATCGCGAATCTCCGGGCGGCGGCAAGAACGGCGGCCGGTCCTGCGATGCCGCCTTCTTTTCGATTTCGATTTCCGAAACGAGAATGGCCGGTGACACCGCCGCCACCGGCACGTTGCCGGACTCGGCGCCGCAAAATCCGTTGAACACCTCGGCGCGGTCCGAAGTAGCCACGATTTTCGAAAAGCTGGCCAGAGGCGTGCCGACGATGTCGGCGCCCCGCACAAGCTGATCCGGGCGGCCGTCCGGGAAAACGCGGTAGACCACGACGGGCATTACCTTGAACGCCTGCACCCCCTGCCTCCCGGTGGTGGTGAATCCGCCGGTCACCTGGCGGAAATACAGCCCGTACGGCTTGTTCTGCCGCTTGATCTCGGCGATCAGCATCTCTCGCAGCTTCGCTTCCGGAACCTTTTGGGTGGATTCGACGATGAGGTTCGATTGCCGCGAGACTACCTCGTAGCCCGGCGAGCGGCGGCCGTGCCCGTTCGAGCGCGTGAACCCGCGGATGGGCGACCGCGACATCAGAAAGCCCTTCAGAACGCCTTTGTCCACGATGGTGACCGGGCGGGCCTTCACGCCCTCGTCATCGTAAAGGTAGGAACCGTTCAGCGACGTGCGATTGAACTCCTTGCGCGTCGGGTCGAAGACAAGGGAGAGGAACTCGGGGAGCACTTTGGCGCCCACGCTTTTCGTGAAGGTCTGGCCCTCGGTTTCGTCCTTCTGGCGATGGCCCTCGATGCGGTGCCCGAATATTTCGTGGAAAAGGACCGCGGCCGCGCTGCCGGAAAGGATAGCGGGGCCGACAAACGGTTCCACCAGCGGCGCCCGCAGCATGCCGTCCACATCGGCGACTACCTGCCCGGCGGCCGCGATTACTTCCTTATCCCCGGGCAGGCCGGCGTAATCGTCGGCTTCGAAACCGTGGCTGGCGGCGATGTCCATCCCATCGGCTGCTTTCCCGCGTCCGAACAGAGTGATATTCGAGTAACCGCGGCCGTGCTGGATGCGAGCGCCTTCGGTATTGACGAAATAGCGGGTTTCGCGCCGAACGGTGAGCGCCGCTTGCGAAAAAACGATCAGGGGATGCTGCGCGAAAACGGCGGACCACTTCCGCACGCGGGCGGCTGCTTCGCTTGCCGGGAAACTCAGCCGCCGCACGGGCTCGGAATACTGCTCCGGTTCCTCGGCGGAAAAGTCGTCGGAATCGTCCTCCTCGGCGGCTTTCATCTGCTGGTTCGACCGCACCTTAATCAGACGTTCGGCGGCGAGCCGGTAAACGCGGTCTGTTTCGAGCCACAAATGGCGGCGGATGGCGGCGGGGTTGTCCTCTATCGGAATCGTGATGCCGCCGGTGAACCGCGCGCGATCGCCGGCTATCCGGTGATAATTGTCGAGCTTCGGCGAGCCGATGCGCACGCTGACGTCCAGACGCCGTATGCGCTCCACGCGGTTGGACTTCAGCGCCCCGAGGGTGGCGGAGACCGCGGCCACTTCCTGTTCGGTCACCTCATAGGAGATGTAGTAAGGCGCCTGGTCGGCCTTCTCCTTCAAGATGCGAAAATTTCTGTTCAGCTCGTCCGCCAGCGTGTCGAGCAGCGGCGGCGTTTGCGCCAATCCCAGTGAGACACAAGCAGCCGCAAGAGCTATCCGTAAGAGCACCGGCACGCCAATCAGGATAACAGAATAGACACGGAACGCAGGTTGACGGGCGTTGTCGTCCGTGATCCGTCCGTAAGGAAATTCGGAGTGTAGTTGGAAACGGTTGATCGTAGGCCTAGCAGGTTGCGGAAAAACACAGGCTGAAACCCTGAAACCCGTTACGGCTGGAATGTTCTGATCGTCTAATCTGCATGCGCGGCCGCGATCATCAGCAAGCAGACATGTACAGCTACTT
>JBLNCW010000047.1:0-16544 GCA_050261015.1 Rhodospirillales bacterium | reverse complement strand
CGTCGAGCCCTGGTAGGTCGGCTGCGCTTCCCGTTTCCAACTCTCGATGACTGTCGCGTCCAGGTCAATGGTCGCAATCTTGTCCTGCGTCCGGCGCCCGAATTCCTGAATCATCTCGCGGCTCACCACTCCCAGACCCTGCAGCGCCGCGCTCTCGCCCGGAATGTAACTGCGCTGCCCCAAAGCAGCGCCTGCTGCTGCGCTTCCTTCACTTTGGCCTCATCATGAAACTGGTACAGGAACTTGCGCGCCGCTTCCGGCGACGGAATCTCATGCCCGATCAGAATTTCCTTACGGACGGATCACGGCCGGCCGCATGATCGTGCTATGCTCGTGCACAGTCGTAACGGCACTGGTGTGGCGACATCACCGGCGAATTCACGAAGAGGGTATTCAAATGCGATTTACTCTTGTTGCACGTACCGCGGCGCTGCTGATTGCAGTGGCCGCCATTCCGCTTGTTGGACAACAGAATACGGGCTATCTGAGGACGAAAGTCAATCCCGGCCGAGCGGGCGTCTTTATTGAAGGCAAGTACGTGGGGCCGGCTGCGAATTTCCGGATCGGGCGAAAATATGCGGTTGCGGCCGGCGAGCATGAAGTCAGGCTTTCGGAACCCCGCTACGAAGATGTGGTGGTCAAGGTAACCATCGAACCCGGCAAGACCACGACGCTTTCCCAAACCATGAAGCAACTGGCTTTGGCTGAACCTCCATTCGGCCGTCTGCGCACCCCTTCGCCCGACAAGTTCGCGGCGGTATATGTGAACGACAAGTACATGGGCCATGCCGATGAGTTCAGCCACCCGGGGCAGGGGCTGCTGCTGAATCCCGGCGAGTATACGGTGAAAATCGTGCCAGCCAGCGGCGGAGAAGGGCGCGAAGAAAAAATTAAGATCGAAGCGAATAAAGTCACCGTCGTGCGCTCACAGTGACGGCTTTGGGATAGTAGTACGGAGAGGTGATTTATGAGACGAGGCATTGCAGCCATTGCGCTGTTGGGCGTGGCTATTCTTGCATCGTGCGGAAAGAAAGAGAGCGGCGAGTCGCCGGACATCGCCGCCGAGCAGACGGCGTCAGGGCCGCGAGCCAGAGTCATTTTGAAGGACGGGAGCTCGGTGCCGGGCACGATCGTGGCGAGCACGCAGACGGACATGATCGTGGCCGGCGACGACGGCATCGAGCGGAAAATCCCCCTCGCTCAAGTAAAGTCGGTGGAATACGGTGAAGCTGCGGCGGCGCCGGCGCCTGCCCAGAGGGCTGCCGCGCCTCGCGCCCGGGAGCCACAGCGGCGACCTTCGCCTGCGGCGCCGTCCGTACCGGCGCCGGCTGCGTCCGCTGCGCCGGCTCCAATAGCCACCACTAAGACCTACGAGCTTCCGGCCGGCAGCGAGCTCTCCGTGCGGACCAACGAGACCATCGACTCGGCAACCGCCCAGGAAGGGCAGACCTTTGAAGCCCAGGTCACGCGCGACGTCAGAGACGCCAACGGCGACCTGGTGATTCCGCGTGGATCCGAAGCGCGGATCGTGATCCGCTCCGCCTCTAAGGGCGGCAGGTTCCGCGGGCAATCCGACCTGGTGCTGGATATGCAGTCGGTGACGATCAACGGCAGGCAGTACGCGATCGAGACCGCTGAGGTCACCCAGAAAGGCAAAGCGGGTGTGGGAGCGAATAAGCGCACAGCCACCTATACGGGCGGCGGCGCGGCCCTGGGCGCGGTCATCGGGGCGATCGCGGGCGGCGGCAAAGGCGCCGCTATTGGAGCGGGCGCCGGAGCGGGCGCGGGCGCGCTAACCCAGATCCTCACCAAGGGCGGCTCGATCAAGGTGCCCGCGGAGTCGGTGCTGACGTTCCAGCTCGACAGGCCGCTGCGGGTCGCCGCGCAGTAGTAGAGAAAAGAGCAAGGGCGGCGGCCGGAAAATGCCGCCGCTCGAAGCACCCCGGTTAAGACCTGCTCAGGCCAAGGGCCCGAATGCGCTTGTGCAAATTGGTCCGTTCCATGCCGAGGGTGCGGGCGGCCGAGGATACGTTCCAGTTGGCCTGCTCCAGGGCGCGCAGGATGTAGTCGCGCTCCGCCGCGTCGCGGGCATCCTGCACGCTCGACCGCGGCGCGGCCCCCTTCCTGAGCCTGATTTCCAGCGGAACCGACTCCACGCCGAGCCGCTCGCCCGGGGTCAGAATCGCCATCCGCTCCACCACGTTGCGCAGCTCGCGCGCGTTTCCCGGCCAGTGAAACTTTTCCAGCACGGCATACGCCTCGTCGTCCACCGTTTTGGGTTTGAAATTATTGCGCCGGCAAAAATCCTCGAGGAAATACGCGGCCAGAGGACGGACGTCTTCCGGGCGCTCCCTCAGCGGCGGAACCCGGATCGGAACCACGCATAGCCGGTAATACAGGTCCTCCCGGAACTGCTTTTGCGCCACCATTGCGGCCAGGTCGCGGTTAGTCGCCGAGATCACCCGCACGGCCACGCGTATCGTCTGCTCGCCGCCCACGCGGTGAAACTCGCCTTCCTGCAAAACGCGGAGCAGCTTGGCCTGCGCCGTCTCGTGCAGGTCGCCTACCTCGTCCAGAAAGAGCGTTCCGCCGTCGGCAAGCTCAAACTTGCCGCGCCGGGCGGCCGCCGCGCCGGTGAACGCGCCTTTTTCGTGCCCGAACAGTTCGGTTTCCAGCAGCTCGGTCGGGATGGCCGCGCAGTTCATTTTCACGAAGGGGCCTGAGGCAAACGGGCTCTCCCGGTGGATGTACTCCGCCAGCAGTTCCTTGCCGGTGCCCGACTCGCCGGAAAGAAGGACGCGGGCATCCGAGCGCGCAACCATTCTCGCCTGCTCGACGACCCGCAGAAAGGCCTCGCTCACGCCGATCATCCGGGGATCGTCCCCCACCAGCTCGCGCAGCCGCGCGTTCTCGCGGCGCAGAGCGGCCTGCTCCAGCGCGTTCTTGATGACCAGCAGCAGGCGGTCGCGGGTGAGCGGCTTTTCCAGGAAATCGAAGGCGCCCGCGCGCGTGGCCTCGACGGCATCGGAAATCGTGGCGTGGCCGGAGATCATGATCGCCGGTCCGGAGATCTCGGTCTGCTTGAGCCAGCGCAGCACCTCGATGCCGTTGCCGTCCGGCAGCAGCACGTCCAGAAGGAAGGCGTCGGCGCGGCGGACGTCGGGGTGGGCCCGGAACTCAGCCGCCGACCGGCAGATGGTGACCGCGTAGCCCTCCCGTTCCAGAATCAGGCGCAGGGAGTTCCCTACGTTTACTTCATCATCCAGAATGGCGATTCGCGCCAGAGCCATCAGATATCAGCATGCATCCAAATAGGGTCAGATAGCCACTCTGGACGACTCGGGAACGCTCCGGGCCACTGCCTGAGGCAGCACCACGCGGAACGCCGCCCCGCCCAGTTCGCCCGCCACCAGCAGGACGTCGCCGCCGAGCCGCAGCGCGTTCTTGCGGGCAATGGAAAGCCCCAGGCCCATTCCGTGCTCCTTGAAGGAGATGGTCGGCTCGAACAGGCAGCGCCGCGCTTCGTCGCTCAATCCGGGTCCGGAATCGTGAACTTCGATCGCAACCTGCCCATCCACAACCGAGGTGAGGACCATCACCGATCCTCCGGGTCCGGCCGCTTCCGCCGCATTTTCCAAGAGGTTCGTGAGGATGCCTTTCAGCAGGTCCTCATCGGCCAGCGTGCGCGGGCAGCCCGGATCCAGCCGGAGCGTATAGCGAAGCTCCGGGTGCGCGGTTCTCAAGAATGCGACCCGCTCCTCCAGGATGCCGTTGACGTCCAGCGCTTCCCGCCGCAGCGGCGGCTCGGAAGCAAAATCCGAGAAGGCGCGAACGCGCCGGCCCAGGCTCTCCACTTCGTCCACCACGATTCGCGCGGCCTGGTCGATGAACTCCTGATCGTTGTCGTTGCGGCGCGCCAGAATCTCCTCCATCGTGAGCCGGATCGGAGTAAGCGAGTTTTTGAGTTCGTGGGCCATTTTCCGGGCCAGCATCTGCCAGCTTGCCAGTTGGGTCAAATAGACCAGGCGCTCGCGGCTGCTCTGAAGCTGAGCGGCCATGTCGTTAAACGCGCGGATCGCCCGGCCGATCTCGTCGGTGCGCTTCGTCTCGAGGCGCGTTTCCAGATCGCCGGAAGCCAGCCGCTCCAGCCCGGCCGTCAACTGCCGGATGGGATGGCTCACGCGGTGCGCGGTGAAGATCAGCAAGATGAGCGAGAACGCCCAGACGCCGGTCGCCAGCGATGCGAAGGTGAACAGCAGGCCGCGGCGCAAGTCGCGGGCGTGGGCGCGGGAGACGGTTTCGCGCGCCTGCCGGTACTCGCTCGCCAGCCGCGACATGTTAAACCCGAACTTACTGGTGTAGAGGCCGACTCCGCCGGGCTGCCGCGTCATGTATTGCAGCACGCCGTCGTCGGTCAGCCGGAACCGCTCCGGTTCGGCGCTCTCCCAGAACTCGCGCACTTCGCTGGTCCAGGCCGCTTCCTGCCCGCGCGCGTAGAAAACGGGCACGGCGTTGGCCGCTTCGCGCCTCAGCGACTCGCAGGCCCGCTGGTAAAGCTCGCGTCCGGCCTCCTCGAGCGAGCGGGACAGTGTGTCGAGCTGGTCCGTCGTGGAATAGCTCAGGCTGTGTTCCAGCAGGGACGCGGCCACCCACCAGGTGACGGCCAGCGGCGCCAGGGTAGCGGCCACAAACACCAGAATCAGCCGGTTCCTCAGGCTCTTCACCGCCGTACTCCAGAATTCGCCGGGAGGCGGGCGGACAGGCCGGCGCGCGGTTCCCTCTTCAGGTCATCGAGGCGTAGCGGGCCGGCGCGGGCAACCCACCGGTCCTGGTCTCCTCGAGTGCGCCTGCTGAAGATTTCGATCAGCCGGGTGAGGCTCATGGTTTCCTGGCTGTCCAACTCGGCCTGCTCGGCCGGGTTCTCGGTCTTCACTTCCAGGCGCAACCAGAACGGCTGCTGCCCCGCAATGCCTGCGGGCGCCAGCGACAGCTCATCGATACACCACGCCTCGGCCGCCCGCGCGGTGAGGTGCGAAACCGACTTCCGCGGATGGCCCGCTTTCACCACCGCGAATCTCTCTTCCCAGAGGTCGTAGCTGAAGACGAACCGCTGGATGTCGCGGGCAAGCACGGTGGCCCAGCGGTCCGTCGAGAGCGCCAACTGAAAGGCGAAAGGCACCGGCGCGCCGTTTTGCAGGCGTTCCAGCGGTTTTCCGGTGACGAACCTGAGATAGGGAGCGGCGACGCGCAGCCGGCCTTCCACCAGGCGCACGTCCATGCCATCGGAATCCATCCCGCGCACCAGGTTCATCCCGCAAGCCGGCGCGAGCAGGCCGAGAAATCCCCGACGCGTGATAGAATCAGGCATCTACAAATTCAAACCGGCGATGAAGACGGGCTCCACCCGTCCTTTGCGAATGGGAAACGCGATCAGCAGCGCGAGGTCGCCGAAATGCACGCCGGCGCCCGCGGAATGCCTCGGCCCGGCGTCCTGCCCGGCGAGCCATACCGCGCCCGTGTCATAGAAGAGCCGCAGCGCCCGGTAGCGGTACTCCACTGAGTTGTAGACCACGCGGTTTCCTCCCAGCGGAACCAGGTCGTACTTGTTCCACCCCCGCAGAGTCGTACTGTTGCCGAGCACGAAGCGCTCGAACAAGGGCGCGCTCCCGGTAATCCCGCCGGCGCGAAACCGCTCGGTCAGCTTGTGATTGCCGAGCCAGAGCGTGTAGCCGAAATCGGCCGTGTGCCGGGCGTATACGAAATCACTTCCCAGGGCTCTGGTGGCCGCGCGCAGGCTATAACCTGCCTCCAGGCGGTGCTTACTGGAGCCCGACCCTTCCAACAGCCGATCATAGCGCAGAGTTGTGATGACGGCGTTGGCAGCCTCGGTGCGCGCGGCCGGATACTGAAACTGCATCTGCTGAAAACTTGCTCCCACGGACAACCGGAGCGGGCGCGCCAGCACCACGGTCGCCACTGGCTCGAATGCCGTTCGCGTGCGGTAGATATCCAGCGGCAGCCGCGTTTGGCTCGCCTCGGCCGATTCCTCGACGGTGGCGGCCTCCCAGATCGAGTGGTAGCTGCCGAAGTCAAAAGAAAGGCCCAGGCGGTCCGTGCCGAGTTTCGTGTTTTCGAACCCCGCCCGAATTCCGGCGAGCCGCTCCACCAGCGGCTCCCCGTCGCTCACGATGCCGAAACGGGCCGTATTGGATCCAAATTGCGCGGCGGCCTCCAGCGCCCCGCTCCACCCCAGCTTCGAATGGTAGAGAGCAACCGGCGCCGATATGTCGAACCGCCGGCGCCGTCCTCCCACATCGAAGACGATTCTTACGTGCTGGGGCTGGCTCCCGCGGCGGATCGCAATGCCGATTGTCCGTCCCGGAAATGCCCTATGGAGCGCCTCGCGTATCTGGTCAAGCCGCTGCTGGTTGAGTTTCTGCCCAACCAGCTTGCTCAGATCATCGCGGGTGGTCGGGTCGAGCTTCGATTGATCGGCGCCGCTGATGCCGCTAATTTCGACGCTTTCCACGGTATAGCGTTCGTTCACGTTGGCATCGAGGGATTGCCCTCGAACCGCGCCCGCCGCCGCCAACAACGCAGCGATCCAAAGGTACTTCATATCGCTCCGCCATGTAGCACGCGTACTTCCATTCCTAAACCGCTACAAACACCAGAGTTCCTTTACTGAGGGCGTGCCGTAAATTCACACTGTGCGGCACGCTTTTTGTTGCTACACCCCCCGCCCCGGGAGTATAGTTCTCAGACAGGGTACGGACATGGCAAAACGGACTTATCGCCTGATAGCCGTCTTGGTCTTCGCGCTGGCGCCGCTGTCCCTCGCACAGGAGTTTAGGCTGTATAAGAACGCAAAGCTCGACACCGCGGCAACCGCAGAGGCCATGCGGCTGGCTGCCAATGATCCCGGGCTCGAAGTAAGAGTCTACATAACTTCGGACCCTTTCGAAAAAGTCTACGAGTTCTATAAGGAAATCGGGCGCGAATACCAGATGGCCGGCAAGCGGGTCCGCAAGCTGCCCAATGGCCGGGAACTGCGGGATGCCTTCATCCTTTTGGATAACGAGAACAACATCGTCGCCTCCAGGTTGTGGGTGAAGATCCAACGCCCGTATATCGGCGCCGGCCTTAGCCGCAAGGGCGAGCCGATGTCGGAAATCCGCGACGTCACCGCGATCGTGCTGTCGCAGCGGAAGTAGCCTTCAAGATCCGGCTCGGCGGGGCGGCTGGCTAGCGCTCCCGGCCGGCAGACTGCCTTTATGGCAGAATGGCAGCATGACTCGCCGCCTTCTTCTCTCGTCGCTTCTGGCCATTGTGCTATGCCCGTATCTGCCGGCGCAGGGGCCCGCCAAGGATCGCACCGTTGTCGTAGTCAGCCTTGACGGCCTCCCCGCGTTCGCGCTCGATGACCCGGCGCTGCCAATGCCGACGCTGCGCCGGCTGATCCGCGAAGGCGCTTCGGTGCGGCGCATGCAGACTTCCAACCCCTCCGTGACCTGGCCGGCGCACACGAGCATGGTCACCGGGCTGACGCCCGCCAAGCACTCGGTAATGTTCAACGGCCTGGTGGTGCGGCCGGGGCCGAAGTCGCCAGTGCGCGTGGAGCCGCACACTGACAAGACCAAACTGGTACGCGCGACGACGGTATACGACCTGGCGCATCGCGCGGGCCTCACGACGGCGCAGGTGGACTGGGTCGCCATCGAGAACGCGCCCACAATCACCTGGCAGTTCGCCGAATGGCCCGACCCGAACGGCGCTATCGAGCGCGAGATGATCGCCGAAGGCGCGCTCACGGAGGCGGAAGTTCGCGGGTTCACCAAAGCCAACATCACCTGGCGCGACCGCATGTGGACCGAAGCCGCCGTCCACATTCTGAAGCGGCACAAACCAAACCTGCTGCTCTACCACGTGCTCAATCTCGACTCCACGCACCATCGCTACGGAACAGGGAATCTCGCTTCCCTTACCGGAATGGCCTACGCCGACGACTCTCTCCGCCGGATCGTCGAGGCCATCGAGCAAACCGGGCTGAAGGACCGCACGACGCTGCTGGTGGTTTCGGACCACGGTTTTAAAACGGCGCGCCGCAGTATCCGCCCGAACACCATTCTCCGGGAGCGAGGGCTGCTGAAGGAGACGGCCGGGAAGATCGAGTGCGATGCCTGGGTCGTACCGGACGGCGGCAGCGCGATGGTGTACGTGATCGACCCGGCAAACCGCGCGCGACTGGTGCCGGAATTGAAGCGGGCATTCGCGAGCGTCGAAGGCGTCGACCGCGTTTTCGAGCCGGCGGATTATGACGCGCTCGGATACCCGTCTCCGGAACGCAACGACCAGGGCCCTGATCTTGTGCTTGCCGCCAAAGACGGCTATTCGTTCGGCGGCGCCCACACAGGCGAAACGGTGATCGAGATTCCGGCCGGAGCGTCGCCGGGGAGCCACGGTTATTTGAATTACGAGCCCGATATGGACGCGATTCTCGTGGCCTGGGGCCGCGGGGTGAAGCGCGGGGCGAGGCTGGACAAAGCGCGCGTCTTCGACGTCGGGCCAACCATCGCGCGGCTGCTCGGCCTGACCATGTCCGGCGTGGACGGGCGCGCGCTCACGGAACTGTTCGGAGAATGACCCGGGCAACCGGCCGCGTGTTTTCCGCCGGCGGTTTGCATCTGCGCGTTGGAGCCACGGCGGAACGGGAACAGGCGCCGGCCCCGGCGGATACACCCATGGCATGCGTCCGGCGGCCCGGGCTTTCCTGGAGGAAAGCGTTCGCCTGAAAAAATCGACGCAGCGGAAACTTAGAAAACCAAAGTTAGTTTGTGGATAACATGGGGGTGAAACGTATGTCAATCGCCCGGGTAAAGCGGCCTGATTTGTTGTTATTCGCGTTTCTTGTTACTGCTCCGGCAAGCGCGAACGTGCGCAGCGAAATGCTGGTTTCGACCGAGTGGCTTCAAGAGCGGCTGAACGACAGTTCGGTAGTAGTGCTGCACGTGGCGCGCGACCGCGCTCATTACACGGCCGGACACATCCCGGGCGCCTGCTTTGTGCCCTGGGATCAACTCGCCGTTGCGCGCGGCGGAGTCACCAACGAACTGCCGCTCGCGGCCGACCTGGTGAAGCTGTTCGCGGGATGCGGTGTGGGTGACGATTCGCGCATCGTGCTCTACGGAGACAACACTCTCCTCAGCGCAACGCGGGCCTGGTTCACGCTGGATTACCTGGGCCACGCCGAACGAGCGGCGCTACTCGACGGCGGCATCGAGAAGTGGCGCGCCGAAAGGCGGCCGCTTTCCACAAAGACTCCCGCGCCGCGGCCAAGCCGCCTGACGCCGCGCGTCCGCCCCGGCGTCGTGGTGCGGCTCGAACAGGTGCGCGAGTTTTCCCGGGAGGCAGCGAGCGCACCCCCACCTCAAGTACTGCTGCTCGATTCCCGCGCGGAAACGGCGTACCGGTCCGGACACATTCCGGGAGCGGTGAACCTGTTCTGGGGGGCCGCGCTCACCAGCATGGAAATACCCGTCATGAAACCCGCTGACGAGGTGCGAAGGATGTATACGCAGGCCGGGGCCGCTCCGGGGCGGACCGTCGTGGCATATTGCGGAAGCGGCGTGCAGGCCACGCACACCTATTTCACGCTGAAGTACCTCGGCTACGACGTCAAACTCTATGACGGCTCCTTCTCGGAATGGAGCAAGGCGCAGGATGCGCCCGTTCAGTGAGACTTGGCGGCCTGAAACTGCCCCCTACCGTTGGGCGTCCAACGTTGCAGGGGCGGACCAATCTGTTGGTCCGGCACGTTTATGGTTGTAGACCCGGTCTGCGGGGCTACGGTGGACAAAACAAACAGTCCCTTTAGCGACTACGAAGGGCAGCACTACTACTTCTGCTCTGAGGATTGCAAGCAGGAGTTCGAAGACGATCCGGAGCGCTATGTGGGTTGGGGAGGCACCACGCTCTCCGGGTCCGCTTGAGTTGACAAAGAACAAAGGAGGGGAGACCCATGGCAAAGGATCCGGTCTGCGGGATGAAAATCGAAGAGGATGACGCCGAAGCCACCAGCGAGTATGAAGGTCAGGAATACTACTTCTGCTCGCAGGAGTGCAAGGAGGAATTCGACAAAGACCCGGAACTCTACGCGGAAAAAAAGACAGGCGGCGCAGGCGGAGATTAGCGCGGCGGCCCCGCGGAGCTCTCGCCGCCCGCACGGGCAGGAGAGGAGGGAATGCATAGCCACGTAAGGCTTGGCCGCATCTTCGGCGTAGAGATCGGCCTGCACTACAGTTGGATTCTGATCGCCGCGCTGATCACGTTCTCGCTGGCCGCTCAGTTCCAGGTGATGCACCCGGAGTGGCCGGAGGGGATCGCGTGGGCCGCCGCATTGCTCACTGCGATTCTGTTCTTCATCACGCTGATCGCGCACGAACTGGCCCACTCGCTGGTGGCGCGGTCCCGCGGGCTGCCCGTGCTTTCCATTACGCTGTTCGCGCTCGGGGGAGTGGCGCGGGCGGAAAAGGAATCGCCCGACGCGAAGACGGAATTCCTGGTAGCGATTGCCGGCCCGATCACGAGCGCCCTCATCGCCGGGGGCTGCCTTGCGGCTGCCTGGGCGAACGGTTGGACACCGTTTGACGCTCCCGCCACTCCGGCGCTGTCGATCCTGGTCTGGCTCGGCTACATCAACGGCGTGCTCGCGGCCTTCAACATGATCCCGGGCTTTCCGCTGGACGGCGGGCGCGTCCTCCGCGCGATCATGTGGGGGATCACCGGCAACGCCGCCCGCTCGCTGCGGCTTGCGGCGCAGGCAGGCCGCGCGGTGGCAGTTCTACTGATGGCCGCGGGCATCGTGCAGTTTTTTGCGGGCGCCGGTTTCGGCGGGCTCTGGATGTCGTTTATCGGATGGTTTCTGCTCGAAGCGGCCCGGTCCAGTTACGCCCGGGCGTATGTCGAGGAGCTTCTGCGCGGGCTCCGTGTGCGGGATTTGATGGTTCGCGACTGCCCGAGTGTCGGGCCGCGGTACAATCTCCGCGCGTTTGTCGAGGACGAGCTGCTCCGCACGGGCCGCCAATGCTTCATGGTCACTGACAACGACCGCGTGGTGGGACTGATCGGACCGCGCGAAGTGAAGGACGTGCCGCGGCCCCAGTGGATCTACCACACCGTCGCGGACGTGATGAGCCCCATCGATCAACTGCTCACCATCAATCCGGACGTGCTCGTAACCGAGGCGCTCGAAACCATGGGGCGAGAGAACGTTTCGCAGCTCCCGGTGGCCTTCGAAGGGCGCGTGGAAGGCGTCATCTCGCGCGCGAGCGTGCTCGGGTTCCTGGAAACGCGGCGCGAACTCCACGTCTGAAGCGCTATTGGGCTTCGGCGGAAGCCTGGTAGACGGCGTTCAACACGAGCTTGAACGTCCCGAAGGGCTGGCCTCTGAACTGCGGCCGGAAGCCGTACAGCAGCACGCGGCCCCGTCCATAGCGCGCATCCACCAGGGCGCTCTTGCCCAATACAGATCTTTCCCCCGACACCCACCCGCTCGCCAGCAGGTTCGCTCCCGCGTACTGCACCACTGCCCGCGTCTCGCGCTCGCCGTTGTTGTACTCCGGCAGCAGCGTGATCTCAAAGGCGTAGCCGCCGGTGGAGAACAGCACCGTCTCAGCCGGCATGCCGAAAGCGACCGGGTGGCCGGATTCCACGACGGCCCGCAGCAGCGAACCGGGGCACTCGAAGCCCGTCACGTTGCGCACGGGCAGGCCGAAGAACCGGATCGGCAGCTCGGTGGCGGCATTGAATGCGATGAGGGTTCCGCCCTGCCTGACAAACAGGTCCAGTTCGCGCAGTCCTTCGACTCCGATCCCTCCGATGAACTCCGGCCGCTGCTGCGCATTGTCGCTGTCCTGCCTTCCGGTACGTTCCCCCTCGCGCGTGCCGTGCAGGATCGAATCGGCCGTCTGCGAGGCCAGAATGAGGGAATCGAAGCGCTCGCGCAGCCCGCCCTTCCTGATTTCGTCGTTGTGGACGATCGTGTAGGGGACGCGGTAGGTGTCGAGCAGCCACTGCGTCCAGCCCGTATCGATGTTGGCTGTCCACGGCTCGTATAGGGCCACGCGTGGACGCCTGAGCCGGTACACCGCCCCGGCGCTTTCTCCGGCGATGAACGCCCCGCCGGCCGTCCGGCAAACCGTCTTTCCGCGCGCGAGCGCGTCCGCCACCGCGAGAAAGGAGGCGTTCTGGCGATAGTCGAGCCGCGGCGCCGGCGCTTCGATCTCTGCCGCGCGCTCGAGCGCCGCTTCGAACGGGGCGTCGATCCGGTCCACGGCGACGCCCATCTGCATGCTCAGCGTCCAGCCCGCGATGTCATACGGCCGCCTGGCGGCGCCGCTGCCCGAGCGCAGGTCGGGGTACTTCTGCGGTTCGAGCAGGTCCGTGAGATAGCCGCGGAACGGCTGGGCGGCAAGCAAGACCCAGGTTCCCGCCGGATACGTCTTATCCTGCGCCTGAAACTCCGCTTTCGCGCGGTGCACCTGAATCCCGGCGGCGTGCAGCCGCCTGAGCATTTCAAGCGCGCTCGAAACATCCCATTGCTCGGGCGGCACGACGTAGGCGTATGGCTTCCCCTTCCGTCCCGCTTCGATCGAGGCGCGGGCCATCTCGTACGCCTTTGAAAGATAGTGGGCCGGACGGGACGAGGCGAGATCGAGGATGGCAAAATCCGCCGTCAGCATGTATTCCACTGCGTCGCGCAGCCGCCACAGTCCCCCGCGCCACGGAAGCGGGTAGAAGATGCTCGGCTCGCGCGTCGGCAGTCCCGAGGAGAACCGCTCCGGAAGGTCGCTTTCCTTGTACTCGTGCGGCGTGGCGTATCCGTAGCCGGCGGTCTCGGTCAGGATGCCGTGCATGTTGTGGAAGGTGGGCGCGGACCGCAGGCCGCCGTCCCACCACGCGTCGAAGCCGGCATACGAGATGGCGCCCGGCTTGTTTTCCCGGGCGAAGCGCTCGCTTATCGCGGAGCCGATCTGATTGATGCCCGCCATCACGGCGGGGTGAATGTGCGGGTTCAGCGGATCGGCGTAGGGCGGCAGGAAGATGCGCGCGGGGAAAGGCGGGACCTGGTGCTGGTTGTAAACGATCTGCGGGAACCACTCCTGAAAGAGCAGGCGGGCGACGTTGCGCGTTTCCTGGAGATTGAGCATGAAGTAGTCGCGGTTATTGTCGTGCCCGGCGTACTTCTGGTAAAGCCACGGCAGCGGCGCCAGCTCATACTGAGTCCCCACGTTGCGGCGATACCATTCGGCAACCATGTCCAGCCCGTCCGGGTTGATGACCGGCACTTGCAGCACAATGACGTTGCGGCGGATTCGCTGCGTTTCCTCGTCCTCGCCGGTTATCAGCCGGTAGGCCAGCAGGGGAGCGTGCTGCGCGGGCGCCACCTCGGTGGCGTGCAGGCCGGAATCGATCCATACGATGGCCTTCCCCTCGGCCGCGAGCCGGCGTGCTTCCTCGGGCGGTGGTTCGCCCAGCGCGAGGCGGCGGCTGATCTGGCGGTACCGGTCCGCGTTCCTGAGGTTCTCCTCCGAAGAAATCAGCGCCAGCAGCATCGGCCTGCCGTTCGAGCTTTTCCCGAACTCCAGGACGCGAATCCGGCCGCTGGCCTGCGCCAGTTTCTGAAAGTAGCTTGAGATCTGCCGGTAGTCCGCGAGCTTGTAATCGTCGCCCGGGGTGAAGCCGAAGTGCTCCTGCGGCGCGGGAACCGCCGCCGCCCGGCTCAGCGGCGCAGCCAGGCAGCAGACCGCCGCGTACACCTCGATAAGGATTCTAAGCGCGGGTCTTCCCATGTGATCTGGATAATTCCCTCAGTATACCCGAGCGCCTGTGTCCCGCCTTCCGGCGGTTCCGCGTCCCGATTATGATGTGGGAAGGAGGGGCACTGCTATGAGCACACCGCGGTCGCACCAACTGGACCCCGTTTCCGAAGAACAAGCGGTGCGGGCGGCGATCGAGAATCTCGCGGACGCGATGAACCGCTGCGATGCCGCCGCGTATGCGGCTTGCTTCACGGAAGACGGCGAGTACACCAGCGTGATGGGCATGTACTCCCAGGGGCGCGAGGCGATCCGCTCCTTTCACGAGCAGTTGTTTGCCCCCACTCAGATCCCCGGGCTGCCGTCCTTCAGAAACGCCCTCCTCACGATCCGCGAAACGCGCGTACGGCTGCTTCGTCCGGACGTGGCCACCGCGGACGTGCATTGGGGCCTGCTCGGCGCGGTGGGGCCTGACGGTAGAGCCTGGCCCGAGCGCCGGGGCCTGCTGAACTGCGTCCTGGTGAAGGAAAGCGGGCAGTGGCTGGTCGCGGTATCCCACAACATGAATTTGCAGTAGAGTTTTTCGGCAGTGTTCCAGGCTCGCGGCCCAGTCGTGGCCGGCAGCGCGCCGCCGGTTCGCAAACATGAAAGAATCAGACTATGGCTCAGAATGCGGATTCGAAGTTCCGGATTTCAGTGGTGCAGATGGCCTGCTCGGTTGATCCGAACGAGAATATGGCCAAGGCCGAATGGCGAATCCGTGAAGCCGCGGGGCGCGGCGCGCAGGTGATCTGCCTTCAGGAGCTGTTTCGCACCCAGTACTTCTGCCAGGAGGAGAACGCGGAGTTATTCGCGCTGGCGGAACCGATCCCCGGGCCGACCACCGAGCGTTTGGGCGCGCTTGCGAGCGAACTGAAAGTTGTGATCATTGCATCGCTCTTCGAGCGGCGCGCCCCCGGACTCTACCACAACACCGCCGTAGTGATCGGGGGCGAGGGCGAAATCCTCGGCGTGTACCGCAAGATGCACATCCCGGACGATCCGCTCTATTACGAGAAGTTTTACTTTACCCCTGGCGACCTTGGTTTCCCCTCGTTCGATACTCCCTTCGGGCGCGTAGCCACGCTGGTGTGCTGGGACCAGTGGTATCCGGAAGCGGCCCGCGCGGCGGCGCTGCGCGGCGCCGTAGTCCTTTTCTACCCGACCGCCATCGGCTGGCACCCCTCGGAGAAGGCGACCCACGGCGCGGCCCAACTTGAAGCCTGGCGCACCATCCAGCGCTCGCACGCGATCGCCAACGGAGTGTACGTGGCCGTCGCCAACCGCACCGGCTACGAGGGAACGCCCGAGCGCGGCATCGAGTTCTGGGGATCGTCGTTCATCGCCGGCCCGTTCGGACAGGTGATCGCCGAAGCGCCCACGGACCAGGAAGCCGTCTTAGTGGCCGAGTGCGACGTCCACGAGGTCGACCGCGTGCGGCGCAACTGGCCGTTTTTCCGGGACCGCCGCATCGATGCTTATTTCCCGCTGATGGAACGCTGGCTGGCCTAAGGGCGACCTGCGCACCGGCCGCGGCCTGTTCACCCTGCTATTTACATCCGCAGTAAGCGAGAGTAGAATGCTGTCTGGCATCAACCGGTGCAACTTAGATGGTTCAGCTTTGGTGAGGTGCTCATGTCGATTTCCTCCTATCCCTGCTGGATGTTGATTGGCTGTTTGGTAGCTTACGCCATGCAGCCGCAGTCCACCCCCCGGAGTTGCGTGGAGTTGTCGTAAACGAGGCTGGGGAGGCCTTAAGCGACGTTTCGATTCTCGATCTGACGCGAAGTGAGGGGCCAACCAAAACGCGCTCCGACAGGTCCTTCCATCTCGAATCTCCAAGGGGACCAATACTCTTCAAAGACCGGTTGCATGCGCCGCTGCTGCTCGCCTTACCTCGTCTACCCAGCGGGCCAGTCACGCTGGTGATGAAAGAGCGTTCCGCCGTAGAATGGCGGATTCCTGCTTGTCGCACTGGCCGGACCAGTAGCAGTCCGCCAAAGACTCTTCAGCTCCCGAATCCGTTTAGGCTCCAAAAACAGACCAGTACTGATGTTGACTACGAGCTTGTTACGTTTGCCGACCGAGCCGGGCGTTTCCAGCTGAGGTTCTGGAAGTATACGCAATCCTCTGGCCTGCCAAGAACCCTTTGGTTAAAAGGCTTGACCAATCTCTCCATCCGGCCGTTCAACCTTGCCGGTGTTTACGGCTACGACATCAGGGGCGAAACGGACACCGGGCAACGGGCCCGCTGGGTCTTTTGCATCTACACGGGGGTGCAGTACCGGGCCGTCGATCCTGCAACAGCGAAGATTTTTGACTCCATGATCGACCAAATGTGCTATCAGTGATCAGATCGCGAATGGACGAGGCACGGTGTCCTCGCCAACAGGACACAGCCAAGAAAACAGTGAGAGAGCAAACAAGGGGACCTGGAAAATGCTACGGCACATCGGAATGGCCCTGATGATGTTGGCTGGAGGGGCGGCGGGCGCGTTGATTTACAGTCACGCCGTAGCCCCAAGACTTCTATCGCCAGGCGTCACTCGAGTTACTGGAGTAGAACTGCTAGCAGGTTGCGGAAAAACACAGGCTGAAACCCTGAAACACGTTACGGCTGGAATGTTCTGATCGTCTAATCTGCATGCGCGGCCGCGATCATCAGCAAGCAGACATGTACAGCTACTT
>JBLNCW010000046.1:0-10584 GCA_050261015.1 Rhodospirillales bacterium | reverse complement strand
AGCCGCAGATACAGGCACTTAGCCTGTCTAATCGCACGTCAGACCGCCTCGCCAATTGATTCGACATAAATGCAGTTGCGGATTCTGCCTAAAATCGGCGTTTTTCCGCAGCCTGCTAGCGGCCGGTGGGTATTGTGGTATGACCTTCTCCACGGCGGCTCTGTCCACGAAGTGCGTCATGTGACGCGCGGAGAAGCCGGAGAATCCACAGTCGCCCTCGGGGCCTGGCGCGAGAGTCTGTGCCGGCGAGAGTAGCGCGAATAGTAATATCGGGGCCAGTTTTCACATCATTACACTTATCCCGTCACGGTGACGATCATACACCTGAAGGATTGCACTCGTTACGGCTACGATATAGAAGGCTGCCGATATAATCCGTCGCCCTGGCCAGAGCAGACGGGCCTCTTGCCCCTGCGCCCCTGCTATCGCTTGCTCTTGCCTCCGGAACTCTTGCTCTTGGCGGCCCGGCGCGATTGGCCGCGCGCGTAGTCCTGTTGCGCCTTCTTGCGGGTAGCCGGGCTGGCTTTGCCCTTGGCGGGCGGTTTCAAGTCGACCCCCTCGCGGCGCGCTTTTGAAAGCCCGATCGCGACAGCCTGCTTCGGATTCTTCACGCTGTGCTTGCCTTCCTTCGCGTGGCGCATTTCTTCGCGCACATATTCGCCCGCCTGCGTGGTTGGAGCTTTGCCTTCTTTCTTGCGCTCTTGCGCGCGTTTGGCTGGCTGTTTTTCCGGCATGGACCCCTCCGCTGGTTTCATTCTACCGGCCGGACAGTGAAGCCCGTCGCGCGGCGCTAGCTCAAAGCTTTCTTGCCCGCTTCCAGCAGGCGGAGAATCGTTTCGGTATCGAACACGCAGCCGCCCCATGTGCCGCCGCTCGCGTCCTGCAGCGCGGCCCACAGGCGGGTGTCGGCCGAAAGCGCGGGGTCCGGCGCGAGATCGGGACGCATGGGACGCTCCGCCAGCACGCGGGCGCCCTCCTCGGCGCCGAAGACCACGCCGCCCGCGCCGACCAGATTTATCGAGCCCTCCAGCCGATTCCGGTCGATTACGATTTCGATCAGGTCGTCTTCGAGCAGCTTGCCGCACGGCCCGCCCGCCAGCGCCTCCGGAGTAATGTGCCCGATGCAGGCTCCGGTGGAAAGCCCGCTGAACCGCGCGTCGGTCAGCAGCGCCACGTGCTTGCCGAAGGACAAGTGCTTCAGCGCCGCGGTGAGCTGGTAAGTCTCCTCCATGCCGGCGCCCATCGGCCCGCGCGCGATCAGCACCAGAATATCGCCCGGCTTGATCCTGCCGCTCTTGATGGCGGCGATCGCGTCCGGTTCGTTGGTGAACACCCGCGCCGGCCCCACCTTGCGGTACACTCCGTCGCTGTCCACCACGGTCGGATCGATGGCGGTGCTCTTGATCACCGATCCGCCGGGCGCCAGGTTGCCTTTGGGGAAGGTGACGGTCGAGGTCAGGCCCCGCCGCTTCGCCGTATCGGGGTCTATGATGACGTCATCCGGATCGATGCCTTCCCGCTCCCGCAATTCAGCACGCAGCCTCGCGCGCCGTTCCGATTGCTCCCACCAGTCCAGCATTTCGCCGAGCGTCGCCCCGGAAGCCGTGAGCGCCCCCGTTTCGAGCAACCCGAGGCGGCGCAGGTGAAGCATAACCTCGGGCACGCCGCCCGCCATGAACACAACCACGGTCGGATAGTTGCGCGGCCCGTTGGGCAGCACATCCACCAGGCGCGGGACCCGGCGGTTGACGGCGATCCAGTCGTCCACCGAAGGACGCCGAAGGCCGGCTGCGTGCGCGATCGCCGGCAGGTGCATGATGAGGTTCATCGAGCCGCCGAACGCGGCGTGCGTCACCATGGCGTTGTGAATGGCGGCGTCGGTCAGGATGCTCCGCATGGCGCCGCCGCAGGCTGCCTGCGCCAACACCGCGCGGGCGGAGCGCCGGGCCATGTCCAGCCAGATTGCGTGCCCTGAGGGCGCCAGCGCCGAATGCGGCAGCGAGAGACCGAGCGCTTCGCCCACCACCTGGGCGGTTCCCGCCGTGCCCAGAAACTGGCAGCCGCCCCCGGCGGAGGCGCACACCCGGCAGCCGGCTTCCGCGGCCTCCTTCAGCGTAATTTCGCCGTGCGCATACCGCGCCCCCACCGACTGGATCTTCGCGGCGTCCTCGCCTTTTTCCGGCATCAGCGTAGCGCCGCCCGGCACGAGCACCCCAGGCAGATCCGGCGTGCCCGCCAGCGCCATCATCATCGCGGGGAGCCCCTTATCGCAGGTGGCTACCCCGATAACCCCGCTGCGCGTCGGAAGCGACCGGATCAGCCGCCTGAAGACGACCGCCGCGTCGTTGCGGTACGCCAGGCTCTCGAACATTCCGGGCGTCCCCTGCGTGCGGCCGTCGCACGGATCCGTGCAGTAGGCGGCAAAAGGCGCCGCGCCCAGCTCCTTCAATTCGCGCGCCGCGGCCTCCACCAGCAGACCGACTTCCCAATGGCCGGTGTGATACCCGAGGGCGATGGGTGTGCCGTCAGAGGCGCGGAGACCTCCGTGCGTGCTCAGAATCAGGATTTCACTGCGGCCCAGCTCGCTCGGGCTCCAGCCCATGCCCACGTCCTGGATCCATCCGAACAGGTCTCCGGAAGGCCGTTTCAGCAGCGTTTCTCCGGTGAGCGGGAGCGCTCCCGGCGGCCCCGGCGCGGTGGAGCGGATGTTGTAGATGTTGTTGTCCCCGGAATCCAGGATGGAGGCAAGGCTTGGAGGCATAAGCAACAGCCTAGCAACTTCGGAAACAAAAAAGCCCTCCCCATTGCGGGGAGGGCTTTCGCGGCTCGGAGAAAACTAGCGGGCAATCTTGCGGCGCAGCGTGGCGGCGGTAACCATGATCCCGAGGCCGAGCAGCAGTCCCGTCGAGGGCTCCGGGACCGGGTTCGGCGGCTCCGTAAAACCAGCATCAACGGTTGCGCTCAGACTGGTCTGCGCCTTGAAAGGAATATTGAAAAGCAGAGTGCAGTTTCTGCATCTGTCATTAGCGCCACCGTCTGGCGGCGTGTATTGCGCACTCAGGGTGACCGTTTGCGTCCAGGAGATCGTCAGGTCATCGCCGGCGGCTAAATCGGCTGCGAAACCCGGATTGGCCGTCAGCAGGTTCAGCGAACCCGAGCCCGAGCTCGCCTGGTAATTCCACGTGTAGGTGGTTCCACTGGTGCTGGCAACCGTAATGACAGTGCTGTACATGTCCGATTGAACCAGCGGTAGGGTGTATTTATCGCAGTTGGTTCCCTGGCAACTGGCCAACGAAGGCGCTACGGGCGTGAGCAGCGTATCGATGGTCAGAAGGAGAGTGGCGTCGGTGAGCGTGCTCCCGGGCGTCAACAAATTGGAGAGCGTCAGCGTATACGACGGAGAAGTGATCGTAACGGGATTACCGAGCGGTGTGGCACCGTCGACGAACGTCGGCTGGGTATTTAGTTGGCCGCCAGGGTTTGTAACGACCTGGAACGTGGCTGTGTAATCGAACAACTCGGTGGCCGAGCCGGCCGCGATCGGCGTTGCACCCAGAGGCAGGGAGGCAAGCGCGATGACCAGCGCGGGGGCGAAAATCCATTTCAGGGTGTAGCTGAGCATAGTCTGAGATCCTTTATACCCGCTTTCATCCCAGTATAGGGCTCGTATGCGGGGAGTCAACACCCGCAGGCTGAGTTTTACGTTTTCAGGAAAGCGATTTAGTACCAGATAGATGAATAGTCCCTCTAGTACCCTCAGACGGGGATGCCGGATTTGAAACCGCCGCCGGCCTACCTGTGATATAGCTGTTAACGGAAGCCGATGAAAATTACCCGCGTGGAGTCCTTCCTGATGTCCTATCCATTGCCCGAACCGCTCAAAATGCGGTTCTATGGCGGCGAAAGGACGATTTTCAAGCGGGATGCGATGCTGATTCGCATCCAGACCGACAACGGGCTGGTGGGATACGCGCCGGGGCAGGGCAGCGAGAAGGCGGACCGCGCCATTCGGGAAACAATCGCTCCGTTTCTGAAGGGACGGACGCTGGCGGATACCGACGCGCTGCGCGTGCTGTTCCTGCAAGGCCCCGGCAGGGACCCGTACCTCGCCAAGACGTTCTGCTCCGTGGAAATCGGGCTGCACGACCTGATCGGCAAGGCGCTGGGCGCGCCTGTTTCGGAACTGCTGGGAGGGCGCGTGCGGGACCGAATCCGTCTCTACGGCAGCGCCGGCATGTACATGGAGCCGGAAGGCTACGCCGAAGAGGCCGCCGCGGTGGCCGAAATGGGCTTTTCGGCGTACAAGATGCGCCCGGCGCTCGGCCCGGACCAGGACGTGCGAACGGTAGAGCTGATGCGGCGGGCGGTCGGGCCGGATATCGAGTTAATGGTGGATGCCCACGCGTGGTGGCGGATGGGCGACCTGAGCTACTCCCTGGAGACGGTGGAGCAGGTGGCTGCGGCCATGGGTTCGCACCGCATCTTCTGGCTCGAGGAACCCTGGCAGCCCGAGGACCACGCCACCTACCGGCGTCTCAGGGAGAGAGGTACCGTTCCGCTGGCGAGCGGCGAACACGAGCCGGGCGAGGACAGCTTTCTCGACCTGATTCAGACGCAGTGCGTGGACTACGTACAAATGGACCTGGTCTGCCAGGGCGGATATCCCATGGGCAGGATGATCCTGACGGAAGCGGCGCGGGAGGGCATCCATTTCGCGTTCCATAGCTGGGGCACGGCATTGGAGCTCGTCGCGGCGGCGCACCTGGGCATCTGCTGGCCGGAGATCGTGGCGGAGTGGCTGGAGTACCCCTGCTACTCCGGCTTTGACCGGCGGGGCATGTATCCCTTCCCGCTGGCTGAGGATATCCTCGCCGAGCCCCTGGAGATCGAAAAGGGCGAACTGATCGTTCCGCGGGGCGCGGGGCTGGGAGTGTCCATCAACGAGTCGGTGATCGAACGCTATCCGTGGATACCGGGGCCCTGGACCTGCTTCACCCTGAAGTCGCCACGGGCGACCTGGTACATCAGCTCGGACCACAGCGTGAAGTGGGAGGGGAAAGCGCAGGCGGGGGAGTAGGGGGTTAGGGTTCTATAACTTACAAAGCCAAAAATGGTATTGCGCCGGTGGCGGGGATGTGTCACATTGCAGGAAATCCTCGCCGCGCTGCGGCGTGCGGGGAGTATTGCGAAAACGGCCCTGCCGTTTCGCGAGGAGAACGATGATAGTGAAACGCTGTTTGCAGCTTTTGATCATCGTGATTATGGCGGGCGGGTTCCAGCGCTGCGCGCTGGCGGCGTTCCAGTAAGTCAGGAAAGCCGGTTTCACCCTCCCGTCCCCCTCAATCCATGCAGAAAACCGCCCGGCAGGTTTGGGCGGTTTTTTTGTGCGCCTGCCGGGAGCGCCGGACGGCGTGCGGATTCTGATATTCTGGATTCCTCGGCATGTTAATCGAACTGGTCGGGGGCGCGGCGTGTGGTCTTGCCGGGCTGATGGCCTACGGAGTACGGGCGCGGTCGTCCCGTCTGTTTGCCCCATCTGTATGGCGCGGCGCGAACCGGAGGGCGATCGCGCTGACCTTCGACGACGGGCCGAGCGAGTCCACGCCGCGGCTGCTGGAGTTACTGGCGCGAGAGGGCGTGCCGGCTACGTTTTTCCAGTGCGGGGTAAATGTGAGGCGGCTTCCGGGGATTGCTCGTGAGGTGGCCCGGGCGGGCCACGAGATCGGCAATCACAGCGATTCCCACCCGCGCTTTTATTTCCGGTCGGCGGCGTTTATGGAAGAGGAGATGGCGCGCGCACAGGCCGCGATCGAGGAAGCGGCCGGGGTAAGGCCGGTGCTGTTCCGGGTCCCTTACGGCGCGCGCTGGTTCGGGCTGCGGCGGGCGCAGCAACGGCTCGGGCTGATGGGAGTGATGTGGACGGCGATCGGCCGCGATTGGAAGCTGAAGGCCGGCGCGATCACGGCGCGCCTGCTTAGGGCGGCGGCAAACGGAGCCATCTTCTGCCTGCACGACGGCAGGGAACTCCAGCCCCGGCCCGACATCCGCGAGACGCTGGAAGCCGTCCGGCGCCTGATTCCCGAGCTGCGGGCGCGAGGATTTCATTTTGAGACTGTGAGCCAAATACTATGTCCGATGAATTGATCCGAAGAGTGATTTCGTGCATTGCAGCAAGCCAGAAGCTCCCGGAGGAGAAGATCACCATTGACAGCACGTTCGAAGAGTTAGGGATCGATTCGCTGGACGGGGTGAACATCCTGTTCGCACTCGAAAACGAGTTCAATATCAACATTCCGGACGAGGGGGCGCAGGGAATTCGCGGCGTGCGCCAGTTAGTGGAAGCGCTGGAAAAGCTGATTCCCTCGGCCGGGCCGGCGGACGCGCTGGCGCGGGAATCCTAGCCGCGGTTCGGGCGCTGCCACATGAGCCGCCGTCGGGTTGTCATCACGGGCATAGGAGTGGTGTCGGCGTTGGGCCGGAACGCCCGGGAGTTCTGGCAGTCGCTGGTTGAGGGGAGGCCGGGAATCGGGCCGATCACCCAGCTCGACGTCAGCTCGCTTCGCTTCAAGAACGGCGGCGAGGCGCGCAGCTTCGACCCCGCCGAGCACTTCGAGCAGAAACAAATCGACTTTCTGGACCGCTTCGCGCAGTTCGCGCTCGTGGCGGCGCGCGAGGCGCTGAAGGATTCGGGCGTGGAACTGACCGCGGAGCTGCGGGAGCGGTCCGGCATCGTAACGGGTTCCTGCGTCGGCGGGAAGATCACCGAGGACGAGGGGTTTCAGAACCTCTACCTGCTGAAAAAACCGCGGGTGAATCCGCTGACCATCGCGCGCTCGATGGGCAACGCCGGGGCGAGCCACATTTCGATGGAAACCGGCATCACCGGACCCTCGTTCACGCTATCGACGGCGTGCTCGTCGGCGAACCATGCCGTGGGACAGGCCTTCCGGATGGTGCGGGACGGAGACATCGAACTGGCGATCACGGGGGGAAGTGAAGCGCCGTTTGCGATGGGCAATCTGAAGGCGTGGGAGGCGATGCGGGTGGTATCGCCGGACACCTGCCGTCCGTTCTGCAAGGACCGGCGCGGGATGGTGCTGGGCGAGGGCGGGGCGATGCTGGTGCTCGAACCGCTGGAGGCCGCAGTTGCGCGCGGCGCCCGCATTTACTGCGAGATCGTGGGGTTCGGCATGTCCTCGGACGCCCACCACCTGACGCAGCCGTCGATCGAAGGGCCGGCGCGCGCGATGTGCGCGGCGATGGCGGACGGCGGGCTGAAGCCGGAGCAGATCGGCTACATCAACGCGCACGGCACGGCAACGCCGGCCAACGATCCGACGGAGGTGGCGGCGGTGCGGGCGGTGCTGGGGCCGCAAGCCGGCCGCGTTGCCATCAGTTCGACCAAGTCGATGCACGGGCACGCGCTGGGCGCGGCGGGCGCGATTGAAGCGGTGGCGACGGTGCTGGCGCTGAAGCACGGCATCCTGCCGCCGACGGCGAACTTCACGACACCGGACCCGGAGTGCGACATCGACGTGGTGCCCAACCAGGCGCGGCGCGCCGAAGTCGAATGCGCGCTCTCGAACTCCTTCGCCTTCGGCGGGCTGAACGCCGTGCTGGCCTTCCGCCGCTGGGACGGGTGAAGGACGGGGCGGCGGGACCGCTTTGAAGCCGCGGCGGTTGAATTGCCGGCGAAGAAAAGCAGAGAATAAGGAGGAGTCGGGGCGTAGCGCAGCCTGGTAGCGCACCTGCCTTGGGCGCAGGGGGTCGGCAGTTCGAATCTGCCCGCCCCGACCATCAAATCAAGCATTTACAGGCTGCTCCTTCCGTCGTTAGTGTCGTTTAGTGTCATAATTTGGGGACAGGCACACAGAAGGGCTCTGCCTATGAAACAGGTATTTTTCGCACTCTGCTTATGCACGGCGGTCCTGCAGGCTGGCGAGCGCTCGCGTCTGGCCCCGCGTCCGATCAGCGTCTACATCAACTGGGCAGCCTACGACGAGTTGTCGGATAACGTGGAACTCACGGAAAAACTTGCCCTCCAGCAGCTCAACGAAGTGCTGCGCCTCCGCCGCTATGGCGTGCGCATCGATTACTACGTCAACGACTGCTTCTGGTTCTCCAAGGAAGGCGGCTACCGGAGCTTCCGCAAACCGCACTGGCCGAACGGTCCGGACCGCTGGCTCGAAGCCTGCCGCCGCAACGGCCTGAAGCCCGGCCTCTGGGTCGCCACCAACACCCTCCGCGGCCTCACTCCTCTGCCCGAGTGGAAGGACTCCCTCAACCGGAGAGGCGACGCGTTGTGCCTGTTCGAAGGGGGCTATCTCCGCCACTTTATCGGCTCCCTGCAGTACTGGTATGACCGGGGCGTCCGCCTCTACAAGTTCGATTTTTCGAATTTCGAAGCCGCCACCCCGGCCGCCGAAAAAAAGTACACGCGCGAGGAGATCGTCCGCCGTAACATGGATGCCTTCCGCAACGCCCTGTTCGAGTTCCGGGAGAAGAACCCGGAAGTGGTTCTGATCGCGTACAACGGTTTCGGCTCCGACCAGAGGGGCACCGTGGCGCCCTTCCGCAAGTCCGTGGATCTGAGCTGGCTGGATGTGTTCGATTCCATCTACTGCGGCGATCCGCGCCCGGCGGACGTCCCGGCCATGAATTTCTGGCGGTCGAAAGACATCTATAGCGACCACATGGTGCGGCGCTTCGAGCAGGATAATTTCCCGCTCGAGCGCATCGACAACAGCGCTTTCATGATCGGCACCACCGGCACCTGCTACAACCGGCGCACCAGCGCATGGAAGGGCATGCTGATCCTCTCCCTGGCGCGCGGCGGTTGGATCAACACCTACTACGGGAATCTGGAGCTGCTGAGCGAGGACGACGCCCGGTGGTTCGCGAAGGTCCAGAGCATGTTCATGCGCCTGCAGGAACTGGGGCGCACGCGCACCTTTGGCGCCATCCCCGGTGAGGGGAAGCCGTACGGCTTCGTTTCCGCGGGGGAGACGGGCGAGATCTACACCGTTGTGAATCCGGCCCAGAGCATTCTCAAGCTGGAACTGCCGAACAAAGGTGAAGGCCGCGTGCTTTTCCGCGACGCGGGTTTCGTCCCGGTGCTCTCCGGAGGCGCGATCACGCTGGGCCCCGAGCAGATGGCGGTTGTGGGCTTCGGGCGCTACGCGGATGCCTCGTTCGATCTCGGCGTGCAGGAGGATGTGGTGATTCCCAAGCGCATCCATCCGCTTCCGGCGCAATTCAAGCAGACCGCTAGAGGCGAGCTGACGGGCACGGTGACGGTCCCCGCCGGCGAGGATCTGCGCTTCATCATGCAGCAGTTCGGTAAGGACGGCTTTCCGCTGCGAACGTCCGGCGGCGCCCCGCCCGACGGCACATCGATGGGGAAACTCCTCCGCATCACGGCCACGCAGGATGGAAAGGATCTGCCGATCGAGATCCGGTACGACAAGGCCATCTGGAGCGGCATGTCCTGGGCTGCCGGCGAGATCAAGGCACGCGATCTCGATCCCGGAAAGCCGGTTTCCATACGCTGCACCACCGAGGAAAAGCAGGTGCACCGGATGACCGCCCAGACCTACGGAGTGGTTTACTAGCAGGGAGGCGTCGAAAACGGGCCGGGCGTGCGGGGGCTAACCGGCCCGAGAGGGAGTATACACCGCGCCTCCGCCTGTCAACAGGTTACATCCATCGACTCGACGGCCTCGGTGAGGCGTTCCGCGTACGCGTCGGCTGGTAAGCGCACCCACTCGGCCGAGAAGCGACACGTCTACAACAAAAAAATACGAAGGCAAGCACAGCGGTGCCAACAAGCTCCTCGCTGATGCTGCAGGTCCTGCGGTTACCGCAAGTAGCCCCATACTCCAGCGGTTGCGCACGAAAGCGCGCTCGTCACAATACCTGTCGTTCGCAGCCCCCATACGTTGCGTCGAAAGCCATAGTTCACCAGCTCCTCAAAGACCAGCGGGTACTTCGTCCTTTCACGCGTCTGCGTTCGCAGGTACGTAGACCATGCAGCGTATGTCCGGTCTGCTCCAATGGGGTCAGCTTGTTCCTCTGCTGCAGTGGGTGCCTTTGTTCCCTTAACGAGACACGCGAGTTTCTTGTGGTAGCGCGCTTTGGTGATCGGATCGATGCGAGTATCGGCATGGCGAAGTATCGCCACCGAGGGCATTCCGCCCCAGCGCTCGAACAGGCTCTTCTCCCGGTTTTTCCCCGCATCACGTGCGAGTTGCGACAACAAGAACGTGCCGCCGCACGCAGCCAGCGTGGTAGCGAGCAACTGGAGCGCGGAGAGCCTGACCTGCACAATCGCTACGACGGTCATGACTATAGGCATCACGATCATAAGTGCCGGATACAGCCGGGCTCTGCGCTCGTAGGAGTCGGTCACGAGGTCGAGTTTCATCTTGTCTCTGCCGCAAGGGCCCGTTTCGTCAGCACCAATGTAGCAGGCTGCGGAAAAACGCCGATTTTAGGCAGAATCCGCAACTGCATTTATGTCGAATCAATTGGCGAGGCGGTCTGACGTGCGATTAGACAGGCTAAGTGCCTGTATCTGCGGCTCTT
>JBLNCW010000045.1:0-12801 GCA_050261015.1 Rhodospirillales bacterium | reverse complement strand
GGACGCAACACCCGTCACGCCCAGGGCCAACATCAAAGCGAAGAAAACTCTCAGCAACATCGCAGATAACCTCCTTCAGCTCTCACTTGCAATAGGGGCAGGGGAAGCAATGGGGGATCGGGTCATGCCAGTCCGCGGTCTCAACACCCGTCTCTCCAAGGCCCACCATCAAAGCTAAGAATACTCTCAGCACCATCGCAGATAACCTCCTTCAGCTCTCACTTGGAATAGGGGCAGGGGAAGCAATGGGGGATCGGGTCATGCCAGTCGGCGGTCGCAACACCCGTCACGCCCAGGGCCAACATCAAAGCGAAGAAAACTCTCAGCAACATCGCAGATAACCTCCTTCAGTTCTCACTTGGAATAGGGGCAGGGGAAGCAATGCGGAATCGGGTCGTGCCAGTCAGCGGTGGCGGCGCCCGTCAATCCCAGAGCCAGCATCAACGCGAAGAAAACTCTCATCAGCATTAGAAGATTCTCCTTTGGATAATCAGGTTTTTCACGTACAATGAACAGGTTACATGGAATGTGTTTGAACGCAACAAAAGCCGATAAGATTTTCTGAATTCAGAACAACGGCATCCCGCGCCTTTCGGGATGGAACGCCATGGAAAGATCGGCGTTTTCGTGTAAAATAGGGCAGATTAGAAAGAGTGGCTTATGATCCGCCACGAGCCCAAGGGAAACCTGGAAAGGACCGCCATAGCCGACCTCTGGCGGCACACTCTCTCGCAAATTCCCAGTGTTTTTGGGCGTCTCGTGTATCTCACTTCACTGCGCGACCAGAATACCGGACGCTATGAACACTACGGGCTAAGCCAGGCTTTCGGCGAAGACGAAGCCGACTCGGTGCTGCGCCACAGCCACGAACAGGCTTTCGCCGAGTGGCTTTGTTTCACGCTCGAGCAGCAGAAGGCGGACCTGGATCTCTATCTCGCCGGCCTGAACGGAAACCGCCGCACGATCATCAATACCTGGATCCGCCTCGCGCCGTACAGAAACCTGGTGCCTTCGATCGCGCGAGAAGTCGAAAGGCAGCTCTATCTGGCGGACCTGGAGACGATTCTCGAGCTGCTCAGGAGCGAGTACGGCGTCGCTTCCCCTGGTCAAGACGCATAGCTACCGCGGATACCTGCCCGAGTATGTCGATCTCATCGGGATAGGCATAGATTTCCGGGCTGCACTGCGAGGCGGGATGCGGCTGGAGCAGTATGTGGTTGCCTGTAACATTGCACCAGCAACAGGCGTATCCCTTGCGGTGTTCGAAGAAATAGATCGGCCGGTCGAATTCGTTGACCCAGGTGCTCTCCGTAACTTTCCTCCGGGTCTCGTCGATCACCACCAGCGAGCCCGGCTGCAGCAGCGGATACATCGTCCAATCCTCGGTTCCGATGAATCCGTACCGATGGTTCTTCAGATCGAGCCCGTTCAGGAGCACCAGCGGCAGCTTGCCCCAACGCTGGATCATGCGGCTCAGGTAGGTGGTGCGGCGCAGATCGATGCCGGGGTCGAGCGAGAGCGGAAGCTGGACCGAGGAGTGCGGATTCGGCACGAAGCCGACCGTGTGCGTCCGCTCGATTTCGACCGCGTTCATCGAATCAGCGGGGAGGGCGGTCAGATCCACACCGTACCACTCCAACACTTCCGTTATGTCAAGCCTGTAAATCGCGCACAGCGAATAGAGCCGGTAGATCGTGGGTACAGTGCCTTTGTTCTCGATGTCCGCCAGCCTGCTGAGCGCGATGATAAACTCGTCGTTCTTGTGACGCTCGGCGATGCGCAAGCTCGCTTCTTCTACATCCCGGTAGCGGAGGTTGAGCCGTTCCCGGGCTCGCTTCAGTTTCTGTCCGGCTTCCTCCATGCTATGATCCTCTCTCGGCTGGCTCGAGCGGCGGGAGAGCGTTCCACCAAGTTGGGCACTTGAAAGCACAGCACAGGCTCCGCAAGAATTATATCGGTGCGGGACAGGCGGAGCAAGGGTTCCAAAGCGATTCTGTTCTGATTTCAGAACAAAACATATTTTGGGAAGGTGATTTTGCACATTATCGTTGGCATCACGGGCGCCAGCGGGTCCATCTACGGCCTGCGGATACTCGAAAAACTGCGCCGGAACTCCGAAGTGGAGGTCCACCTGCTCGTCACCAGGTCCGGCGAGCGCACCCTCTACCTCGAAACAGGGGTAAAAAAGGCCGATCTGAAGGCTTTGGCGCACCACTGGTATCCGATCGACGATGTCGGGGCGCGGCTGGGCAGCGGCTCTTTCCCCACCAATGGAATGGTGGTGGCGCCCTGCTCGATCCGAACCATGTCCGCGATTGCCGCCGGCATCAGCTCCAACCTGCTGCTCCGCGCCGCCGACGTCGCTTTGAAGGAGCGCCGCAAGCTGATTCTGATGGTGCGGGAATCCCCGTTCCACCTCGGCCATCTGCGTTCCATGGCCGCGCTTACGGAAATGGGCGCCATCATTGCGCCGCCGATCCCGGGCTTTTATCACAAGCCTCAGACCGTGCTTGACCTGGTGGATCATTCCGTAGATAGGGTACTGGATCTTTTGGGAGTACCTAATCCCGATGCCCGCCGCTGGGACCCGCATCACCCGCAAGGAGAGGAATTTGAGAAGAGCCATTGAGCGAGCCGCGTTTCAGGGCGAAAAAGGAGCCTTCAGTCAGGAGGCGGTGAGGAAACTGCTGGGCGAGCGTGCCGAGGTCATTCCCTGCCAGCGGTTCGAGGATGTTTTCCTGAGGCTCAAGGAGAAAGAAGCTTCCGCTGCCGTCATCCCGATTGAGAACACGCTCGCGGGATCGGTGCACGAGAACTACGACCACCTGCTCGCCTTCGACTTTGAAATTCGCGCCGAGACCAACGTCCGCATCAACCACCACCTGATCGCGCCGCCGGGAGTGCGGTTCCGCGACATACGCCAGGTCTACTCACACCCGGTTGCGCTCAACCAGTGTCTGCGGTTCTTCACCGAGAATCCGCAGATCGAGAGGGTGCCCTTTTACGACACCGCCGGCAGCGTCAGGATGGTGATGAGCGAGAAGCGAAAGGACGCCGCCGCAATCGCTTCCGCCGTGGCCGCGGAGATCTACGGCGCAAACATCGTGCGCCGCTCCCTGGAAGACGACCGCCGCAACTTCACCCGGTTTTTCCTGCTGCGCCGGCCCGGGCATCCCAAGCGCGAGCGCTGCCAGCCGGCGCGCACCGAGTGGAAGACCACGCTGGTGTTCTCCACGCGGAACACGCCGGGCTCGCTGTTCCGCGCGCTGAGCGCGTTCGCTCTCCGCGACGTGAATCTCACCAAAATCGAATCGCGCCCGCTGCGCGGCCATCCCTGGGAGTACCTGTTCTACGTGGACTTTATGGGGCGGGTTGACGAGGAGCGGGTCCGCAACGCGCTGGGGCACCTTCGGGAACTTGCGGATTTCATACGCGTGCTCGGCTGCTATCCGAAGGGCTGCTAGCGGATGCGGGCCTCGCACTGGATTCCCACTGTGTCGATGCTGCTGGTCTCTTTGATCAGCTATATCGACCGCAACACCCTCGCCCTGCTTGCGCCGACGATTCTCAAGGAAACGCGGCTGTCGGCGGAGCAGTACGGGTGGGTGATCTCGGCGTTCTCCGTGGCCTATATGATCGGCAACCCGGTCTGGGGACGCGCGCTCGACCGCCTGGGGCTGCGGTTCGGGATGATCGCCGCGGTCTCCCTGTGGACCGCCGCTTCGGTATCGCACGCGTTCGCTGTGGGCTTTCTCAGCTTCGCCGTGGCCCGCGCGCTGCTCGGTTTCGGCGAGGGCGCCACGTTTCCCGGCGGCCTGCGAACGGTCACTCAAACCCTGGAGCCGAACCTGTATGCACGGGGCATCGCGGTCGCCTACAGCGGCGGCTCTCTTGGCGCGGTCGTGACGCCCTTGATCCTTACCCCGATCGCTGTCTGGTGGGGGTGGCGCGCGGGTTTCTGGTTCACCGGAATGGTCGGCGCAAGCTGGCTGGCGCTCTGGCTCGTGGTAAGCCGCCGCCCCGACGTGCGGTACGCGCCGCCGGCCCGCCGCGCGGAAACGCAAATGAGGGATACGCCGCGTTTCAGCGATCCCCGCCTTTGGGGTTTCATGCTGGCGTATGCATTGTGCGCCCTGCCAATCGGGTTCGTCATCTACGGGACGTCGATCTATTTGAGCCAGGCCTGGGGCAAGTCGCAGGCGGAAATCGGCGCCGTGCTGTGGATCCCTCCAGTGGGTTGGGAGATCGGCTATTTCTTCTGGGGCTGGCTTGCGGACCGGATGTGCCGGACCTCGGGCAAGCCGCTGGCGGCGCTGCGCCGGCTGATGCTGGCCGCGACGGTGCTGAGCCTGCCGCTGGCTCTGACGCCGTGGTTTCCCTCGTTCAGGCTGGTGCTCTTCGAATTGTTTCTCGCCATGTTCGTGGCGGGCGGCTTCATCATTCTGGCGATGGCCTACGCCACGCAGACCTTCTCGAAGGCGCACTCCGGGCTCATTGCCGGACTGGGAGCGGGCGCCTGGAGCGCCGCCGTGGGGCTCGTGATGCCGGTGTTCGGGCGCCTGTTCGACCTGCACCGGTCCGCCGCGGCGTTTGTGCTGGCGGCGCTCTGTCCGGTTCTGGGGTACGCGGCGTGGCTGGCGCTATCGAGAGCGCTCCCGCGGAATAGCAGCGAAACGGCCTTACCCGCAGCCCGCTAGGCTTTCGCCGCCGGCTCAAAGTATCCCTGCGCCAGCTCGGGCTTGGCTTCCAGCGCCTTGCTCCAGCAGGCGCGCGCCTCCTCCTCGTTGCCGAGCGCCTTCATGACGTGGCCGAGGTTGAGCAACGCTTCGGCGAAATCGGGATTCTCCGCCAGGGCATCGCGGTAGAAACGCGCCGCCTCTTCCGGCTGGCCCGCTCTCTGGAGCAGCAGCCCGGTGTTGTAGAGCACCTCCGGGGCGCGTTCGCCGAGGTCCACCAGCCGCCCGTGATACTCGAGGGCCTGCTCGGCGTCGCCGCGCTCCAGTGTCAGCGCCGCCAGCCCGCGGAGTGCGTCCAGCGACTTCGGGTCGGTGTTCAGCGCCTGTTCGTAGACCAGTTGCGCCAGGTCGCGATCGCCCATCTTCCAGTAGGAGAGCGCCAGGTTCATCTGAGCTTCCAGCCAGTCTTTCTTCTTCTTCAGGCAGGATTCGAAGGCCTCGGCGCTGCCGCGGTAGTCCCCGCGCTGCAAGCGCACGTAGCCGAGACGGAAGCGCGCCTCCTGGTTTTCGGGGTCCTTATCGAGCACCTTTTGATACGCCTTCTCCGCCTCCTCCTGCTCGCCCGACTGCTCATAGACGAGCGCGAGGTTCCATTGCGCCGCGGTTGCGTTCGGATCCAGGCGCAGCGCCTGCTGGTAGGCTTCCATGGCATCCTTGAGCGCGCCTAATTCCTGGCGGACAATTCCCAGATTCGTGTGCGCCTGGGCCGACTGGGGCCGGATTTTGATGGCCTGCTGATACGCTTCGGCAGCCTGCTGGTGGCGTCCGGCCTTCTGGTGGGCCAGGGCCAGGTTGAACCATCCCTCGAAGTGGTTGGGAACGGCGTCCACCAGCAGCGTGCAGAACTTCGCGGCCATCTCATGGTCGCCGGTCTCCGCCGCGCAGGCAGCCATGCCTTCGAGCGCCGCCGTCGCTTGCGGCTGGAGCTCGAGCAACTGCTCCGCGCACTGGCGCACCATGTCGTAATCCTTCTTTGCCATCCCGACCGCGATCAGGTTGGTGAGAGATTCCGTCGACTGCGGGTTGCTCTTCAGGACGCGGCGGTAGAGCTCGGCCGCCTCATCGAGACGCGAGTCAAGCTGCAGGGCCACGGCCTTGCCGAACAGCGCCGTCTCGTTGTCGGGCTCCTGAGCAAGGCAGCGCTCGAAGGCGGCCAGCGCCGGCTGCGCCTGGCTGAGGTGGAGCAGGCAGATGCCAAGCCCCAGGTGCGCCTCGGTGCGGGTGGGATCGATCTGATAGGCTTTCTGGAATTTGTCCGCCGCGTCCTGCCATCGGCCGGTCCGCTCCAGGCAAACCGCCAGGTTGAACCAGCCGGTATGGTGGTCGGGCTCCAATTGCAGCAGTTCGCGGTAGCTGTTGGCGGCCCCTTCGAACTGTCCAAGCTCAAATTGAATGTGCCCCATCGCCGAGTAGATTTCGGCCGACTTTTCGCCTTTGGCAATGCCGCGCTGTAACTCGCGAAGCGCTTCCTCAGGCTTGCCATCCAGGTGCAGCGAGACGGCGCGGGCCATGTAGCGGGAAGGCTTCGGGCCATCCGTCCGCGGGCTGAATTCCACAGGCCGAAGGGTCTCAGTTCCCACGGCCACTCCTTTTCGTTGATTGACCATTCCCAACCTCGTTTCCTAAAGGCTTCACATAAACCTGAAAAAACGTGACGCGCTCTTGAAAGCGCCTACCAGAGAATCCCTGTTCTGCCCGCCGGCGGCTGCCACGCGGTCGAAATCCGCCGGGACGGTGTCCACCCAGCCGTCGGGCAGGTACGGCCTCACCAGCGGAATCCTGTGCCCGAACGCGGAGGCCCGGGCCGTGCCTGCGGCAGGCGCGGGCTCGGACACGATCAGGTCCGCTGTCGCCAGCTTACCCGCGCCGCCGGCCGGCCGCTTCGATTCCGGTATGAATATCCGTATCGGAGGCGGCCCCGCGCCGGGAGCCATCCGCATTGTGCTGTAGTCGTCCTGATCTTCCAAGCTCTCCAGCGGCACAAACACCGCGGCGGGCATCCCGGCTTTTCCGATACGCGCACGGCCGAACACCGGAAGCCGCGCGGGACGAGCGGCGCGAAACATCGGCGCCAGCCGGATGACCTTGACCGTTGTCCGGCTGTCCTCCAATAGCCGCATCGCCAAAGCTTGGATTGATACCGGCATCTCGACGGCCGGGACCGCGGCCGGCCGTGCGGTCTTGGCAGACGTCCGCGGCGCATGCTCCTGCTGCAGCCCGCCGCCTGTAATGGCCGCCCCGGCCGCCGCGGCGAATCGCGAAACCAGCAGATCGAAGCCAGGCGCCGCGCCCTCCCGCGGCATGGCTTGCCAACCGGCGGACTGCCGGGATGCTTTGCCGGTGAGCGGCCGCACGGCGAGCTCACGCCCGCCCGCGCTGGGCAGAAAACGGGGCGCCGCCATCGACAGCGGTTCGGGCAGCTTCGCAGCCCGCGAGGCGGGGACGAGGGTATCCGGCAAAGACGGGCGCACCGCTCCGGGCCGGGCACGTCCGGCCAGCGGTATCGCGCCGGCGCCCGCGAGTTCCCCGGACGGCGCACGCGGTTGCGTGTGCGCCGGAAGTGAAGGCTTTTCCCCGGCGAACTGCGTGTACGAAACCTCGCCGGGCCTCAGCGGGACATTGCGCGGCGACGCGCCATCCGCCGCCGGCAAAAACCCGGCTTCAGGGATCGCAAGGCTGCGGGCCATTGCCTGCGGGCGCGGCTGAGCGGTGTGTATTGGGAACGGCGCAGCCTCAGTCCGGGTTGCCGCGGCCGGGACAGGCGCTCCGGCGGCTGCAGGCGCTCCGCGTCCCTGCGGTTTGAGGGACGGCGCGGCTGAAATCTGAAATTCAAGCGCCGGGATCCCCACCTCGCGTTCGGGCAGCACAGCCGCCCCCGCGATCGGTGCGGGCGTGGTTCCTTTAGCCGGCGATGGCTGTACCGCGGCCGGCGGCTGCGTGTCCGGGACACGCCCGTGGAACTGCACAGGGGTTTGCGGCCGGCAGGGTTCCGGAATCGCGAATGCCGCCTCTTCCGGCCGCGCAAGGGTATGCGGAGGCGCTGCCGGCGCCGGCATTCCGGGGATGTGGGGCCCGCCTCCGGCCAGTCCGCGGGAAGCGCCTGTGGGGCCCAACGCGCCCAGGGCGCGCGCGGGTTCGATAGCGTACGCCGACCACCCGGAAGCGGTGGGTTCGAACTGCAGGGCCGCTGTCCTCGTGGCCAGGACTGCGGAACTTGCCATCGGGAGGCGCCCTGCGGCCGGAGCCGCCGTGCCCGGCTTCGGCAGAACCGGAGTGCCGCTTCTAACGGCGCCGGGCGGAAGCGGCACCTTGATTGCCGCCGGACGGGCGGCCTGTGGGGATGCCGGTTTCGGCGCTGCTGTTCGCTCGGAAGCCGCCAGCCTCGCCGCAAGCGGGGGCGTGCCCAATCTTGGCATCGCCACCGGAGGCGGGGCAGCGCGGTCTAAACGGCTCCACGCAACCTGGCGGGGGCGGTCTGAAGGTGGCGCCGGCGGGCGGTTGGCGAAGCCGCTCTCAGGGATATCGGCTTCGGAACCGGCGCGGGCTTCGCGGAGAGACTGCCTGATGGCATTGGGCTGCGGTCCTACTAAGCGGCCTAGGGTGGGCAGGACCGGGGCGGGGTCAAATGCGGCAGGCGGGGCCGGCAAAACCGTTCCCCGTTCGGGCTGCGCAGGCGGCATGACAGGGATCATGTCCGCCGGCCGGAGCGCCGAATCCTGAGTTTTCAGGTTAAGGCGGCCGATTTCGATTTCAAACCGCGAAATTTCTTCGCCGCCGGCGAACCGGGGCCAGCTTTCGGGGGAAAACTCGGCGATGGGGATCGCGGCGAACTCCGCAATCGCCGGGTCCGGGCGGGGCGGGGGAGCCGGAGGTACTACTACAACCGGGCCCGGCCGCCGGGAACGGAGTGGGCGCGCTTGCGGTTCAGGCTGAACGGGCGGTGCCGGTTCCGGACGTTCGATCCGTGCCGGAGGGGGTTCCTGTACCGCAGCGGCGTATCCCTTACTCTGGCGCCGCGGGGGAGTGGCAGCCTGCTCGCTCGATTCGACGAGCCGGTTCAACGCCATTCGCGTCAGCTCATGGTACTTTTCCCGATGCTCATCTGAGCAGAAATCCGCATCGGTGAGCTGCCGCACGATGGAGACGCGTTTCCCGCAGTAAAAACAGGGCATGCGGTGATTGCCTTCCGCTCAATTATATTTAGGTCGGAGGGATTTTTTCCAGAATAATGAGTAATTTTAGGGGGACGCATGGAGTTTGCGGCGGAGTTTTGCTGTGATACGGCGGCGGATGGCTGTAAAGAGAAAAACTACTTTCCTAGTACTCTTGACTGGCGGTAGTTAGTACGGAATAGAGTTTAGAGTTCTGCAATTGATTGTCGTAGGCCTTCAATCCGCGGTGTCTCGATTTTATGGGGCAGGTAAGGGGGAATATCTGGAAAACAGTTCTAGTACTCCTATTCCGGGCATGCCAGTTCGGTGTTCCGCCCGGCGGCCTTGTGAAATGGTCTCACTGTACAATGGCGCTATGGTGCATTGGGCCGTTCTGCTTGTTCTGGGGCTCCTGGTCGTGTGGGCACTGACCTTACGGCGGTCAGCGTGAACCTGGAACCCGCACTCATCAACGTAAGCCTTTTCTGGCTTCTCACGACGCCGCACGAATTCGCGCACGCCTGGGCTGCGACGCGGCTGGGCGACGACACGCCGCAACGGGAGGGTCGGCTCACGCTGAATCCTCTGGCCCACGTGGACTGGCTGGGGACGGTAATTCTACCCGCGTTGACTTCGCTTTTCGGGGCAGGTTTTCTCGGGTGGGGAAAGCCTGTGGGGACGAACCCCGGCAAGCTGCGCGGAGGGCTGAACGGCCTGGCGGCAGTGGCGCTCGCTGGACCTGCCAGCAATGTCGTGTTCGCGATGGTGCTGGCGGTGGCGGCGCGGCTCACGGCGGCGGCCATGCCCGTCGTGGCGGAATACGCGGCGCGCGGCGTCTATCTCAGCCTGTATCTCGCCTTGTTCAATTTGCTGCCGGTGCCGCCGCTCGACGGATCGAAGCTGCTGTTGGCGGCGCGCGTTCCCATCGTCATCTACCAGGAGTTGGCGAGATTCGGCTTCATTCTGCTGGTAGTGGCCATCAGCGCGTGGGACCTCGGGCTCTGGCTGTCCCAGTGGAGCTGGAACGGCGCCCGCATGCTGTTCGGGCTATTGGGCTAACCCGGCTTGTCCGGCACACTACAGCGCCGGGGGCAGACTCAGCGACGCCTTCGCCAAAGCCTTCTGCAGCAGTTCCGTCGCCTCGGTGTCGCTCAGCCCGCGCGAGATCGACAGCTCGGAAACCAGCATATGCCGCGCCCGATCAAGCATCTTTTTCTCGCGGAAGGACAGCGGCTTTTCCCGTTGCAGCAGCAGAAGGCTCTTCAGCACCTCTGCGATCTGCAGCAGGCCTCCTACGCGCATCTTCTCGGAGTTTTCCTTGAAGCGGTTTTTCCAATCGTAGCAGCAGCGGCAATTTCCCTCGGCCAAAAACGAGAGGACTCGCGAAAGCTCGCCGTTTCGGGTGATCTTGCGCAGACCGATGTCCTGGACGTGGGAGAAAGGAACCATAACGGTCATGCTGCTGTACATAAGGCGGAGGAGGTAAAACTTTTCGGTTTGGTTTCCGAATGAGCGGCTGCTGATGTTCTCGATAGTTCCGATCCCTTGGTTGGGATAAACTACCTTTTCACCGATCTGGAAGGTCATGCCGTGGACCCCTTGTACACCAGTCAGTAGTTACTAGTTCATACGTGCGAACTGAGAAGAGTGATATTAAGCTCTAACGGCTTGGAAGTCAACAGAAAAGTATGAGATCAGGCCCTGAATACGCGGGGGCCGGAGCGAGTTTAATATAAATAAATCGGAAAGCGCAGGATTGCGAAAGGCATTCCGGAAAAAGGGAACGCCGCCTCGTTGCCACCACCTCCAGGTGGCTAGTACCCAAGCGCCTCGCGGGCGGCGTCCTTTAAGCCTTTGCTTTGTTGCTTTTCAGCTCTTTCGGATATCCGCGATCAGTTTACGGATGTAGGCAAGATTCTTTTTCATGTCGTTCTCCACGGACCCCGAGGGTGACGAGGTCTCCAGAATTGCGTATCCCGAATAGCCGATTTCGTCGATGGCCTTCATAACCGCCGGAAAATCGATTTTGCCTTCGCCCAAATAGCCCCGGTCCTTCAGGTGGATCTGGCAGATGCGGGCTTTGCCGAGCCAGCGGATCTCTTTGACCGGATCGAAGCCGGCGTTGGTGGAATTGCCTACGTCGTAGTAAACGCGGACGGCTGTGGAGTTTACGAAGTCGAGAATACGGGCGTTATCCTCCGCCGAAATCGTGTTCTCGAGGGCCAGGACGACGCCGGCCTTTTCGGCCTCCGGCGCCAGTTCTTTCAGCACCCCTGCCACGTAATCCTGTTCCTCCCGGGCAGTGATGGCGCCTTTGCCAAAGAAGGGCAGAAGCATGACGCGGGTTCCGAGCGCTTTGGTAATGGGGATGCCCTCGGCCACCCATTTCTGGCCGAGTTTGTCGTTTTTCAAATAATTCACGTGCAGAATATCGAGACAAGTGCCTGCGAGTGCGATGTTTTGTTTCTTCGCTTCGGCGACGTACCGCGCCTGAAGCTCCGAATTGTCCATCGGGAGTTTTCCGTCGACAGGCGTGCGTCCCAGGCTCACTTCGACGGCGTCAAAACCCAGGCTGCGGGCCAGGGCGACAGCCTCCAGCTTGCCCGTCTGCCTCAGATTCCAGTCCGTGACTCCAATGGTTACGCCGGCCAGTTTTTCCCGGGCTGCGAACAACAGCGCCGGTGCAGAAGCAAGAAGCGCTCTCCGCGATAGCTGCATTTTTGCATCCTCCGTTACGGAATATTTTTCAACGGAATTTCCAGGTGTTTAATCTTTTTCCTGTTCCAGGTGTAGGTAGCATGGACCGTGCCATCGGCAGCCTGGATGACGGCCGGGTAGGAAAACTCGCCCGGCTCGCTTTCGAGCGTGAGAAAAGTGTTCCAGTTCTCGCCGTCGCGCGAAACGGCGGCGTTCAGCGGGCTGCGGCCTTTTTCGGTGTGGTTGTAGATGAGCACGATGCGGCCGTCGGCGAGTGCGACGGCGTCGATGCCGCTGTTCGGGTTGGGAAGCGTTGTGGGGCGCGCCGCGGTCCAGGTGAGGCCGCCGTCGGATGAATCGGCGTAGCAGATGCGGCCGATGCGCTGCGTGGCGCGCACGAACATGCGCAGCTTGCCACCGGGAAGCGGCACGATGGCGGGCTGGATGACTCCGTAAGGCTCGTCCGGCACGACGATCGGGCCGTGGCGGGTCCAGGTAACGCCGTTATCCGTGCTGCGCTCCACCCAGCAGGACCACGCGCGGTAGCTTTCCACCGACGTTCCGCTGACGATGGCGCCCGAGGGGAGCACCAGCGGCTTGTTCTTGATGGGGCCGTAGAGCCCGGCGGGCAGGTGCTCGATGGGGGACCAGGTTTTGCCGCGGTCGCGGCTGAAGCGGCGCGCGGCGGTCCATTCCCGGGGGCTGGGGCCGAATTTGTAGTACAGCCAGAGCGTGCCGTTGGGCGCGAAAAACAAGACAGGGTTGTACGCGGCGATGTTGGGTTCGCGGGCGAGTTCGAAGGGTTCCGACCAAACGCCTTTCGACCGCCGCGCGCCCCAGATGGCGACGTCCGGCCGGCCTTCGGCCGAACCGCCGAACCATGCGGCAAGCAGTTCCCCGGAAGCGGTCTCAACCAGCGTGGAAGCGTGGCAGGAAGGAAAAGGCGCGCTTTCGAAAATAAAGCCGCCGTTGGGCGCCGCAAGCGTCAGAAAGGGAATCATGGCCTGCAATACGCACACGCGGCTCGCCTGAAACATAAGCAATTCATTATAGGTCCGGTTGCCTGTTGAGCGTACTAGCAGGTTGCGGAAAAACGCCGATTTTAGGCAGAATCCGCAACTGCATTTATGTCGAATCAATTGGCGAGGCGGTCTGACGTGCGATTAGACAGGCTAAGTGCCTGTATCTGCGGCTCTTTTTGCCCGCTTTGGCGGCGC
>JBLNCW010000044.1:0-33909 GCA_050261015.1 Rhodospirillales bacterium | reverse complement strand
GAACCTGGAAGTGGAGCTGATCACGCCGGTGGCCATGGACAAGGGGCTGCGGTTCGCGATTCGCGAGGGCGGCCGCACGGTCGGCGCCGGCACGGTGACCGAGATATTGGAATAGGCGGGTTGCGGGAAACAGGCTGGAAGGCCTGTTTCACGCCGCAATCAGGGAATTTCTTGAAATGATACGAGAGCGCATTCGGATTCGATTGAAAGCGTACGATCACCGGGTCCTGGATCAATCGACGAGCGAAATCGTCGAAACGGCCAAGAAGACCGGAGCACAGGTGGCGGGGCCCATTCCGCTGCCGACCATAAAGAACCGTTTCACCGTGAACCGCTCGCCGCACGTGGACAAGAAGTCGCGCGAGCAGTTCGAAATCCGGACTCACAAGCGTTTGCTGGACATTTTGGAACCAACTCAGGACACCGTGGATGCGCTCATGAAGCTGGACTTGCCGGCGGGCGTGGACGTCGAAATCAAGGCGTTCGGGAAGGACCGGAAATAATTGACGATTGGCGATTCTCATTGCCGGGTCGCGGCCGCAGGCGGCAGGTGGAACCGGCCGGCCGGTGAATCAATGAAGCAGTCGTCAACTTCCGAGAGGTTAGCATGACTCCAGGAATTCTTGGCAGAAAGATCGGCATGACGCAAGTGTTCCGCTCCGACGGGCAGGTGGTGCCCGTGACGTTGCTCAAAGCGGGGCCTTGCGTGGTGGTGCAGAGGAAGACGCCGCTGACCGACGGCTACGACGCGGTGCAGCTCGGGCTGATGGAGTATATCAAGCCTGCGCGCATCAACAAACCGAGGGCGGGCCATCTGAAGAAGGCGAACGTCGAGGGTGTGAAATTCCTGAACGAACTGAAGCTGCGCCCTGGAGACGACGATTTCAAGCCCGGCGACAAGGTGCTGGTGGACCAGTTCAAGCCGGCCGAGAAAGTGGACGTGATCGGGATCAGCAAAGGGCGCGGGTTTGCCGGCGTGGTCCGGCGGCATCATTTCCGCGGCGGCGAGGGGTCGCACGGATCGATGTTCCACCGCGCGCCGGGATCGATCGGAGCGTCGAGCTATCCCTCGCGCGTGTTTCCGGGCACGAGGATGGGCGGCCATATGGGCAACCACCGCGTGACGGTGCGGAACCTCGAGATCATCGACGTGAACGCAGAAGACAACGTGCTGGTGGTGAAGGGCGCCGTGCCGGGGCCCAACGGCGGGTATGTAGTCGTGCGGCGGGCCAAGAGGTAACAGAACCATGCCTAGGGTGGACGTTGTCGATTTGAATAACGAGAAAGTCGGGGAGCTGGATCTTTCCGACGAAGTTTTCGCCGCGGAAATCAACGAGGCGCTGCTGTACGAAGCCGTGAGGCATCATGAGGCCTGCCGGCGGAGCGGAACGGCGAAGACGAAGACCAGGCGCGAAGTTTCCGGATCGGGCAAGAAGCTGTGGAGGCAGAAGGGCACGGGCCGGGCGCGCATGGGCTCGATCCGCTCGCCGCTGTGGCGGCACGGCGGAACGGTGCACGGGCCGGTGCCCCGCGATTACAGCCACCGGTTGCCGCGCAAAATGCAGTTGGGCGCGCTGCGCTCGGCGCTTTCGGCCAAACTGCGGGATGGCGAGTTGAAGGTAGTGCAGTCGTTCGCGCTGGCCGACCACAAGACCAAAACGATGCGGGCGGCGCTGGACAAACTGGAAGCGGGCGGCCGGAAGGTGCTGCTGGTGGATAACGACGAGAACCGGAACCTCGAGCTCGGCTCGCGGAACCTGCAGGGCGTCACGCTGGTGGCCAGCCGCGAGGTGACCACCTACGATCTGCTGGGACACCAGCGCGTGCTGCTGTCGGAAGCGGCGGCGAAGAAATTATCGGAGGCGTTGCGATGAACCTGCTGGAGGTAATCCGGCGGCCGGTGGTCACGGAAAAGGCCGTGGCGAAGAAGGAAGACGAGCTGACGCTCTGCTTCGAAGTGGCGCCTGATGCCAATAAGGTGCAGATTCGAGCGGCCGTGGAACGGATTTTCAAGGTGAAAGTGGCCGAAGTCCGCACCTCGAACAACGTGGGCAAGCTGCGCCGGCGGGGCCGCTTCAGCGGATACAGGCCGGACTGGAAAAAAGCCTACGTGAAACTGAAGCCGGGCCAGAAGGCGCCGGAATACGCGGAGATCTGAGATGCCGATTAAGAGCTATCGTCCAACGACTCCCACGCGGCGGTTCACCACCGTGGTCTCGCGCGAGGAGATCACCAAGGACAAGCCGGAAAAGTCGCTGGTGGTGGGAAAGAAGCGCACCGGCGGGCGCAACAGCACCGGCGCGATTACGATATGGTGGCGGGGCGGCGGCGCCAAGAGGTGTTATCGCATCGTCGATTTCAAGCGCGACAAGGCGGGCGTACCGGCGAAGGTGGCGGCGATCGAGTACGATCCGAACCGTTCGGCGCGGCTGGCGCTGTTGCACTATGCGGACGGCGAGAAGCGCTACATCCTGCACCCGGTAGGTCTCGAAGTGGGCCGCACGGTGGTGTCCGGCCCGGATGCCGACATCATGGTGGGCAATGCCCTGCCGCTGAAGAACATTCCGGCGGGCACGGTGATCCATAACATCGAGCTGCGGCCCGGCAAAGGCGGGCAAATGGCGCGCTCGGCCGGGTCCTCGGCGCAGCTTGTATCCAAGGAAGGCGGCTACGCGCTGGTGAAGCTGCCCTCGGGGGAAACGCGCAGGCTGCTGCTGGAGTGCATGGCTACGGTGGGGCAGGTAGGGAACCTGGACCACGAGAACGTGTCGCTCGGCAAGGCCGGACGCAAGCGGTGGCTGGGAAGAAGGCCCCACAACCGCGGCGTGACGATGAACCCGGTGGACCATCCGCACGGCGGGGGTGAAGGAAAGACCTCGGGCGGGCGAAATCCCGTGACGCCCTGGGGCCAGCCGACGCGCGGCTTCAAGACGCGGAACAATAAGCGGACCGAACGGTGGATCGTGAGCCGCAGGGGTAAGAAGTGATATGAGTCGATCGACGAAGAAAGGGCCGTTTACGGATGAGCACCTGGCGGCGAAGGTGCGGGCGGCGGTTGCCAAGAACGAGAAGCGCGTAATCCGGACGTGGTCGCGCCGCTCCACCATTTTGCCGGAGTTCGTGGGCACGACCATAGCGGTGCACAACGGCAAGAAGTTCATTCCGGTCTACGTGACCGAGAACATGGTGGGCCATAAGCTGGGCGAGTTCTCCCCGACCCGGCACTTCCGCGGGCACTCGGCCAAGGCGGCGTCGGAGAAGTCGGCCAAACCGGCGTAGGGGAGAACGTGGAGCGCGGATCGCGTGCAGCTTACGATTCGCGATCTCCGATGGTGAGGTTTTCATGGAAGCGAGAGCAGAAGCGAGATACGTTCGAACATCGGCGCAGAAGGCGCGGCTGGTAGTAGATCTGATCCGCGGGAAGAACGCCGGGGAAGCGATCAACATTCTCCGGGCGACAAACAAGCGGATCGCGCCGACAGTCGAAAAGGTGCTGCGGTCGGCGATCGCCAACGCGGAGAACCGGTCTGCCGACGTCGATGTGGACAAGCTGGTGGTCTCGGAAGCGTATGTGAACGAGGGGCCGCGGATGAAGCGCATCCGGCCGGCGCCGATGGGACGGGCTTACCGCTACCAGCGCCGGATGGCCCACATCGCAATTACGGTATCCGAGAGCTGAGGAAGCAATGGGACAAAAAGTTCACCCGTATGGTTTTCGCCTGGGAGTCAGCAAGACCTGGAAATCGCGCTGGTTCGCCAAGCAGGAATACGCGAAGCTGCTGATCGAGGATTTGCAGCTTAAGGAAGCGCTGCGGAAGAGACTGAAGGCGGCGGGCGTGAGTTCGGTGGAAGTGGACCGGCCCGGCAACAAGCTGCGGGTCACCATCCGGACATCCCGGCCGGGCATCATTATCGGCCGCAAGGGCGCCGAGATCGAGAAGCTGAAGCAGGACCTGGCGAAGAAGACCAAGCGGGACGTCTTCATCGACATCCAGGAAGTGCACAAGCCGGAGCTGGATGCGCAACTGGTATCGGAATCGATCGCGCTCCAGCTTGAGAAGCGCGTGGCGTTCCGCCGGGCGATGCGCAAGGCGGTGGATTCGGCGCTGCGGTTCGGCTGCAAGGGAATCAAGGTCCGGGTGTCGGGCCGGCTGAACGGGGCGGAAATTGCCCGCAGCGAATGGTACTTGCAGGGCCAGTTGCCGCTGCACACGCTGCGCGCCGACATCGATTACGGATTCAGCCAGGCATACACCACTTACGGAGTGATCGGGGTCAAGTGCTGGGTGTACAAGGGCGACCTGTTGGACACGCAGATGAAGCGGCCCTCGAGTGAGCCCGAGCCCAGGCGGCCGTCGCGCGAGCGGCGCGAACGGGACCGGGGGGAGCGCAAGCAGCCCGTCGTCGTCCCGCCGCCGGCGCAGGAGCCGGCCGGACCCATCGTGCAGGCGGCTCCGCCCGATTTACCGCAACCGGGGCGCGGGCCGGCGCCGATCCTGCCGCCGCTGACGCCGCCCCAGCAGCCGCCCTGGAAGCAGGAAATGAAGGAAGGCGAGCCGGAGAAGGAGTCAGGATCGTAGGACGTGGATTGCGGATCGCGCGAGGCGATCCAGCGCCACGATCCACGATCGGAGGTTTTTAGCCATGTTGATGCCGAAGAAGGTCAAGTATAGAAAGCAGCAGCGCGGCCGCCGTACCGGGAAGGCCTGGCGGGGTTCGACGCTCTCTTTCGGCGATTACGGGTTGAAGGCGACCGAATGCGCCTGGCTCACGGACCGGCAGATCGAGGCCGCCCGCGTCGCCATGACGCGCTTCATCAAGCGCGGCGGCAAGGTGTGGATCCGGGTGTTTCCCGACAAGCCGATCACCAAGAAGCCGGCGGAAACCCGTATGGGAAAGGGCAAGGGCGCTCCGGAAGGCTGGGTGGCGGTGGTGAAGCCCGGCCGCGTGCTGTTTGAAATGGAAGGCGTAAGCAGGAGCATCGCCGAGGAGGCGCTGCGGCTGGCGGCGCACAAGCTGCCGTTCCCCACCAAGTTCGTGGCGCGGCCCCTGGCAGAGTAGGGCGCTCAAGGAGCAGGACATGAAAGCGGAAAAAATGCGGGAGCTGGACACCCTGGCGTTGGAACGGCAGCTCCAGGAGATGACCGACCAGCTGTTTCATCTCAGGTTTCAGATTCGGATGGGACAGACCGACGGGCTGAAGAAATATCGCGGCCTGCGCAAGGACCGGGCGCGAATCGAAACCATTCTGACCGAGCGGCGGATGGCGGAGAGCCGGAAGGGATAGTGTGATGGCGGAGCAAACGGCAAAGGGCCACAAGAACGAGAAGATCGGGAAGGTGGTGTCCACCAAGATGCAGAAAACGATTGTGGTGGAGACCTCCCGGCGCGTCCCGCATCCCCTTTACAAAAAGATTGTGAATCGCCGCAAGAAGTTCTACGCCCACGACGAGGAGTCCACGGCGCGGGTGGGGGATGTGGTTCGGATCGTTGAATCGAGGCCGCTGAGCAGGTTGAAGCGCTGGCGGCTGGCGGAGGTGATCCGGCGCGCGGTGCTGGTCGGCGTCGAGGACACCGAGACGTCGAAACCCGAAAGCGGGGCGGAATAACGAAATCTACGAGATCTGCGATCGGAAGGAAATGCCATGATCGGAATGCGAACGATGCTGGAGGTCGCCGATAACAGCGGCGCGCGCAAGTTGCAGTGCATCCTGCCGCTCGGGGGCGACAAGGGCCTGCGGGCGGGGCTGGGCGATGTGGTGACCGCGAGCGTCAAGGAAGCGGCGCCGGATTCAGCCATCAAGAAAGGCAAAGTGGTGCGCTGCGTGATCGTCAGGATGCGCAAGGAGACCCGCAGGCGGGACGGCACTTACATCCGGTTCGACTCGAACGCCGCCGTGCTGATCACCCCGGACGGGGAGCCGGTGGGGACGCGCGTGTTCGGGCCGGTGGCGCGCGAACTGCGCGACAAGCGGTTTATGAAGATCGTGTCGCTGGCGCCGGAGGTGATCTAAATGGGACGTGTAGCATCGCGCTCTCCGCGGCATTCGGCGGGAAAGAAGGAATTCGTTCGCGTGCTGCTGCGGAAGAACGACATTGTTGAGGTGATCGCCGGCAAGAACAAGGGCAAGCAGGGCCGGGTCCTGCAGGTGAACAAGAAGACCGGGCGCGTGCTGGTGGAAGGGGTCCAGATGGTGAAGCGGCACACCCGTCCGAACCCGCAGCGGCAAATCAAGGGCGGCATTGCGGAACGTGAGCGGCCGATCGCGGTTTCCAACCTGATGATCGTGTGCCCCTCCTGCGGGCCTACGCGGATCGGCCGGCGGGTGGAAACCGCCGGCGGCAAGACGCGGCGGACCAGGATCTGCCGCAAGTGCAGCGCGCCGCTGGAGGCCAAGTGATATGGCGAGGTTGAAGGAGCATTACAAGAAGGCCGTCGTGCCGGCGCTGATGAAGGAATTCAAGTACCGGAACGTGATGGCTGTTCCCAAGCTCGAGAAAGTGACCATCAACATCGGGTTGGGCGAAGCGACACAGAATCCGAAGCTGCTGGACGGCGCGGTCAATGAGCTGGCGCAGATCACCGGGCAGAGGCCGGTGGTGACGAAAGCGAGGAAGTCGATCGCGGCGTTCAAGCTGCGCGAGGGCATGACGATCGGGTGCATGGTGACGCTGCGCGGCGATCGGATGTTCGAGTTTCTGGACCGGCTGGTGAATGTGGCGCTGCCGCGGGTGCGCGATTTCCGCGGCGTCTCCACCAAGTCGTTCGACGGGCGCGGCAACTACACGCTGGGCGTCAGGGATCAGTTGATCTTCCCCGAGATCGATTACAACAAGGTGGAGAAGAGCAAAGGCATGAACATCTGCATCACCACCACGGCTAAGACCGACGCCGAGGGGCTCGCGCTTCTGCGGCACCTCGGAATGCCGTTCAGGCAATAGCCGGAAGGAAAAGGATACGGAATGGCGACAACGGCCAAGATTGCAAAGGACGAGAAGAAGCCGAAGTTCAAGATCCGGCACCGGAACCGGTGCTGGAGGTGCGGCCGGCCGCGCGGGTACATCCGGAAGTTTCATCTCTGCCGGATCTGTTTCCGCGAGCTGGCCCTGGCGGGAGAGATTCCCGGCGTGATCAAGGCGAGCTGGTAATCCCACCGGCCAGCGTGCGCGTAAAAAGCGGCAGACCTGGCCGGGCAAGGAGCAGGAAAGAAACAGATGGTATCGGATCCGATTGCCGACATGTTGACGAGAATCCGGAACGCGATCAAGGCGCGGCACCCAAAGGTGGACGTGCCGGCCAGCCGTCTGAAGACGGAAATCGCACGGATTCTGAAGGAAGAAGGCTACATTTTGAACTACAAGGTGGCCGAAGAGGGCGCCAAGAAGACGATCAAGATTTATTTGAAGTATCAGGCGAACGCGCGGCCGGTGATTACGGAACTGGAGCGGGTGTCAAGGCCGGGCTGCCGTGTTTACGTATCCCATGACGAGATCCCGCGCGTTGTCGGCGGGCTCGGCATCAACATCCTGACCACCCCTCGGGGTGTGATGACGGGGCGGGATGCCGCGCGGCAGCGTGTAGGGGGAGAGATCCTTTGCCAGATCTCGTGATGTGAGGGAGAGCCATGTCGAGAGTGGGAAAGAAGCCGATTCCGCTGCCCAAGGGAGTGAAGGTGGAGATCGGCACGGAATTGAAAGTGGAAGGGCCGAAGGGCAAGCTGACGGTGCCTATACCGCAGGGTGTGACCGTCCGCCAGGCGAACGGCGCGCTCGAGCTGGAGCGGGATAGCGAGAGAGCGGCCGCGCTGCACGGCTTGACCCGGGCGCTGGCGGCCAACGCGGTGCATGGAGTCTCCACGGGGTTTACCAAAGAGATGGACATCGTCGGGATTGGCTACCGCGCTGACATCAAGGGACGCGTGGCGACATTCACCCTCGGCTACTCGCATCCAATTGAGTTCCTGCTTCCCGAGGGAGTGGATCTGAAGATCGACAAGCAGACCCACCTGGTGCTGAGCGCTCCCGACAAGCAACTGCTCGGCCAGGTGGCGGCGAACATCCGCGCGCTGCGGCCGCCGGATCCCTATAAGAACAAGGGGATTCGGTACACGGGCGAAGTTTTGAGGAAGAAGGTCGGCAAGACCGGTGGTGGGAAATGATTACGAAGATTGCGAGAGACGATGTCCGCCGGAAGATTCACGAGCGGATTCGCCGCCGGGTCCGTGGAACACCGGAGCGGCCCCGGATGGCGGTGTTCCGCAGTTTGAAGCACATTTCCGTGCAGGTTATCGACGATACGGCGGGGCGCACGCTGGCGGCGGCGTCCTCGGCCGAGAAGAACAGCCGGGTGAGCGGCGGCAACATCCAAGGCGCAAAGGAAATTGGCAAGCTCATCGCGGCCCGCGCCAAGGAGAAAGGCATTGTCAAAGTGGTTTTCGACCGCGGCGGGTATTTGTACCACGGGCGCGTCAAGGCCCTGGCCGACGCGGCGCGCGAAGGGGGACTGGAGTTCTAGCGCATGCCAGCGATAACGACTAAGCCGATCGACCCGCAGGGACTGAACCTGAAAGAGCACGTGGTATCGATCAACCGCGTCACCAAAGTGGTGAAGGGCGGCAAGAATTTGAGCTTTTCGGCTCTGGTGGTGGTGGGCGACCCCGAAGCGCGCGTGGTGGGGTATGCCACCGGCAAAGCCAAGGAAGTTCCGGCGGCGATCAAGAAGGCCATTGAAGCGGCCAAGAAGAATTTGCGAAAGGTGAACGTCAAGAAGACGACGATTCCGCATTCGGCGCTCGGCGTCTTCGGCGGCGGGCGCGTGCTGCTCAAGCCGGCGCCGGAAGGCACGGGCGTGATCGCCGGCGGGCCGGTGCGGGCGGTGATTGAGGCGGTCGGGATCGCCAACGTAGCCACCAAGTCGATCGGTTCGCACAACCCGCATAACGTGGTGAAGGCAACCATCGACGCGCTGGAGCGGTTGCGCGACAAAAACGCGGTTGCCGAGCTGCGCGGGCTGCCAATCGAGAAGCTGTAAGCGTTCAGGTGACGGTCATGGCGGACGGTACAATAAGAATCAAGCTGGTGCGCAGTCCGATTTGCGCTCCGAAGAAACACAAAGAGGTCGTGCGCGGCCTGGGACTCCGCAAGGTGAACCAGGTGGTGGAGCGGCCGGACAACCCGGGCATCCGCGGCATGGTGCGCATGGTGCCGCACCTGGTCGCGATCGTGGGGTAGAGAAGCCATATGAACCTCAGTGGATTGAAGCCTCCGGCGGGCCAGAAGAAAAACAGCCGGCGTGTCGGCCGCGGCATGGGTTCCGGACGCGGGAAGACCGCCGGGCGCGGCCAAAAGGGCCAGCACTCGATCAGCGGATTCAGCCAGAAGCGCGGTTTCGAAGGCGGCCAGATGCCGCTGCACCGGCGCCTGCCGAAGCGGGGTTTCCGGAACATCTTCAAGAAGGAATATGCGGTGGTGAACGTCGGCGTTCTCGAGCGTCTCGAAGGCGACCAGTTCACTCCCGAGCGGTTACAGGAGCTTGGCGTCATCAAAGCGCTGGGCGATGGCCTGAAAGTATTGGGTTCAGGCGAGTTGACGCGTCCCATCCAGGTACAGGCACACCTGTTCTCAAAATCTGCCCAGGATAAGATTCAGGCCGCCGGGGGAAGCGCCCAGATTATCGGCGCCGGCGAGTGATGGCCGGCGGATGAGTCGATCATGAACAAGTTTTTCGAAGCCTTTGCGAATATATTTCGCATCCCGGACCTTCGCAAGCGGGTTCTGTTCACGCTTGCGCTGCTGGCGGTCTATCGTCTGGGCGGGCATATCCCTACCCCGGGAATTGACGGCGCCAAGCTGGACGAGTTTTTCCGGCAGAACCAGGGCACAGTCTTCGGATTCATCGATCTGTTCAGCGGCGGCATGTTCCGCCGGCTGACCATTTTCGCCCTGGGCATCATGCCGTACATCACGGCGTCGATCATTCTCCAGTTGCTGACGGTAGTCATACCGACGCTGGAGAAACTCCAGAAGGAAGGGGAGCTGGGGCGGCGCAAAATCACGCAGTGGACGCGGTACCTGACACTCGGCCTGTCGATGGTGCAGTCGTTTGGCATCGCCACCGCGTTGATGTCGAGCGAGGGCGGCTTCGTGCTGAACCCGGGCTTCGGGTTCATCGCGATGACGGTGCTTACCCTGACCACCGGTTCCGTGTTCATCATGTGGCTGGGTGAGCAGATTTCCGAACGCGGCATCGGCAATGGCATGTCGCTCATCATTTTCGCCGGCATTGTCGTGGGGCTGCCGCGTGCCATTGAGGAAATCTATACCCACGTGTTCGTGACGCGGCAGTGGACGGCGCTGCATTTGATCATCATTCTGACCGTGATGCTGGCGGTGGTCGCCTTCATCGTGCTGGTGGAGCGCGGCGAGCGGCGGATCCCGGTCCAGTACGCCAAGCGCGTGGTGGGCCGCCGGATGATGGGTGGGCAGGCGACGCACCTGCCGTTGAAAGTCAACGCGGGCGGCGTCATGCCGGTCATCTTCGCGTCCTCGATTCTGACCTTCCCGCAGACGCTGGCGCTGGTGCCCGCCGTCAAGAACAATCCCTGGCTCAGCGCGATGCTCGGCTCCATCCAGCACTCGCAGCCGCTGTACGTGTTGCTGTATGTGGCCGGCATCATGTTCTTCGCCTTCTTCTACGTGTCGATCATCTTCAACCCGAACGAGGCGGCAGACAATATGCGCAAGTATGGCGGGTTCGTCCCGGGCATTCGTCCGGGGAAGAACACCGCCGAGTACATGAACCGGATTTTGACGCGCATCACGGTGGTGGGTGGATTATACCTGGCGTTGCTGTCCCTGATCCCGGAAATCATGATTTCCGGAATCAAGCTGCAATCGCTGCCGCTGATAGGCGATTGGATCGACACCTGGGCGCCCCGCTGGCTGCTGGACGGCTTGGGAGTGAATTTCTACTTTGGCGGCACGTCGCTGCTGATCGTGGTCGGCGTGGCGATGGATACCGTGAATCAGATCGAGGCGCAGTTGATCATGCGCCACTACGAAGGGTTCTCGCCGAGAGCCGGAAGGATTCGCGGCCGGCGAAGCGTATTTTAGGATCGAAGAACGTGGAACGTGGATTCGTGTGCGGAGCGCCCGGGTATCTGCGATCCACGATCTTTGGTCAACGTTCATATGCTCAATAATTCCGCGTTGCTTTTATTCGGCCCTCCGGGGTCAGGCAAAGGAACCCAGGCCGTTCTGCTGAGCGAGGCCTTGAAGGTTCCGCATATCTCGACCGGCGACATCTTCCGGCAGCACGTGAAAGACGGGACGGAGTTGGGCCGGGAAGTTCAGGCCATCATGCAGTCGGGAGCGCTGGTTCCGGACGAGTTGGTGAACCGAATTGTCGAGGACAGGCTCGCGCAGCCAGACTGCGCGCATGGATTCATTCTGGACGGCTATCCCCGGACGCTGCCTCAGGCGAGGATGCTGGACGAGATGCTGGACCGGATCGGGAAAAGCAAAGTGGTAGTTAATTTGCTGGTCGATTACAATATTATTGTTGCCCGACTCGCTGCCCGCCGCCAGTGTCCCGTGTGTGGGGCTTCCTATAATCTGGTGTCCAATCCTCCGAAGAAGGACATGGTTTGCGACCGCGACGGCGCTGCGCTCATCCAGCGTGAGGACGACAAGGAAGAAGTAATCCGGAAGCGGTTCGAGGCCTACAACGGCCAGACCCTGCCGGTAATGGATTTCTTCCGCCAGGCCGGATACCGGCTGGTCGAGGTGACGGGCGGCAACGGCGCTCCCGAGGAGTTGACCGCTGTGATTCGGGCGCGGCTGGACGGCTGATGATTGTCAGAAAGACCGCTGCGGAGCTCGAAAAAATGAGAAACAGCGGTCTTCTTGTGTGGAAGGTGCTTGATGAACTCCGCCGCCTGGTGGGGGAAGGCGTGACGACGCTGGATCTGGAGCAGGCGGCCGAGAAGATGATTCGGGACGCGGGCGCCAGGCCGGCTTTCAAGGGTTATTATGTGCCGGCTGTGGGCGCCAGGTACCCGTATGTGTTGTGCACTTCGGTGAACGAAGAAATCGTGCACGGCATGCCTTCCGCCAAGCGGGTGCTGAAGAGCGGCGACGTTGTCTCGGTCGATATCGGGGTCGAGTTGGACGGCTATTACGGCGACTCGGCGGCGACGTTTCCGGTGGGGCAGATCTCGCCGGAGGTGGAGCGGCTGCTGCGGGTGACGCGGGAAGCGCTGGAACTGGCGATCGACAAGGCGCGGCCGGGCAACCGGCTGTTTGACATCTGCGGCACCGTTCAGCAGCATGTGGAATCGAACGGGTTTTCCGTCGTGAGGGAGTACGTGGGCCACGGGATCGGCACGCAGCTCCACGAAGAGCCGCAGGTTCCGAATTACGTGGACCGCAGCAACGAAAACCCGCGGCTGAAAGAAGGGATGGTCCTTGCGATTGAGCCGATGGTGAACGCCGGCAGGCCGGAATCGCGCCTGCTGCCGGATCGCTGGACGGCGGTCACCAAGGACAAATCCTATTCGGCCCATTTTGAGCACTGCGTGGCGGTGACTTCGAACGGGCCGTGGGTTTTGACGCGGCCGTGATGGCGGGTGAAAGCAGGGAAGTGGCGGCGACCGTGATCGAGTTGCTGCCCAACGCTATCTACCGCGTCGAGTTGGAAACACGGAAGCAGGTGCTGGCTCACGCGGCCGGAGTAAGGGAGAGGAATTTCGTCCGGATCCGGCCGGGCGACCGGGTCAGCATCGAGCTGGCTCCGCACGACCCCGGACGCGGGCGGATCGTTAAGATATTGAAGGATTAGCAGACATGAAAGTCCGAGCTTCGGTAAAGAGAATTTGTGACAAGTGCAAGGTGATTCGCCGCGAGGGAGTGGTGCGGGTCATCTGCACGAACCCCAAGCATAAGCAGCGACAGGGGTAAAGGGAGCGATATATGGCGCGTATTGCAGGCGTGGACCTGCCGAACAAGAAGAGAGCCGAGATCGGGTTGACGTACATCTACGGCATCGGCCGGACCCGTTCCAAGTCGATCCTGCACCGGGCCGGGGTGGACCCCGACAAGAAGGTGGCGGACCTGAGCGAGGAAGAGGTCACTCGAATCCGCCAGATCATTGAGGAAGAGGGCGCGGTTGAGGGCGATCTCCGAAAGGAGATCTCGATGAATATCAAGCGGCTGATCGAGATGGGCGCTTACCGGGGGCTCAGGCACCGGCGCGGTCTGCCCGTCCGGGGCCAGCGCACGCATACCAACGCCCGCACGCGGAAGGGTCCGAGACGCGGCACGGTGGCCAACAAGAAGAAATCGACGGCGAAGACGTAAGGATCAGAGTCCCGAGGGTTTGAATGGCCAAAGCACCAGCGAAATCGTCTAAAAAGAAAAGTTTCAAGAAGAAGGAAAAGAAGAACGTCCCGGTCGGGATTGTGCATATCCAGGCGACCTTCAACAATACGATCGTCACGGTGACGGACCAGAACGGCGGCACCGTTGCATGGTCGAGTGCGGGTTCACTTGGATTCCGCGGCTCGCGTAAGGGAACCCCGTTCGCCGCGCAGCAAGCGGCGCTCACGGCGGCCAACAAGGCCAAGGAAGCCGGCATGCGCACCGTGGAAGTGAGGGTAGCCGGGCCCGGCGCCGGACGCGAATCGGCGATCAGAACGCTGGCCACGGTGGGGCTCGACGTCCGGAGGATTCTGGATGTCACGCCGATTCCCCACAACGGCTGCCGGCCGCCGAAGAGGAGAAGAGTTTGATATCGAACACGAAGCAGGAAGACGACTCCGCAGCGCGGGGCTGTAAACTGCACCTGGAAAGGTCAAGGAGGACATTTGGCTCGATATAGCGGCCCGGTCTGCCGGCTTTGCCGGCGCGAGGGCATGAAACTGTTTTTCAAGGGTGAGCGCTGCCACAGCGAGAAATGCGCCATCGAGAAGCGCAACTTCGTACCTGGCCAGCACGGCAAGGATCGCAGGTCGAAGGTTGTGGGCTATGGCCTTCAGCTTCGCGAGAAGCAGAAGGTGAAGCGCTACTACGGCCTGACCGAGACGCCGTTCCGCAACCTGTTCAAGAAAGCCGAAAAGATGAAAGGCATCACCGGCGAGAACCTGCTGAGCATGCTGGAGCGGCGGCTGGACAGCGTGGTGTATCGCATGGGATTTGCCACCAGCCATCCGCAGGCGCGGCAGATCGTCAGGCACGGCCACATCAGCGTGAACGGCCGGAAGGTCAACATCCCTTCGTTCCTCGTAAAGCAGGGCGACGTGGTGGAAGTTCGCGAAGGCAGCCGCAACAATCCTACGATTCTGTCAGCCCGGGATGCCACGGCGCATGCGCCCGTCCCCAACTGGCTCGAGGTGGACCGGGAAGCTTTAAAGGGACGCGTGATCGGAATGCCGAAACGCGAAGAGCTGGTTCAGATTCAGGTGAACGAACGGCTCATCGTGGAACTCTATTCGAAGTAATATGAGTCCCCCGCTCCGGCCGGCCTCGCAGGGCCGGCGGCGCCGGCGGCAACGCCGGATTCAGGGGGAAAGGATGCGAGCTTATGTTTAAAGGCTTTCAAAAACCCAAGCGGTTGGTGGCCAACACCGACACGCTGACCGATCGCTTCGGAGAATTTTCCGCGCAGCCCTTCGAGCGTGGTTTTGGCACCACCATCGGCAATAGTCTGCGGCGCGTTTTGCTCAGTTCGATCGAAGGCGCGGCGATCACCGCCGTGCGGATCGAGAACGTCGCCCACGAGTTCAGCCCGATTCCCGGAGTCGTCGAGGACGCCACCGACATCATTCTCAACCTCAAGCAGGTGCCGTTCAAGATGACCGGTGAGGGCACGCGCACGGCGCGGCTGAGGGTCGACCAACCCGGTGAAGTGCTGAGCGGGCAGATCGAAACCGACCCCGACGTGGAAGTGCTGGACCGCACGATGCACATCGCTACGGTGAGCGACGGCGGCCGCCTGAACGTCGAGATGCGGCTGAAGCTCGGCCGCGGATACGTGAGCGCCGACCGCAACTACGACGAGGATTTGCCTCTCGGATTCATCCCGATCGACTCCGTACACTCGCCGGTGCGCAAGGTGAACTTCTTCGTCGAAGCGGCGCGCCTCGGGCAGATCACCGACTACGACAAGCTGACGCTGCAAGTCTGGACCAACGGCGCCATCTCTCCGCAGGACGCCATCGGACAGGCAGCCAAGCTCATCAAGGACCACCAGTCGATCTTCATCAACTTCGAGGAGCTCCCCGAAGTCGCCGAGGAGCCGGGCGAGCGTGCGCTCGATCAGATGAACGAGATCCTGAACCGCTCGGTGGACGAGCTGGAGCTGAGCGTTCGGTCGTACAACTGCCTGAAGAACGCCAACATTCAGACCATCGCCGACCTCGTGCAGAAGACCGAGGCCGAGATGCTGCGCACCAAGAACTTCGGGCGGAAGTCGCTGAACGAGATCAAGGAAATTCTCGCCGGAATGGGCTTGCAGTTCGGCATGAAGTTCGACGCCCAGGGCCGGCTGGTTTCAGGCTCCGGAACGCCGGTGACACCGACCCCGCCCGTGAGCGTCGGGCAGGCAGCGGCAGAAGAGGACTTAGGAGCTGAAGGGAGCGAGGGAATCGAGCCGGAACCCGGCTCGGACGCCGACCGCGAAGACCGCGATCAATTTGAAGGAATTGGCTAGGAGAACACCGTGAGACACAAGCGTGCAGGATACAAGTTAGGGAGACCGCTGGACGCGCGTTGGATGCTGCTGCGCAACCTGGTGACCAGCGTGATCGAGCAGGAGCGCGTGATCACCACGGTGCCGAAAGCCAAGGCAGCCCGCCCGCTGGTCGAAAGGATGATCACGCTGGCCAAGCGGGATACGCTGCATTCCCGCCGGCAGGCTGCGGCTTTCCTGAAGACCCCGGGCTCGGTGAAGAAGCTTTTCGACACGCTCGGCACGCGTTTTGGGCAGCGGCAGGGCGGCTATTGCCGCATCGTCCGGCTGGGCCCCCGCAAGGGCGACGGCGCCGAGCAGGCGATGATCGAGCTGGTAGGCTCTCAGCTCGTCAAGCGCGCGGCCGAGCGCGCCAAGCGCAAGGAAGAGAAGCTCAAGGCGCTGCGCGAGGGCCGCGAGGAAGAAGAATCCGAGTAGGTCCCGTTCGGTTTCAAAAAGAATAAGGGGCGTCCGGCTCAAACGGCCGGATGCCCCTTTTTCTTTCAGGCTGAGCTCTTTTTGGCTCAGCGCGGAGGCGCCGGGGATTGCCTTCCCGAGTTCGCCAGCGCCTCCACCCCGACGTGAATGGTCTCGATGTGCCCGCCGGCGAAAGCCTTCCGGAGCCGGGAGTCCTCTTCGGCCAGCGCCGCAAGCCGCTGTTTCAGCGCCTGCCGCCGCAACTGGCGCTCGAACTCCGCGATCTGCTCGTCGATTTTTTGCTTCTTGCGCCGGGCGTCCACCAGATCCTCGCGGTAACGCTTGAGGAAATACGCGATCGTCTCCACGCGGATCTTGATTGAGCCGCTCGGCTTGTTCTCGTCGATATCTTTGAAGCAGAAATACGGGGTCCCGGAGTGCTCGATGATCTCTTCCACCGCGGTATAGATCGGCGCGTCGTGCCCGCACTTGAAGTTGGAAAGCTCGAGCGCGACCAGGTTCGGGTGCCGGGCCACGTACTTCGCCGCCCAAATCTTCCGCGACGTGTTCTCGCTGTACGAGTTCTTCCAGACGTCCGTAATGGCCATCGGATGAGGTATTTCACCCGCCCGGACCTCGTCGCCGAACAGCCGCTCGAGGATGTCGTCGTCAATCGGCAGGCTGTCCTGCGTGAAGACCGGGTAGCCGATTTTCTGGAACTCTTCCGGGATCCCGTGATTGATGCCCGGGTCGTTGTGGTAGGGCCGCCCGAGCAGCACCACACCGATCCTGTCCTCGCGTTCCAACTGCTCCAGCACTTCCCTGGCCCGCGCGCGAATCGAGCGATTGTACTCGTCGAGGCAGCGATACCCCACGGCCACCGCGCGCTCGTTCTCTTCGGGCGTCAATCCCAGAATGTCGCGGAACTGGTTGTACATCTGCCGCTCGAACAGCTTCCGGTCCGCCAGGTTCAGGAACGTATCAAGATAGACGACTCCCAGCTCCTTGAACAGATCGCCTTCCTTGACGAATGCGGCCTTAACGGCTTCCGGGGTCGCCGCCACGGTGGGACAGGAGCGGTGCCCGACGGTGCACGCCAGGTCGCTGGTGAGGTCGTCAATCACCGGGAAGAAGATATAGTCGAGCGGGCGCTTGGCGTGCGCGCGGTAGAGGAGGTTGTGGACATGCGGGATGCCGAGCTTTGAGGGGAAGCACGGGTCGATCGCGCCGCGCTTGGCTCCTTCCTTGTACAACTCCTCCGAGGTGTACTCCGAGAAGACGATGTTCTGCGGCTTGATGCCCAACGAGGTCAGGTAGCCCGTGAACAGCGGCGCCGTGGAATACAGGTTCAGCACGCGCGGGATTCCAATCCGCAGCGAGCCGCGCCGCTCCCATAGAGCAGCACGCTGTTTCTGAGCCGGCGTGAGCCGGAACCGCGGCGGGGGGTCGGAGACGTTGGGCGTATCGGGGATCCGGAACACGGCACGGGCGGCGATCTCGGCGAAGTTCGGGTTTGCGTCCTTCACTTTGTCGATCTCGCCCTTGATCGTCTTCATGTGGTCGAGATCTTCCACCGTGCCTTTCTCGCACGTGGCGATAATCAGTCTCTGAGAGCCTGGCTCGAGCGGCACCTTGGAGTTCACCGGCTGCACGGTCGAGATCAGCGGCGTTTTCACGTCGATGAAGGTGCGCAGGCAGTTGTTCTTGCAGAAGTAGCAGCGGGTGTCCTCGCTGCGGGTCGTTTTGTAACTGACCTTCCGCACGGCGTCCATGCCGATGAAGCTGGTCTGGCGGCCGCGCTCATACAGCCGGGCCGCTTCGAGCGCCGCGCCGATGGCGCCCGCTTCCCCGCAGAACTCGTGAACCGTGATCTCGGGCCGCACGTCTCCCTTAAAACGTGCTTCGATAAAATCCACCTGCGCCTTCACCGCGGCAAGGTTGTACTGCGTCCCGCCCTGCAGCAGGAATCGGCTGCCGATGGACGGCAGGTTGGGAATCTGCGACACGTACAGCCAGATGTTTTTCGGCAGCACGTTGCACAGCCCCGCCATGATCTCTTCCGCCTGCCAGCCCTGCCGCTGGAAGTCCACGATATCGGACTGCATGAAGACCGCGCAGCCGTAGCCGAATGCGGGAAACGCCCTGGCGCTGAAGGCGGCGTCGGCGAACTGCTCCACCGAAAAGCCGAATGACTGCGCCGTCGATTGCAGGAAGTAACCGTTGCCCGCCGAGCACTGCGTGTTCAGCTTGAAATCCTTCACTCGCCCGTTCTTCAGGATGATGATTTTGATATCCTGCCCGCCGACGTCGCAGATGACATCGACGTTCTTATAGAAGTGAAGGCCGGCCTCGGTGTGCGCCACGGTTTCCACCAGCGCGGCGTCGGCCCCGATCACGTCCCTCAGAATGTCCTTGGCGTACCCCGTGGTGCCCACCCCCAGCACCTTCAACGAAGCGCCCTGCGCCGTCACCTGGTCTTCGAGCTTGGAGAGGACCTCGATGGTGTCCTCGATCGGGTTGCCTTTCGAGAGCTGGTAGCATTTCGTCAGCACACGGCTCTTGTCGCTGGAGAGCAGCACGGCCTTGGTCGACGTGGACCCGCCATCAAGCCCGATAAAGCCCTCCACCACCTGGCCGGGCAAAAAGCGCGCCGGGACGAACTCCCGCCTCCGGTAGCGCTCCTTGAAAGCCGCGAGTTCGTCCGCGCTCTTTGCCAGTCCGCCGCCGGCGGATTTCTTTGCCTTCTCCTCGTGCCGGCCGTGCTCGATGTACCACTCGAGCTTGTCCCGCCCGCGATAGCAGCCGACGCAGTCCTCTTCCGTCTTGCCGAATTCAATCGCTCCGATGGCCGCGAAGTACTGGGCGTTGTCGGGCGTCCGCACAAGGTCCTCTGGCGGCGTGTCCTCCGGCAGCGGGAACTTGCGCTCCTTCCAGATCTTCGGGATGTTATGCTTCCAGCACTCGCGCATTCCGCGGATGTAGGTGTTCGGCCCGCCGAGCAGCAGAACCACCGGGCGCAGCGTGTTCCCGCGCGTCAGCACCGACAGGTTCTGCATGACGATGGCTTCAAACAGCGAGGCCATCAGCTCCTCCGCCGGAACGCCGGCCTTTTGCAGCCCGTTGATATCCGTTTCGGCGAAGACGCCGCATTTGCCCGCCACCGGATGCAGCCGCAGGCCCGTGTAGCCCATTTCACACAACTGCTCCGGCGGGATGCGCAGCTTTGCGTTGATCTTGTCGATCACCGCCCCGGTGCCGCCGGCGCACTTATCGTTCATCGAGGGGATTTTCTTTTTGCGCCCGGTCTCCGGATCCTCCCTGAAGATGATGATCTTGGCGTCCTGCCCGCCCAATTCGATCACCGAACCGCACTCCGGGTGCAGCTTCTCGACGGCAAGGGAAACGGCGTTCACCTCCTGCACGAACTTCGCGCCGATATAGCTTGCCAGGTTGTTGCCGCCCGAACCGGTGATGAAGATCCGGGTGCGTTCGGCGGCGAAGCCCTCAATTTCGGTCTCGAAACGCTTCAGGAATTCGAGGACCTTTTCGGGCTGCCGGGTGTCGTGGCGCTGGTAGTCGCGCCAGAGGATCTCATCGGTCCTCGGGTCCGCCACCACGGCTTTGACCGTCGTCGAACCTACGTCCAATCCCACAAGAAACTGGCGATCGCGTCGCATGCGTTAACCCCTGGCTCCGGCTCTTTCGGCGATGTGTAGCACCATGTTGGCTGCGTCCCCAACGACGCCCTTGCGCCGGGGGACTTTGTACATGGGGCGCTTCATCTCGGGATGAGCATCCAGGTACGCCCGGCACTGCTCCAGCGTCAGCCCGGTCTTCGCCAGGCACTCCTGGAACTCGCGCTTCGCCTTCGCCTTGGCCTCGCCGAGAGCCATCTGCACGCGGCTGTGCGCGTTGATTTCGCCCTCTCCCGAGGTTTCGATGGGCAAGAAAATCATGTCGCGGTAGTGCGAGACCACCGCCGCCTGTGCGCCGTCGGATTGCGTGGACGGCATGCACCCGAACGGCTTCAGCGATAGCACCATATGGCACAAGTCCCTGTTGGAGTAGTAAATGTTCTTGGCGACCTCCAGGTGGCCCTCACCCCCGCCTGACCGCGAGTTGTAATACGGGTGCCCGAGCCGCTGCATCTCGTACTGGTCCACAAGCTGGTGCGCCACCCCGCCCAGCGCTTCTACGATGCGGTGGTATTCGCGGCGAAAAACGGCTTCCGCCACTTTGAGCTTCGCCACCTTGGAACGGTAGTCGAGCTCGATTCGCGCGCGCTTGCCCACCCTCCAGACGGGCGGCAGCACGGCGCCTTCGTCGAGCCCCTTGCGATCCCTGTATTTCTGCACCATCTGGTGGAGCATGTAGGTGATCCAGGTTCCCACCGGCTCCACCAGCACCTGCGCGCCCTCCCGCTCGAGGAAACGGAACATGTTGAAGTTGCCGTCGCCTTCCGTGGTCTGTGCCCAGAACTCGCCCGTGATCTTGACGATCGGCTTTACGCGCAGCCGGTCCACTTCGATCGAATTGAAGCGGTCGCGGCACTCCCGGAGCGCACGGGTGTACTCGTCGCTCGAAAGCTGGTGGAGGAATTTCCCGACGTACTCCGCCCCACTCTTGAGGCGCCCGTTTAGCTTCGCGTTGAGCTGCCACGGTTGCCGCGTCCGGAAAACCTCGGCTATACGCTCGATTGACTCCTTGAGCACCCGGTCGCAGGCGCCGGCTTCGACTTCGTAGGGCCGGATGGCGTAGGCAACCTCGTTGATGACATCGGCGCAATTCATCGCGTTCAAGATGCCCAGGAAGAAGTCCAGGTTCATCTCCAGCCCGGCTTCGGCATTCGACTGGTTTAACCCACCCCCCTGCTGGAACAGCAATACGCGAAAGCCGCTGAAGCCGGAGTTCCTGAGCGCCAGCCGGTACTCGGATTCGTACATGCCGAAGCGGCAGGGTCCGCAGGCGCCCGCCGTGAAAAAGACGTAGCGGTCAATGATTTCCTGCCGGCTCATGCCCTGGGCTTCGAGCTTCTGTAGGAATTGAACAAGATTGCCGACGGTGAAATACGTCGGGTTGCACTGCCCGTTGTTGCCGAACTCCTTGCCGGTCTGGAAAGCCGCCACGTTCGGCGTGGGCAGCGGCTCGGCTTTGTACCCCAGACCCTCGAGTGCAGCCTGGATCAGCCGTTCGTGCTTCCAGGTGAGGCCGCCGAACAGCAGAGTAGTCTGCGCGCGCTGGTCTTTGGTGAAGCTCCGCTCGGGTTCCCGTTTGAAATGGCGGAAGGCGCCGCCGGAGATACCGGCTTCGCGCTCCAATCGCACGCGCTCCTCGGCCACGCGCCTGCTGACCAGTTCATCGACACTTATCAGCCCCATCCGATTCATCATTGAACAGTAAACCTCCTCACGCCGCCTCTGAGCAGCTTCTCCACGTTAGTTTGAGGCTATAAGGACAAGCAATCAAAACAGAAACACGGAACGGGGCAATTTCGGAGGTAAGCCTGTTTCCGTGGCGGGCGACTGGGGGTATGGGGCTGGTGGGGCGAAATACGCATCCCAACATGAGCAGACAATAATAATATTTTCTTGACAAGCTCACGCTAATATTTTATGCTCATGTTAGTAGTTGGTTTTAAGGAGGAAAAACATCCGATGACGATCACCAGACAGCATTACGACCCCTTCACCGAAGTCGCGATCCCAACCGTTCGCCTGTTCCAGGACGCCGTCAACCGCCTTTTCAGCGAACCGGCCACCGCGCGCCCCTGGGCCCCGCCGTTCGACATCCTGGAAACCGAGAACGAGCTCGTACTCAAGGCCGACCTGCCTGACGTCGAAATGAAGGACGTGACCATTGAGATCGAGCAGGGTACGCTGACCATCAAGGGTGAGCGGAAGTTCCAGCGTCTGGACGGCAAGTCCGCCGGCTATCACCGCATCGAGCGCAGCTACGGAGAGTTCATGCGCTGCTTTGCCGTTCCCGATACGGTGGATGCCGAGCGCGTCAAGGCGGATTACAAAGCCGGCGTCCTCACCGTGACTCTGCCCAAGAAAGAAGCCGCCAAGCCGCGGACCATTAAGATCGAAGTCAGCGAGTAATGCCGGCGCATCCATTGCCGTGGGAGCGGTGTGCGAGCCGTTCCCATGGCAAAATAGTATTTCAGGTGACCAGATGAATAATCTGAAAACAGTCCTGTTGCTTGGTCTGCTCAGCGGGCTGCTGGTGCTGGGCGGAGGCTATCTGGGCGGCCGCGACGGCCTCTGGATTGGGCTGGGGCTGGCCGTGGCGATGAATTTCGCCAGCTATTTCTTTTCCGACAAGATTGCCTTGTCGATGTACTCGGCGCAGCCGGTGAACGAAAGCCAGAACCGGGAAGTCTACCGGCGGATCGGCCCCATGGTCCAGAACCTGAGCTACAAAATGGGCCTGCCGATGCCCAAACTGTACGTGATTCCGGAAAATTCCCCGAACGCGTTCGCCACGGGGCGGAACCCGAAGCACGCCTCGGTCGCGGTCACGGCCGGCATCCTGCAGGTGATGGACGACCGCGAACTTGAGGGGGTACTGGCGCACGAGCTGGGCCACGTGAAGAATCGTGACATCCTGATCAGTTCGGTGGCCGCGACCATCGCGGCAGCGATCACGTTCCTGGCGCGGATGGCCTTTTTCTTCGGAGGATCGCGGGACGAAGACAACAGGGGCGGCGCGGCGGGCGCGCTGCTGATGCTGATCCTGGCGCCGATCGCCGCCATGCTGATCCAGTTTGCGATCTCCCGTACCCGCGAGTACGCCGCCGACGCCTCCTCGGCAAAATACACAGGCGATCCGAACCAGTTGATCTCGGCGCTTCGGAAGCTCGAGAGCTATTCCAGGCGGATCCCGATGGAGGCCAACGCCGCCACCGCGCACATGTTCATCATCAAGCCGTTCAGCGGCGAGGCGATGATGCGGCTCTTCTCGACCCACCCGCGCACGGAAGATCGCATCGCCCGGCTCGCCCGCTTGTCCGTTCCCAGGCCCATCTAACGTGACAACACAACCCGCGCCCGCGGTCCGTATCTCACGCCGGGGGGCGGAGCGTCTGGAGTTGGGCCATCCCTGGATTTTCACTTCGGACGTGACGGACCGCGGGGCGGCTTCGCCCGGGCAGGCCGTCCGGGTAGTGGATCACGCCGGGCGCACCCTCGGAACCGCACACTACAGCGCCGCTTCCCAGATCTGCCTCCGCATGCTGAGCCGCCGTGCCGAGAGTATCGATCGGGAGTTCTACCAGGCCCGGATCGCCGCGGCGAAGGAGTACAGGCAGCGCGTGGTGTGCGACACGGAGGCCTATCGGGTGGTTCACGCCGAGGGCGATTTGCTGCCCGCGCTGATCGTCGACCGCTACGGCGATTACCTGTGCGTGCAGACGCTCGACCAGGGCATGGACCGCGACAAGCCTCTGATTATCGAGGCCCTCAAAAACCTGTTCGCGCCGCGGGGCATCATCGAGCGGAACGACGTCCCGGTGCGAAAGCGCGAGGACCTTCCGCTCACCAGGGGCGTCCTGGCGGGCGAAGCGCCTGAACTGCTTCCGTTCCGCATGAACGGGCTCATCTTTCATGCCGATTTGCCTGGCGGGCAGAAAACGGGTGTTTTTCTCGACCAGCGGGAGAACTACCTGGCGGCGGCCCGGTACGCCCGCGGCCGCGCGCTGGACTGTTTCACATCGACGGGCGGGTTTGCGCTCCACATGGCGGCGCGGTGCGAGTCGGTGGAGGCTGTGGACAGCTCGGAGGCGGCGCTATCGATCGCGCGGCGAAACTGCTCGGCCAACGGCATCGGAAACGTTGAGTTCCGCGAGGCCAACGTCTTCGACGTGCTGGGCAGTCTCAGGGCGGCAGGCAGGCGCTTCGGGACCATCGTGCTCGATCCGCCGGCGTTCGCGAAGTCGCGGGAGAGCCTGGAGGGAGCCGCGCGGGGCTACAAGGAAATCAACCTGCGAGCGATTGAGCTGCTGGAGCCGGGAGGCTGCCTGGTGACCTGCTCCTGTTCGCACCACCTGAGCGAAGCGATGCTGCTTGAGATCGTGGCCCTGGCCGCGCTCGATGCCCGGCGGACGCTGCGGGTGATCGAGCGGCGCACGCAGGCGCGGGATCACCCGATCCTGTTGACCGTGCCCGAAACGCACTACCTTAAGTGTCTAATCCTGCAGGCGGTCTGACCCGCCGCCCCTGCCGCTTTTTCCTTTAAAACCGTCTTTTTCTGCCGATAAGCCTCTGTGGAAACCACGAGGAATCAAATGAAGAGCCTACTATCCAGGATACTCACTCTATTTGCGTTCGCTGCGGTTTGTCTACTCTTCAACGGCAGGGCGGCACTGGCCGCCGAGCGGATACCGCCGGCCACGGCTCTCGCTTCGCTCGCTTCGAAGGTCCCGCCTGAAATGCCGCCGCTGGCCAAGCAACTGAAACTTTCCGGGCTTGTCGAGATGGATGTGACGATCAACGAAGAAGGCGAAGTGGAAAGTGTCACCATTCTTCGCGGCAATCCCGTTCTGTCGCGAGCGGCGGAAAGCACTATGAAGAAATGGAGATTCAAGCCGATTAAACAGGGTGACAAGACCATCAAGGCGATTACGACATTGACCTTCGAGTACAAGTACAAGGAATAGTCAGGCAGCATCAGGCGGGCGTATCCGGAGGCAGGGACCAGTGTGCCTCTGTGACCAGATCGAGTGAAGATGAGGGTTCGGGAATGAAAATCGGCACCAAGTTGATGGCCAGTTTCAGCGTCATGATGGCGCTTGTTCTGGCACTGGGGTTCGGCGGGATAGCCAGTGTCGAGAGGGTGCGGTCGGCGATGGACACCACCGTGAACGTTGCGGTGAAGCGGACGCTGCTGGCAAACCAGATCGCCACCGAAGCCGCCAATATGGTGGCGTTGGAGCGGGGCATCGTGCTGCGCTCGATCTTGCAGCAGACGCAGGCAGTGGAGATGCACAAGCAGGAGTACCGGGACGCTTCCGCCAGGGTGGAGCGGGCGCTGGCGCAGTTGGAGCCTCTGCTGGACACGGACGCGTCGCGCCGCGGGCTGAGCGCCCTGAGAGGGCAAATGACGGCCTTGGGCCAGGCGCATCAGGAGATGATCGAAGCGCTGACCCAGCAGCAGTTCGACGTCGTCCAGCGGATCTCCGAGGAAAAGGTGATGCCGCGGGCGATGGAGATCAGCGCGGGCGCGGCGGGATTTCTGGACCAGGAGAACCGGAATATGGCCGCGTCGCAGCGCTCTGCCGAGACGACGGCGGTGGCCAGCCGGTGGCTGGGGATTTGCGTGACGGCGGTCGGGCTCGCCGTGGGAGTGTTTGTGCTCGCGACGGTGCGGAACATCAACCGGGTGTTGCGCGATCTGTCGGCTGCGATGGCGGAGCGGGCCGAGCAGGTGGCCAGTGCGGCGTCGCAGGTGAATTCCTCCAGCCAGGCGCTGGCGCAGACGGCGTCCGAGCAGGCGGCATCGCTTCAAGAGACGGCCGCATCCAGCCAGGAACTGGCCTCCCAGACCAGGAAGAACAGGGAGAATTCACAGCGCGCCGCCGAGTACGTGGAGGAATCCGACGCGCAGGTGGCGGGTGCCAACCGGACGCTCGAGCAGATGGTCGGCTCGATGCAGGAAATCATCGGTTCTAGCGGGAAAATCTCCAAGATCATTAAGGTGATCGACGAGATCGCCTTCCAGACGAACATTCTGGCCCTGAACGCGGCGGTGGAGGCGGCCCGCGCGGGTTCGGCGGGAATGGGATTCGCGGTGGTGGCGGACGAAGTCCGCAATCTGGCGCAGCGTTGCGCGGAGGCGGCGGGCGATACGGCCGCGCTGATCGAGGAATCCATCGCCACCTCCAATGGAGGGAAGGAAAAGCTGGCGCAGGTGGTCGAAGTGATTAACTCCATAACGGCCAGTTCCAGCAAGGTGAAAAGCCTGGTCAGCGAAGTGGACCAGGGCAGCCGCGAACAGTCGCGGAGCATCGAACAGATCTCGGCGGCCATCCGGCAGATGGAGGAAGTGACGCAGAGCACGGCCGCCAATGCCGAGGAATGCGCGTCGGCCAGCATGGACATGAATGCGCAGGCCGAGGCGATGAAGGAAATCGTGGAGCGGCTTGAGGCCCTGGTGGGCGGCGGCAAAGAGCACTCCTGGCTGGCGCCGCGGCGGCAGCCAAAGCGGTCCGCAGCGTAGCTCAGCCGGACAGGTCCACCCAGACCGCGCCCTCGCGGATCTCGACGGGGTAAATTTTCAAAGGCGCCACCTGTTCGCGCAGGCGTTCCTCGTCAGCCGGATAGACGTTGCGCGGATAGCGATTCTCGCCGGTCGCGAGGTCGTACTGAAAATTGTGCCAGGGGCAGGTCAGCAGCTCATCCCAGATTGTGGCTCCGGCCAGCGGCTTCCACCGGTGGGGGCAGATCCCGCTCAGCGCATAGATACGCCCTTCCCACCGGGCCAGCACCAACGGCTTCCCCTCAACTATCAAGAAGCGAGTCTGCCCGGGCGGCACGTCAGCCTCCCGGGCAACTTTCTGGAATGCCACCTAAGAATCGAACTCCGCTGTCATGAACCGCCGCACATAGGGTGAAGCTCCCGGCGCGCCCCGGCGGAAGTGCCCCGAAGGACCTTCGCCGAGATATTCGGAAAACCAGGCTTCGTGCTCCACCTCTTCATGTAGGATTGCGGCCGAAAGCTCGTAGGTGCGCGGATCCTTGCCCGCCGTAAGAGCACAAATGTCGGTGTAAACCCGAATCGCGCAGCGTTCCGCCTCCACCAGAACGTTCAGCAGAGACTTCACGTCGCGCGGGTTCGCCGGGAGGTAGGCATCGGGGCAGCCGGCAACGTCGGCGAACTGGCGGATATCGCGCGGCAGTTCGCCGCCGAGTTCGTAAATGCGCGGCGTCAGCGCCTCGAAATGGTTGCGGTCCTCAATCCGCGCGTCTTCGATAATCTCCTTCAGGCCTTCGCCCTCAAAGCCGATGGCGTTGACGCGGAGGATAGTGTAGTAGTAGAAGGTTGTAAACTCGGCGGCGGCTGCGCGCACCAGTTTGTCCACAAGCGCGTTGACGTCGACGCCTGCCTGTTCGACGACTTGCCGTGCAACTTTCCCCATAACGATCCCCTCCTCTGGTTGGATGATGCCCCAAATCCCCTTCCCCCAAAATAGCGAAAAACGGCATAGACCGCCTGTCGCCGCCGCTCTGTCGCGGAGTCTTCTATGGTTCAGGCGCGCTGATAGGAGAACCGGCGCCGGATCGGTTTGCGCGGCTACCGCGTGACGGACGCCGATTCGCGTGCCAGCCGCACTCGCGCGCTCTCGAGTTTCTTCTGGACCTTGGCAACCTCGTTGGGATCCCGGTCGGCGGCGGAACTGGCCTGCCATTCCTTCAATGACAGCTCCCACTGAGCGATTGCCTCTTTCAGCTTGCCTTGCTGGAAGTAGACGTCGCCGAGATGGTCGTGGATCGTGGGGTCCTTGCCGGAGCGTTCGAGCGCTTGCCGCAGCAGGGTCTCGGCGTCCTCGAGCTTGCCTTCACGGAAGCTCACCCAGCCGAGACTGTCGAGAAAGGCTCCGTTGTTCGGCTCCAGCTCCAGGGCGCGGGTGATGAGCTGGCGGGCTTCGGCGAGACGTATGTTGCGATCGGCCAGCATGTAGCCGAGGTAGTTCAGCGCGGCAGCGTTGTCGGGATTGATGGCAAGGACCTTCCGGAATTCCGCCTCGGCCAGGTCGATCTTCTGCATCTTCTCGTACATGGCCCCGCGCATGAAGTAAATGCCTTCCTTCTCCTCGCTGCTCTCGGAGAGCTTGTAGGCGTCGTCGAGCGCCTGCGCCATCTCGGAATACTTTTTGCCCTTGTCGTAGATCTGGGCGAGGGCGAGGTAGGTTTCGCGGTCGCTCTTGCCGTCCAGAAGCTGCCGTGCGGCCGCGGCCGCTTCCTCGGTGCGGCCGAGTTCGGCCAGCAGTGAGGCGCGGACGATTTTCACTGTGCGGTTGTCCGGATACTTTTTGAGGGCGGCCTCGGCTTCCTGCTCGGCCTTGGCGAATTCCCCTGCCTGCCGCCAGGTATCGATGACCTGGGCAGCCGCCCGGGCGGCCGAAGCGGAATCGAGCTGCGCGGCCTGCCGGAAAGTCTCCACGGCAAGCTCATACTGATGGCTGGCGCGGTACAGGAGACCGAGCCGCTCCAGCAGAATCGCGCGGTTGCTCTGTTCGGCGGACGTATAGGCGCGTTTTGCCGTGCTGTCCAGCATGGCCTTCAGAGCGGCTATGGCCTCGGGGTACTTGCCCTCGGCATCCAGCAGGTTGACTTCGTTGTACTTAATCTCAAGGCTGTCGGGATCGATCGCCCGCGCCCGCTCATGGGCTTCCCGCGCCTGGGCCAGGCGGCGCTTCTGCCTGTAGATCTGCGAAATCCGGAGCTGCAGGAGAGGGTCCTTCGTGTCGGCCTGCGCCAGTTCGGAATACAAAGCGAGCGCCTCATCCACGTCGCCGGCAAGCAGCAGATCCTCGGCCAGATTCCTTTTTAGATCGGCGTCCCGGGGGGCCAGTTCCAGCGCGCGCCGCAGCGTGTCGGCCGCGCTGCGGTAATCGTTGACCTGTTCGTAGGCGCCGGCGAGCGCGCGCAGAGTGCGCGGGTTCGGGTTCCGGTCCGCGAGGCGTTTCCACATCTCCACTGCGCTGTTGGTGTCGCCGAGGTCGGAATAGACCAGCGCGAGGCCCGAAAGGGCGAATTCGTTGTCGGGATCGACAGCCAGTGCCTGCTTGTACGCCTTCTCGGACTCCACCGAGTTCTGCGCGATTTTGTAGAGGCGGCCAAGCATGAGCCACGAATCCAGGTCCTTGGAGTCCTGTTCGGTGATTCTGCGGAACTGGTCGATGGCCTGGCGCAGCCGCTGCTCGTTGATGCGGTTCTGCTGCGGATCCTGGATCAGCCGCGCGTAGATGCGGCCGAGCATGCGCCGGGCTTCGAGGTTCTGCGGGTTGCGCTTGAGCATTTCCTCGGCCTCGGCCACCGCATCGGCGAGCTTGCCGGCCTGGATGTAGAGATCCGTCAGTTCCTCGCTGACGTAGCTGGCTGCCGGATCGGCCTTCAGGGCGGCGCGGTAGTGCTCGATCGCCTTGTCCACATACTCGCGGTAGCCGTAGCGGGCGGCGAGGTCGGCGTACAGGTGCCCCATGGCGAAGTTGTAGTAGGCTTCCGCCCGCACATCCTGCGGGGCGGGAGCCGAAGCCGGCGATTGTGCGAAGGCGGACCATGCCAGCGCGCAGGTGAGGCCGGACGAGATGAAAAACCTTCTTGCTCTCTCTCTCATGGGATTATGCTTTCCTCGCATGGGGATGTGTTCGACCCTCGGCTGATCCGGATCCCTCTCCTCAATAGTATATCCATTAGGTTAATAGACGTGCCCCGCTGCGATCACGGCGGCCGGCCCGTCCCACTGCTCGCTCCGGGGTATTCTGATAGCTGATGCGAGCCCCCGTCCCCGTGCTTCTGATGACCAGGGAGTTGGGGGTCGGCGGCACCGAGCGCCAGCTTTGCGAAATTGCCAAGGCACTCGACCGCGAGCGCTTCCAGCCCCACGTCGCGTGTTTTCACTCTCAGGGTTTTCGCGCGGATGAGTTGCGCGCGGCCGGAATTCCCATCCTGCATCTCCCCGTTCGCTCGTTCAAGAAGCCGGGAGCGCTCAAGGCGGCCTGGCAATTAAGGAATTACATCCGCCGGGAGCGCATAGCCCTGGTTCATACGTTCGATGTTCCGATGAACCAGTTCGGCGTGCCGGTCGCGCGCGCTTCCGGCGCGGAGGTGGTGCTGTCGAGCCAGCGGGCTCACAGGGACCTGGTCTCGCCCGCCTCGCGGCGTCTGCTCCGGCTGACAGACAGGCTGGTGGACGGAATCGTCGTCAACTCGATGGCAGTCAGCCGCCAGTTGATCGAAGAAGACGGGGTGCCGCCCGAGAGGATTCACCTCTGCTACAACGCGATCGACACTGCCCGCTTCTTCGCCGGGCCGCGCGCGCGCCCTTCCGCTCTGCGCGATGCAACCGTCGTGTTCGGCGTTGTATGCGCGCTGCGCCCCGAAAAGGGTTTAGCCACTCTACTCGAAGCATTCGCGGAGGTCCATCGCGCGTATGCCGGGACGAGGCTTGTCATCGTCGGAGACGGACCCGTTCTGGAGGATCTTAAGGCCCGTTGCAGCGCGCTCGGGCTCGACGGCGTCTGCCGCTTCGAACCCGCCACCGACCGCGTTGCCGAGTGGCTCCATGCGATTGATGTCTTTGTGCTGCCCTCCCTCTCCGAAGCGCTCTCCAACTCCCTCATGGAGGCGATGGCTTGCGGTTGCTGCGCCGTGGCCTCCCGGACCGGCGGCAATCCCGAGCTCATCGATCACGAGCGTACCGGGCTGCTGTTCACTCCGGGCGATGCTGCCGGCCTTGCTCAATGCCTCAAGCGGCTGGCCGGCGATTCCGAACTCCGGCAGCGGCTGGCCGATGCCGGCACCGCCTTCATCGAGAAGTTCTCGCTCGAGGCCTCGGTCCGCCGCATGGAACAAATCTACGCCGGCTTCCTTCACCGCCGGGACAAGCGATCCGCGTAAACTGGTGCAAGCGGAAAAATGCTGAAGACTCTGAAGCGGGCTATCTTGCGCGCGGCGCGGAACACCGGCGCTTTCCGCACGACTGCAAACAGCCGCTGGCGGCAGCGCCGGCTTTTGATCCTCTGCTACCACGGCGTCTCGATAGAAGACGAGCACGAGTGGAACCCCCGACTCTACATGCCCCCAGCGGCGCTCGAACGCCGGTTCGCTCTCCTCAGGGATAACGGCTTCCGCGTCCTGCCGCTTGATGAAGCGATCAGCATACTTTACGGGGGCAGCCTGCCGCCGCGCAGCGTCGCCCTTACGTTCGACGACGGCTGCTACGATTTCTACCGCAACGCCTACCCTCTGCTGAAAAAGTTCGGTTTCCCTGCTACGGTCTACCTCACCACCTGGTATTCCGGCCGCAACCAGCCCGTCTTCGATCCCGCCTGTCACTACCTGCTCTGGAAGGCGCGCGGCGCCGTTCTGGACGGCCGCCAGTTCGGTATCTCGCAGCAACTGGACCTGCGCACGCCGGCCGCGCTGGACCGTGCGCGAGGGGCGCTGCTCGGCTTTGCCCGCCACGGCGGCCTCGACGGCGAAGGCAAGCAGGAACTGCTCAAGCAGCTCGCCCGGGCCGCCGGAATTGACTACACCGAACTGGTGCGCAAGCGATTGCTGCAGATCATGAAGCCCGACGAGGTTTGTGAACTCGCCCGTGCGGGAATCGATTTCCAGTTGCATACGCACCGCCACAGTACCCCCTCCGATCGGGATCTGTTCCTCCGGGAGATCCGGGACAACCGCGAAAGGCTTGAAGCGCTCACCGGCCGCAACCCGGTGCACTTCTGCTATCCAAGCGGAGTTCACAAGCCCGAATTCCTTCCGTGGCTGGCTGAAGTATCGATTGCTTCGGCCACCACGTGCGAGCCGGGCTTGGCGTCCCCGCGCTCCAATCCCCTGCTTTTGCCCCGGCTCGTTGACCACTGCGGGCTGGACGAAGTGGAGTTCGAAGGCTGGCTGTGCGGCTGCTCCGCTTTTCTGCCGCGCCGCCGGCAAGCCGCGGCTTCGGCCGAGCGCCGGTAGAGTTACGCCGGTTTACGATAGAATACACGCCATGCGTGCGCTCGCGGACAGGGCCTATAAAAGGCTTTACGAAAGCGTTAACTACCGCCTTCGTACGTTTGCCTCGGGCCGCTACGCTGTCCTGTGCCGCCCCACTTCGATCGCCATTCTGCTTACCGAGCGCTGCAACGCGAGCTGCGTGCACTGCGACATCTGGAAGAACAAGGGCGCCGAGCCCGGTCCGTCGGTTGATGAGTGGCGGCGCCTGCTTGACGAGCTCCGCGACTGGCTCGGCCCCGTTCAGATCGTCCTCACCGGCGGGGAGGCGCTGCTCAGGCCCTATACCGTCGATCTGGCTGCGCATGCCTCCTCGGTTGGCCTGTTTGTGGAAGTGCTCTCCCACGGTTACTGGCTCGACCAGTCGCGCATCGAGAAACTCGCCCTCGCCAATCCCTGGCGCGTGACGATTTCCCTGGATGCGGTCAGCGAAACTCACTCGAAGATACGCGGCCGCCCCGGCTTCTTCTCCGTCACAATGAGAAGTATCGAAACGCTGCTCCGCCTCCGGCGCGAGAAGAAGCTCGGCTACCATCTCCGCCTTAAGACGGTAGTGATGGAGCATAATCTCGATGAGGTCGCCGGCGTCGCCCGCTTCGCCACTCAGGACGGCGTTCACGTCTTCTACCAGCCCATCGAGCAGAACTACAACACCGAGGAAAATCCCTTCTGGTTTGAGAAGAGCGCGAACTGGCCGCGCGACACAGAGAAGGCCGTTCGAGTCGTGGAGGAGCTGATTCGCCTCAAGCGTGAGGGATTGCACATCGACAACAGCTACGAACAACTCCGAGCCATGGTCGCTTATTTCCGGGACCCTGCCGGCTTGCGCATTGCTACCGAATCCCACACCGCCCACGAAGGCCGGCCCATTTGCTCCGCCCTGACGACGCTTCAGATCCAGGCCAACGGAGAGGTGAAAGCCTGCGTTTCCGCCGATACGATAGGCAACTTCCGCCAGGCCTCGATCCGGAGCATCTGGGAAAATCGCCCGCGCTGGTGGGAGCAAGGCTGCTGCATCGAAAGGCGCAGCGCGGCAGAGCAGCTCGCCGCAAAGGCTGTTCAGAGCTGAGCCGGTGCCGCCCGCCGTCCTGTCCATCTTCGGCATCTCGCCGCGCCGCGTAGGCGGCGTCGAAATGTTCGCGCGCGAGTTGTCGCAGCAACTGCACGATGCCGGCTGGCGCAGCGTTCTGTGTTTTCTGGAAGAGCCTCCCGCTGACGTCCGCCGGTTCCTCGATACCCCCGGCGTTTCGATCGAGGTGCTGCGCGGCGCGGTCTGCCCCGGACCGGCAGCTCTCCTTGATGCCGCCCGCCTCATCCGAAAACACCGGCCGGAAATCCTGCACCTGCACTTCACCGGCTTCACGACGCTTTACCCGTGGCTCGCAACCGCGCTTTCCGTCCGGCGCGTCTTCCTCACCGATCACACCTCGCGCCCCGAAGGCTACCATCCGCGGCCGGCCCCGCTCTGGAAGCGCGCCGCGGCCCGGATCATCAACCACCCGCTCGATAAAGTAATCGCTGTCAGCGAGTACAACGCACGCTGCTGCGCCGTCTGCGGCTATGTGGCGCCGGACCGTGTCTGCCGCATCTACAACGGCGTCGACTTCCGCCGTGGCGCCGGCGATCCCGCCGCATTCCGCCTCGCCCACGGCATTCCCGAAGATCGCGCCATCGTGCTTCAGGTCAGCCTGCTGGTTCCCGAAAAAGGCATCGAAGACCTGCTCGAAACCGCTCGGATCGTGCTGGCGAACAACCGCAACGTGCATTTTGTCGTCGCCGGCGACGGTCCGCGGCGCCTCGACTACATGGAACAGGCGCGCCGCCTCGGCATCGCCGATCATTTCACCTGGACCGGGTTGATCTTCGACCCCCTGCGCGAGGGCCTCTACGCCGCTGCCGACATCATCTGCCAGTTGTCGCGCTGGGAAGAGGCTTTCGGTTGGGTGATCGCCGAAGGCATGGTGTTTGAAAAACCTGTGGTCGCCGCGCGTGTTGGGGGCATCCCCGAAGTGGTTGAGGATGGGCAATCCGGTTTCCTCGTCCCCC
>JBLNCW010000043.1:0-11896 GCA_050261015.1 Rhodospirillales bacterium | reverse complement strand
ATCCTATCTTTGGCCATCCGCTGTCATGCTCCTTTCGTGAAAGTCCTGAATACTTCCACTGGAGCCAGCAGCGGATGGCCCTTGTCAAGGCCCTAATTTACACTCAGAATTTTACGCGGCCTGCCGGTACTCGCAGCCACAGCACATCATACGATCCACGTGATGAGGAGTCCGATGCCCGCGGCAAATGTCGCGATCGTCGTGATCCAGCCCAAGACATTCATGGGGCGGCTGTTCACGCGCTCTCCCATGATCGTTTTGTTGTTCGTCATCAACATGATTAGCAGCATCAGAGGCGGCGTCAATAAGCCTTGCACGATTCCGGCCCAAACCAGAGCCTTCATTGGGTTGATGCCGAAGAAATTCAGGCTCATTCCGATCAGGGTGATTGCGAAGATAGCGGCGTAGAACTTCTTTGCCTCCGAGGGTTTTGCATACAGACCGTTCTTCCAGCCAAAAGTCTGAGCCAGGTCATACGCCGCTCCGATGGTCATGACCGGTACCGCGAGGAAACCCACCGCAACAACTCCGATTGCAAAAAGCAGTCCGGCGGCATCGCCCGCCAGCGGTCGAAGGGCTTGAGCGGCCTCCGCGGCCGTGCTGATGTCGGTCTTCCCCGCATGGAACAGCGTCGAGCCGGTCGAAAGAATAATGAAGTACATGATGATGCTGGCAAAGAGCATGCCGACGATCGTGTCCCACCGTGCTCTTTTCAGCTCCCTATCTGAGACTTCCCTGCGCCCTGGGGCGGCTGTGCGTCCGCGCGCAATCGCTTCTTCCACCTCCATATTGGATTGCCATGTGTAGAGATAGGCGGACAGCGAGGTGCCGATGACGGCAACAAGCAACTGAAAGAATTCACGATTGAAATGGATGGTCGGAATGAACGTCCCTTTCAGGACGGACAGGAAGTCGGGTCTGGCGAGAGCTGCCGATCCTATGTAGGCCAGCAGGGCCAGCGCAAGCCATCGGAATATGTTCCTGATGAGCGAATACGAGCCCAGGAGCTGGAGGGTCAGGATTACTAAGGTCGTCGCAACGACGATCCACTCGGTGGGCACGGGTATCAATAGCCTGAGCGCTGCCGCCATTCCACCGAGATCGGCCCCCGCCTCAATGGTGTTCGAAATAAGGACTCCGACCAACGCGGGATAGAGAATCCATCGCGAGTAATGAGTCCGGATTTTGGCGAACAGGCCTTCTCCCCCGACCAGTCCCAGTTTCGAGGAGAGATACACAACCGCGATCATCATCGGGAACGCAACTGGAGCGGCCCAAAGAAATGACGGTCCAAACTTGGCGCCCGCGGTGGCGTAGGTTCCGATCGCTGATGGATCGTTGTCCGCCGCGCCGGTAATCAGGCCGAGTCCGATCGACCTGCGGGCGCCGTCGCTTTCCGGCTTGGACCGGTTCTCTATGCGCGGCGGTGACGGTGGGGGCTGAGCCGTGTAATGCCCGGGTAAAGGATGACGAGCAGCCATATAATTCCTTCCGCAAACCGTCTGGCGAGGTCACGGTCGGGGACTATTCGCAGTGGAACGGATTCCGGCAGAAATCGGTGCGGGTTCGAGGCCGGGCGATATCACGGCGCCCAGGTTCTCGCGCAGTAAAACTGCGGAAAACCGGCCCTCCAATGCCTCAGTCGCCCGTGCCCGCCGGTATGAGGTGTATGCTGGCTCGCGGTACGGGCTGGCCGCGAGACCGAAAAACTTGAGAAGAGAGCCTACCACGCCCTTGTTCTCTGGCGGATGCACGATTCTCCGTGCGGGAACGGAGAATTTGCCCCTCTGTCCTGAATAATAGCACAGCAGTGAATTTAAACACAGGCCGCGTTTACGAGAGTTCTCTCTCGAAATCGAGAGTACCCGCCGCCAGTTCGTCTAAGGTACTCCGGATGGCGTGAACGTGCTCCGGGTTTCCGTCGTAAGCAACTACACCGCAGCCCAGCAGAAAGCCGGGGTGCGCGTGGAAGTCCTTCAGGATTTCCACTGCCTGGCGGCGGACGGCCGCGGCGGGTCCGCGGTTGACAAGCACCGCGTCGACGTTCGCCCGCACCGGAACGCGGGCGGCCAGCGCCTTCTCGCACCACTTTGCCAGATTCGCCGGACGGTCCGAGAGGAACTGCGTGGCTCCCGTGGCAATCAACTCGTCAATAATGCTCGTCGTGTTGCCCCCGATGATCAACGGCAGAAACCGTCCGCCGGCGGCCTTCAACTCGGGGATCACATAGTCCCGATAGACCGGCAGAACCAGGCTCTTCACCACGCGGGGCGAGGCGAGTGTCGGCGTCGCCCTGGAGTCGAAGATGATCGGCTCCACGCCTCGTTTCAGAAAAGCCTTTCCGAACTCCACGGTGACACGGGCGCAGAACTCGATCACCTCCCGCGCGAAGCCGGGGTCGTCCACGGTAAGTAAGACCCACTGTTCCGCGCCGATCAGTTCCGCCGCCATGGAGTACGGCCCGGTGATCGCTCCGCGCACGATGATGCGCGCCCCGATTTCCCGGCTCAAGCGTTCCGCCACCTCGAGGTAGATCGGCATGCGCCCGGCGCGCTCGGGGTCGGGCACGCCGAGCCTGCGCAGATCGGCAGGGCAATGGACGATCGGCTCGACCACGGCGGGGCAGTCATTCGATTTTTCGAAATAGACGACCTTGCATCCCAGCGCCTCGGCCTCGACGTTGTAGACATCGATGCCGATCACAAGCATGTCGGCATCGTAGACCTCCAGCTCCTTCAGCAGCCCCGCGTAGAGCAGGTCGGCGTTGCGGCAGATCTCGGAGGGCGACTTCCCGATCAAGGCGCCCTTGTGCTCGTAAATCGCTGGCACGAAGGGAATGCGGTCCGCCGGCTTCAAGGCATAGACCGCCTCCACTCTCTCACGTTTCGTCATGTTCCGGAGTGTCCGAGCATATCACAAAAAGCCGCGCGAGCAAGATCAAGCCGCGAGGCGGCTGCGCGGGCCGCCTCACCATTCGAAATTGCCTTTCTCTCCGGGAACCACGGTGCGGCCGTTAAGGCGGATTCGGACCGGCTTTCCGAGCACCCGGCCACTGTGCCGGCCGCTGCGCGGCAACGTTTTCACATCAAGCTCGATTTGCTGCGCGCCGCATTTAACGGAACTCACGACGACGCCATCTAGACCGACCGCGTGGCAGGGTTTTGTACTGACCACAAGGTCGCCGTAGCGGCGCTCGAGTGCGATTGCCGTGGTTGCCGCGCTACCCGTGCCCCAATGGAATCCGGACCGGCCGCTTCGCCGGTTTCTTCCCGAATGCCCGTAGTTTTCGGCGCTCGTGCCTTTCGTCTCGTAGCGATTGCCGCGATAGTTGTGCGGCGCAATCTCGCGGTTTTCTTCCATGACGACAAGCGCGAAGCTGGCGCGGGCTGCTGCGACGGCGCGCTCGAGAAGGGCGGGCTGTTTCGTTATGTCGTAGTAGTTGGCGAAGGTTTCCGCGAACTGCGCCTGGCGCGCGTCGTTCCACTCGCCGTCGGTGTTCATGACTCCAAAACCACCAAACCCCATGAGGTCCAAATACGGCGGGGACCATACCTGCTGGTAAAGGGAGAGCAGGTCAAGGCAGAACCGTCCCGCGGAAAGGTCCTCCGGACGCTGGAACAGAAGGTACGCCACGCGGAATGCCTCCGCGCACCACTGCATCGCGAGCGTATTCTGGCCGCACATCTTCGTGACCGGATCGTAAAAATTGAGCGGCTTTTTCGAGCAGGAGAAGTACAGCTCGTAGTCGTCGAACCGCTGGTCGGGCAGCACATGCGAGCGCAGCCAGTCCACGCCGGCTTTGACCGCCGCCTCCGCTTCGGCTCGCGTGCGGGCATCCAGCCTGTTCGCCAGGATCATCTCGCCGAGGAACCAGACCGGAAGGGCGCCCGAGGCCGAGGAGTCGAGAACGGGGTCCGCGCTATGGTCCTCCACGCGCACAAGCGCCGGGAAGCCTCCGTTGCTGTGCCGCACTTTGAGGAGCGCCTGAGTGAACCGCGCGAGAAATGCGTCGGCTTCGGCGGACCCCTCGGGCCAGCGCAGCAGCCAAATCGCCGTCCAGGCCTGGTCGGGCAAGTGGTACAGTCCAGGCCCGCCGCCGTGATCGTAACTGGAATTCTGCCAGGTCCGATCGACCGACCGGTAGATCATGGGGAAAAAGCCCTTGGGGTTCGGAGACGTCAGCAAGAGCTGGTGGACCTGGGACGCGCGTTCCATCCACTCGCTGTTGGACAGCCGCTGTCCCCAGTGGAGCAGGCCCCACGCGGTCCGGAGATTATTGAACCAACTGTGGAACCACAGATCGCGCAGCGACTCCCGGCCTCCCCGCTCCCCCGTTTGCCTGTCCACAAAGGTCGCCAGCGTAATGCCGCCGGTGCCGGGCTTCGGCCCTTCCACCCACAAATCCCTCAGCGCCATCTCGTAGCCATAGCGTGCATAGGTTTCGAACGGGACAACCTGCGGCGCGTGCCGCGCGATGTATTCCTTCCCGTACTGGTCCCACAGAAAGGCGGAGACCCGGTTCAAAAAGGCTTCCGGCGTGGTTTTATGAGAGTAGAGAACATAGCATGCAAACCGGAACGAGTCCGTGCGAAACGGTTTTCCTGTCCGCCCAAAGTAGATGTGTCCTTCGGGCCGGGAATCGGCCACGCCGTAGTCGATGATGGGCGCTTCGCCATCGGGAAATCGCAGGTCGAGAAAATGCGGTGAGGGGCGCGAGCTCGCCAGCACTTTCAGATCCGGGATCACCGCTACAGCCGTCCGGCCTGCTGTCGCGATGACGGCTGGCGACCGGAAGCTGTGATCCGCCGCAAACTGATGCGGCTTCTCTTTAATCTGCGGAATCCAGTGAAACGCATTTCCGGCCTCGGGCCAGGCCGAAGGCTGATCAGGCAGAAAGCGGAACCGCGCGACCGCTTCCATCACATTGGCCGGAGCGTCAAACGAGATTTGCCATTCAACCCGCATGGTTTCCGGCCCGATGTTGCGCACCTGCCGCTCGACGCGCGGCTTTGCCCCTTCGGCGTTCACCTGCACATCGCCCGAGATGATGACGGGCTTGCCGGCGGTTACCGTCTGCGCGGCGCCGGGAAACGCCACGAGAGCCATCGCGATTGAAAGGGCGCATCGTCCCGCCAGGGCAACCAATTCGGAGCGGCGCCGGCGGCAGCCAATCGTCAGCCGCCCTGCGCGCAACCGTTCGCCTGCGCCATGCGCCGGCATGAAGAACTCAGCTTTTCGGTATTTTCTGGCCATTCCCTCAACCCTCATGACAACTCCGGACCGCACCGGCGGTCGGCTTCTCGATATTACTGCAATAGAGTGATCCTGGCGAAGAATTAACCAATCTAAAACGTAAAACCCATGGCGCCCTGAAAAGTGCGCGGAGCGACGAAGTGCGTTCCGCTGAAGGTCGAAAGGAAGTTATAGAGCGCGGCGCGGCCGGTCAGGTTCAGAACCGCGAATTTCAGTGTAGTTCGCACCCGCTCCCGGTGAAACAGGTTGTCGGTTCCGGCGGCGATATCGAAAAGATGGCGCGGGGCGATGCGCGGAGGGTTGTGGTCTGCGTCCGCCGTGCCCGGAGCCGGAATGCGTAGGCGGGTGGCGCCGTACTCCGGCGAGGCGCAGGCAGTGATGGGCCTGCCCGGCGCGGCGCGCTGGTCTCCGCAATAGAAGCCGATGGCGGCCTGCTGCGCTCCCGTCAGCGCCAGGGCGTCCTCCAGGCTCGACACTTCGCCGGCGACGAGGCCGCTATCGTAGCGCCAGATGAACGAAAGCCACGCGCCGTTGTTCGGCCGCTGGTAGCGGACAGCCGTGCTCTGCTGGAAAGCCTGGTCGTGATCAATGCGGAAAACTGCGCTATCAAGCGGCGAATTGAAAATAAGCCCTCCGTTCTCCGGCCCGAAATAGCGGGCGCGCGTGTGCCCTATGGTCGTGGAGGCGCGGAAACCGCGGAGGTTCGGCGTGGAAAGCCTCACCGCAAGGCCGTCGATTTTCGACTTCCGCCAGGAGATCGGAAACGCGATCGGAGTGTTGAACAGCGCGTCGAAATCATAAGCGTTGTTCGTAAACTTCCAGAAGTAATCCGCGTCGAGGACGAGAAAACGCCCAATGCCCTGCTGAAGGCCCGTGTTGAACTGGTTGCGCCGGCCGGGCTGAAGCGGTTCGGCGGCGAACGCGCCGAAGACGAGGGCGCTCGCGGCGCTCGACAGGAGCAGGTTTTCGTTATAAGGCGTCTCGAAAGTACGGGAATAGGCGGAGCGCAGAACGGTCCCTGAGGGCTGGATGAGATAGGAAACGCCGATCCTGGGCTGGAGGGACGTGGCCCGGCTGAGGCCGTCGTAGCGGTCGATTCGGACTCCGCCCGTGAAGTTGAAACCGCGCCAGGCGAGAGAATCCTGCGCGTAGAAGGCGAACTGGTTCACCGACCCGGCGGCGTTGAAGCGAAACAGCGATCCGTTGCGGGTGAGATCGTACGGCAGCAGGCCGCATTCGGCCGGGCCGGCGCACCCCTCGAGGAAGGAGGGGTCCGTGATGCCGAAACCGAAGTTCTCCTTCAGCCGCGTCTGCATCATCTGAGCGCCGAACTTCAGCGTGTGCCTGCCGTGGAGGCTGCTGAGATCGGTCCGCATTCCCCAGTTAGTAAGTCGGCGCCGCTGGTCTATGGTCGCCGGAGTATCCAGAAAACGATCACGGCTCGGATAGTAACTCACGCTGTCGTTGCGAATAAAAGGATTAATGCTTAGCAGGGCATTGGCGCCGAAGGAGCGCTGGTGACTCACGCCGAGGTTGTAAGTGATTACCTTTTGCCGCTGGTCCTGTCCGGGCTGATCGTAAGTATTGGGAATCTGAAACCAGTTGCGCGCGGCCAGCACGTTTACGTGCAGAGCCTGGGAGTTATCAATCAGGTAATCGAAACGGTCAAACAGACTCTGATTATTGCCGGCGGCGTGAATCGGTCTGAATTCCGGGGTGTCGAGGAAGCGGCCGGAGCGGAGCGCGTTCGCGACGATGTAGTTGCCCATCCGGGCATTTCCAATGGCGACGCCCCCCTCCTCGGAAATTGTGCCGAAAGAGCCGTACGCGACGGAAAAAGAGCCCGTCGGGCGGGAGGCGCCGAGCCCGGAGCGCGTGATGGCATTCACGATCAGGCTGGTCTTGCCACCGAACTCCGCCGGGGGCGAACCGGTCATAATTTCCATCGCCTGAAGGGCGTTGAGGGGGAACTGCGTCGAGAACTGCTTGCTCTGCTGATCGCTGATGGGCTGGCCGTCGATGGAGAAGGTCACCTGCGCGTGGTCGCCGAGAGGGTGGAAGAAACCGTTGGAATCGGCGGCAACGCCGGGTGCGCCCAGCACGATGGCATCGCTGAGGCTGGAAGCGGGCGAACTGCCGCTGACCTTCAACATGCCCATCATGTCGAGATCGTTGTGGGCATAGGGCACGTTCTCGGTCAGATCCGCCCCGCTTCCCTCGACCGTAATCGAGGCCGTCTCCGCCGCGATTTCGAGCCAGAGCTTGAGCGAAAGGGGAACCGACGAGCGCACCTCGATATCCTGGTGCGTTGTATCGAAACCCGGCGCGGTGACCTCGACGTGATAGCGGTTTGCGGGAATGTTCACGAACCGGAATTCTCCGCCTGCGCCGGTCCGCGCAACACGGCGATGTCCGGAGACTCTGTTGACAAGCGTCACGGCCGCTCCGGGGACTGCGCCTCCGGACCGGTCGAGCACGATGCCCTCGACGGTCGCGCCGCCGCCGAGCGACTGCGAGAATGCGGCAAGCGCACACAGAACGGCCGCCAGAAGCGCGGGGAGTCTCTGCATATATATCCTCAGTATTCGGCGCGTACGCGGGGCGCCCTAGAAAATTCTCGTGAGCGGGCCCGGAGAAGCCGCAGGCGGGCCCGGACAGGCGGGTGAGCGGACCTTCGGCGAGCCCAAGCAGGCGGGGCTTACCGGTATTCCACGTGCAATATCGTTACAATTAAGTTCAGCAATGATTCAAACGCTATTCGGCTCGGTGCCGACGCAACCCTCTTTGCTTGACCGCCTGAAGAGCGGCGTCCAGAAAACCCGGCAAGGGCTGGTGTCGCAACTGGAGTCGGCGCTGGCGGGCCGCAAGGAGATCGACGCCGAGCTCCTCGAAGAACTGGAATACACGCTGATCGCTGCGGATATCGGGGTGAGAACCACCTCCGAAGTGCTGGAGATTATCCGGCAGCGCGTGGACCGCAAGCTGGTGGGCGATGCTGCGGAGTTGCGGCATCTGATTCAGAACCATCTGGTAGAAGTGCTCCAGGCGACCGAGCGGCCGCTGCCGCGCGTGACCACACCCCCCGCGGTTGTGATGGTAGTCGGGGTCAACGGCACGGGGAAGACCACCACGATCGGGAAGCTGGCCCGGCTGTACCGCGAAGAAGGGCGCAGCGTGCTGCTCTGCGCGGCCGACACGTTCCGCGCCGCGGCTATCGAGCAACTCGAGATCTGGGGCCAGCGCACGTCCACCGAGGTGGTCCGGCAAAAACCCGGGGCGGACCCGAGCGCGGTCTTGTTCGACGCGATCCAGGCGGGGAAGTCGCGGAAAATCGATTACGTGATTGCGGACACGGCCGGCCGGCTGCACACAAAATCGAACCTGATGGCGGAACTTGAGAAGATGCGGCGGACGGCCTCGCGCCTGGTTCCCGGCGCGCCGCATGAAGTGCTGCTGGTGATGGACGCCACGACGGGCCAGAACGGGCTGGAGCAGGCCCGGCGGTTCACCGAGACGTCCGGCGTCACCGGCATCGTGTTGACCAAGCTCGACGGAACGGCAAAGGGCGGCGTAGTGATTCCGATTGCCCGCGAGCTCAACCTGCCCATACGCTATGTGGGCGTAGGCGAGAAGCCCGAGGACCTGCTGCCCTTCGAGCCCGAAAAGTTTGTCGCCTCCCTGTTTGAAGCATGAGCCCGGATTACATGCGCCAGGCGTTGGACCTGGCGCGGCAAGGTCTGGGGCGCACGAGCCCCAATCCCGCTGTGGGAGCCGTATTGGTGCGCGGCGGCACGGTGGTTGGACGCGGCTTCCATACCTACGCGGGAAAGAAGCACGCCGAGATTCTGGCGCTTGAGGAGGCGGGCGAGGCGGCGCGCGGCGCCACTCTGTATATCAACCTGGAGCCCTGCTGCCATGAAGGCCGGACCGGGCCCTGCGTCGACGCCCTGATCGCGGCCGGCATCAGCCGGGTGGTCGCCGCGATGCAGGATCCGAACCCGCGCGTTGCCGGGCAGGGTTTCGCGCGGCTGCGGGAGGCCGGCATCGAAGTAGAACTTGCGGCGGAGTACGCCGAGGAGGCCGCCGCGCTGAACGAGCCCTTCATACACTTCATGCGGACCGGCAGGCCGCTGGTCTTCGTAAAGGCCGCCGTTACGCTGGACGGCAAAATCGCCGCGCCGGATGATAACCGGGGTTGGATCACCAGCGAGCAGGCCCGCGCGCACGTACAGAAACTCCGCCACTCGTCGGACGCCATTCTGACCGGCATCGGGACGGTGCTCGCCGACGACTGCCTGCTGAACGACCGCAGCGGAATAGAGCGGAGCCGGCCGCTGTTGCGCGTGGTGTTGGATTCACAGCTCCGGATGCCGCTGAAGTCGCGGATGGTGGCGAGCGCGCGGGGGGACCTGGTGATTGCCACGACTTCGGCCGCTTCGCCCGAGCGGCGGCGCGCGCTGGAATGTGCCGGCATTACGATCTGGACGATAGACGGACCGGGCGGACGCGTAAGCCTGCCCGGGGTAATCGAGCGGCTGGCTCGGGAATGCTACCTGTCGCTGATGATCGAGGCGGGCAGCAGAGTGAACTGGACCGCGCTGGGGTCGGGCATCGCGGACAAGGTCTATTTCTATTACGCTCCGAAGATCCTGGGCGGGCTGCAATCACTTCCGGTTGTAGGCGGCCCGGGCCGGCGGCGCCGCAACGACGCCATCCTGCTGAGGAACGTCAAAATACACCAGATCACGGCCGAGGAGTTCGCCGTGGAAGCCTGGCTGGTTAAGAGTGAAAGCCAGCCTGGCGAAAGATGACGCATGTTTACGGGGATCATCGAGGAACTGGGGGCGGTGGAGCGGCTGGAAGTTATGCCGGTGGGGGCGCGCATTCGCGTACGCTGCCGAGAAGTGCTGGGCGACATACAAGAGGGCGCGAGCATTTCTGTGAACGGTGTGTGCCTGACCGTGGTTTCCCACGATAAGTCGGGATTCTCGGCCGACGTGTCGCCGGAAACATTGCAGCGGAGCAACTTGGGAGACCTGCGGGAGGGCTCGCTGGTAAATTTGGAGCGGGCGCTGTCGCTTTCCGGCCGGCTGGGCGGGCACCTCGTGCAAGGGCACATCGACGGGACGGGAGAGTTTCTCGCCCTGGAGCCGCTGGGCAACTCCAACTGGTGGTTAACCGTGCGCGTGCCCGAGGAGCTGGCGCGGTACGTGGTTGAGAAGGGGTCGATCGCCATTGACGGCGTGAGCCTCACGGTGGCATCTCTCGAAGGGGTCACAATCTCCGCTACCGTGATCCCGCTGACGTATCAGCAAACGGTGCTGCGGACACGGCGGCGCGGAGACCGCGTGAACCTGGAGTGCGACATCCTGGCCAAGTACGTCGAAAAACTGGTGGGGAACCGGGCGCCGGCTTCGCGCTTGAGCATCGAAAAGCTTCGGGAGATGGGGTATTAGCACCCCGGCCGCGCGCGGCGGCCGGCGGCGGCTACTTGCTGAGTTCGCGCCGGATCTCGTGGGCTACTTTGCGGGCGCCTTCCACGTCTTTGGTATCGAAGCTGATAGCGCCCACGCGGGGGTGGCCTCCTCCGCCATAACGCTCGCAGATGGATGCCAGGTTATGGTCGGGGGGCGAGGGGGACCAGGGGTTCGATCCGACCGAGACCTTGGTGCGGAAGCTCGATGTGCTGACTGAGACCGTATAGATGGAGTGCGGGAACAGGTAGTACGGGATGAACTTGTTGTAGCCCTCCAGATCGAGGCCGATCAGGTCGAAAAACACCACCCCGTTGTCGCACTCGGCTTTGTTTGCGATCACTTCAATCGCCTTGAGGTGGCGCTCGTAAAGCGGCTTGTATTCCCGCTGCACTTCGGGTTCTTCGATGATTTGCGAGAGCGGCTTGTGCGTCATCCAGCGGATGATCTTCTGAACCATCTCCGAACCCTTCACGCCCTCGATGACCAGGGTGAGCTTCATGGCCGGAGCGCCGAGTTCGACGGCGGACTTGGCGTCCGCGTACTGCGCGCCGTCGATGATTTCGGCCCAGGCCACGAGGTCGTCCAGGTCGGGGGCCGTGAAGCCAAACTTCTCCCGCGCCATTGTGGCGATGTAGTTGGTGCAGGAGCGGAAGGAGGGGTCATACATCTTACGCTCGCTGCGCTCGCGATGGAAATGTTCGGCGTCCTCGGGACTGAGGAAGGCGCTCTGGTGATGATCGAACCACCAGGTGAGGCGCGGGTCGGGAGAATACTTGAAATCCACGATGGCGTTCACGTCGCCATCAAACATAGAGTCATCAAAGAGGTTGGAGGCCTTGTGCGCCAGCCCGGTATACGCGAACTCCGCGTCCGGGTGGAACCGGCCCTGGATAAAGCGGGTGAAAAATGCAGCAGCCGCCGCCCCGTCGAAGCAATGGTCGTGGTAGAGGATTTTGACGCGCATGGTCAAAGCTTTTCAGCTTCCCTCAAAATGGGTGCCGAATGCAACCCGGGGGAAGGTTCCTGTCAAACCTCGAGAGAAATGTCCCTAATCCGCGCGTAGCGTCTGGGGAAAGCCAATCTGCGGGGCAGGAGGGCAGCAGAACTCGGTCGTGCGAGTCGTGAAGGAGCGGCGGGGGCTCGTTCTGGCTGCGGAAGGACATTCA
>JBLNCW010000042.1:0-82744 GCA_050261015.1 Rhodospirillales bacterium | reverse complement strand
CCGTCTTCCAGCTCGAATCACGCGGCATGAAGGACCTGATCCGGCGCCTGCAACCGGACTGCTTCGAGGACATCATCGCCCTGGTGGCGCTGTTCCGTCCGGGCCCGCTGCAGTCAGGCATGGTCGACGACTACATCAACGTCAAGCACGGCCGCACCAAGGCGGAATTCCCGCACCCAGTCCTAGAGCCGATTCTCAGGCCCACCAACGGCGTCATCGTATACCAGGAACAGGTGATGCAAATCGCCCGCGACATGGCCGGTTACACTCTGGGCGGCGCCGATCTCCTGCGCCGCGCGATGGGCAAGAAAAAGCCCGAGGAAATGGCGAAACAGCGGGAAATCTTCGTCACCGGCTCGGTCGGGCTAGGGGTCGACGAGAATATCGCCGGCTACATCTTCGATCTCATGGAGAAGTTCGCCGGCTACGGCTTCAACAAGTCGCACTCGGCGGCCTACGCCTACCTCGCTTACGTCACCGCCTATCTCAAGGCCAACTACCCGATAGAGTTCATGGCCGCGCTGCTCACTTCAGAAACGGGCAACACGGCCAAGATCGTCAAGTACATTGGCGAGTGCCGCGACATGGGCATCCGCGTGCTCCCGCCGGACGTCAATTCGAGCGACTGGAGTTTTACGCCCGACGGCGAAAGCATCCGCTTCGGCCTGGGCGCCATCAAAAGCCTGGGCCAGTCCGCGGTGGACTCCATCATTGCGGCGCGCCGCGAAGGCGGCCCCTTCAAATCCCTCTACGATTTCTGCGAGCGCGTCGATTTGAGCGCGGTCAACCGGCGCATGATCGAAAGCCTCATCAAGGCGGGCGCGCTCGATTCGCTGGTGCCCGTGCGCTCGCAAATGTTCGCCGCCGTCGAGAGCGCCATGGAAGCCGGCCAAAAGGCCTGGCGCGACCGCCAGTGCGGGCAGGCCGGGCTGTTCGGCGACATCGGCGGCAGCGAGCCGCAGGAACGGCCGCTGCCCCAGACACCCGAGTGGCCCGATAAGGAGAAACTCGCCGGAGAAAAGGAAGTCCTCGGCTTTTACGTCACCGGCCATCCGCTCGAGCAGTACCGTGAGAAGGTGGCCGAGCTCGCCTCGCATTCCACCGACACGTTGGAAGGGCTGGAGCGCGGCGTCGAGGTGGCGCTCTGCGGCATTCTCACCTCCATTCAGCGCCGCCGCAACAAAGAAGGCAAGGTTTGGGCGTCCATGCAACTGGAGGACATGAACGGCAGTGTCGATGCGGTCCTGTTCACCACCAACTATGAGCGGCTCATGAACCAGTTGGTGGAGGATCAGGCCGTGCTCGTCAAGGGCCTCGTGCTGCCGGAAGACAGCGGCCCGCCCAAGATTTCCATCCAGGACATCATTCCACTTGATGTGGCCGGGGTCCTCTACCCGAGCCTGGTTTCGATCCGCGTCCCGCTGGGAAAGAAGAACGACGTCGCGGCCGCGCTGAACGATCTGTTCACCCGCAAACCCGGCGAAACATCGGTCCGCCTCCGGTTGGAAAGCCCGCGCGACTTTTCCCTGACTCTCGACATCACTCGGAAGGTCAAGCCGGACCGCGAGTTCATCCGGGAAATCGAGCGCATCTGCGGTCCGGAGAGCTACGAGAAGCTGGCGGGATAGCTTTCGGCTCGGTAGCACAAAACTAAGATTTGTGCTACGATTGGTCCTCGACCATGCGCACCTGTCCTCTCGCCCTCGTTGCTGTCACACTCGTCGCAGCCCAACCGATCCGCGTTCGCGTCCTTGATTCTCAGGACCGCACCGTTCCCAACGCCCGCATCGAAGCGCGCTCTCCGTCCTCCACCGTCGTGCTGGCCACCGGGCCCGACGGTACCGCCGAAATCCCGCTCGCCGCTCCCTGCGACCTCGCCGTGCAGGCGCCGGGATTTGAACCCTTGCGCGCGCGCCTCACCGAGGCCTCGCCGGAAGCGGTTTCCCTACGTTTGAGGCCGGCCATTCTGCGGTACTCCGTTGACGTCGTCGTCCGCGACGATGCCCAGCCGGGCGCCCCGACCGGCGCCAACGTGGAGATCGCGCGTACCGGAGCGCGAACGGTTCTCGACGCCGTGGACCGCGTGGTTCCCTCCGCCTTTGTCACCCGGCGCGGCGCCATGGGCTACGGCATCGCCACCAACGGCACGGGCGGCATTTCGATCCGCGGTATCGGCGAATCGCCCAACACCGCTGTTCTTGTGGTTGTCGACGGCCGCCCCGATTTTCAGGGCTTGATGGGCCACCCGCTGCCCGATTTCTACAGCCTTTCGGGCGCGGAGGCCGTGACGGTTGTAGCGGGCCCCGCCTCGGTGCTCTACGGCAGCAACGCGATGGGCGGAGTGGTTGAGGTGAAGAACTGGGAGCCCTCCGAAGGCATGACCACCCGGCTCACTTCCAGCTTCGGCTCCTACTATACCGGCCAGCACAACCTGACCCACGGCACGCGATTCGACCGCGGCTATTATTCCTTGAACGCCGGCGTCGCGCATACCTCGGGTGACCGGCGCCGTTCGGCCTTCCGCAGCCAGGACGGCACCCTCACCGCAGGGTACGACCTCTCGAATGTCTGGAAGGCCTCAATCGAGGGCCGCTACGGGCATTTCTACGTAGAGGATCCCGGGCCCGTCACCGCCCCCCTGCCCTCAAGCTACGCAAGCGTCGGCCGCGGCGGATTCAGCGTGAACCTGCACAACGCCACCGCCCGCACCTGGGGCTACATGCGCGGCCTGTCGAGCCACGGCAAGCACTTCATCACCGACGGTTTCCGCTCCACGGACCGCACCTCCGGCTTCCGCCTCGATCAGAACGTCCTGCTCACTCCCCAGCTCACGCTGGAATTCGGAACCGACGTTATGAATTTCGGCGGGCGCGCCCGCAACATCGCCAGCTTCACCGATTTCGGCCGGCACGAAATCACCAGCGCCGCCGGCTTCACGCGCGCGCAGTGGATCGCCGCGCCGCGCCTGCGCCTGAATTCGGGTGTGCGTTACGAGAGCAACACGCAGTTCGGCTCCATCACGGCTCCGGAATTCGGCGCCGCGTACGATTTCGCACCCGGCTACACGCTCTCCGCCCAGGTTGCGAAGGGCTTCCGGAACCCCACGATTCGAGAGCTATACCTGTTTCCCGCTCCGAATCCGCTGCTTGAACCGGAGCGCGTCTGGAACTACCAGGCGGCGTTGCAGGCCCGCCCGCTTAGTTCGCTCACCGCGTCGTTGACCGCCTACTACGCGGACCTCTCGAATCTCATCGTCGTCACCGGCCGATTTCCAAATCTGCAACTGCTGAACGCAGGTTCCGCGGTGAACCGTGGGGTCGAAGCGATGCTGCGCTGGCGCGCGCAGCGCCGGGTGGCCATTCAGGCCGGCTACGCCGCCCTCCGCTCGACGAACCTCGCCCCCTACGTGCCGGCCAACAAGTTCAACTACTCGGTCGAATTCGACGCCGGGCGCGCTTTCGTTTCGTTCGGAGGCATGCTGGTGGGAAAGCGCTGGGCGGACCAGCAGCACACCAGCGAACTTGACCGCTACCTGCTCGGCGTCCTCAGGCTGACCGTGCCGGTGAACCGCAAGTGGAACGTGTTCGCGACAGTGGACAACCTGTTCAACCGCCGCTACGAAGTGGTGCCCGGGTATCCCATGCCGGGCGCGAATGCCGCGGGCGGCTTCACGGTGAGCTTCTGATGGAAAACTCCGAACGCCTGCGCGCAATGGTGATCAGCGCCGCGATGGCCGCGCTCGCGCTCGTGCTGCCGGTCGCTTTCCACGCCGCCGGGCTCGGCAACAAGTTTCTTCCGATGCTGCTGCCGCTGCTGCTCGCCGGTTTTCTGGTTCCGCTGCGGTGGGCGGTGCTTACCGGGGCGCTCACGCCGCTCATCTCGTGCCTGGCCACGGGCATGCCCCCGCTGTATCCGCCCGTTGTGTTGGCTGTAGCGCTGGAAGGAGCGGTGCTGGCCGGCGTGGCGTCGGCGGTTTACCGCAATCGTCCTGCCCGCCGCTGGGTGGCGCTGCTCTCCGCGGTCGCCGCGGGGCGGGCTACGGCCGTAGCCTCTACATGGTTTCTGGCGAGGATGTTTGATCTGCCGCCGGGCGTCTCCTCGGTGGCCGTGCTCTTGCAGGGCGCGCCTGGGGTCGCTCTCCAACTCGTGGTGGTTCCGCCCGTGTTAACGTATTTGTCTCACCGCCGCAGCGCCCTGTTTGAAACATGAAGAGAACCTATTTCAACGAACTCGCCCCGCGCTGGGACGAACTGCCGGCGCCCCCGGACGCCCCCGAAAAGGTGGCGCGCTTCGCCGCCGTCGCGGTTCCCCCGGGCGCGAGCCGAATCCTGGACGTCGGGTGCGGCACCGGAATTCTCGTCGAGCACCTGCGCCGGAATTCGTCGGGCCTGACCGTGGAACTGGACATGGCCGAGCGGATGCTTGCGCTCAACCGCGCGAGATCCAACGGCCCGTGTTTCGCGCACGTCTGCGGCGACGCGCTCCACCCCCCGTTCGTTTCCGGTTCTTTCGATGCCGTGCTCTGCTTTAACGCGCTGCCGCATTTCGATCCCCCCGAGGGCACGCTGCGCAGCCTGGTGGAATGCCTTTGCCCCGGCGGGCTGCTCTCGGTCGGACACCTGATGGACAGCGCCGCCCTGAACGCGTTTCACGCTTCGCTCGGGGGCGCGGTGGCCAACGACCGCCTCCCGCCCGCGCCGGAACTCGCGGGCCTGCTTGAGAGCATTGGAACGGAAGTCATCCGCCGCGAGGAGTCGGAGGGCTGGTATCTGGTGCAGGTGAGGAGGCTTTGATGGGGCACGCGCTGCGACTGGCCGCGTCTGCCGGTTTGCTGGCCGCGGCCGTGGTTTCCGCTCGTCTCGCTGGAATCCCGCTGGCTGCGGCGGCGGGCGCGGCTTTCGCGCTTCACGTCGCGCTGCGGCGCCGGTTGAGGACCGCGCTGTTTTCGCTGGTCCCCATCGCCATGTTTGCGGGAGTCATTTTGGCGCTGGGCTGGTTCGGCGGCGCCGGTCCCGCCCTCGCGGCACGCACCGTGGCCGTTTTTCTGCTCTCCACCGCCGCCTTCCGCGTCGCGCCGTGGAAGTGGGCGGCTTCGCGACTTTCGCCGCGCTCGCGGCTCTACACGCTCGGCCTGTTTCTGCTTTTCGTGCGCCACTTCGCGGAAATTCTCATGGCTGAAGGCCGCAGAACGCTCCAGGCGCGCGGGCTGTGCGTTCGCGGGACGCTCGGCCGCGGCGGTTTCACCTCGCTCGGCTGGGCGGTGGTCTCCATCTTCCGCCGGACCCTCGTGCGCGCCGAGCGCTTCCACGCCGCGCAATCCCTCACTGGAATCGTTTCATGACGGCGGCGCTCGAAGTTTCGCGCCTCAGCTTCGGATATGGTTCGGACCCCGTGCTCGAAGACATCTCTTTCGCGGTAAGCCGGAATGAGTCGGTAGGCATCGTGGGCGCGAACGGCTCGGGAAAAAGCACGCTGCTGTGGTGCATCGCGGGCCTGCTGCGCGCCCAGGGCACGGTGCGCCTTTTTGGCGAGCCGCTCTCCAGATCCAACCGCGCACGCCTCGCGATGGTATTTCAGAATCCCGAGGATCAGTTATTCATGCCCGCGCTGGCGCAGGACCTCGCGCTGCCGCTGCTCAACCGCGGCGTCGAGCGCGAAAAGGCCTTCCGCGCGGCCACTGCGCGCCTTGCCGATTTCGGCCTGGAAGACTGTCACGACCGCCCGGCGGCCCACCTCAGCCTCGGCCAGCGCAAGCGCGCCGCCCTCGCCCTGGGCCTCATGAGCGATCCGGAACTTCTGCTGCTCGACGAGCCCACCGCCGAGCTCGACGGCCGCGCCGTCCGCCTGCTTGCCGGCGCCCTCGAACGCATTCCGGCGGCGAAGCTGATCGCAACGCACGATCTGAGTTTCCTTCGCCGTACAACCACCCGCACGCTCCTGCTCCGCGCTGGCCGCATCGCCGCCGCCGGGCCCACAGAAGAGCTTCTGGCAAACGAGCCGCTTCTGGAGCAGGCCGGCCTGATCTGAGCGTAAAGCTACTTCGCCTTCTTGAAGTCCCGCTTCAGCCGGTCCACGATGCGGCCTGCCACACGGTCGAGTTCATTGGGCGAGGTGTTCTTCGGCGCGGCGTAGAACGACCACAGCACGGTGCGGTTGCGCGCGTCGACCAGAAACGTCGTCCCTTTGCCCCTCCCAAATGACGAGAAGCGGATGGCCTCCTCCTGCGGCTTTGCCTGCTCAACCTGTCCCGCTGCTTCCTCGGTTGTGCCGGGCTTGGGTTCCGCGGCATCCGGCGCGTCCGCTTCGGGAAAAAGCTCGTCCAGTCGGGCTTCGAGCGACGGCCCCAAACGGTCGCAGAAAATCGCGTCGGCCCTCTTCGGGTCAGTCACGACAAGAAACAGACCGGAACTCGTGATGCGGTGGGCCAGGTATTGCTCCAGGTTGTTCCCCATCGGGAAGAAGTAGACCGAACGGACGGCGGAGACTTGCGCTCCCGCGTTCAACGCCGCGGCCAAAAAGCCGGATAATAGAACGGCGGCAATTCTCATAGCAGTTACCATAATAGAGCCAACGCTCGATCCCGCGCGCCGCGGGGCCGCCCGCTGCGCCGGGTTCAAGCTGCCGCCCGATGTCATGTACAAGGGTCAGATCATAACGGTTGTGATTCCCTGCCTGAACGAGGAACAGGGGATCGAGCAGGTGCTGAAGCGCATGCCGGAGTTCGTCGACGAGGTCGTAGTGGTTGACAACGGTTCGACGGACCGCACGTCCGATGTGGCGCGGGCCTACGGCGCGCAGGTAATCCGCGAGGAGGTGCGCGGATACGGGCGCAGCTACCGCCGCGGATTCGCCAACGCGCGCGGCGATATCATCGTGACGCTCGACGGCGATCACAGCTACCCTGTGGACGCCATCTCCTATCTGCTTGAAGCCTTTCTGCACCTGGAAGCGGACTTTCTCAACGCATCGCGGTTCCCCGTGCGCGACCCCCGCGCCATGAGCTTCAAGCATAAGTTTGGCAACCTGGTGCTGTCGCTCGCCATGTCGTTGCTTTACTTCCGCTGGGTGCGCGATTCGCAGTCCGGAATGTGGGTCTTCCGCCGCAGCATACTCGAAGAGATGGATCTGATCTCCGACGGCATGTCGTTTTCGGAAGAGATCAAGATTGAGGCCCTCAAGAACCGCAAGATACGTTTTCGCGAGATTTCGATCCAGTATTCGTCCCGCCTCGGCGAGGTGAAGCTGAACCCCTGGCGCGACGGCCTGTTCAATCTCTACTTCCTGTTCAAAAAGCGATTTACACGCAAGACAAGGAAGTGTTAGGATAGGAGCAGCCACCCGCCCGCGTATGTAATTCTTTGCTGGCTCACAGGTCCAAAGGAGTCATGTCCGGAATTACAGTGATCATTCCGCACTGGAATCGTTGCGACCTGATCGGCCCCTTACTTGACCGGTTGCAGGGCCAGACATGCCCGATACAGGAAATCCTTGTGGTCGACAACGGATCCACCGACAAGTCGGTGGAAGTGGCGAAAGCCAAAGGCGCGCGCGTGATTGAATTGGAGCACAACGTCGGATTTGCGGCGGCGGTAAACTGCGGCATTCGGGAAGCGCGCACGGGCATGATCGCGATCCTGAACAATGACGTGGATCCTCAGCCGGACTGGCTCGAGCAACTGCAAAAAGCGCTCGAGGAACCGCGCGTGTTTTTCGCAACCGGCAAGCTGGTGGATGCTTCGCACCCGGATATCGTTGACGGAACGTATGACACCCTCAGCCGCGCCGCGTGCGCCTGGCGCGTCGGCCATGGCCGGCACGACGGGCCGCTGTGGTCGCGCCGCCACCGCATCCGGATGGCGCCTATGACCGCCACCCTCTTCCGCGCGGAGCTGTTCCGGCGCGTGGGGCTGCTCGACGAGCGCTTCGGATCCTACCTCGAAGACGTGGATTTCGGGCTGCGCTGCGCCATGATGGGCTGCTTCGGGATGTACGTTCCGGAGGCGTTGGCCCGGCACGCCGGAAGCGCCACGCTGGGCGCCTGGCATTACGAAACCGTCCGGCGGATCGCGCGCAACCAGGTTCTGCTTGTCGCCAAACATTACCCGATGCGGTATCTGTTTCGCTATGGCTGGCCGATCCTCCTCGGTCAATTCCTTTGGGGCGGCGTTGCGCTCCGGCACGGCCGCGGCCTGGCGTATCTGGCCGGCAAAATTGAAGGGCTGATGCTGTTCCGCCGAATTCGCCGCGAGGTCGCCCACGGCGGCGGCTGGCCGCGGGGCCTCTCCAAAGTAATCGAGCACAGCGAATCGGAAATCTATCGCTTGCAGCGCATGGCCGGGTTCGACCCTTACTGGCGCCTGTACTTCGCTCTGACCTCTCTGACATGAAGACCCTGGGCGTGGTGGTTGTGACGCACAATTCGGAAGCGGTCATCGGCAAATGCCTGGCGTCGCTGGCGCAGGCGGATGCCGAGATCGTCGTGGTCGATAACGCCTCGACCGACAACACCTGCCGGCGCGTTCTTGAAGCGGGCGGAGCGGCCCTGATTGCCAACCCGTGGAACCGCGGATTTGCCGCCGCAGTGAACCAGGGGGTTGGCGCGCTGGAAACGCCTTACGTGTTGCTGCTCAATCCGGATGCGGAAGTCTTGAGCGGCCTGGACGCCCTGATGGCCGCCTGTAGCGAGCCGGGCGTGGCCGCTGCGTGCGGGAAGCTGGTGGATGGCGGCGGCCAACCGCAGGCCGGCTTTATGGTCCGACGCTTTCCCACCGCCGCCGCCCTGAGCTTCGAGGCCCTGGGGCTGAACCGCCTGTGGCCGGGCAATCCCGTTAACCTGCGGTACCGCTGCCTGGATCTCGACCCGGAGGCTGAGTCGGCGGTGGAGCAGCCCGCCGGGGCGTTTCTTATGTTCAGGCGGGAGGTTTGGCGCAACGCGGGCGGTTTCGACGAGCGTTTCGAGCCTTTATGGTTCGAAGATGTAGATTTTTGTAAACGGATTGTCGCCGGAGGCGGTCAAATCCGATATGTGCCGGTTGCGGCAGCCCGGCACAGCGGCGGGCATTCCGCCGCCCGTTTGCCGGTTGGAACCAAGGAGGCGTACTGGTATGGTAATCTGCTAAGGTACGTGGCTAAGCACCTGCGCCCGCTTGCTTTTGCGGCTGTGTGCGCGGCAGTGATGCTGGGTTCCTGCTTCCGGGCATTTTGGGGGATTATTCGTTTCGGAAGTCTGCAACCTGTGTCAATCTATTTTGGGATTGTTCGCCTGGCTGCTACGTTTTCAATATCGCGCCGGCGCGATAATCTGCGGCTATCGTCTTGTTATTCCCGGGCGGTAGGGCACGAATTCCTGTAGCGATTTTGTTCAAGCTCATATTGCATGGCCCAGACAGATTTTGTTTCCGTCACAGTGGTGACTTATAACAGCGGCCGGTTCATCAAGCGGTGCTTGGAATCGGTGCTGGCCCAGAAATACCCGAACAAGGAAATCATTGTTATTGATAACGGCTCCACCGACGGGACCCAAGCCGTGCTGGAGCAGTTCGAGGATTCCTGCCGCGTAGTCTACAACCCCGTCAACATCGGTTTCGCCGCAGCGCAGAACCAGGCCATCCGGTTGTCCCGCGGCGACTGGGTGCTCACGCTCAATCCGGACATGCTCCTCACCCCGAACTTCATCGAGGCGCTTGTGGAGGCGGGCAACCTGGACCCGCAAGTGGGCACGGTCTGCGGCAAGCTGCTGACCATGCATTCGAACTTTTCGCTGCCGGACCAGCCCCTGGTGGATTCCACCGGAATCTATTTCACGCCGATGTTGCGGCATCTGGACCGCGGCAGCCAAAAAGTCGACAACGGTCATTTCCTGAATTTCGAGTACGTGTTCGGCGCTACCGCCGCCGCCGCCCTGTACCGGCGTGAAATGATCGACGATATCTCGCTGAACGGCGAATTCTTCGATCCCGACTTCTTTGTCTACCGGGAAGATGCCGACGTCGCCTGGCGGGCACAGCTCATGGGCTGGCGCTGCCTGTATACGCCGCACGCCCGCGGCTATCACGTCCGCACGGTGCTGCCCGGCAACCGGCGCGCCCTGCCGGCGGTCATCAACATGCACTCGGTGAAGAACCGCTTTCTCATGCGGATCAAGAACATCACCGGCGACCTCTACCGCCGCAACTGGGTCTCGATTACCGCGCGCGATCTGCTGGTGGTCTGCTGCTGCCTGCTGGTGGAACAGACTTCTCTGAAGGCCTTCTGGTATCTTGCCCGGAACTGGCGCCGCATCCGCGCCAAGCGGCATGAGATCATGAAACGGCGGCGTGTGGACGACGAGTACATCGCGACCTGGTTCCAGTACACCCCGGTCAGCAAACCTTTGGCCATGCCCGTTGCTTCAACCAGCCCCCGCTACAAGACCGCCAGTGGTTCCCAAGCCGGACAGTTTGAGTTCTAGGATTGGGCAAATCCGAGGCCCGCTGAACGGTCACCCGGGCTGGCGGAACACCGCGCTTCAGGACCAGCGCGCATGAGAATCGCGATCCTTGGCACCCGCGGCATCCCCGCACGCTACGGCGGGTTCGAAACCTTTGCCGAGGAACTCGGCTCCCGGCTTGTCTCGCGCGGGCACCAGGTCACCGTGTACACGAGACAGCGCCATTCGCAGCCCTGCTACCGCGGTGTCGCGCTCCGGTACCTCCCCACCATCCGCCACAAATACTTCGATACGCTGGCGCACACCTTCCTTTCCACCCTGCACCTGCTGGCTCACCGCCAGGACGCCGTGCTTTACTGCAATGCCGCCAACGCCCTGTTCACTTTCCTGCCGCGGCTTTTCGGCATGCCGGTCGCGCTCAACGTCGATGGCCTCGAACGCAATCGCAAGAAATGGAACCGGCTCGGCTGCGCCTGGTATCTCATGTCGGAGCGTCTCTCTACCTGGTTTCCCAACGCCGTGGTGAGCGATGCTCAAAAAATCGCTGACTACTATCAGGCCCGCTACAGCAAAACCACGTGCTTCATCCCCTATGGCGCCGAAGTTGGGAAGGTCGCCGGTACGGAAACCCTCGAAAAGTTGGGCCTCGAACCCGGCCGTTATTTCCTGTACGTCAGCCGCATGGAACCGGAAAACAACGCGCTGCTGGTGCGCACGGCCTTCGAGCAGGTCGAAACCCCGCTGAAGCTCGCCCTCGTCGGCGACGCCCCCTACGCCCACGAATATATCCGCGAAGTGCGCAACACCGCCGACCCCCGCGTCGTGTTGCCCGGCGCGATCTATGGCCGCGGTTATCACGAACTGCTCTCCCACTGCTTCGCCTACATCCACGCCACCGAGGTCGGCGGCACGCATCCCGCACTCATCGAAGCGATGGGACGCGGCGCCCTGGTTCTCTACCTGAACACGCCGGAAAACGCCGAGGTCGCCGGAGGCGCGGGAATTCCGTTCGAACCCGCCAATCTGGCGGACCGGATCCGGTACGCACTGGACTTGAGCCGCCCGGAGCGGGAACAATGGATAGATAGGGCGGTGGCGCGCGTTCGCGAGCGATACAGTTGGGAAGCCGTCACCGGCGCCTACGAAAGCTTGTTGCTGAGTCTCTCGGGAAAGCGTCAGCCATAGCATATGCCAGCATTAGGGTTCCGTACCTGGGCCGAGGTCTCGCGCGAAAGAATCGCGGAGAATTTCCGGCGCGTCTCGGCGGCCGTCGGCGCCGGCGTGGAAATCGTAGGGGTCGTGAAAGCGGATGCTTACGGCCACGGCGCCGTTGAGGTTTCGCGCGTGCTCACCGGCGCGGGAGCGCGCTGGCTGGCCGTGAGCTCCGCGGAGGAAGGAATCGCGCTGCGCGAGGCGGGCATCGACGCCCGCATTCTGGTTATGTCCGATCGCGCGACCGCCGTTTACCGGGAGCTCGTCCACTACGGCCTCACGCCGGTGCTCCATTCGCTCAGCGATCTGCGCGAGTTAAGCTCGCGGGTCAACGGCAATGGCGCCCCACTCAACTACCATCTGAAGATCGATACCGGGATGGGGCGCCTCGGCACCCGCGCCGATGCCGCCCAAATCGCCTGCGCGGTGAAGGAGGCCGCCAACCTGCGGCTGGAAGGCCTCATGACGCACTTCGCCTCCTCGGCCGACTACACCAACAAACAAACCGACCGGCAGGTGCGTGCGTTCAACCGCATCGCCCAGGGCCTCAAAAAAGCCGGCATCTGCCCGCAATTCATGCACATGTCGAGCACCAACCCGGTCGCCTACGGCCGCCGGGAAGCGCTTCACAACATGATCCGGGTAGGCCACGCCCTGTACGGGTACGTCTCGCCGGCCCGCGGCGAGGCGCCGGAGCGCGTGCTTGAGGTCGAACCCGCGCTAAGCTGGAAAGCCTGCGTGCTCTCGACCAAGGAAGTCCCGGAAAACGCCCACATAGGCTACGGCGGTATGTTCCGCACGCAGCGCCCTACGCGGATCGCCATCCTCGGAGTGGGCTACGCCGACGGCCTTTCGCACCGGCTTTCCAACCGCGGCCATGTTATCGCGGCCGGAAAACTCGTGCCCATTCTCGGCGCCGTCTCGATGGACCTCACTACCATCGACGTGACCGATTGCCCGTCCATACAGCCCGGCGATACGGTCACACTGCTCGGCAGCGAAGGCGGCGTCTCCATCAACGCGCAGCAGATGGCGCGAATGGCCGGCACCATCTCCTATGACATCCTCTGCGGTATCCGCACGCGCGTCAAACGCGTGTACGTCTGATGTGAGCGCGTCACGCCGCCACTGGGCCGGGATACTGGTTCAGCTTTTCGGCTGCGCTTAGACCCATCCGGGTGAACGCGCGGTAGACCGATCCGCGTGCCCGCTGCCGAACGTCCATGCCGCGAACCTGCTCTGAGCGGCCCCCTTCGGCTTCCGGCAGAAGAAGGCGGTTTGCCCATCCCAGCAAGTCGGCCGTCAGGCCCGGAAATCGCCCGTGAAAGAGAGCCAGCATGGTTGCCGGAAGGGAAAGTATCCGCTCGGCCTCCCCCCGCCGCGTGGCTGCTACAATCTGGCGCGCCGCCCGCTTCGCGTCCATCGAAACGAACGGCAGCGCCGCACCCAAACTGAACCAGCGGAACTCCTTGTCCTGCCGCCCCTTGAAAAACGCGTTCAGGAAAGAACCGGTCCGCATCAGCCCGGGCACGATGGTAGTCACGCGAATCCCTTCGCGCTTCAATTCCGCCCTCAATCCTTCGGAAAGCCCGACGGCGGCGAACTTGGCGCAGTTGTACGGCAGCAGGTGCGGCACGCTCACCTTCCCGCCGATCGACGTGATATTCACAATCCGCCCGCTTTGGCGCTCCAGCATGTCCGGCAGCACCGTCAGCGTAGGGTAGAGCACGCCCCAGAACATCAACCGCATCGCGTTCTCGAAGTCCTGGACCGTCATCGATTCGATGGGCCCCACCTGGATCGTGCCGGCGTTGTTCACCAGAATGTCCACCCGGCCGAAACGGGCTTTGGTCTTCTCCACCAGGCGCTCCACCTGAGACGGATCGGTCACGTCGCACTGCACAGCGAGCACGTCGATGCCCTGCCGCTCCAGATCGATCCGCGCGCGCTCAAGTTCGGTGTCGTCGCGCGCGCAGATTGCCACCCGGCAGCCCTGCCGGGCGAATTCCCGGGCCAGCAGAAAACCCAGACCGCGCGAGCCTCCGGTGATCAACGCCACCTCGCCTCTGAGATCGGCCATCGTCAGCCGCCGTACAACAACGCCAGCGGCAACCGCGGCGCCCACGCCGCCCGCCACCGCCAGCAGTTTGCCCCGGTTCTTTTTGATCTTCTGCTTCGCCATCCGTTTAGCGCCCCACAGCGCCGCCCGCGTGGTGATCTTCATGGCCGGTTCGGTTTCCTTTCTTTCTCCAGCAGCAATTCTTCCGCCTGCTCCTCGGAACCTTCTTCTTCGCCCGCAGCCAGTTCCGGCCTCAACTCCTGCTCCTTCTGGCTCTTTCTGGCGCTCCCTTTGCTGCGTTCGGATGGGTTTTTGCCCTTTTCGCTCATGACTGCCCGCTTTTTTGCCGCAGGTCCTCGTCAATGGTTTCCTCGTCGCCCTCTACCGGATCGAGGGACGGCTTGGGCCGGTCCTCACGATCCCTCTGCTGGTCTTTCGAATCCTTCTCTGGCATGTCTCCCTCCTGACGCCGCCCCGTCGCTGGGGTCGAGCACCACTTTGATGCACCCGTCCTGCTTCTCCCGGAACAACTGATACGCATAGGGTGCGTCCGACAGGCTGAAACGGTGCGTGATGACGAATGACGGGTCGATCTCGCCGCGCTCGATCTTTTCAAGCAGCGGGCGCAAATATTTCTGCACATTCGTCTGACCCATGCGCAGCGTCAGCCCTTTGCCGAAGGCGGCGCCGACGGGCACTTTGTCGAGCGGCCCCGCATACACTCCCGGAATCGACACCGTGCCGCCTTTCCTGCACGCCTGGATGCACTGGCGCAGCACTGTCGGGCGGTCGAACGAGAGGCGCACCGCGTGTTTCGCGCGGTCGTAGAGTCCCGCCAGTGTGGTGCCGTGCGCTTCCATTCCTGCTGCGTCGATGCAGGCATCCGGCCCCATCCCGCCGGTCAGCTCCTTGATTTCCTCGATCAGGTCCGGCGATTTCGAGTAGTCGATGGTCTCGGCGCCGCAGGCCTCCTCCGCCATGCGCAGCCGGTCCGTAAACCGGTCTATGCCGATGATGCGCTCGGCGCCGAGCAGGCGCGCGCTTATCATCGCGAACTGCCCCACCGGACCGCAGCCCCACACCGCCACCGTGTCGCCCGGTTTGATATTGCACTGTTCGGCGGCCTGGTAGCCAGTCGGGAAGATATCGGAGAGGAACAGCACCTTCTCATCGCTGAGCCCCGGCGCACCGTTGGACACCTTGATCGGCCCCACGTCGGCAAAGGGCACCCGCACGAATTGCGCCTGCCCGCCGGCATACCCGCCGTACAGGAGCGAATAGCCGAACAGCCCGCCGGACCCGTATCCGTTCAGCTTTTCGAGCATCCACGCATTCGGGTTGCTGTTGTCGCATTGCGTGTACATATCGTGGCGGCAGAAGAAACAGGCCCCGCAGGCGATCGCGAAAGGCACCACCACGCGGTCGCCTTTCTTCAAATTCTTCACCTCTCTGCCGGTTTCAACCACTTCGCCCATGAATTCGTGGCCGAGTATGTCCCCGGGCCGCATCCCTGGGATATAGCCGCCGTAAAGGTGCAGGTCGGATCCGCAGATCGCCGTCAGTGTGGTCTTGATGACGACGTCTTTCTGGCTCAGCAACCCGGGATCGGGAACCGTCTCGACGCGAACGTCCTCCGTCCCGTTCCAGCACACAGCTTTCATCGCATCCCCCCTGATCCTCAGATGCCGGACGCCCACGACGGCGCGTCGCTGGCCGGGAACGACTCCATCGCGGCCTCCTCGACCGGGCCCGCTTTCGCCAGTTCCTCCCGCTCCGCCCAGATCGCCTGCCTCGCTTCGGCCTCGCGGCCGGAAGGCTGCCCCTCGGTGGTCACGATCTCGCCCACTTCCATAAGCTGCTTGAAGCGGAGCAGGTCGTCGTGGATCTGCTGGTCCGGTTCTTCACCGAACAGTTTGGCGATTGAGGCGGTGATCCGCCCGCCCGCCGGGTTGTACTGAAGCTGTACTCGGACCACCGTTCCGCGCTCGCCCGGTGCTTTCTCGAAACGCACCGAACCGGCGTGGTCAATTCCTCCGCCGGATGCACGCCATCCGATCAGCTCGGGCGTGCGGTCGGCGATGATCTCGGCGTCCCAACTCACGGCCTGGCCCGCGGGCGCGGTAACAATCCAGTGCGAACGGCGCCCGTCGAGCACGCGGACGGACTTCACGTGCTTCATGAAGCGCGGCAGATTTTCAAAGTTGTGCCAGTAGCGGTAAAGCTCTTCCTGGGAACGCCCGATCGTCACCGAGCGCCGCATTTTGATACCTCGCCCGTAAGGCAGGCACCCGCGCAGGAATAAGTCCACTCCCAGGAACTCGAGCACGTTCCTGTCCCCCGCAACGCCGCGCAGAAAGTAATTCGCGCCCGCCAGAGCCACCGCCGAACCGGCGAGCGATCTCCGTTTAAGGCCCCAGAGTACGGCCGCGCCGCCGCCCAGAAGCGAAAGCCACCGCTCCGCCCCCTCGATTCGATTCCGCTGTTTTTCGATTTCCATTGAGCCCCCCTGACCCGAATGGACGATGGTTGGTTGGAGCGTCCCCTCGCTCCTACTACCCCTATTCTAGCCCCTTCCCTGTGAGGCCCCACCCGGCGCTGGCGTCCCCTCAGTTCATCGACATCCGTATTACGCGTTCGACAATTTCGGGAATTGCGGCAGCCACGCCGGCATGCATCTCACCGCCGATGGTGAGGCAATCGGCCGTTTCCACGGCCAGAATAACCACTTCCTCTGGAACATTGAGACCCAGCTTGCGGGCAAGGGCGAGAGTATCGAACAGCCCGGTTCCGTGAGGCGTGCTGCCCGGCGCCGCCAGTACGTTCTCCTCGCGCACGACATGGATCGTGCCCGGAGCTGCGCGGCCGGTCTGCACCGAATCGATCACGATGAGGCGCGCCACATCCGTTACGTACTCCAGGAGGTAGAGGCCCGATTCGGAACTCGCGATGACCTCCACCTCCCCGGAAGTACAACGTGCGGCCACTTCCCGGGCCGCCAGAATGCCTACAGCGTCGTCGGCGAGAAGCTCGTTGCCCAGCCCGAGCACGCGAACCGGCGCCGCCATACGGATCAACTCCTGCGAATGGTGCCGTCCGCGTCGCGCTCGAGCATGCTGAGCGTCGCGCCGTCGCGCCCGCGCACCCGCACCGAGAGCGGCATGCTCCCGGGCAGCGAGTGTGTGGCGCAGCCCAGGCACGGGTCGTATGCGCGGAAGGCCATCTCCACCATGTTGAGCAAACCCTCGGAAACCTGCCTTCCGGAGAGCAGCCCCTTGGCCGCTTTCTCAACGCTCATCGAAATGCGGGCGGCGTTGTTCTGGCAGGCCACAATCAGGTTTGCCCCGGTAATCACGCCCCGCTCGTCGGTCTTGTAGTGGTGAATGAGCGTACCCCGCGGCGCTTCGACCACGCCGACGCCTTCGCGCGGAACCGCCGTCGGAATCGTGCGCACGTTGGAATCGGTGATCTCGGGATCGTCGGCCAGTTGCTTCATCCGCTCCGCTGCGTAGATCAGCTCGATGATCCGCGCCCAGTGCGTGGCCAGCGTGTGGTGCACCGGCTTGCCCAGCGTCTTGATGTACTTCTCGTAAGCCGCCTGCGCCAGCGGTGTCGGCATACCTTCGGTCACGTTCAGCCGCCCGAGCGGAGCCACGGCGTACACTCCGCTATCGGCGCCCTCCGTGAAACCTTTCCACCCCGGCTGCTTCAAGTAGCAGAACTTCATGTAGCTCCAGGGCTCCACGCGCTCGGCGATGTAGTCCAGGTACTTCTCCGGCGCGAACTTCACGACTTCCTTGCCTTCCGGCGTCACCACACGGAGCGAGCCCTGGTAGAAATTCACCTGGTTGTTGGCGTCCACCATTCCCATGTAGTGGGTGCGGTGCGTGAAGACGTCGCCGGTGATCAGCTCCACGTAGTCCGAGTCCTCAAGCACGATCTTCTCGAACGTTTCGAGGGTGAACTGCGCGAAGTCCACGGCCTCGGCCGCCACGGCGCGGAACTGTTCGCGGTCGGCCTCGGTGAGCGGCTTGGCGACTCCGCCCGGCAGCCCGAATACAGGATGCACGGCCTTGCCCGCCGCCAGCGCGGTCAACTCGCGCAGCTTCCGCCGCATCGAGATCACCGCCTTGCCGGTCTCCACTCCGACCTTCGCCACCACTCCCAGCACGTTCCGCTCGGCCGCCGGCGCCTGGGGCCCGACTACGAAGTCCGGCCCGCCGAGGAAGTAGAAGTGCAGCGCATGGTCCTCGGTCATGAACGTGCTGTAAACCAGCTCGCGGATCTTCTGCGCGGCCGGCGGCGGCGTCACCTGGTACAGGTTGTCGAGCGCCCGCGTGGACGCCATGTGGTGAGCCGTGGGACACACCCCGCAGATGCGCGAGGTGATCTGCGGCATGTCTTCCGCCGGACGCCCTTGGGCGAACTTCTCGAACCCGCGCAGCTCCGGCACCTGGAAGTATGCCCGCTCGACCTGCCCTTGGTCGTCCAGGAATATGTCGATCTTGCCGTGCCCTTCCAGCCGCGTGATCGGATCGATCGTAATTCTGCGTGTCGTTGTTTCTACCGGCATTGGGGGGCCTCCTGAATCTTTTTCCTTTGCAGCGACGATGCCGGCAGGGAGTAGCGATAGAACGTTCCCGCCGGATCGGGAATCTTCGATAGTATGGCCGCGATCTCCGCGTCGTCGTTGCTGTTCGCCAGCGATGCGATCGCCGAAAGCGCCTTGGCGCCGTAGTCGCGCACGCGCGATGTCGGGCCGAAGCATCCCGTGCAGGGCATGTTGCCCTCGATGCAGCGCGCGCCGCAGCCGCTACGCGTGGCCGGGCCCAGGCATAGCAGGCCCTGGGCGAGCAGGCACTGGGTCTGGTCGATTATGACCTCGTGCGGCCGCTTGAACTCGGAAATCATCGGCTTGTCGGGTTTGGTGTCCTTGCGCGGGCAGTCCATGCACAGCGCGTGATCGGGCGCCAGCACCGTGCCCTTGGCGGGCAGGTTGCCCGAAAGCAGCGCCTGAACCGCGTCCGCCAGCAACTGCGGCGTGGGCGGGCATCCCGGGACGTAGTAATCCACGTCGATCACCTGGTCCAGCGCGCGCACGGTGTCGTGCAGCACCGGAAGCGTCAGGGTGAAGCCGTTATCCCGGTGCACTGCCTGCGGGAACACGCCGCCCTGATTGACCGTGCTCGGCGTCTCGCGGTAAGCCGTTTCCATGATCCCCGCGCGGTTCGAGAAATTGCCCAGCCCCGGCACGCCGCCGAGCTGCGCGCAGGAACCGAACGCGATCACCACTTGTGACTTTTTCCGCAGCAGGTGCGCCCACTCCTCCTGTTCGCTGGACCGCACCGCGCCGTTGATGAAGGCCGCCACGATCTCGCCATCGGCCATCGCCTCGATGTGATGCTTTTTGAAGTCAAGCGCCACCGGCCAGAGCACGATGTCGATCGCCGCGGCTACATCCAGAATCGCTTCGCCCAGGTCGACAACCGCTTCCTCGCAGCCGCCGCAGGCCGCGCACCAGTAGAATGCCACCTTCGGCTTCATGCGGTCACCTCCTCCTCCACGGGCGCTTTCTCTTCAGCGGGCTTCCAGTTCAGCGGGCCCAGCGCCCGCACCTTCTCCACCATGTCGATCATCACCGCCCGCAGCCGGTCGCCTTCGGCTGCCGAAATCCATTCCAGCCGGAGCCGCTCGTCCTCGATCCCCATCTCTTGCACCACGCGCTTCAGCAGCGTGAACCGGCGCAGGCACTTGTAGTTGCCCTCCTGGTAATGGCAGTCGCCGGGGTGGCAACCTCCGATCAGCACGCCGTCGGCGCCGTTCGCAAACGCCTTCACGATGAACTGCGGATCGATCCGGCCCGAGCACATTACCCGGATCACCCGTGCGTTCGGCGGATACTTCATCCGCGAGATGCCCGCCAGGTCGGCTGCCAGATACGTGCACCAGTTGCAGAAGAAAGCCACGATTCTCGGTTCGAACTTTGCTTCAGACATTCTCAAACTCCTTGGCTCCGCGCCGCCTAGGCATGGACCAGCACTCCTTCGATTTCCTCGAACAGCTCGTCGTCTTCAAAGAGCCGCTGCTGCAGCGAGCCCGACGGGCACGCCGCCACGCACGTACCGCAGCCTTTGCAGAGCACCGGGTTGACTTCCGCCTTCTTGTCCTGCTCGCGGAAGGTGATTGCGCTGTAGGGGCACATCGGGATGCACGTCCTGCAGCCCGAGCACTCCTCCTCGATCACGTACGCGACGTTGGGCTCCTGCTCGACGTATCCGGCGTCGATCAGCGCCATCGCTTCGGCCGCCGCCGCGCCCGCCTGCGCCACCGTGTCCGGAATGTCCTTCGGACCCTGGCAGCAGCCGGCCAGGAAAACGCCGTCGGTGAACGTGTTCACCGGCGCCAGTTTCGGGTGCCGCTCGAGGAAAAATCCCTCGGTCGAGCAGGTCATATTGAACAGCCGGCGCACGTCCTGCGCGTCCTCGTGCGGCTCCAGGCCCACCGAAAGCACCACCATGTCCACCGGGATCCGCCGCACCACACCGAGCAGCGTGTCCTCCACCCGCAGCACCAGCTTGCCTTCCTCACTCGGGTCGAACGCCCAGTCGGTTACCTCGGCCACCTTGCCGCGGATGAAATGCACGCCCTCGTTCAGCAGCCGCTGGTAGAATTCCTCGAAGGATTTCCCCGGCGTCCGCATGTCGATGTAGAAGTTGAAAATCTCGGCCTCCGTGTGCTCCTTCAGCAGGTGCGCCAGCTTCAGCGAGTACATGCAGCACACACGCGAGCACCAGCGGTTCGCGTTCTCGTCCCGCGAGCCCACACAGTGGATAATGCCGATCTTTTTCGGAACCGTCTTGCCGTCCCGCAGCACCACTTCGCCGGCGGTCGGCCCAGCCGCGTTGATCAGCCGCTCGATTTCGAGCGACGTGTAAACGTTGGGATAAACGCCGTAGCCGAACTGCGGGCTGCGCGTGGCGTCGTAGGGCTGGAAGCCGGTGGCCACGATGATCGTGCCGACCTTGATTTCCTCCACCGTGTCCGTCAGCTTGAAGTCGATCGCGTGCCGGTCGGCGCAGGCCTCCAGGCACGTCTTCTTGCACTTGCCCGTCTTGAACTCGATGCAGGCCTCAGGGTCGATTACCGGCGTCTGCGGCACCGCCTGCGGAAACGGCAGGTAAATGGGCCGCCGCTTCCCAAGCCCCTGGTTGAACTCATCGGGGATCTTCGGCTGCTTGAAGACGCAGGCCGCGATGCACTCCTGGCACCCCGAGCAGAGATCCTCGCGGATGTACCGCGTGCGCCGCCTCACCTTCACGTTGTAATTGCCGACGTAGCCGCTCACGTTCTCGACTTCCGAGTACGTCCACAGCGTGATGTTCGGGTGGTTCTTGACCGTGGACATTTTCGGCGTCAGAATGCAGGCCGCGCAGTCCAGCGTCGGAAACGTCTTGTCGAACATGGCCATGTGGCCGCCGATGGTGGGTTGGCGCTCCACCAGATAGACCTGCTTGCCGGCGTTGGCCAGCGTCAGCGCCGCATGGATTCCGGCGATCCCGCCGCCCACCACCAGCACCTTCGGGTCGATCGGAACCCGCCCCTTCTCGAGCGGCCTCTGCAGCACCACCCGGCGGACGGCCGCCCGCACCAGGTCCTTTGCTTTCGCCGTGGCGGCCGCGCGGTCCGTGTGCACCCAGGAGTCGTGCTCCCGGATGTTCACCATCGTCATGTAGTACGGGTTCAGCCCGCCCTTGGCCGTCGCCGTGCGGAACGTGTTCTCGTGCAAATGAGGAGAGCACGACGCCACCACGATCCGGTTCAGCTTGTGTTCCTCGATATCCTTTTGGATCAGGTCCTGCCCCGGGTCGGAGCACATGTACTTGTAGTCCCGGGCAACCGCCACGTGGGCCAGCCCGGCCGCGTACTCGGCGACCGCCTTGCAGTCCACGATCGCCCCGATGTTGGACCCGCAGTGGCAGACATAAACGCCGACCCGTACCGCCCCGTTGGACTCATGCATGGCTCGCTACCTCCTGTTTTGCGGAAAACCAGTTCTTGATCTTCGATTGGCCGGCAATGGAGCGCTTTAGCCCGAGTTTGCGGGGGTCGCCGCCGAGAGCCCATCCGAGCACCTGCGTAAAGTAGAGGACCGGTACGTCGAATTTCTCGCCCTGGTCTCCCGTGATCTCGCCCTGGTAGGCGTCCAGATTGAACTGGCACAGCGGGCAGATCGTCACGATCGCTTCGGCCCCCTTGCGCACCGCCTCCTTAAGAAGGATGTAGTTCAGCCGTACGCCCACGTCGTGAATCGTTCCCGTCAGCGTGCCGCCGCAGCACTTGGTCTTCAGCGGATAATCCACCGTCTCGGCGCCCACCGCGCGCATCAGTTCGTCCATGCGCATCGGGTTGTGTGGGTTGTCCACTTCGTCGTACGGCCGCACCGCCTGGCAGCCGTAGTAGCAGGCGATCTTGCCGCCCTGCCATTTGCGGACAACCTTCGACTTGATGTGCGCCACGCCGACGTCGTTGTACAGGATCTCCAGCGCGTGGCGGACCTTCACTCCCGTGAACGGCTTGAGCTCGGCGGCCTTCAGCCCCGCCTCCACCTTCGCCCGCACTTCCGGGTAATGCTCGACATAGTCCTGCGCTTTCCGCAGCCCCAGATAGCACGCGCTGCACGCCGCCATCAGGTCGCGCCCGCCCTGCTGCGCCGCGATGGAAAGGTTGCGCGCCGAGAGCAGGAACGCCGAGTTCTCGTCCACCGCCATATAGGAGGTGGCGCCGCAGCAGTTCCAGTCCTCCAGCTCCTCGATCGGTATGCCCAGCAGCCGGAACGTCTCCGTAAGGCTTTCGTCGTATGCCGCGCCGGTCGCCCGCAGCGAGCATCCGGGGAAATACAGATAACCGCGATTCTCAGGCATGACTCTGCTCCTTCACAGCGCACAGCGCTCGCTTAAGCTCGCCCGTTCTCTTGATCCGCTCGCGCTTGAGCGAGATCCGCCCCGCGCGGAACAGCCCCCAGCCGGACCGCATCATGGTCAGCAGGATAAACGGGTTCGATTTCAGCGCCATCTTCAGCACCACCGGGATCTCCGCGTTGCGCCCCCAGTTCTTCACGTAGTTGAAAAACTCCTGGGCCAGCACCGGAATGGGGAAGCGGTCGGGGTACTTCTTTTCCTGGATGGCCTCCCGCTTCAGGCTGTACATCACGTCGGTGATGTGGATCTGCTGCGGGCAGAGCGCCGCGCAGGAGTAACACGATGCGCACAGCCAGATCGTTTTCGAGCTCAGCGCCTCCTCCCGGAATCCCTCACGGATCAGCGCAATGATTCTGCGCGGCGTGTGGTCCATGTAAATCGAAAGCGGGCACGTGCCGGAACAGGTGCCGCACTGGATGCAAGAAGAGATGCGCTCGCACCCGGGCAGCGTCCGGAAGCGCTCGGACCACTCGGGATCCGCTTCCCGCTGGTACTTCATCGTCTGCTTCATGATGTTGTTCTTCCTCCCTGCGGCAGCCGCGTGCTCTGCCGGGATTTCCTTCGGTACTGGCACGTCTGGCGGACCGCCTCGTGGAGCAGGCAGCGATCCTCAAAGTAAACGCCGCACTGAAGGCAGATCTGTCCGGAATCCGAACTCGTGGCGACGATCATGGAAGCCAGTTCGTAAAGCACGCCGGCACTCACCTCCAGGCGCTGCGCCGGGATCCGCTCAAACACCTGCGCCAGCCACCGCTGCCGCGCAGCTTCGAACTTTGCCAACACCCGCCGCCCCCGCGGCGTCAACGCCAGTTCGCTCGACCGCCGGTCTTCCTTGCCCCGGGTCCGTTCGAGCAACCCGCTCCGCACCAGCCGGTCAATCGTTTTGCTCGCCGCCGCGTCGCTCACGCCCAGAAAACTCGCGACGTCTCCCACGCTCGGCTCCTTCGCCCGGGACACCAGCTTCAGCACTTTCATCTGCGCCGGCGTCACCCGCCCCGTTTCCGCCTCGCGCAGCAGGTTGTCCTCGAGAACCTCGGTCAGCGCCAGCGTAAACAGATGTGTGCTCCCGAGGAACTTCTCGATCAATCCCGCTGTGCAGTCAACTGCCATTGCCGCTGTGCCCGCTGCACTTGTGGGTCCAACGGAGAAAAGGATCTAAACGTCTGATAAAGAAAGGGAACGATATGGTTGGATCACGCGCAAAGCTGCGCGTTTTTTCCGGGGATTGCGTTATTCAACCCAGTTAAATTTTTATGTAGTTAAATATCGCAGTTGGTGCGAAAAATCAGACCGGCGCCGCCGCCCGCACAGCCTCACACGTCCAGGTTCCGCACATCCAGCGCGTTTTCCTCGATAAACTTCCGCCGGTTCTCGACGTCCTCGCCCATCAGTGTGGTGAAGATCTCGTTGGCTTCAACGGCGTCTTCCGAACGCACCTGCAGCAGCGTGCGGGTCTCGGCGTTCATCGTCGTTTCCCACAACTGCGAGGCGTTCATCTCGCCGAGTCCCTTATAGCGCTGGACAGAGGCGTCCCGCATGCCCTCTTGCTTGACGTGCTCCAGCAGCGCCCGCCAGTCCGGCAGCACCTGCCGCGTGGAGTCCTTTACAACCGTAAAAGGCGCCCGGTTGAACTGCACAATCTGCCTGGCGACGTTCCGCAGGCGTTTGTACTCGGGCTGCGACGCCAGGTCCACGCCGATCAGCCGCTCGGCGTTCGTCGAATCGCGGAAGCTCACCACCCAGGCCGAGTGTTCCTCGTCGCGCCTCAGCTCGGGTTTCAGGCCGATCGCCTCCAGCCGCTCGGCGATCCTCCGGACGTTCTGCTCGTCGGCAAAGTCGCTTTTGGAATCGATCTGCAACCCGGGCTCAGAGAGAATCTCAACGATCCGCGGATCGCGCACCTTCCTCTCCACGCGCTGGAAGTGGTGCCGGTACTCGTCCAGCCGGTTCAGAAACGTGCGCAGTTCGGCCCCCTCCAGGCGTACGGCCTTGCCCGATGCGTCCGGAGCGGTCTCAACCGTCAGGTTCTCGGTTGCCCTCCGCAGGATCTCCCGCAGAAACTCCTCTTCGTTCTTGATGTACTTCTCGCTCTTGCCCTTCTTGATTCGATACAGCGGCGGCTGCGCCACGTAAACGTGGCCGCGGTTGATCAGCTCCTGCATCTGCCGGTAGAAGAACGTCAGCAGCAGGGTGCGGATGTGGGAGCCGTCCACGTCCGCGTCGGTCATGATGATGATCTTGCCGTAGCGCAGGCGCGAGATATCGAAGTCCTCGCGGATGCCCGTGCCGAACGCGGTCACCATGCTGCGGATTTCCTCGTGGCTCAGCATCTTGTCCGTGCGCGCCTTCTCCACGTTCAGGATCTTGCCTCTCAGCGGCAGAATCGCCTGATAGCGGCGGTCGCGGCCCATCTTCGCCGTCCCCCCGGCCGACTCGCCCTCGACCAGGAACAGCTCGCAGCGCTCCGGATCCTTCTCCTGGCAGTCGGCCAGTTTGCCGGGCAGCCCGCCCGAATCCAGCGCGCCCTTCCGCCTCGTGAGATCGCGCGCCTTGCGGGCGGCTTCCCGTGCCCGCGCTGCTTCAATCGCCTTCGAGACGATCTTCCGCATCACCGCGGGGTTCTTGTCGAAGTACTCGCTCAGCTTCTCGTTGACGAACTGCATCACCAGCCCGCCGATGTCGCTGTTCAGCTTACCCTTGGTCTGCCCCTCGAACTGCGGTTGGGGGAGTTTCACACTCACCACCGCCGTGAGCCCCTCCCGCACGTCGTCGCCCGTGAGGTTTTCCTTGACGTCCTTGAACAGCCCCGCCGCCTGGCCATAGGCGTTGATGGTGCGGGTAAGCGCGCTGCGGAAACCGCTCAGGTGCGACCCGCCGTCCACCGTGTTGATGTTGTTCGCGAAGCTGAAAACCGACTCGCTGTAACCGTCGTTGTACTGGAAAGCGATCTCTATGGTCAGCAGGCCGCCGTTGGCCAGCTCGCGTATTCCCTCGAAATAAATCGGCTTGTCGTGCAGAACCGTCTTGCCGCGGTTCAGGTGCTTGATGAACTCGGCGATGCCGCCGCTGTAGTAAAACTCGTGAGATTTGGGCGGGTCTACCCGCTCGTCGGTCAGCGTGATCCGCAGCCCCTTGTTCAGAAAGGCGATTTCCCGGAGCCGCTGCGACAGGGTCTCAAAGCTGAACTCGGTTACCTCCATGATGGTGGGGTCGGGCTTGAAGGTCACCTTCGTCCCGGTCTTCCGGCCCGCTTTGCCCTTGCGCTCCAGCCTTCCTTTCGGAACGCCGCGCTCGTACTCCTGCTCCCAGGTGTAGCCATCCCGCCAGATCTCGAGTTCCAGGCGCTCGGACAGCGCATTCACACAGCTCACGCCAACGCCGTGCAGCCCCCCGGACACTTTGTAGCTTTTCGTGTCGAACTTCCCGCCGGCATGAAGCTTCGTCATAACGACCTCGGCGGCCGAGACGCCTTCTTCCTGGTGTATGTCCACCGGGATGCCGCGCCCGTTGTCCACAACCGTCACCGAGTTGTCGCTCAGGATTGTGACTGAGATCTCCGTGCAGTACCCGGCCAGCGCTTCGTCAACTGAGTTGTCCACCACCTCGTAGACAAGGTGGTGCAGTCCCATCTCACCTGTGGAGCCGATGTACATCGCCGGCCGCAGGCGCACAGCTTCCAGCCCTTCCAGAACCTTGATGCTGCTGGAGTCATAGTTGCTGTCTACTGCCGGCGTTTCAAAGTTTTTGGTTGCCATATAATCTCAATCCAATCCCACACCGCGGCGCCAGGCCACACCTCGCGCGTAGGTGTCATACCATCTGGAATCACCGGAAGCCGCAACCGCCGATCTAGATCCGCATCGGCATTACGACATACCGGTAACGATAGTTTTCCGAGCCCCCTACCGGCCTGACTTCCGCCGCACTGTGCGGGTCCTTAAACGAGAATGCAACGAACTTCTCCTGAACGGCGCGCATGAACTCAAGCAGGTATTGCGCATTGAAGCCGATCTCAACCGCGGCGCCCTCGTACTCGGCCGGAATAATCTCCTCGCTCTCGCCCGTATCCGAAATGGAAGAGAAGACCTTGACCTCACCCGGGCTGATCTGGAGCCGGATGGCGTGGGAGCGTTCGTCGGCAAACTGCGCCACCCGCTCGATGGCCGCCCTCACTTCATCCCTGCACAGCGTAACGGAATTGCGGTGGTCCTTCGGAAGCACCCGCTCGTAGTCCGGAAAAGTTCCCGTCAGCTTCCGGCTGATGAGCAGCCGCGAGCCGAGCTGGAAAAACAGGTGGTTTTCATCGCCCGCGAATTTGATAACCGCATCCTCGCCCGCCTCATCGGTGAGCTTCAGAATCTCGGTCATTGCCTTCTTGGGGAGCAAAGCCCGGTAGTCCCCCGTGATTCCTGGGATTTCCACCGCGGTCTCCACGTGCGCAAGCCGGTGCCCGTCCGTCGATACCATCACCATCCCATCCGGCTTGAGGAGCAGCAGCGACCCGTTCAGCGTAAACCGCGAGTCCTCCGACGAGATCGCAAAAATCGTCTTGCCGATCATCGACGCCAGAACGCTGGCCGGAACTTCCGCCAGCGGCGCCGGCATCTCCGGTAACTCCGGAAAACTCTCCCGCGAGATGCCCGCTATTCGCGTCCGCGACCGCCCGCACACGAGACTCGCCCAATGGTTCTCCAGGAACTTCACTGTGAGGTCGACATCGGGCAGCAGGCGGGCATAGTCGAGCAACCGCCGTACCGGCACCGTTCCCGCGCCCTCTTTCGATACTCGCGCCGGGAACGAGCACCGTATCCCCAGTTCCAGATCTGTAGCCGTGAGCTGCACACGATCCCCGGCGGCCTCCATCAGAACGTTGGAAAGAATCGGGATCGTTGTCTTCTTTTCGACAACCCCCTGGGACAGGCTCAGCTCTCTCACCAGATCTGCTTTGCTTACGCTGAATTCCATTGCGCTTCCGTTCTCCGTACGGTGTCTACAAGCCGTTCTCTAAAATACCAAAACAAGAACAGCAGTAGTAGGGGTTGTTGAAATGTTGATTTCTCTCTAAATTATACAAAATTCTGCGCTTCCCTGCTTGGGTCATTGTGCAAAATACGTTGGGTGCCGTGGGCCTTCCAGCCGTCCATCCGCCCATGCACAGCTATCCGCAGCTTTTCTTGGGGGCCTCTGTGAACAACTCCGCATCCTCAATTCAGCGAGTCAATTAGGCTCTGAATGAGCTTGTTTAAATCCGCGTCCTTTTGCCGGAGTTCTTCGATTCTGTGGATGGAATGCAGCACTGTCGTGTGGTGCTTGCCGCCGAAAGCCCGCCCGATCTCCGGGAGCGAGGACTGGGTCAGCTCCTTGCTCAGATACATGGCGATCTGCCGCGGGCGCGCGATCTCCCGGCGATTGCTCTTCTGTTTGAGTTGCGCCGCCTGGAGGCTGAACTTGGCGGCCACCGCGCGCACGATGGAATCGATGCTCACCCTCCGCTCAGGGGTGTGCAGGATATGCTTCAGCGCCTGTTGGGCCATGCTGAGCGTGATTGGCGCCCCGGTCACGGACGAGTAGGCCACCAGCTTGACCAGCGCGCCTTCCAGCTCCCGCACATTCGACTTGGTCTTTGTGGCTATGAAGATCCGGACATCCTCCGGCAGCTTGATTCCCTCAGCCTCGGCTTTCTTGTCCAGAATTGCCATCTTGGTTTCGAGGTCCGGGGGCTGTATATCGACCATCAGGCCCCATTCAAACCGCGAACGCAGGCGCTCAACCAGGCCCGGAATCTCTTTCGGCGGCGAGTCGCTCGAAATCACGATCTGCTTCTGGTGCTCGTAGAGCTCGTTAAATGTGTAGAAAAACTCGTCCTGAGTGGCTTCCTTGCGGCTGAGCACCTGGATGTCGTCGATCAGCAGAACGTCCGCCCGGCGATAGTGCTGGTGAAACAGCGGCATCCGCTGGAGCCGTATGCACGTGATCATCTCGTTCATGAACCGCTCGCTTGAGGTGTACACGATTCGCATACTGGCGTAGTTGTCCAGCAGCGAGCGTCCAATGGCGTGCATCAGGTGCGTCTTGCCCATCCCCACACCGCCGTAGATGAACAGCGGATTGTATTGCCTGGAGGGCTTCATCGCTACCGCGCGGGCCGCCGCATGCGCGAACTGGTTGCAGGAACCCACGACGAAAGAATCGAAGGTGAACCGGGAGTTGAGCTGTGTCGCCGGCGACTGAAACAGGAACTCGGGCTCGACGACCGCGGGGCTGCTGGTTGCTGTTCTGTCAGGCGCGTCGGCCGGAGTCTCGTAGATGATCCGGCGAACCGGCAGTTGCAGTTCTCCGATTACCGAGGAAACCAGCTCGCCGTACTCCTGCTCGATGTAGTCCTTGGCAGCCTCGTTAGGGACCGACACCCAAAGCGCATCGTACTCCGAATGCCGCATGGAGGTCTGAGCAAACCAGTTGTGGAAACTCTCCGTGCTCAGCTTTGTTGCAATTTCCTTTTTGATCAGTTCCCACAGGTTCATAGGCTAAAGGCGGAACGCGAACAACAATTATCCACACGTTTTCCACACTCTGTGGAAAACTTTTCGTTTACTGACGCATTTCGAGTGAAGTGTTCAACAGAACAGCCATGCGCTCTGGCGGTCTGGGTCGTCCCCAGTTTTACTGGAAGGCCAAGTCTAGCACAGTTCGCCCGGATGGAGGCAAAAACTTTTTTGTAGGAATAAGCGCAATGTTTACAATCAGATCTGAGTGGCCTGCAAAACCATTTTCGATGCAGATTGTGGGCGCCCCGTACTACTCCCGAAGGCCATCTTCCGGCCACCCGCCCAAGGTATAGCGTCTCCCCCTGAAGCCTTGAGAACCCTTCCTCAGGGCATTTGACAGCGCTTGGGCAGCCGAGCGACAATGTAAAACGCCGGGCGGGAGTAACTCAGTTGGTAGAGTGCAACCTTGCCAAGGTTGATGTCGCGGGTTCGAATCCCGTCTCCCGCTCCATCCCCATCTTTGCCCGGTCCGGACACATGGGTAACACTTCGTTCCTGAGACATAGGTGACAGAACTCAGAAGTCCTCGGGCTCTGCGCCGTTAATGGGGGCACCCCACCGCTGCCTCACCCACACATCAGGCAGCCACCGCATCCGAGGTGTCTCAAGAACAGAGGCGGACAGTGTGTAGAGGAGGGGCCGCTCAGGAACCTTCGTGGCAACCCTGCGCGGCCCCGGTGTCCAAACAGCCTTACAGACTAACTACCCTGAATCCAGTCGTCCCGGCGCGGAGCGAAAACGTCGAAGGCTATCGTGTCCTCGAGCGCCTCGAGTTGATGCGGCTCGTTCGGCGGCATCTGGATCACTTGTCCCGCCTCGACGATTTTCGCGTCGTTTGCCGACGTGAGCTTCACCCGTCCCGCGAGCAGCAGAGTCACCTGCTCGTTGGCGTGGCTGTGCTTGGGAAAAACGGCGCCCCGGGCGAGGTGAATTCTCGATATGGTCACGTTCTCGACGTGGATCACCTGCCGGGTCACATGCGAATTGACCTGTTCTTTCTTAATTTGCGACCAGTCGTAAAAGGGCATAAGCTACCGAATCTTTGACGAAGGAGTGGCGTCCGCCTCTAAATCACCTAGCGCGTACTGGATTCCCGCCAGAAAGTGTTCGAGCAGGACGGGGTTCCAGAAGATGTGGGAGTTATGTCCCAGCCCGGAATAAAACACGCGGCCTTTTCCCTCCTTGCGGATCCAGGTCAATGGAAAATCGTTGTCTTTCTGGCGGATGGGCAGCGGCGGCCGGCTCGGCTTGCTCTTTTCCATGTCGATGCTCAGCAGCACGTGAAGCCGTTCGCGCAGTTCGGGCTCCTGAAGCTGAAATACTTCTTCCACGATCTCGAACCCCTCACCCTTGAATGCGGCCGTGAGGGGGCTTTTGGGGTCGTCCACCTTGATGGTGAAGGGGTCCTTCGGCATCCAGGGATGGCCGCCGCTTTCCGTCCCGCCCAGCATCTGGCTGTACCACGGCCAGACGTCGAACTTCGGGTACTGGTTGATCGTGGCAACGGCCGCATGGAACCCCACAAAGCCTCCGCCGCCGGTGATGAACTTGTAGATCGATTCCTGAAGAGCCGGGTCGCGGATGATCACCCCTTGCGTATTGTTGAAGCAAATCGCGTCGAACTCCTTGAGCTTTTCCGGCCGGAACATCTCGACGTCGTCGCTCAGGACCGCCTCGAAGGCGCCCGTGCGCCTGGCGATCTCCTGGAGCGCGTACTTGCCGGCCTGAACCGAGGGATGGCCGGGAATGACTTCGTCATCGCGCATGCACAGGCTGGTTACCAGCAACCGCCGCGGCTTCTTCGGTTTCACCACCGCTTTCTTCGGGACGGCGTCCTCGATCATCTTCATTTGCTCAGGCGTCAACTGCGCCCGCCTCTGCCCCATGGCAATCGAGGCGCACAGTACCGCGCCGAGGCAGACCGGAATAATTCGATTCATCGTTATCTCCTGTTACCGCGTTCAAGTCGTTCGACAGCCGCCTTGGCTTCCGCCGAGACTTCGCTGTCGTTCACGTAAGCTTTGGCCAGTTTCAGCGCCTCCGGGCCCGGAAACCTGGGCAGCAATCCCAAGACGGTGCGCTTCTCGTCCGCCTGTTTGGCCAGGCTCATGGCGTCGGCCAGCAGCTTGACCGTCTCGGCCGGGGTCCGGCCGGCGTCGGGCAGCCTGATCAGTTGCAGCGCGCCCCGCAGGGCCAGCACTTGGTGTACCGGGTTGGCGCCAGTGCGCGCGATTTCCATCAGGTCGGGAATGGGGGTGGGATCGGGCCACTCGCCCAGCGCCAGAATGGCGGCGCGCTTCAGGTCGGCATCTTCCGCCTTCAAGGCATCGCGAAGAACGGCCAGCGCCTTTGGATTGCCGCTCTGCCGCATCACCTGCATCAGCGCCGTGCGGGCTTCCAAGTCGCCCGCCGTGTAGGCCGCCACGACATCCTCGATGCGCGCCGGATCGGAGCGGCGCAACACGCCCGCCAGGCTGCGGACCGCTTCGGAGCGGTCGGCCGCCTGCACCGGCTTAAGCACCAGCGCGAGCAGCGCCTGAATTTCAGAGGCCGAAGCGGTCTCGCGCAAGGCGCGCAACGCCTCGCGCCGCGCGTCATTGCTCCCGGAGCGCGCCGTTTCCAGCAGAACCGGGGTGGCGGCCTCCGTCCCGCGCTCACCCGCCGCGCGGATGAGTTCCAGCTTCACCTTTTCCTCGGCTGACGGAATCGCCCGCACGATAGCCTCGTCCACTTCCTTTCCCGGCAGGCGGCCCAGGGCGGCGCGAGCGGCCGCCTGTTCGGCCTCATCCCCGCCAGCGGCGATTTCCGCGAGCGGCGGAACCGCCGAAGCGTTGCCCAGCGCGCCGATGCCGTTGAGCGCGGCCAGGCGCACTTTTTTACTCGGGTTTTTCAGTGCCGCCAGAAAGGCCGGCTGCGCCGCGGCGTTACCTTTGTAGGCCAGTGTTCCCAGGGCGCGCACCTGGCCCGTTTCGCTCATCTTCGGCAGCGCGCTCAGAAGCTCGTCCTGAGTCAGGTGGCTCATCGCAACCGCCTGAATCCGCGCATCGCTGCTGCCAAGGGCCTGAATCAGGATGCTGCGCTCCGCTCCGGCTTTGGCCAGGCCATTCAGAGCGGCCGCGCGCAATTCGGCGGGTCCGGAGGTGTACAGCTTCTTGTAGATCGGCAGCGCGGCCGCCGTGTTTCCGCGGGCGGCGAGCGCACCGGCCGCCTGGAGGTAAGCGGTTGCTGCCCGGCTGTCCTTGGCGGCGGCGCTGTCGAGGATCTGAACGGCGCTCGCATCGGCGATCTTGGCCAGCGCGAACCAGGCCGCGCGCGCGGCGGCTTCGTCCTGACCCAGCGCGATCGGGCGCAGCAGGGGGACCGCGGCGGCGTCGCTCCTGACGCCCAGAGTATTGATGATTCCGATTCGGGTTCTGCCGGACGTCTTGGCGAGGGCCGCACGCAACGCCTCATCAACCGCCTGCCCTGGAATCCCTTCCAAGGCGTAGCGGGCCATCTCCGCGGTTTCGCTTTTCAGCAGCATGGCCGAGAGCACGGGCACGGACGCCTCCGAACCCATTGCGTTCAACTGCCGGCAGATAAAATCCTTGCCGGCCAGACCGGCGTCCGATTTCAGAAAGGCGATGAAACGCGCCTCAATCTGTTTCCGGGCTTCGGCGCCGCGCTCCTTTTGCAATAAGCCGGTAATTGCGAACAGCGGCTCGCGCCCGTCGTCGTAATTCCACTTGGCCACTTTGGCGAGCAGGTCGTCTATCGCGGCCGTCTGAGCCGGCGCAGCCGGAACGGCCAGCGCCAGCGCAAGCCACACAACAACTCCCTTGTTCCTCATCTTCATCGCTCCGTTCAGATATGCCAGGGGCTGCGCATGGGCCGCGACAGCCGGCGGTTGGCTTCGGCGTCGCCGATGAATTCTTCGCGCACCGGATCCCAGCGCAGTTTCCGCCCGAGGCACAGCGAGATATACTCCTGTTGAACCACGGTCTGGGCGCGTACCGCGCCCTCCACACCGCAGATGGTGGGCTGGCCCGTGCGAATCGCATTGAGCAGATTGCGGCGATGGTCGTTGCTCCGGATCACCTGGATCTGGTTCGGCCCGATTTTCTCGCTTGCCAGCGACGCGGGCTTCGTTACAATGCCCTCGCGGCTGACGTAGATCCATCCTTCGGTGCCGTAAATCACGGTCGCGCCGTTCGACGGCATCGCGTTGAACTCAGGCGCGCGCTTCCGCGCGGTGACCATGTCCATATGAATCAGCTTCACGCCGTTTGCGTAATTGTGTTCGATGGTCCACTCGTACGGCGTGTCGCGAATGTCGTTGTAGAAGAGGGCGGCGCCTTCCACGTCGATGGGGCCCGTGGTATCGGCATCGTTCACCCACTGCGCGATGTCGATGTCATGGATGCCCCAGGCGCCGTCCAGGCAGCCCAGGCCGTAATCGCTGATGAACAGCCACGCATCGACGGATACTCTCATATCCGAATACGGCGCCCAGGGAGAGGGACCGAGCCACATGTCATAGTCGAAACCCAACGGCGGCTCCTTCGGCGTGCCGAACAGCCGGTTCGACGGGCTCCGCACCGTGCCGACCATAATCGTTTTCAGTTGGCCGATTCTGCCGTTACGCACCAACTCCACCGCCTGGCGGTACATGAAGCTCGAGCGCTGCTGCGTGCCGAACTGGAACGCGACGCCGTTTCTGTTGACGGCTTCACGAACCGCTTTGGCCTCGGCCACCGACAGCGCCAGCGGCTTTTCGCAGTACATGTGCTTGCCGCGGTTCGCCGCCTCAATGGCGATAATCGGGTGCCATCGCTCGCCGGTGGCGATCAGCACGGCGTCGATGTCGGGGCGCTCCAGGAGCTCGCGGAAATCGTTATAGGAAACGCACTCCTTGGAGCCGTAGCGATTATTGACCAACGTCTCCGCCCGCTCGCGATTGGCCTGCTGCACGTCGCAGACGGCCCGTATTCGCACATCCGGGTTGTTGAGAAAACCGCGCATATCGCCCGAGCCCTGCCGGCCCACGCCGATTGCGCCCATTACGATCCGGTCGCTGGGCGCGACTGCTGCGCCGCGTCCCAGCGCGGACGCGGGCACCACAAGCGGGAACCCGGTAACGATCCCGCCCGCGATGCCCTTCAAGAAATCACGACGTCCGTGCATTGTTGTTCTCCGCCGGTTAGAATTTCAACTTGGCCTGCAGCAGAATCTGCCGCTGCGGGTCCCCTTGAGATCCCGTGACCTGGCCGAACAATGCGCCCGCGGTCACATTCGTGTTTGGTCCTCCGAAGTTCGGGTGATTCAAGGCATTCTTTGCTTCCGCCCGCAGTTCAAAACCTACTCTTTCGCGGATTTGGATGTTCTTGATCACCGACATGTTCCAGATGTTATAGCCATCCGCCCGCAGGCCGGTCAGACGCAGCGGGAAGGTTTGGTAATTCTGCGAAAGTTGCTTGCTCGAATCTCTTTCGAAGCCGGCATCGGTGTTGAACCACCGCTCAACTGTGCGTTCTCCGCGCGGCAGCACGATGTCGTGGAGGTCGCCGTAGAAGATGATGTTTCCGAAACCTATCGGAGGGCCGCTTTGCGCCAGGTACACCGCCTGCACCTGCCAGCCGCCAACAATGCGGTCCGCCCATCCGGGAAGGTCGTTGACGAAGGTCCGGCCCCTGCCGAACGGCAATTCGTAGATGCCGGTGATGGCAAGGTGCTGCGGCCGGTCATCCGCGGAAATTGAATGCCACCGCATGTCATAGTAGCCGTTTGGCCTTTCAATCGCTTCCATGTACTTTGACCAGGTATAACTGGCCTGGATGGTGTAGCCGTGCGAGAACCGCTTCTCAACGCGCCAGTGGAAGCCGTGATACCAGGACGTGCCATGGCCCCCGGAAGTGGAGACGCCGGTGAAGTGAGGAAATACCCGCAGCAATTGCGACCGCGTCATGGTGTTGCCGACCAGGCCGCTGCCCGCGAATTCCTCCATCCCGCGGAACGGATTATCGAACGTCTCCGCGAGCCAGTTGATGTGAGCCTGATCGCGTTGCGGCGACCGGCTCAGGTACACGATGGGAAGTGAATAGAGGTCATCGGTAATCCCGATCCCCGTGCCGCGGTTGCCGGTGTAGCCGAGTTCCACCAGGATCCGGTGCGGGAACTCCCGCTGGATGTTGAAGCTCCAGCGCTGCATGTAGGTGTACTTCTGGTCCGGGTTCACGAACGATACCGACCGCCCCAGGAAGGTCTTCAGGCCCAGCGCGGAGCCCACCGGCTCGAGGAGTCCATTCGGGAAGGGGTTCCGGATGTCGGCTACGAAAGTCTGCCCGTTGTCCAGGCTGGCCGTCAGGGTCGTCGCCTGACTGAAACCGGATTGGTTTACGTTCACGCGATCGGCGCCGAATGAGCCGAAAAAGATCCCGTAGCCGGCGCGCACGACCATGTTGGGCGTCACCTGATAGGCGAACCCAATGCGCGGCATGAAGTTGGCATACCGCATGTTGGTCAAACCTCGAGGTACGCCGCCGACATTGGCGAACAGGTAGCCGCCCGGCGTGCTGAACTGGCTGGCGGGAAGCTCGGGAAGCGGATCGAGCGCGTAGGCCGCCCGCGCCGCATCCTGGATCGGATTCGGGGTCGTAAGGGCGAAGCCGCGCGTGGTGCGATCGAACCGCTCGGTCGTCGGGGTTTCCAGCTCATGCCGGATGCCCAGATTTACCGTCAGCCGGGGGGTCACTTTCCAGTCGTCCTGCAGGTACCAGGCGTACATTTTCGAACCGCGGGCGTACGATGCGTTGTTGCTGATGGAGCCGTCCGTGGGCAGGCCGTAGAGGAACGAGGCGAAGCCCTGGCCGATGGGCGCCGCGGGCGACGTGTTGAACGGGCCCTCCAGCCAGTCTGTGCCGAAGCTGTAGCTCGGAGACACGTTCCCGAAGTTGTAACTGTTCAACAGGAAAACGCGCCCTTCGCCGCCGAATCTCAGGCTGTGGTTGCCCCGCATGTGCATCAGGCTGCCGAAAAAGTTATGGAAATTGTGGGTGGTGAAGCCGCCGCTCCCACCTCCGATGCCCTGGTAGCCCGTGATCGAGATCTGGGGGATGGTGGTGAGATTGGGGTTGAGCTTGCTGACGAACGAGGGCTCCAGGCCGAGCGCGTTGAGGTCGAAGCCTACCGAAGGATGGGGGTTCTTTGTGCTGAAGCGAACCACCCCGTAGCGGAGATTGAGCACGAGGTCGGGCCGCAGCGTCAACGTGTCATCCAGTGTGAACGCATGGTGCCAGTTGTCCTGGGTGCCGCCGACCGGGTATGTGCCGTTGATCTCCCCGAAGTAGATGTTCTGAAGCGCATAGACGTGATACTGGTTGTACGAACCGTACAGCCGGTGGTTCGGGCCTACCATCTGGTCAATGCGCAGGAAGTGGCTGTCGTAATCCACGTAGCTCTGGGGCGGGCCGGTGTAGTTGTTGCGGAAGTCGGCCGTTGCCGCCGTGGCGTTCGGATTCGGCCAGAACTTCAGCAGTTCCTTGGATATGGGGTTGATCCGGTTCGCCGGAATGATGTTTCCGGGGAGCGGCTGGCGTGAGAACAGCCCGCCGGGGGCGGGCGCAGTCGAAAACGGGTCGTAAAGCTGGTATTGGGAGCCGAGAGCCAGCAGATCGGAAAAATCTCCGTTCCTCTGCTTCAGAGTCGGCACTGTCCAGAAGCCGTTGGTCGGGTAAGGCATGTACAGGTAGTCGGCAGCGTACTGCCAGAAGGTCCGGTTGCGCCCGTCGTAGATTTTCGGAATGTAAACCGGACCGCCGGCCGTCCCGCGGTAGCGGTTGTAGCGCCGGAACGGCCACAGCCGGTCTACTTTCGCCTTGTTGGGCGCGCCTGTGCTCAGGTCGTGGATCGAGCGGTTCGTGAAAAACGGCACCGAATTGAACGGCCGGCTGCTGTGCGTGAAAACGAGGTCTCCGTGCGGGGTGTTGGTGCCGCTCTTGAGCACCATGTTCACCTGGGCTCCGGTGAAGTGCCCGAGCGAGGCATCCAAGGCGATGGTCGAGACCCGCATCTCCTGGACCACCTCAGGCGGCGGAATGACGCCCATGGTGTTGGCCCGCATATTGGGCATGCCGTCGAGCGCCATCTCATTGCTCGAGGGACCTTTCGGGGCTCCCGCCGCGGAGAAGTTCACCGGGTGGGGGTTCGCTTCGGGCGTCCAGGTGCTGCCGGTCGATTCATACGAGATGACGTGGGGCGTGAACTGCGTGAGGTAGCCGGGATTTGCCGACGGCATAGGCAGATCGAGAATACGGCGTTCATCGATCACCTGTCCCACAGCCGCCGTTGCGGACTCCAGCAGCGGCGCTTCGGCCGTGACCACGACGCTCTCAGCCTGGGTGCCGAGTTCCAGGCTTACGGCAATGTTGAGCGTATCCCCGACGCGGAGTTCCATCGGCCCCCGTTCGTAGCGCTTGAATCCCGCCAGCTCGACAATGAGCCGGTACCGGCCGGGAATCAGGTTGCGTACTTCGAAATTTCCTTCCGAGTTGCTTCTCGTTGAGGCAACCACGTTAGTTTCCACGTTAACGGTCTGGACCGAAGCCGAGGGCACCACAGCGCCCGTGGCGTCGGTTATGCGTCCGGTGATGTGCCCGTAGGACATCTGTGCGGACAGGCGCCAAACCAAAAGCAAGCCAATAGCGACAAGCCTCCTGAATTGCATAGTCCATCCCCCAATACGATGTTGAGCTCCACTGGCGAAACGTCAGCGTGGCAGCATCTTACTGCCAGTCCAGGGCGGCTACAATCCGCTGTCCAGTTAGCTGGACGGTATCTGGCGTTCCTTTCCCCGATAGAGTAGAATCAACCCCGGAATGCTGGACCTCCGCACAGTCTCGCCTCCGGCCGTGGATCGTGCATTAACGATTCTGGAGGCAGTGGCGCGGTCCAACCGGGGGTTGCGCCTGCCCGAGATCGCTCTGCGCCTCGGGATTCCTAAGAGTTCCGCTCATTCCGTCCTTGTCGCGCTGGAGCGGCGCGGGTATCTGCAACGCAACAGTTCCGGCCGTTATCTGTTCGGTCCAAAGATCTTTACACTTGCCAACGTCGCGCTGTCGCAGATGACCCTGCGGGAAGCGGCGCTGCCTGTGCTGAAGGCCCTCATGCGCGGCACCGGCGTAGCCGCCAAGATGGCCATTCTGGACCGCGACCAGGCCGTGCTGATCGAGCAGGTGCATCCGCCGCGCGGCCTGGCGCCCATGACCTGGCTGGGCAAACGGCTGGAGCTGCACTGCACCGCGCTGGGCAAGGCGTTGACCGCCTTCCAGCCCAGCGATCAATGGAAGCGGCTGATTACCGAACACACGCTCCCCCGGCATAACGACAACACGATCTGCTCGCCCGGCCGGCTTTTGCGGGAACTGGCGCTGACCCGCGAACGCGGCTATGCCTTTGACAATGAGGAATTTGACCTCGGTTTCCGCTGCCTGGCGGTGCCCGTGTTCGGAACCGCGAACGAACCTCTGGCCGCCATCGGGTTGACCGGCACCGTTTTCGAGATTCACGACGGCAATATCGCGTCCCTGGTGAAGCAGCTTTCCCTCGCCGCAGCGACGATCCGGGAAGCGTTTGATTCCGCGAATCGCGAGGAAGAGGCCGCGGACGGGTTGCTGCGTGGAAAGGCGGGATGAGGCCGCGCGGCCGGTGGGGGCAGCGCCAAAGCTTTGAAATATATGGAAAAAATTGCAGTCATCGGAGCCGGCATGATGGGGCCCGGCATCGCTCAGGTTTTCGCCGCGAACGGCCACCCGGTCCGGGTGCACGACACCGCCGGGGAGAGACTGGCTACGGTTAAAGAGCGCGTGCGGGCGAACCTGGAACGGCTGGCCGAATACGGTTTAGCTGACGCGGCCGGCATTCAGGAGACCCTTGGGCGCATTTCCGTAACGCAGGACCTCAAAGAGGCCTGCGCCGGCGCCGGCGTCGTGGTGGAGGCCATCACGGAGGATCTGGGACTCAAGCAGGAACTATTCGCCGAACTCGACCGCCTCTGCCCCCCGGAAACCATTCTGTGCAGCAATACCTCGGTGATGAGCATCACGGAGATCGGCAGCCGGGCGAAGCGCCGGGAGCGCATTCTCGGCACCCACTACTACCAGCCGCCGTTTCTCGTGCCGCTGGTCGAGGTGGTGCAGACCAAATACACGGCTCCCGAGTGCATGGACAAGATCTGCGCCATGCTCTGCGCAGCGGGCAAAGTTCCGGTGCGCGTTCTGAAGGACGTTCCGGGCTTCATTGCCAACCGCATGCAGCACGCGCTTTGGCGCGAGGCGTTTGCTCTCATCGATGAGGGCGTGTGCGACCCGGAGACTATAGACATTGCCGTGCGGAACAGCTTCGGGTTTCGCCTGCCGGTCCTCGGCCCGGTGATGGCTGCGGACATGGTCGGGCTCGATCTGACGCTCGCAATCCACGACTACGTGTTGAAGCACCTGAACGCCTCGCCCACACCCTCTTCCACTCTGCGGGAGCACGTGGCGAAAGGTGAACTCGGATTCAAGACGGGCCGCGGCTTTCTGAAATGGGACGAGGATTCCATCCGGGCGGCCCGCGAGCAACTGACGACTTACCTGCTCGAAACGCTGTCGCGGAAGCGGGCGCAGGGTAATACTGCGGATCATAAAAGCGAAGGGAAACAAGCATGAAACTTCAAGGAAAGGTGGCACTTATCACCGGCGCGAGCCGCGGCATCGGCCGGGGCATCGCGGAAGTTTTTGCCGATGAAGGCGCGGACGTGGCCGTGAATTACGTTGCCAGCGCCCAGGCGGCCGAGGACGTGGCCGCTTACGTCCGCTGCAAGGGGCGGCGCGCCATCACCGTCAAGGCGGACGTGGCCTCCCGGGCGGAAGTCGAGGCGATGGTTGACACGGTCTGGAAGGAACTCGGGCCCATCGACGTGCTGGTCAACAACGCCGGCATTGAGACCATCGTGCCGTTCCTGGAGCTCACCGACGAGCAGTGGACCAGGCTCACCGACGTGAACCTGCGGGGCGAGTGGCTGTGCTCCCAGGTGTACTGCCGCCGCGCGATTGCAGAGAAACGCCCGGGCTGCATCGTGAATATCGGTTCGGTGCAGGCGGGAGCGTACCTGCCCGGGCGAACCCACTACGCCCCGGCCAAGCTCGGCCTGGAGGCGCTCACGCGCAACGTGTCGGCTGAAATGGCGCCGCACGGCATCCGCGTGAACTGCATCCACCCGGGGCTGATCGATACGGACATGGTGGCCTGGGTCATGAAGCGGCCCGACCTGCTGCCCGGCGTTTTGGCGAAAATCTCGCTGGCGCGTGCCGGCCAGCCGCGCGAAATCGGGACCGTCGCAGCCTTTTTCGCCTCCGACGAGGCCAGCTATATCACCGGACAGACGCTGTACGTGGACGGCGGCTGGGCCGGAAAGTAAGGCGGCGGAAACATGGCAAGAAGGCTGATCGACCTCAGCATGGAGGTCTACCAGGGGATGATGACCTATCCCAACGTCGCCAAGCCGGTCATCGTCGAAATGGAAACGCATCGCGAGATGGCCCACAGCGTCGGGGTGGACCGCTACGGCGTCGAGGAAATTACGAACCACTGCCTCATCGTCACCGGAGACCACATCGGAACGCACATCGATTCGTGGGGCCACGTGAACCCGTCCGCGCCGCGGGCGGAAGCCATCCCCATCGAACTGTGCTACGGGGATGGAGTCGTGCTCGATCTGACGCACAAGGGCGCGGGCGAGGAGATCACGCCCGCCGACATCGAGCAGGCCGAATGCAAATTGGGCGGCTACCGCATCAAGCCCCTGGATATTGTTCTGCTCCGCACCGATGCGGCCCAACGGCGGACCGAACCGGAATACCTTACCCAGCACCCCGGCATGACCAAGGAGGCCGTGCACTGGCTGCTCGACCGCGGGGTGAAAGTGATGGGCATAGACGCCATCGGCTTCGATCCGCCGGTGGCCAAAATGTTCGAGCGGCGCAAATTCTGGGAAGCGCACCGTGTGATGCGCGAGCGGGAATACTACCACCTGGAAAACCTGTGCAATCTGCACGAAATCCCCGCTCCCTATCACTCCTTCACGGTCAGCGTACTCCCGATCAAATGGCGCGGCGCTTCGGCGGCCCCGGTGCGCGCGGTCGCCATCGTCGAGGACTGACATCCAAGGAGGTCGAACTTATATGCGAAACGAATGCACCCGCAGGACGGCGTTGAAGGCCGTGGCCGGCGCGGCTTGCCTGGCGGGTCTGCCGGCGCTGGCGGCGCCCACAAGGCGCCTCAAAGTGGGGATGACCAGCATCAACTGGGGTTTCCGGCCCGAAGACGCCGAGCCCGGAATCCGGGATGCCGCCAGCCTCGGCTATCACGGATACGAAGTGTTCGGCGACAGCATCGATCCGCTTGAAAAACAGGGCGGCCTGAAGGCCCTGCTCGACAAGTACAACATGCCGATGCCATCGGGCTACCTCAACATCAACCTGCACGACCCCACCGTCCGGGCAGAGCAGATGGAGAACATGAAGCGCTGGGGCAAGGTCCTCCAGCAGTGCGGATCGAAAATCGCCGTGATGGGGCCCACCGGCGTTCCCAAGGGTTACAACTTCAACGAGGCCAAAGCCGACATCGTAAAGACGCTGAACGAAGCGGGCAGGGTGCTCGCCGATTTCGGTTTAGTCGCGGCTTTACACCAGCACACCAGGATGTCGGTGGACACCGAGGGACAGGTTTACGCGGTCATGGAGGCCGTGGATACCCGGTACGTGAAATTCGGGCCGGACGTCGCGCAGCTCCAGAACGCCGGATCCGATCCTCTCAAAGTCTGCAAGGACTTCCTCCCGTTGATCTACACGGTGCATTTCAAGGATTACCTGGGCGAGCCCCCCTGGAGATCGTATTGCCCGCTCGGCATGGGCAAGGTGAATTTGCCGGCTCTGATCGAGCTGCTGGAAAAGGCCCCGAACATGACGCACCTGATGGTGGAACTCGACCGCGCCCGCAACGCCCCCAATACTCCGCTCGAGTGCGCCACCATCTGCAAGGACTACCTGGTGAAGCAGGGCTACACGTTCCGGTCCTGAGCAAAGTAATTCGGACCGCCCGCGGCACGGCGCGGGCTACATAAGGAGATACCTTTGATCGCAAGCGAAGTTCGTACGCTGAACTATTACGCCGGCGGCAAGGCGCTGGTGTCGGAATCGGGAAAATACGCCGACGTTTTCGACCCGAGCACCGGCAGGGTAATTGCCCGGACGCCGCTCTGCTCCGCCGCCGAGGTGAACCAGGCCATCGAAGCTGCGGCGCGCGCGTTCCCCGGCTGGGCCGATACGCCCGCCATAAAAAGGGTGCAGGTGTTGTACCGCTTCCGCGACCTCATCGACAGGCACCTGGACGAGTTGACGCTGTCGGTCTGCACCGAAAACGGAAAGGTCTGGGATGAAGCCCAGGGCGACGTGCTGAAGGCCAGGGAGGCGGTGGAACTCGCCTGCGGCATTCCCTCGTTGATGATGGGGGAATCCATGATGGACGCCTCCGCGGGCTATGACACCACGCTCTACCGCGAGCCGCTCGGCGTCTTCGCCGGCATCGCGCCGTTCAACTTCCCGGCCATGATCCCCATGGGGTGGATGATGCCTCTCTGCATCGCCACCGGGAACACGCTGGTTCTGAAGGCGGCCACCATGACGCCCATGACCTCGATGCGCATGCTGGAACTGCTTTACGAGGCGGGCTTGCCCGAGGGCGTGGTGAACCTGGTCACGTGCAGCCGGCACGAAGCCGAAATTCTGCTGACGCACCAGGCTGTCAAGGGCATAACCCTGGTCGGTTCCACTGCCGTCGGCCTGCACGTTTATTCCACCGCCGCCGCGCACGGCAAGCGGGTGCAGGCGCTCTGCGAGGCGAAGAACCACGCGCTTGTGCTCGAAGACGCGCCCCTGGAGCGCACCGCCCGGGGAATCATCAATGCCGCCTACGGCTGCGCCGGCGAGCGGTGCATGGCCCTGCCGGCAGTCGCCGTTCAGGAGAGCATCGCCGACGATCTGGTCGAGCTGCTGGTGAAATTCTCCCGCGAGCGCAAGATCGGCCCGGCTTACGACAAGACCTCCGAGTTGGGGCCGCTGGTGACCGAAGGCCACCGCAAGTTCGTGACGGACTGGATCGCCAAGGGCGTCTCGGAGGGAGCGGAACTGGTGCTGGACGGAAGAGGCGTCGTGGTTCCCGGCTATGAAGGCGGCTTTTATTTGGGGCCGACCATCCTCGACCACGTGAAGCCGGGGATGAGCTGCGGCGATCAGGAAATTTTCGGTCCCGTACTCTGCGTGAAGCGAGTGAGGGACTTTGATCACGGACTGGAGGTGATAAACGCCAACCCGTTCGCTAACGGGGGAGTAATTTTCACGCAGAGCGGCCATTACGCCCGGAATTTCGCGAAGCGGGTTCATGCCGGAATGGTCGGGATCAACGTCGGGATCCCCGTTCCCGTCGCCATGTTCCCGTTCGCCGGACACAAGCTGTCGTTCTTCGGCGACCTGCATACGCTGGGGAAGGACGGCATCCGTTTTTATACCGAATCGAAGTGCGTCACCGCGACGTGGTTTGACGAAGCCGAACTGAAAAAAGAAAAGATCGATACCTGGGACGGAGTGCTCCAGCGCTAGGCCCGCTAAATTGGCATCCCGTTCGTATTTGAAGTTGTAATTTGTCGATGGGCGACGCCCCGGCGTGGTCAAAAGGTGGGGTCTACCCCGCCGGGCGTACTTACTACTTCCAAAAGGCAGTCAGAGGGTGTATTGTAATTGCAATAGGAGCCCTGGTGATTGCCACGAAGAGCGGTCGTTTACTCTTAGAAGAGCGCAGAAGAAAAATTGTCGATCTCGTCAGTAAGGAGGGCCGGATTACCGTCGACGAAATCGTCCAGCGGTTTGGCGTTTCCTCCGTCACCGCTCGGGCCGATTTGGATTCGCTCGCCAAAATCGGCGCGCTTGTGCGCTCTCATGGAGGCGCGGTCAGCAGGCTCGACCCCGTCCAGGATTATCCCTTGAGTTTCAAAGAGGCGCTCCACCACGCCGAAAAAGTGCGCATCGGCCAGGCGGCCGCCAAGCTGCTCCAGCCGAACCAGACCGCCATCATCGATTCCGGCACCACCACCCTCGAAATCGCCCGCCATCTCAAGGTGCTGAAAATTAAAGGGCTTACCGTTATCACGAACGCTCTCAACATCGCCGCGGAGCTGGCCGACGTGCCGAATATGTCCGTGATCATGATCGGCGGGATCCTGCGGCCGGTTTCGAATTCGTTCGTCGGGCCGCAGGCCGAACGCATGCTCGCGGACCTGTACGCCGATCACAGCTTCCTGGGGGTCGACGGCCTGGATCCCGAGGCCGGGCCGACCACGCCGGACATCCTCGAAGCGCAACTGAACAGCCAGATGGTGCGGGTTTCCCGTGAGGTAACCATTGTGGCGGACGCCAGCAAGATCGGCCGCCGCAGTCTGTCGCCCATCGCCAGCCTTTCCTCGATCCGACGCCTGATCACGGACAGCCGCATCGACCCCGACCTGGTGCGTACCCTCCAGAGCAAGGGCCTGGAAGTGGTAATCGTGTAAGCCCGGAAACCTGCTAAATCAGCGCAGCCGGTATTGAAACACGTCCGGCTCGCACGTGATTTCAATTTGGTTTCCAACCCTGCGGACCGGAACGCGCCGCAGAACGCGGCCGTCTTCGGCGACCGCTTCCGCTTCCTTCGGCTCCGGCAGCTTCCACGGCAGGTCCGCCCAACGAATGCGAACTGTGAATGAGGGACTGAAGGGCAGCGGCGTCACTTCCAGCCCTTCGCCGGTGCGGGCGAGCCGGAATCCGCCGTTGGTGGAAACAGCCCCAAACGCCACCACGCGGTTCTCAGGATTCATGCGCGGGATCCGGGGATCGGGTCCCTGATCGCCGCGGCTGCCGCCGCGTGATGGCTGCGTGTCCGGCACCACGGGCCGGGCGTTCACGTACCACCTTTCCGGCGACCGCGACCACTCGACGATGAGGCCGTCCTTGCGTTCGATCGTCGCTTCCAGAAGCCCGCTTGAGGAGGGGATTCGCGCATAGAAACCGTACTGCGGAAGCTCGCGGCCCGAAACCGTCCAGGTTTCCCGGTCCCGGTTGACCCACACCTGCCCGCCGTTGTCCCACCGGATTTCGTGCCGGTGCAGGTTGTCGCCCGCGAAGGCGAACCGCTCCATGCGGCGCATCGCCAGCCCGCGCATCGCGTCGTGCAGCAGCCAGTATTTCCGCACCGTGTCGCGGCTGAACGCGTCCCACACCATGGCGGGGCGGCCGGCCATCACCTCGGTGGTGATGTAGTCGTCGCTGTACATCCCGTGCGCGCGCTGGTCCTGCCCGGAGTTGTAGCGCCCCGGGTAGCCCGCGCCTTGCATCACGAAAACATCGTGGTAGGCGAAATCGAACCAGGGCACCCGCTCGGTGTCGCTGGTTTCGATGTGCCAGACATTGCTCCGCTGGGGACCGCCCTCGGCCCGCATGTGGGCCGCCGCGCCGCCGTCGAGCCAGCCGATGTACTGGTCCGCCCCCGCCTCGGAGATCTGCGGCGCCCCGCCAAGAAAGTTGCGGATCCAGGCGAAGCCCTTGCGCCAGACGTCCCGCGTGTAAACGCGGTCGAAGAATTGACCGTCCGAGGTGTAGTAATCGTACGGCGGTTCGGATGACCAGACGTCGATGAAATACGCGGTCGGAGCGAATCCTTCTTTGATCATCTTGAGGTTGCGTTCCAGGAAAAGCAGAACGCGGTCCGACCGCGGATGATACGACTGAGCGCCCAACCCGCGATTGAAGAACGCGGTCTGCACCTTGCGATCGGCGGTGAAGGCCATGTTGTCGTAGCTGAAGCCGTCGGAATCCGGGTAAAAGTCGATGTAGTTGTCGTGCGGCGCGAACAGCACTCCGTGCTGCTTGCAGGTTGTGACGAGGTCCAAAAATTCCTCGTGCGTTCCGAATTCGGTGTTGGGCGGATAGATATCCGGCAGGCGGTAATCGTAGCCCCAGCGCTGCCAGCGGTGCCAGATGACCACGCTGTCGGTCAACCCGTACCGGAAGGCGCGGCGCAGAGCGTTGGCGCTGTCGGCATAGCGGCCGCGCCAGAGGTCGATGGTGAAGCGGCCCGCCAGCGCAGGCACGCCAGCCCCGGCGCGCGGTGCGGCCAACTCGCGGAACATCTTCGCGGCGGTCCACACATCCGAGGCGGGGATCAAGTCCAACACCTGGTCATGAGGCGTGTGCAGCGAGACGGTCCGGTTGGCGGGATCCGCAGCAAGATGATCCGGCGGCACGTTCACGCCTTGGACCATCGAAAGCCCGCTCGCGAAATCGATGCCGATGAATGAAGTCGAAAGGAAATGGCCGTTGTATCTGAGGCTGAATTTCTGCGCGTCCTGCATCACGTTACCCGCCCCCGCGTAAATGCGCTTTGCCTGCTCGCTCCAGGGGCCCAGCGCCACATCCTCCAGGTGAATGTGAATCCATGGCCTCTGCTTGGCGTTGGCGATCGCAAAGCGCGTGCGCAGGGCGTCTTTCTCGATCCACGTTTCCGTCACCAGATCGAAGGGACCAGCCGGGCTGTCAAAGCGATGGCGAATCCGGTAACGCCCTTCGGCGCTCTCGTCCCGCGCTTCCGACAGCTTGATTGCGGAGGCGGGGCTTTCCAGAGCCGCGCCCAGCACCCTCACCTGAAATCCTCGAAAATAAAGCCGCCGGGAACCTCGCTGGAAGCCTATGGTGGAGTCCAAAAGCCCGCGCTTGCCAGGCCAGATACGGATCTCGTGCCCCTTGGCGGAGCCCAACACGCGCGAGTTGCCCTGTGGCGGAAAAACCGCCGGACCAATCTCATGCTCTTCGGCCAGCGGTTTCCATCCGGCAGGCAGATCCGGGCGCGGCGGGTCCTCTAATTCAACCGGCACAACAAGAATCGGATGCGCCTGCTGCCGCCGGCCCTGCCATTCGAATTCGGCGAAGGCGTGAATCGGATAGTGCGCGTTGAACGTCACCTCGGCTGGACGAACCGTAAATGCAAGCCGTGCATTGCCCTTCGGCGGAATCGAAAACGCTACGCTCCCCTCCGGCGACACCTGCCAGCGGTCGATGCCCTGGACCCGTACTGAACCTTTCAGCGCGGCGTCTCCAGTGTTTTCCAACACCACGGCGATCTCTATGGGCGCTCTTCGGGTGATCTTCTCCGGGCCCTCGATCTTCGCCGTTAACGGCCCTGCAGTGTCCGCGGCCGGGCGATAGGCCGCCAGCGGGCTGAAACCCGCCGCCATCAATGCAACCCAAAGCGTTTTCTTTCGCATTTCAAATCTCTTAAACGATTGAGGAGTACCTCACTTCTCCAGGGGATTCGCAATATCGAACTGGACGCCGACGGGAACGCAGAGTACGCCGTGCAGCTAAGGCGTTTCATTGTCGTATGATCGCACGCGGGCTGCGCGTCAGCGCCCGGCCGCCCAGCGTATGGCCTGGTACATCAACTGCTGGTAGCCGGGGTCCTGGTGCGAGTAGCGGTCGTGGCCCAGTTCGATGTATATGACCCGGGATTTCTCGTACGGGCTGATCCAGACCACCGGGCCGTCGCTGGTCGGATGGTCGGTAGTCATGAGGACCTTCACCTTGGGCGAGATCCACATCCCCTTGTAGGTTTCTTCTCTGAAGTACAGCGGGCCGATTCCCTCGGTGACGGGGTGTTTGGCTACGGTCTTCACTGTGACCATCTGATCGTGCAGGTAGGTGGAGGCCGGACGGTCGCCTTCCGGCTTCAGAAGATACTTCCCCCCGACCACTTCTTCGTACCACCAGGGCCAGGAGTTGAAGTTTGCGATCGCGTGATGGCAAACCACCAACCCTTTGCCGCTTTCGACGAAGCGCTGAAGATTTCTGCGCTGGTTCTCTGGGATTTCCTGAACCATGTCATAGAGCACCAGCACGTCCACGCTTCTCCTGAGATCTCCCGTGTAGGCGTCGGGATGCGGTTTGACGTTGGCGCGTATGTCCGGGAAGTTCTCGAAGATCTGGTAGAAGGTGGGGTCGTGATCGTGCCCGCCGGTCACCACCTGAACGCGGATGGGCTGCTCGCTCTTCTGAGCAGCGGGCGCCACGCCGCCGGTGGCCGCCCATTCGCACCCTCTGAGGAAGGTGGTGACGAAGCCCCGGTTTTGCATGGCGGCGACATCGTGGCCGAGCGCGGTGTAAAAGACGCGGCCCTTTCCGTAGCCGACGGTCCAGAGTAGCGGCTCGTCCTTGCCGGTTCCGCCGTTGGCCGGATCGTCATAGGCGGTGGCGAGGACGTGTATGTTCGGCCGCGTGCGGATGGAATGGTACAGCTCGTCGCTGATCTGGAACGGCTCGAGGCCGCGTGTGATCGGGTGCGCGGTATCGGTGATTTTGACGGTGAACACGTGGCGCGGCGCATGGCCGGTCCTGGGGGCTGCTTCGGACCAGGTCCCGCCCAGCATGGCCGCGTACTCCGGCCAGGGAGGTTCGATGATTCCGGTGCGGACATGGCGGTCGCCGAGGATTTGCAGCCCGCCGAAGGCGTACATCGCCGCATGCACGGCCACGAGCCCCTTGCCCGAGCGCACGAAGTTTTCAACCGCCTTTTCGGCCGTCGCGCCCCAGCGCGCTCCGTTGTAATCGAGCACCAGCAGATCGTAGGAGTTCAGAATCGTTTCGGTGAGCCCGGCCGGCTCCTCCTGGACCCGGACGTCGAAGCGGCCGGCTTTTGCCAGGAGCTGGCGCAGGTGCGGCGTAGTGGTGCGCCAGTCGTGATTGTTGCGCCCGGAGAGAATGAGGACACGCACCGGCGCGGCGGCCCCGGAGATGGCGGCTGCCAGCAACAGGAGAACGGCTCTACGCATGAGCGGGCTTCGCCTCCTTCCCCAAAAGTGAATTGAGATGAGCGAGACTGCGCGCGGCCTGCTCCGGCGTGCCGCACTCCACCGAGAGAACGCCGCTCCAGTTCACCTCGCGCAGAATCGCGATGACGCGCGCCCAATCGATGACGCCGTCGCCGCAGGCGCAGCCCACGGGCGTTCCCGTCACCTTGCCGCGTTCGGCGCCAGCATGAGCGACGGTGATGTCCTTGGCATGCAAGTGGACGAGACGGTCGCGCACGGCTTTCAGCCCTTCATAAGGGTCCTCGCCGCCCAGGTAGGCGTTGCCCGTATCGTAGTTGATGCGGAGCATCGGGGAATCGACCAGGCCGGCGATGCGGAGCAGCCCGGAGGTCGTGCAGGAAAAGCTCTGGTGCGGCTCGATTCCGATGTACACGCCGTAACGCTCGGCAACCCGCAGCACGGCGCTAAGCGTGTACTTCATGACTCCCCAGGCTTCCTCAACGGGCACCCACTCCGGACGGATGCCTTCGTCGGTATTGACCACGGGGGCTCCGATCGCGGCGGCGAAGCGGATGGCCTTCTGAAGATAAGGCACGCTGACCTCGGGCCGCATGAGCGGGCAGTGCGCGCTGAGGCCGGAGGCGGCCACGCCGTGGCGCGCCAGCAGGTCCTTGATCTCGAGCGGCTCGTCGTCCATCGAAACGGAGTGGAAGTACCCGGCCTCGCTCAGCAGTTCGCGGCCGTTGTGGACCATAGGCTCGACGTAGCGGAAACCGAGTTGTGAGGCGAGCTCTACACCCGCGGCGAACGGCTTGTCGTCGTGCCGTACGAATTCCATGTTGACGCCGACTTCAATGCTCATCGGTATTTCCTCTCGCCCGGATACGCCAGGCTTGTCCATTCTACATGCGCCTGGGAATCAGCCGTCCCAGTTGTTGTCCCAGACGGCGCGCCCGCCCTGCTTGTACGCCATGTTCATGAGATGGCAGGCGAGGGCGGAGTAGTGGCCGGAAACGGCGTCCGCGTTCGGTTGTTTGCGGGAGCGGACGCAGTCCAGGAAGTTGGCCATGTGGGCCGACTCGGGAGTGGGTCCCGCGGTGATGTCCGGCTTCTTGGTATCCGCGTGCTGGAAACGGTAACCGTGGCGGAAGATGGACAACCGGCCGCCCGAGCCCATGAACACGATGATGGCGGACTCGCTCGGAATCATGTCGGTGATCGTGGCTTCGAACGTGACCGTCAGATTCTGCGGATACTCGACGATTCCGTTGATGTTATCCGGCGTGTCGCGGCCGTCGTTGTGCTGGTAAATGCCTCCCAGGGCGACGGCGGCGCGGGCGCGGGTCAGGTTCAAATACCAGTGCACGACATCCACCATGTGGACGAATAAACCGCCGGTCTGGCCTCCGGTCGAAAAATCCCAGTAGGCGAAGCGGTTGAAGTAGCGCTTCGGGTCCCAGGGAATTTTCGGCAGCCAGCCGAGGCAGGCATCCCAATCGAGCCCGGGAGGCTTGGTCTCCATGCCGGCTGGCGGCTTTTCCAGATATCCGCCGTTGGCGTTCCAGATGGTGCGGACCATGGTGACCTGCCCGATCAAGCCGCTGTCGAAAAACCGCTGCTTGGCTTCGATAAAGTGGGCCATGCTGCGCTGCTGCACGCCGACCTGGACGATGCGGCGCGTGTCCCGGACGATGCGAACGAGTTCCACGCCCTGCATGGGCAGCGACGTCATCGGCTTCTCCACGAAGACGTCTTTGCCCGCCCGGCAGGCATCTCCGGTGATCTGGGCGTGCAGGTGATCCCAGGTTGCGACGATGACCGCGTCGATATCCTTGCGGTCCAGCAGTTGGCGGTAATCGGCGTAGCGGGCGACGTCGCGCCCGGCGAGCGCCGCGGCTCTGTCGCGGCGGACGTCCCAGGCGTCACAGACCGCTACCCATTCAATGCCGCCAATCTTGTTGGCGATGCCCATCAAATAGGAGCCGCGGCCTCCGGTTCCAACGATGCCGAGCCGGACGCGGTCGTTGGCTCCGAGAACGCGCATTTGCGATGCGGCGGTTGAAGCGGCAAGAAAACCGCGGCGAGTCAGGGGCATTGTGTCTCCTTCTCCTCAGTTATAAGTGCATGCTTTGGCGGCCTGGAAAAGGGCGACTACGTTTTCCGGCGGCACGTCGGGTTGAATGTTGTGGACGCCGGCGGCGACGTAGCCTCCCCCCGGGCCCATTAACTCAAAAATACGCCGGACTTCGGCCCGCACCTGTTCCGGCGTGGCGTGGGGCAGAACATGCTGGCTGTCTATGGCGCCCCAAAACGCGATGCGACCGCCGAATTCCTTCTTGAGGCGGGCGGGGTCCATGTGCCGGGCGCTGACCTGCACGGGGTTCAGCGCATCGATCCCGATCTCGATGAAGTCCGGGATGTACGCGTAAACCGAGCCGCAGGTGTGGTACAGAATCTTCGCCTTCGTGTGGGCGCGGATGGTTGCGACAATGCGCTCCTGAAACGGCCGGATCAGCTTGCGATAGAGAGCAAGCGAGCAGACGGGGCGGTCCTGCTGCCCGATGTCGTCTCCGAAGGCGACGATGTCGATAAGGTCGCCCACTTCGGCCAGAACGCGGTGGTTGAGCTCCACCATCCGTTCGAAAACCGCTTCCATGAGGCAGGTGAACAGCGCATGGTTCCCGCCGAGGTCGAGAAACCAGTCTTCGAAGCCGCGGAGGTACTGGGTAGTGTGGACCAGGTTGAAACGCGCGTTGTACATCACCGCGTAGCCGGTGCCGCGGAGGCGCTCGGCCGTGGCGCGCAGGCCGCGGGTGATGCCGGGGTCAGTGGGATCTGGAAAAGGATAGCGGGCAATGTCCGCGGCTGTAATCTCTCCCGCCAGCGGGCAGGTATCGAGTTCGTAGTAGTGGCAGCCGGGCGGGCGCCGCCGGATGACGCCCCACTCGTCCCGGTAGCGGTCTCCGGGCAGTTCGGTGTCACCGCCGCAATCGGGAGCTCCCTGCGCGAAAGCGCGGCAATCGACCCCGAGATACTCCAGAACGCGCTCGTCCATCTCCACCAACTGCTGCATGCGGTCGAGCACCGGGCCGGGTTTTCCGAAACCGAGGTGCGCGCACAGGTTTTCGTATGCGCGCTTGACCATGCCGGTGAAGCGGGCCGAACCGAGGTCGGTGGGAGGACGGTCCGGCTCCCGGTGGGAGAGGGCCGTAAGAACGCGTTCGCGAGGCGTCATCAGTCGAACCCCGAACTATTCTACCCGGGCGGCCCGGCAGTGGGAAGGCCGAATTATCTGGCGCGCCGCGCCCCCGCAGGCGGCACGACACCCGGGACCCGTTCGGCCAGCATAAGGCTGAAGAGCTCCTCCCAGCTTGCGATGGTCAACCGCGCACCGTCGGGCGAAATGCCGAAGGATTCCGTGGTGCGCTCGGGGTCGAATCCCCCCAGCGGTCGGCGCGTGGCGGTGGTGTCCTTGCCGGGCGCGAAATCCTGAACGTAGATGCCGTTCACGCCTTTCTCATTCCGCCCGATGAATGCGATGGCCTTGCCGCCGGGCATCCAGCGCGCGCGGCCGAGGGCGGGGCCGGGCTTGCCGGTGGGAACCCCGATGCGTATCTCGAAGGGCACGGGCGCGCCCGTCGCCGTCTCCGCCACGCGCAGGGTGACGCGCCCGGTGAGGTAATCGGCTGCGTAGACCACGTACCGCCCGTCGGGGGAGACCTCCGGGTAGGCATAATTGCCCGCCACGATGCGCGTGGCATCCGACCCGTCAGGGCGAATCTTCCAGAGGCCTGCCTTTTCGGGATTCGTCGAGGCGTAGACGATCCAGGCGCCGTCCGGCGTGGGGGTGGGGTTTTCGGCGTCCACGCCGTCGCGGGTCAACTGCACCGCGCCGCTGCCGTCTGCGTTTGCGATCCAGATTTCGAAGTGCCCAGTGCGGTTCGAGCTCCAGACGATCCTGCGGCCGGAGTCCGTGAAGACGGGGTCCCAGTCCTCGGCCGGATCGTCGGTGAGCCGCCGGACCACTTCGGTCCTGGTGGACAGCCCCCACAGGTCCAGATTGCCGCTCCGGTTGGAGGAGAACACGACCCATTCGCCGTCCGGCGAGTAGGCGGGCTGGCGGTCATTGGCGTTTCCGCGGGTGAGCCAGCGGCTGCCGCCATTTGATTTCAGCGACAGCTCGCGGAGGCTGGCGCGCGGCGAGCAGGTGTCGTAGACCAGGCGGCCCGGGCCCAGGATGTCGAGCAGGCTGCTGCTATCCGGGCTCCATGAGACCTTCTCCGCCTTGCCGGTCCGCAGGTTCTGGCGAATGATATTGGCCGTCCCGGCGTTGGTGCCGAGCCCGCCCATCAGCGCCGATTCGTTCTGGAAATAAATCACCTCTTCGGGGCCGGTCCAGGCCAGCGAGGAAATGGCGAACCCGGCCCGTGGGGTCAGAATCGAGCGTTTTTCCCCGGTGGAGGAATCCACCAGGAATATGGGATGCAGCGCGCCGGACTGCGCCAGTTCGGCGGCGGCGATCAGCCGGCCGTCGGGCGACCAGCGGAGATGGGAAAGCTTCTGGTTGTGAACGGCGATTTCGCGGGGGTTCGAGCCGTCCGCGCCGGCAATGCCGATTGCCGAGATCAGGTTCCCGTTCTCCGTCTTCCAGCGCAGAAAGGCGATTTGCTTGCCGTCGGGCGACCAGTCGCCTTCCACCGCGTCATCGACCACCTTGCGTGCCTCGCCGCCGAGGATGCCCACCCGGTAGAGCGAACTCTGGCCGTTTTCGGACCGCGTAAATAAAATCAGCGCGCCCACGGGGGAGTAGCGGGGGTAGTCGTCCGGCCCGTCCGTGATCGGGCGCTCCTCGCCGCTCGAGAGCTGTTTGAGCCAGATGCGGGGGCGGCCGTCCCGGTCCGACGTGAAGGCGATGAAGCGGCCGTTGGGAGAGGCGGCGGGCGAATAATCGTGCCCGGAATACGTCAAGTGGCGGAATGTAGGCTGTTCGGCCGGGCCGGGACGCGCCAGCCAGAACGTGAGCGCCGCGCCGAACGCCAATCCGCAAAGCGCCGCGATTGCAAGCTGATACCGGGCCGCCCGGCGTCGCTTCAGAGGGCGCAGAGGGGCGGGCGCACCGGGGTCGGAAAGACTGGTTAGAGCTTCGAGCGCGAAGCTGAGATCGCGGGCGGACTGGAACCGGTCGTCGGGACTCTTCTCCAGGCAGTGGCTTACCACGCGTTCGAGCGCGGGCGGCACGCGGCGCCCGGCGGCGGCGAAGTCCCGCGGCTCTTCTTTTAAGATGGCGTTCATCATCTCGACCGAGGATTCGCCGGAGAAGGCCTGCTTCCCGGTGAGCATCTCGAACAGGATGATGCCGAACGCGAAGATATCTGCCCGGTGGTCGGCCTGCTGGCCGCGGACCTGTTCCGGCGACATGTAGCCGACCGTCCCGACCACGAGGCCGGGAAGCGTCTGCGCGATTGTGGTATCTCCCGGCGCGGCGGCGGCCACCGGCGCGATCAGCTTCGCGAGCCCGAAATCCAGAATTTTCACGTGGCCGTCGCGGGTGAGAAAGATGTTTTCGGGCTTGAGGTCGCGGTGAACGATGTTTTTCTGGTGCGCGGCGGCGAGCCCGCGGGCGATCTGAATCGCGATGTCAATGGCTTTGCGGGTGGGCAGCGGACCGGCATCGATGCGCTGCCGCAGCGTCTCGCCTTCGAGCAACTCGATGACCACGTACGGCGAGCCTTCGTGAGAGCCGAAGTCGTACACCGTGATCAGGTTGGGATGGTTGAGCATGCCCGCCGCCCAGGCCTCCTGCTCGAAGCGGCGGAGGCGGTCCGAGTCGCGCGAAAAAGCCGGCGGAAGGACTTTGATGGCAACATCGCGGCGCAGGCGGGCATCGCGGGCGCGGTACACCTCGCCCATACCGCCCGAACCGATCAGGGCGATGATTTCGTAGGGACCGAGCCGCGTGCCGGGAGCCAGAGTCGGATTCAATCGGGGATTATAGCTTAGGTGACGCGGCTTTTCACTTGCAGGCTACCAGAAGTGGGTTTCCTGCACCTTGGGCGGCCCGGAGGCGCCGGAGATGACGTCGGCGGAAATCACAACCTGCATGTTTTTCCGGTACCAGTCGCTCGGAGCCTTGGCCAGCGCCTGTTGGAAATACTCTTCGCGGATGAGGAACTCGCCCGCCGCCACGGTCGCGAAATGGGTGATCCCGGCGACGATCACTACCGTCTTCTCGGTGGCGGGGTTCACCATCCGCGTAACTACGCCGTAGTCGACAGTAATGTTTCGCTGGGGCCAGGCATTTACGATCTTCCAGTCCGTCCGGAGCGGGTTCTGCCGGTCGCGGACCAGCTCGGCGCTGTTAGCCACGTCGAGGTCGAAGTAGAAGCGCAACTGCGCTCCGAGGCGCGCGGTCCACTCGTTGTTGAACGCCCCTACGAGGACCACCGGCCTGCCGCGCAGGTCGGAGAGCGAAAGCGTCCGGGCACCGGCAAGCTCGACTGTTTTCCCTTTGTTTGCCAGCAGCCCGGAAAGCCGCAGCAGAATCTGCGTATCCTTGAGCGGGATGTAGTTGGTCCACGCCGGGACGACTTCCGGCAGCGGAATCGCGGAGATGGGCGGTTGCAACTTCTGGCGGTTGGTTGTGGGATCGAACCAGCGATCCAGATGGCCCTGCACCTTTGAGTTGAAGACATACGCCTTGGGTTGGCCTATGCAAATCAGAACCGGCTTTTCCGAACTGATTACGGGGTCCCAGAACAAATCCAAACCACTTTTCCGGGAGCTCAGCACAATCGAGGCGACGCCGGCCAGCAAAGCCACGCCGATAACAGCGGCGGCGGCCGTCAGCAGCCTGGCCCGGCGAACCGGACGCCTGGAGGGCGCAGGGGCGCCGCCGGCGCCTTCGGACCGTACGGGCGCTAGCTGGATTTCCGGGATATACGAGCCGCTCGGCATTGTGATCCGGATCGCATCCCCGCGGCCCGCCTCCAAATAGTATTGGGCGAGGCGCTTGCGGACCTCGCCCGCGGTGACGCGAACTACCGGGTCCTGGTTCGTATCGTAATTGGGGTCGCGCTCAAAGACTTCCACGCCCAGCGTGCGCTCTTTCAGCGAGTCTAACCGGTGCTCGCCGGCCCGCTCGACCACGTGGCGCAGGAAATGGGAGCAGCGTTTGCTCGAACGAAAGTGAGGGCTTTCGAGTATGCGCTCCAGTTGCTCCAGCACCGCCTGTTTATGCGTCTCAGGCCAGGCGGATTGAATGCGTGTTTCTTCCACCCCGTTATGACTCGATCCCACCGCGGATCATTCTATCATCGTCTGGCACGTAAAGCACGACGTATTTTACTGCCGCCTTATGTTGATTACTCAGGACTTGACGGTGTCGTGACGTAACTTACCGTAACGCACTTGCGCAGCGCATACATCCTGGCTTTATGTAGTCTGCTAGTCCGCACGTGGACCGGCGGTTCGCTTCAGTGGGCGTCTGTGTTGCCGCAAAAGGAGACTTCTGAAATGTGGAGTCGAAGCAGCGCAAGAGTGTTTGCCCTCGCTTGCTTGCTAGTGGCGGTCTCCGCAGCGCCGGCCTCGGCCCCCCCGGCCATGCCCATGCCGAACGATTACGGCAACTCGATTCTGCCGCGCTGGCTCGCCAAAGAGGTGTTCGAGACGCGGCTGATCGACGGCATGGAAAGCTTGGGGACCTGGATACTGGTCAATACCGGCCAGGCTAAGGGTCAAATGACGTTGACGAAGGAGCGCTCCGTTGAGGGCGCTTCTTCAGTCCGACTTCGCTGCCCGACCACGGGCGACAGGCCAATCCCCACCGAGCGCTTCTATGGCGGCGCGTCCGCCATGCGGGTGGTGGACGGCGAGAACTGGTCGGACTTCAACCGGCTCTCGTTCTGGATCTATCCGGATCTGCCGGGCTTCCGCATCGTTTCCCTTCTCGTGACGTTTCACAACGACGGCGCCGAAAAGGTGCCGGATGTGTACAACAAGATGGGGAAGAACTATCTGATCCTCAGAAACCACGAATGGAACCACGTGGTCTGGGAGATTGCCAACCTGCCCAGGGATAAGGTCACCGGCCTGGAATTTCAGTACCTGATGGAGGGCAACGAGCCCGGCGCAACCAGTATCGCCCAGTTCGACTTCGACAAGCTCGAACTTCAGAAGGTTAAGGCGGACCACTTCGAGGGTTGGAACGTCGAATCCGGCGAGATCGCTTTCAGCCACTCCGGCTACCAGACCGGCGCCTCAAAAAGCGCCGTCGCCAGCGACCTCAAGGCCGCCGAATTTCAAGTAATCGACCACCAGACCGGGATGCCGGTGTTGACGAAGCCGGTCCGGATCACGAAGACCGAGATCGGGCGGTTCCAGGTGCTCGATTTCTCGGAGGTGCAGAAACCGGGCACGTACCTGTTGCGCGCCGGGGAGAAGACTACGCGGCCCTTCCGCATCGGCGACGATGTCTGGAAATCCAGCCTCTGGAAAGCAATCAATTTCTTCTACGTGGAACGCTGCGGGTTCGCCATCCCCGGGGTGCACGATATCTGCCATCGCGATTGGGTTGTGACCCACGGAGACAAAAAGATCATCGCGAACGGCGGATGGCATGACGCGGGCGACCTCTCGCAATCGTTCGGCAACACGGCCGAAGCCACCTATGCGATGTTCAGTCTTGCCGAACGGCTCGAAGCGCGCGGCGAGGAGCTTGCCGTGGCGAACCGGCTGATTGAAGAGGCGGTCTGGGGGCTGCACTGGCTGCTCAAGACCAGCTCCGGCGACGGCTTCCGCCCGACCTTTTCCACCATGGACCGCTGGACCAACGGAATCCTCGGCGATGTGGACGACATGACCGCGCAGGCAGGCAACAGCCCCGCCGGGAACTTCATGGCCGCCACCGCCGAAGCTGCCGCGGCGCGCCTCCTCCGCAGCCGCGACCCCATCCTTGCGGGCTACAGCCTCAAGCAGGCGGAGCTTGACTGGGGTTTTGCGGTTGAGGGCATGGGCTCTCCCTCCCGCCGCGGCAGCGCAACCGAACTCGCCGGGCACGCCATCCTGGCCGCGATGGAACTGTGGCAGACCACGGGCGAGCGCCAGTACGCCGATAAGGCCGTCGAGTGGAGCCGCATCATCCTGGATTCGCAGCAGCGCGAGTACCTGCCCGGCCTCACCTATCCCTTAACCGGGTTCTTCTACACCGGGCCGGAAAAAGAGAGAATTCTTCGCTATTCGCACTTGAGCCACGAAGCGGCGCCCGTGGTGGCGCTCATCAGGCTGTGCGAGGCTTTCCCCAAACACCCCGACTGGATCAGGTGGTATTCCGCGGTGACGCTTTACTCGGACTACCAGAAGGCCATGGCGGTTTTCACGCAGCCCTGGGGCATGCTGGCGAACTCACTGCACAAAGACGATGAGTACCTCAAGCCCACGGGCATGGGCAGCGGCGTGACCGGGGAATCGTATAAAGCTCAGGTGCTGAACGGCGTGAAAGTCGGGGACCGTTATTACGTCCGGCGCTTCCCGGTGTGGTTCGAGTTCCGCGGCAATCACGGGACTGTCCTGACGCAGACCAAGGCCATTTCGGCCGCGGCGCACCTCCGCGGCAATCTCGACCTGATTTCGCTCTCCGAGCGGCAAGCCGAGTGGGTGATGGGACGGAATCCCTTCGTTCAGAGCACGATGTGGGGCGAAGGGTACAATTACGCACCGCAGTATACGGCCATGTCCGGCGACATTGTGGGCTCGCTGCCGGTCGGCATACACTCGCGCGGCGACGGCGATGCCCCGTACTGGCCGGCGGAGAACTGCCACAACTGGAAGGAGGTCTGGGTAGTGCCGGTCCTCCGCTGGTTCTGGCTGATGCGCGATTTGGCCGGCCCTGCGCTCGTTGAGGGTCAGGCCGGCGCAGGGGTGCGGCAGATCGAGTTGCGGGACGTGGAAACCGGCCGGATCGAACGGATCGCGGCGGACCCGGCTAGCGGGCGTTTTCGAGGCATGGTTCCGCAAGGCCGGTATACGATCGCCGCCAACGGGGAAAAGAAGTCGCTGGTCCTGCTGCCGGCGGGGTCCTACACCGTGGACCTGCGGCCCGGCCGGACGGTTGACATACAGGTTAGCTCGAAGACGGCTGCGGACGGCACGGTGACCATCACCGCGACCGTGTCGGGGTCGGGGGCGCACCGGCTTGCGGTTCTCGCCGACAACCTGGCCGTCACGCAGCCCGAGCGGAAAACCGAACTCGCGGCCGGAACGCCTCAGAGCATTGTCTGGAAAGCGAAGATGATTTCGGTCCAGGCGCCGTGGGTCACCGTGGTATACCCCGGTGGCGACCTCTCGCCGCGAGTGGAGGCGGCCGGCTCGACAAAGGGACACCCAATAGCCAACTAGGCAACGCGGCCGTACCCCGGCGGGGTGCGGCCGCGACTTCTTGTCTTAGCCCCCGCTCACGGTTATTCCCCTCTGTTAGTGCATAATGAGATGTTAAATGGCATCTGACGTCGATAAGCAGCCGCAAAATCCGGAGCCGTCCACGGAAGCCGATGCGGCGCTGTCCAGTCCCCACTGGCAGCGGGTCCAACTCGCGCGCCATCCCAAACGCCCGCACGCGTTGGACTATATCCAGCGGCTTTTCACTGATTTCCAGGAACTGCACGGCGACCGCAGGTTTGGGGACGATCCGGCCATCGTCTGCGGCATGGCCTTCTTCGAAGGGCAGCCTCTGATGGTTGTCGGCCAGCAGAAAGGCCGCGATACGAAGCAGAAGCTCTACCGGAACTTCGGGATGCCGAAGCCGGAGGGCTACCGCAAGGCCATGCGCGTGATGGAGCTTGCCGCCAAGTTCAACCGGCCTATCCTGACGCTGCTCGACACTCCGGGGGCGTATCCGGGAATCGACGCCGAGCAACGCGGGCAGGCCGAAGCCATCGCCAACAACCTGCGGGAGATGTCGCGGCTGGCAAGCCCGGTGATCGCGATCTGTATCGGCGAGGGCGGAAGCGGCGGCGCCTTGGCGCTGGGCGTCGGCAATCGCATTTTCATGCTGGAAAACGCCATTTACAGCGTGATTTCGCCGGAAAGCTGCGCCGCGATTATCTACCGGGACGCCTCCAAGGCGGCGCTCGCCGCCTCCGCGCTCCGGCTGACCGCCCAGGACCTGCTGGGCCTGGGACTCATCGATGGGATAATCCCGGAACCCCCCGGCGGAGCGCACACGGATCCCGCCCAGGCGGCGGAGGCCGTCCGGCAGACGCTCCGGCAGGCGCTGAGCGAGCTCGCCGGTCTTTCGGCGACCGAGTTGATCGAACAACGGTACACGAAGTTCCGCCAAATGGGCAGCTTTTTCACCGAAGGCTGAAGCAGAGTCCGCGGATCTTTTTCCAGTGCCGCGACAGGTAAACCGCCGAGGACGCTCGCGGCGAATTTTGCCTGCCAATTCCGCATGATAGGATTGATTGTTGTGAACAAATACCCCTCCACTAGCGTCTGATCCAAAGGGAGAAATCTGTGAAGCGGAAATGGAAGATCTGGATCTTTGTGATCGCGCTCGTTATCTTGACCGGAGGAGTTATTGCCGGCGCTAAATATAGCCAGCGCGGAATCGTCACGGTGCAAACCGGCCGCGTGGTCCGCCAGGATCTCACCTCTGTCGTAACCGCGTCCGGAGAGATCAAGCCGAGGAATTACGTGAACATCGGCTCGAACGCGATGCAGGCCTCCCGGATCATGGAAATTCTTGTAAATGAAGGTGATCGGGTCAAAAAGGGGCAGTTGCTCGCCCGGCTGGAATCGGTGCAGCCGGAAGCCGAGGTGGCGGCCCAGAAAGCCTCTCTGAGTTCGGCCGAGGCCGATTCCGCCGCGGTGGAAGCCTCGCTGAAGGCCGCCGACGAGAATTTGCGGAGCGCGCAGGCCGCCGTTGACCGTGCCGCGGCCGACCTGGAGCAATCCAGACTGGACTTTGCCCGTGCCGAGCAGCTTTTCCAAAATAAGCTGATCGCGCGCCAGGACTTCGACCGCCGCCGCACCGAACTGGAGGCCCGCCAGGCCGCTCTTCGCGAAGCCCAGGCCCGTTTCGCGCAGACCAAGGCGCTGAGGGACCAGACCGCCGCCCAGCTTGCGGCCGCCCAACGCAGAGTCGCGCTTGCCAAAGCCAACCTGGTTCGATCTTCGGATGTGCTGTCGCGGACGCTGGTCACGTCGCCTCTGGACGGAATGGTCACCAACCTGCCGGTTCGGGTAGGCGAGACCGTGGTTTTCGGCATCCAGAACTCGCCGGCCTCGCTCATCATGACCATCGCCGATATGTCGCTCATCACCGCCGAGGTCAAAGTGGATGAGACCGATATCGTGAACGTTGCGCTGGGCCAGGATTCCGACATCACGATCGACGCCATCCCCAATAAGACATTCAAGGGGCGCGTCATCGAGATCGGCAACACGGCGATCCTGCGCTCCACCGGACTTGCCGCGTCCCAGAGCGCCATCTCCAGCCAGGAAGCCAAGGATTTCAAGGTCGTCGTGGCGCTGAACGACCCTCCGGATGAGATCCGGCCCGGACTTTCCTGCACGGCGAAGATAACCACAGCCACCCGTCGGAACGTCCTTACTATACCGATCCAGGCGCTGACCGTTCGGCAGAAGGGCGATCTCGAGACCCAGCCCAAGGGTGGGAAGGGCGTTCAGGCCGCTTCCAAGCCTGACCCGGCCGCCGAAAAGGCGAAGAAAGAGGAAATTCAGGGCGTGTTTGTGGTCAGGGATCAAAAAGCCGTGTTTCAGAAGGTGGACACGGGCATTACGGGCGCCACCGATATCGAGGTGTTGAGCGGCCTTCAGGAAGGCGACGAGATCATCACCGGAAGCTATAAGGTGATCCGGACCCTGCGCAATGAGGCGAAGGTGAAGGTAGACAATTCCGTGAAAGCGCCGGTGACGGCCGACTAAGACTAGAGGAGGGTGTTCAGCCCTCCCTCGAGGACGAGAGACAAGAAATGGTACAAGCACTCCAGGAGAGAACCGAGCGCGGCGAGGAGCTGAAAAGAAACGGGATCGTGATCCGCACGTACGATCTGTGGAAGACCTACGTGATGGGAGATCAGGAAATCCACGCGGTGTCCGGCGTGGATATCGAGATCAGACGGGGTGAATATGTTGCCATTATGGGGCCCTCGGGCTCGGGCAAGTCCACCCTGATGAACATGATCGGCTGTCTCGATACTCCCACCAAGGGTCTTTACTACATCAACGGACGGCTGGTCACGGACATGAACGACGATGAGCTGGCGCGCATCCGCAACAAGGAGATCGGGTTCGTGTTCCAGACGTTTAACCTGCTCCCCCGCGCCACCGCGCTGCACAACGTCGAACTTCCCCTGATCTATGCCGGAGTCCCGTCGGAGATCAGGCTGGAAAAGTCCAAGCAGGCCTTGCGCCAGGTTGACCTGGAAGCTCGCATGTACCACAAGCCGAGCGAGTTGTCCGGCGGCCAGCGGCAGCGCGTGGCGATCGCCCGCGCGCTGGTGAATAACCCCTCGATTCTGCTGGCCGACGAGCCGACCGGTAACCTGGATACCGCCACCGGAAACGAGATCATGGCGCTGTTTGCCCGGCTTCACAAGCAGGGCAACACCATCGTGCTGGTTACGCACGAGCACGACATCGCTATGCACGCTCACCGCGTGATTCACGTCCGCGACGGAAAGATAGAGAAGGACGAACAGGTAAAGTAGGATCCCGAAATCCAGGCCCTGATCCCGGGCGCCCGGGCGTTTCATTGCCGGCCGCGTCAACCTGCGATATGATTTCCCCAGCCTATGGGGATCATACTGGCAGTTGCGGGTTTCCTGCTCTCATCCGCGGCGTTCGCTCAGGTTACCGTCACCGTCGACACCCCGATGTCTCCGCCCGCCTGGGCGTTGCTCGAGCGCGAGCTGCTCCGCTACAACTCGCTCGCCTGCGAGCGCTTTGCGGAGAAATACCTGGATGAGCGCGGCTACCTGCTCCACACGATTCGCTGGGGAACGCTCGACGGTCCCGACGACGCCATCGAGACGTTTTACAACTGGACGCTGCTCCATGCGCTGGGCGGTTCGGATTCCGTCCTGCAGCTTTATAAGAAAGCGCAGGAGGGCCACTGGAAGCAGTACGGCGAGCTCCGCACGAAACTGACCGATCTGGCCGCCAACGGCGCGTACTACAAGGAATTCATTACGCAATCCGACTGGTTTCACACCGGCGAGGGGATGCGTGCGTTCATGTTTCAGGGGCTCTCGGACCCGGGCGAGCGCCTTTACCGCGAGCGCATGAAGCGCTTCGCCGGGCTGTACATGAACGAAGATCCCGAGGCGCCGAATTACGACCCCGTCCACAAGGTCATCAGGAGCATTTGGAACGGCAGCAAAGGGCCCATGCTCCGGAAAGCAACCGTTTATGACTGGGTGGGCGATCCTGTCCCGGGCCGCTTTCACATGATCCACAGTCCGGACGGGCGCTCCAAAATGCTCGACTTCAAGACCTGGTACCCGAGAATGCTCGCGCACTGCACCGAGTATCTGGACAGCGTTGGGGACAATTTTTTAAATCTTGCTGCAACCAACCTGGCCGTGAATGCCTTCGCGCTCACCGGCGAGGCCAAATACAGGAACTGGGTTCTCGAATATGTCGGCGCGTGGAAAGAGAGGACGGAGGCGACAGGCGGGAACATCCCCAGCAACGTCGGGCTCGACGGCACTCCCGGCGGCGAGTACGGAGGCCGCTGGTGGAAGGGAACTTACGGCTGGAACTTCACCATCTTCGATGGTGAAATCCAACAGATCGCGCACCGCAATTACTTTACCGCCGGATCGTGGCCCGGATTCAGCAATGCGCTTCTGCTCACCGGCGACCAATCTTTCATCGACGTGCTCCGCCGGCAGATGGATAACATCTACGCGCAGAAGAAGGTTGTGGACGGGAAAACGCTGCTTCCGCAGATGTACGGCGACCCGCGCGGGTACAAGTATGACGGCCCGCCGAGCTGGTATCACTACACCGGCAACCTGCATGAGGACCGCCTGACGGAGATTTATCTCTGGTCAATGGACCGGCGCGATCTCGAGCGGGTTCCCAAGACCGGATGGATCGCTTTTCTGGAGGGTCTGGACCCGAATTACCCCGTCAGGGCGCTTCAGGCCGACTTCGCGCAGGTCCGCCGCCGCATGGAGATGATCCGCAACGACGCCACAACGCCGGAGACGCGGCTGGCCGACTACCTGCTGGACTTCAATCCGGCGGCGACGAACGCGCTTGCCAACCTCACGATTGGCGCTTACTTTTCCCGCGGCCGCATCTGGACATTGCACAGCAGGTTCCGCTACTTCGACCCGGCGGCGCGGCGCGCGGGACTGCCGGCCGACGTCGGCGCGCTGGTGGAAAAGCTCGGCGCCGACTCGGCCACGCTGACGTTGGTGAACCTGAATCCGGTTGAGGCGCGCACGGTCATCGTGCAGGCGGGCGGCTACGGCGAGCATCGGTTTCATTCCGTCACCTACGGCGGCAAGACCGTTGCCGTGGAAGGGCCGCTCGTGAGCGTGCGGCTCGAACCGGGCTGCGGCGCGCAATTCACATTTAAAATGAGTCGTTACGTCAATCCACCCACGCTCGCGCATCCGTGGGACCGGAAATAAGGCAGGAGGAAGTTTAGTGATTCGATCCACATTATTCCTTTTCATTGCCTGCTCCGCGGCATTCGGGCAGCAGGCGTTCGACCTGGTGGTTTACGGCGGCACCGCGGGCGGCGTCATGACCGCGGTTGCGGGCGCTCGCGGAGGCCTGAGCACCGTCCTGCTCGAGCCGCGCCGCAATCTTGGCGGCATGGCTACGGGCGGTCTTTCGCGCACGGACGTGGGCAAGCGCGAGGTCATCGGCGGGCTGGCCCTGGAGTTCTACTATCGCGTCGGGCTGCGCTACCAGATGTTCCGCCACCTGAACCCGGTGTCCTGGTTCTATGAGCCGCACGTGGGTGAGAGCGTCATGAAGGAGATGCTCAATGAAGCTGGCGTCAAGGTGTTGTACCACCGGCGCCTGCGCGAAAAGGACGGCGTGCTCAAGCAGGGGACGCGCGTTACCGAAATCGTCATGGAAAACGGGGAGGTGTACGCCGGGAAAATCTTCGCCGATTGCAGCTATGAGGGCGATCTCATGGCCCAGGCGAAGGTCTCCTATACGTGGGGCCGCGAATCGATGGCGCAATACGGTGAGTCGCTGGCCGGCGTCCGCGAACGGACCCCCTACCACCAGTTCCAGGTCGATATTCCGGCTCGCGGGGAGGACGGCAGGCTGCTGCCGGAGATTTCAGCGGAGCCCCGCGGAGAGCCGGGCTCGGCGGACAAGCGCGTTCAGGCTTACAACTTCCGCATCATTGCCACCAACAACCCGGTCAACCGGATCCCGTGGCCCAAGCCGCGCAACTACGATCCCCGGCGTTATGAACTGCTCGCCCGGCTGCTGGCGGCGATGGAAAAGAAGCTCGGCCGCCCGCAGGTGTTCAATGAGCTGACCCTGATCGCCAACATCCCCAATCAAAAGGCGGATTTCAACAACCAGGGCGCGTTCTCCACCGATTACATCGGCAAGAATTACGACTACCCCGACGGGAACTACCGGCGCCGCGAGGAGATCTGGCAGGATCACATCGATTACGTGCAAGGCTTTTACTATTTCCTGGCCAACGACCCGCGCGTGCCGCGCTCGCTCCAGATGGAGGTGCGCGAGTGGGGCCTGTGCAAAGACGAATTCGAGGATACCGGCCACTGGCCGCACCAGCTTTACATCCGCGAGGCGCGCCGCATGGTCGGCGAATACGTCGTGGTGCAAAAGGATTTGCAGACGGACCGCACCAAGCCCGATGTGATCGGGATGGGATCGTACAACAGCGATTCGCATAACGTGCAGCGTTTTGTGAACGCAGCCGGATACGTGGAGAACGAAGGCGATATGCAGGTGCCGGTGCAGCCTTACCAGATTCCATACCGGGTCATGCTGCCCAAGCGGTCCGAGGCGACAAACCTGCTGGTGCCTGTCTGCTTTTCCGCGAGCCACGTGGCTTATTCGTCGCTGCGCATGGAGCCGCAATACATGATCATCGGCCACGCGGCGGGGGTCGCCGCCGGCCTTGCCATCCGCTCGGGCAAGCCGGTTCAGGAAATCGACGTGCCGGAGTTGCAGAAGATACTCAAATCCCAGGCGGCCGTCTTCGAGTACGTTCCGAGCCCGCAGCAGCAGGCGCTGGACATCCTGCGCCGCGCGCTGCGGCCCGCCGGCCCGGCACGGTTCAACTGGGAATAGGAGCCGAGGCTTGACGCTCTCGCCCGCCCGGGGGATAAAATGAAGCCTTGCTGAATTCCGGAGGACAAACCATGCATTCCGGCAGGTTAGTAATTTTTGCTGCTGTTTTGGGAGCGATCGGGCTCACTTCGTGCGCGCCGGAGGCACGGGAAGCCTCCCCGAGCCGCTTCAGCAGGCAATCATTCGGCAGAACCGACACGGGAGAGCAAGTGGAACTCTATACTTTGACCAATTCGAAGGGTGTGGCGGCGGCGATCACCAACTACGGTGGAATTCTGGTCTCGCTCAAAGTGCCGGACCGGGCAGGGCAGCTCGCCGATGTCGTTCTCGGCTTCGACACGGTGGAGGGCTATTTGAAGGGGCACCCTTACTTCGGAGCCATTATCGGCCGCTACGGCAACCGCATCGCAAAGGCGAGGTTCACGCTGAACGGTGTCGAGTATCGGCTTGCCCCCAACGAGGGAGAAAACAGCCTTCACGGAGGCATCAAAGGATTCGACAAGGCGGTTTGGAAGGCGAAGGAAATCGACGGCGGCAAGGGCCTGGAACTCACTTATCTGAGCAAGGACGGGGAGGAGGGTTTCCCGGGCAACCTGGCGGTCACGGTGACGTACTCTCTCAACGACGAAAACGAGTTGAGGATCGATTACACCGCGACCACCGACAAGGACACCGTCGTCAATCTGACAAACCATTCCTACTTCAATCTCGCCGGCCAGGGCGAAGGCGACGTTCTGGACCACGTGGTGATGATCAACGCCGACCGGTTCACGCCGGTCGATGCGAAGCTGATTCCCACCGGCGAACTGAGGCCCATCGAGGGCACCCCCTTCGATTTCCGAAGCCCGCGCAGGATCGGAGAGCGCATCAACGACAAGGACGAGCAGCTTGTCCTGGGCAGGGGTTACGACCACAACTTCGTGCTGAACCGCACGGGCGAGGGCCTCACCCTGGCAGCCCGCGTGATGGAGCCGAAAACCGGGCGCGTGATGCAGGTGCTCACCACCGAGCCCGGCATGCAGTTCTACACGGGCAATTTTCTGGACGGGACCATCACGGGTAAGGGAGGCAAGGTCTACAAGCAGCGGTACGGCTTCTGCCTGGAGACACAGCATTTCCCGGATTCGCCGAACAAGCCGGGATTCCCCTCCGTGGTGCTGAAGCCCGGCCAGCAGTACCGCAGCACCACGATCTACCGCTTTAGCGTTGAATAGGTTTGTTAAGGGGTCGGCCCATCGTGCACACCGGGCCGGCCCCTTTTTTGCTATTCCTGGCCCAATATGGAGCCGGCCTTCTTCTTGATCTGGCCCATGGTCCCCTCCGATTCGCCCGAACCCAGGACGCTGTCCAACTGCGAGCCGAACTGCCCGGGCAGCCGCTCTTTCAGGAAGTTGATCACGGTTTCGGCGGCGCTGGAGGCTTTACCCTGGTCCAACCCCGTTTTTTCCATGATGGTATGGATTAGCTCGTTCATAACACCCCCTGGCCGAACCTTGTGCACGTGAAGTGCCGTCTCGGCGGGAACTTTCCTGGCGGCCAGGTGTCTAACTGATTGTAGGAAGTGTGAATTCCTGCTATTGTTGATATTGCCTTGAGAGGCAATGCCGTGGCCGACACTTCCCTCCATCTCGGTGAACCGGTTTCTACAGAGCCGGTTGAGGTCCCGACGCTGGGCTGTCGGGAGGCGTGTGATGATTCCTGGCTTGTGGAGGGGCTGCGTGCCGGCGACGAAAAGGCCTACGAGGTCCTGATCACGGAGTACCAGCAGCCCGTTTATAACCTCGTGTCCCGTTTGCTGAACGATCCCGCCGATGCCTGCGACGTCGTGCAGGAGGTTTTTTTTAAGGTTTTTAGAAAGATCGGCGCTTTTCGCGGGGATAGCAGTTTGAAAACGTGGATCTACAGGATCGCAGTCAACGAAGCTTACAACTTTCAGCGGTGGTTTGTTCGCCACCGCCAGCGCGAAGTTGGGCTGGAGAACGAAGAGGAAGGTAACCTCAGCTATTTCCAGAAGTTACCGGATCCCGGCCGTTCTCCATATGACTGTGTGGCAGACACCGAGCAGCACCTGCTGATCGAGGAAGCGCTCGCCCGTCTGAACCCGAGTTTCCGAACCGCCGTCGTCCTCCGGGATGTCGAGGAACTCAGCTACGAGGAAATTGCGGAGATCCTCCAGGTTGCCCTTGGCACCGTAAAATCCCGCATTTTGCGTGGACGCGAGGCTTTGCGAAGAGAATTGGCGGGCCGGTTGGAGCCGGAACCGGCCTTACAGTTGACGCCGCAAACGGCTGAGTGAGCGTATGAATTGCAGAACTGTCCGTAACTCGCTCTCCGCACATCTCGATGGCTACCTGTCCGGCCCTGAGAGGCAGCGGGTGCTTCAGCATCTGGACAGTTGCCCGGATTGCGAAGGGCAATTCGTACAACTATCTCGTGTTCGGGAAGCGATGGGGAAATTACCCGTTGCGACGCCCCCCGCATATCTTACCAGCGCTTTGCGCGTGATGGCCTCGCGGGAACGCAACCGGCGGCTGGCTTTTAACCATCCCTTCCGCTACTTTGCGGACCGGTTCCAGCTTTGGATGGACAACCTGATGAGGCCGCTCGCCCTCCCGTTCGCGGGAGGGTTTCTCTCCGCGATGTTGCTGTTCGGCATGCTTGTTCCCTCGTTCTCGTTCTCATTCCATCAGTTTGGGGATGACGTTCCAATAGCGCTGTTCACGGAACCCACCGTAAAGATGCAGAGTCCGTTCGGTTATCCCGATGAGGATCTGGCGTTGGAAGTCCTGGTGGACGGGCAGGGGCGCGTCATCGATTACACGATCATGGAGGGCCCCGACCTGCCCAAGAACAGCGCGATACGGCGCGTCATTGAGAACAGTCTGCTCTATACGGAGTTCACTCCGGCGACGGCTTTTGGGCAGCCGACATACGGCAAGGCGCAGGTGAAGTTCACGCGGACCCTTGTGAACGTAAAGAGCTGAAAGGCCTAAGTTTGGCCCGACAGCGGCTGGGACAGCATTTCCTCCATTCGCGCGGCACGCTCGAACGGCTTGCGGAGGCGGCGTGTCCTTCGCGCGAACCCCTGGTGATTGAGATCGGTCCGGGACGCGGCGCCCTGACCGAATTCCTCCTGGGCCGGGCGGACCGCGTCATTGCCATAGAGGTTGACCCTGCCCTGGCCCAGAGTGTCCGCCGGCGCTTCCAGCACGCCCCGGAACTGGAAGTGATCGAGGCGGACGTACTCGAAACGGACCTCGGCCAGTGGGGACCCGCCGTGGTGGCCGGCAATCTGCCGTACTACATCACTTCGCCGGTTCTGGAAAAGCTGTTTGCCATGGGGCCGCTGCTGCGCCGCGCCGTCGTCTTAATTCAAAAAGAAGTCGCAGAACGCCTGACGGCCCGGCGCGGCACTCGCGAGTACGGCTGGCTTACCGTTCTGGCCAACTTCCACTGCCGCCCGGAGGCGCTCTTTACGGTACCGCCGGGCGCGTTCACGCCCCCGCCGAAAGTGGACTCCGCCGCGGTGCGCCTCACCCCCGTTCCCCCGCCGGCGGACGTGCAGCCCGCGCCATTTCTGGAGTTTGTCTCGCGCGCCTTCCGCCAGAAAAGGAAGACCCTGCGCAACAACCTGGTCCCTTATTACGGTCCGAGAGTGGAGGAGTGGCCCGAGGCGCGGCTGCGCGCGGAACAGCTCTCGCTGGAGCAGTTCGCGGAGCTGCACAGGAGGCTGGTCCAGGACTAAGTGGCTACACAGCGTATGGCTTATACTGAAATTTCCATGCCCAGAGTCCGCTTTGCGCCCTCTCCGACCGGCTTTCTGCATATCGGGAGCGCGCGCACTTTTGTGTTCAACTGGCTCTACGCCCGGCGCACCGGCGGGACGATGATCCTGCGCATAGACGACACCGACGTGGAGCGGAACACTTCTGAATCGGAAGCATCGATTTTTGAAGGTCTGCGCTGGCTCGAACTGGACTGGGACGAGGAGTACCGTCAATCCGAGCGCCTGGAACTGCACCGGCGCACGGCCGAGGAGATTTTCCGTAAGGGATTAGCTTATCGGGACTTCACGCCCGCCAGCGCCGCCGAGGACGACAAGCCGAGAGGCGAGGGAGCGTGGCTGTTCAACCCCGGCATGCGGGACCTCAGCCCGGAGGAAAGCGATCGCCGCGCCGCCGCCGGTGAACCGTTCGTGCTCCGGTTCAAAGTGCCGCGGGAGGCGCCGCGCGAGATCCGTTTCCGGGATGCGGTCTATGGCGAACAGTCGAAATCCACCGCAGACATCGAGGATTTCGCGCTCCTTCGCAGCAACGGCCTGCCTACCTATCACATGGCGTCCTGCGCCGACGACATCGATCTGCGCATCAGCCATATCATTCGTGGCCAGGACCATTTAACGAACACGTTCAAGCACATACTGATTTTCGAAGCGGTGGGCGCCGCGCAGCCGGAGTTCGCCCACCTGCCGCTGCTGATCGCGCCGGACGGCTCGAAGCTGTCCAAGCGCCGCCACGGTCCGGTGGTCAGCGTGACAACGTACCGCGACGCCGGTTTCCTGCCGCAGGCGTTCGTGAACTTTATCTGCCTGCTCGGGTGGTCGCCGAAAGACAACCGGGAGATGATGTCGCGGCAGGAGTTGATCGACGCCTTTTCGTTCGAGGGGATCAACCGCGCGAATGCGGTGGTGAATTTCCGCGAGGACGACCCCTTCGACCCAAAGGCTATGTGGTTGAACGCACAGCACATCATGGCGCTGCCGGCCGAACAGCTTGCCGGCAGGCTGTTCCCGTTCCTGTGCGAGGCGGGGTACAAGGTGGACCGCGAGAAGCTGCTCGCCGTGGTTCCGCTGATCAGGGAACGCATCAAGACCCTGCGAGACGCCGTTGCCGTGGCCGACTTCTTCTTCCTGGAGCAACTGGCGCCTTACGACCCCGCCGAGCTGATCCCGCAAAAAGGGGACGCCGCGATGGCTTTGGCCGCGCTCGAACATGCCCGCGATGTGCTGTCAAAGGCCGAGTTCACGCACGAAGGACTGGAAACCGCGCTGCGGGCCGAAGCCGGCCGGATGGGGGTGAAAGCCGGACAGATGTTCCAGCCCATTCGCGTGGCGGTCTGCGGCCGCAAAAATGCGCCGCCGCTGTTTGAAACCCTGGCGGTGCTTGGCCGCGAAACCACCCTGGAACGAATCGGGCAGGCAATTCAGAAACTGAGCTCTCACCGTGGACAGCAATCTTAACGGCTTGAACGAATTCGACGCGTAAAGGTGTTTGAGTATGTCGACTTCCAACGAAACAGCCCGGGCCTCGAACTTCATCCGAGAAATCATCATTAAAGATTTGGAGACCGGAAAATACGGAGGACGCGTGCATACGCGCTTTCCGCCCGAGCCGAACGGCTATCTCCACATCGGCCATGCGAAATCAATCTGCCTCAACTTCGGCCTCGCCCAGGAGTTCGGCGGCAAGTGCAACCTGCGATTCGACGACACCAATCCGTCCAAGGAAGACGTGGAGTATGTCGAATCGATCATGGAGGACGTCCGCTGGCTGGGGTTCGACTGGGAGGACCGCCTTTTCTACGCCTCGGATTACTTCGAACAGCTCTATCAGTGGGCCGTGCAGCTCATCAAAGCGGGCAAAGCCTACGTCTGCGATCTCACGGCGGATCAGATCCGCGAGTACCGGGGCACCCTGACGGAACCCGGCCGGGAGAGCCCGTGGCGAAACCGTTCGGTCGAAGAGAACCTGAACCTGTTCGAGCGCATGCGCGCCGGCGAGTTCCCGGACGGCTCCCGCACGCTGCGGGCGAAAATCGACATGGCCTCGCCGAACTTGAACCTGCGCGATCCGGTGATGTACCGCATTCTGCACGCCGAGCACCACCGGACGGGCAACAAGTGGTGCATCTATCCGATGTACGATTTCGCCCACGGCCAGTGCGACTCCATCGAGGGGATCACTCACTCCATCTGCACGCTGGAGTTTGAGGACCACCGGCCGCTGTACGACTGGTATATCGAGCAGCTCGGCATTTACCATCCGCAGCAGATCGAGTTCGCCCGGCTCAACATGACTTACACGGTCTTGAGCAAGCGGAAGCTGCTGATGCTTGTCCAGAACGGCCACGTGAGCGGCTGGGACGATCCGCGCATGCCCACCATTTCGGGCATACGCCGGCGCGGCTACACGCCCGAGGCGATCCGCGCCTTCGCCGAACGGATCGGGGTGTCCAAGACGAACAGCGTCATCGAGTTCTCGCTGCTGGAACATTTCGTGCGCGAAGATTTGAACCGGACCGCGCCGCGGGTCATGGCGGTCCTGCGTCCCCTGAAGGTGGTGATCGACAACTACCCGGAGGATCTCGTGGAGGAGATGGAGGCGGTCAACAATCCCGAAGACCCCTCCATGGGCACCCGGCAGGTGCCGTTCTCCCGGGTCCTGTATATCGAGCGAGACGACTTCCGGGAGGACCCGCCGAAACAGTATTACCGGTTGGCGCCCGGCCGGGAGGTCCGGCTGCGCTACGCTTACTTCATCCGGTGTAACGAAGTGGTGAAGGACGAGAAGACCGGTGAGGTGATTGAACTCCACTGCACCTACGACCCGGCCACGCGAGGCGGAAACGCCCCGGACGGCCGGAAGGTGAAAGCAACTCTTCACTGGGTCTCGGCCAGCCATGCGGTGAATGCGGAGGTGCGGCTCTACGACAACCTGTTCAGCCGCGAAAACCCGGACGAGGGGGACCTCATAGCGAACCTGAATCCGAACTCGCTCGAAATTCTGAAAGGCTGCAAGCTCGAGCCCAGCCTGATGGGCGCGCCGGCCGGCAGCCGCTACCAGTTCGAGCGGCTGGGCTACTTCTGCGTCGATCCGGACAGCACACCGGAGCGCCTGGTTTTCAACCGCACGGTCGCCCTGCGCGACACCTGGGCGAAAATCGAGAAAGCTCAGCAACAGGGCGAAGTCAAAACACGGCAATGATTATTCTTGGGATCGGGGGAATTCTGAATGAAGCGGCGGCGGCCATCCTGAAGGATGGCGTTCTGGCCGGCGCGTCGGAAGAGCGCAAGCTGGCGCGGCAGTTCCATCCGGGTGAACTGCCGGAAGAGGCGATTTCCATGTGCCTCAAGCTGGCCGGGGCAACGCACGAGCAGGTGGACGCGGTCGCCATTGTGCGCCCCATCGCGGCGGGAGCCGAGAGCGCGCGGCACCTGGCGCTGCGGGCGAAGTTTCCCAACAGCCGAATTGTTCTGGTTGACCATCACACCGCGCACGCGGCTTCCGCGTTTTATCCCTCGTCTTTTGAAACAGCTACCGTTCTCACGCTCGACCGCGCCGGCGATTTCCGCTGCGGCGCCCGCTGGCGGGCGTCAACAGGCCAGCTTGTCCTCGAGCAGGAGCAGTACTATCCCGATTCGCTCGGCGACCTGTACCGCCGCGTTACCGAACTGCTCGGATTCAATCCGGACTCAGACGCCCACAAGATCCAGTGGCTGTCCGCCGCAGGGGACGACACGCTGGCCCCGCTGTTCCTGGAAATTCTGGGGCAGAAGGACGGCGAGTGGCCGCGGGTCGACCGGCGCTTCTTCGACGCCGACCGGCTGGGCCGCGGAGGCTTTAGCGCCCGGTTCTACGAACGCCTAGGACTGCCCGATGAGGCCCCGATTCCCGACGGGATGAAACCGGGGGTGGCCGCGGGGCTGCAACGCGCGGTGGAAACGGCGGTGCTGGACATGGCCGGCACGGGCCGTAACCTCTGCCTTGGCGGAGGGCTGGCCCTGAACGCCCTGCTGGTCTCGAAAATCGAGTGTTCCCCGAAGTGGGAAAACGTTTTCGTACAGCCGGCGGCCGGCAATGCCGGGACGGCGCTCGGGGCGGTTTTCTACGCCTGGCATCACGTTTTCCAGCAAACTGAACGCTGCGGTATGGGCAATTTCTGCCTTGGCCCGGGCTTCGAGGCGGAAGAGATCAAGCAGGTTTTGGAGAACTGCAAGCTGCGGTTCCGGTATCTGCTGACGTCCGAGGAACTGATCGACACCGCCGTCCGCGTAATCTGTGACAGCAAGATTGTGGCATGGATGCAGGGCCGGATGGAGTTCGGCCCGCGCGCGCTGGGCAACCGCAGCATTCTGGCTTCGCCGCTGGACCCGTACTCCACCGAAAACCTCAATATATACATCAAGCACCGGGAGCCGTTCCGGAAATTTGCCGCCTCGGTGCCGGCCGAAATCGCCGCCGAGTACTTCGAGGTGGGTCCGAACGCCCGCTTTCTGGCCACGGTCGGCCGGGTGCGGCCCGCTCACCGCGCCCGGTTTGAGGCGGCCATTCTGGGGCAGGACCTGGTCCGCGTCCACACGGTGTCCAAGGAGGATAACCCGCTGTACTGGAACCTCCTTCACGCGGCGGGCAGGGCGACGGGCCTGCCGGTGCTTTACAACACGTCCTTCAACCTTTTCGGAGATCCGCTCGTCTGTACCCCGCGGGACGCGGTCCGCAGTTTCTATTCGAGCGGCATCGACGCGATGTTTGTGGGGAACTTTTTCCTGGAAAAGTAAGGAAAGAGAAACACGGGCCGCGAGAGCGCCCGCCCTCGTGGCCCGCCTCAAAGACAGGACTGCAGGGTACTACGACTTCTTAGCTACGAACTCGCGCGGCGGCCGGTCGGATCCCTCCCGGGTGGTCTTGAATTTGATTTCGTTGCCGGAAACAACGCCCTCGTAGAGCATAATCATTTCGTTTCCGCCGAATTCACGCTTTACTTTGAACGAGATCGTGTTTCCGCTGATCTTGCCGTCGCTGATGGGCGTCTCGCCGCGCTGGGTTACAACGGCGCCGGTGAGCGTGTTGCCTTCGGCCTTCAGGTTAAAGGTGGTTTCCATCGTTGCGCCGTCGCGGCCGGGCATGCTGGCTTTCCAGGTCCCGGTGACGTCGGCTGCCAGAGCCATTCCGGCGGCCAGCGTCAGAACGATCATAATACTGAGCAGATTCCTCATAGTGGTCCTTCCTTGAGTGAAGCAGTATAGCTCCTCTGTTCTGTAAAGAGCGCCGAAGCCGGAGGTTTGGTTACACCCCCTCCCTAAGAATGACTGCCCCCGCCCAGCCGGGGCGGCGATTTTCGGCGTTTACTCGTCGATCCTGGTTTCCTTGGGGATGATGCCCAGGGCTTTCATCTTTCGGTAAAGATTACTGCGCTCGAGTCCGAGCAGTTCAGCGGTCCGGCTGACGTTGCCGTTGGTTTCATCGAGCTTTTTCAGGATGTACTCCCGTTCGGCGGCTTCGCGGACCTCCTGGAGGCTGCCGAAGCGGTCGGGCGGGCGCTCGACCGTGCGCCGGGAGAGGTTCAAGGGGAGGTGGCGGGCATCGATGCGCACCTGGGGATTCATGATGACGATGCGCTCCATCAGGTTGCGCAGCTCGCGGACGTTGCCCGGCCAGTAGTACTCCTGGAGGACGGCGTAGGCTTCCGGCGTCAGTTCCTTGGGCTTGCGCCCGTAGGCGGTGGTGAATTCCTGGAGGAAGTAATCGGCCAGCAGCGGGATGTCCTCGCGGCGCTCGCGCAGCGGCGGCACATAGAAGGGGATGACGTTCAGGCGGTAGAACAGGTCTTCGCGGAAATTGCCGCGCTCAATCTCCTCTTCGAGGTGCTTGTTTGTGGCGGCGATCACGCGCACATCCACCTGAATGGATTCCGAGGCGCCGACCGGTTCGAAGCGCTGCTCTTCCAGGGCGCGGAGCACCTTGGCCTGGGTTTTGAGGCTCATGTCGCCGACTTCGTCCAAAAAGAGGGTGCCGCCGTCGGCCTTCTGGAATTTGCCGATCTTGTCGTCCGCGGCGCCGGTGAAGCTGCCCTTTCGGTGGCCGAACAACTCGCTCTCGATCAGCTCCTCGGGGATGGCGGCGCAGTTCACTTCGACAAAAGGCTCGGCGGCGCGGGGGCTGAGGGCGTGGATGGCATGAGCCACCAGTTCCTTGCCGGTGCCGCTTTCTCCGTAGATGAGGACGCGGCCGTTGGTGCCGGCCATGAGGTTTAACTGCTGGCGGAGCGCCTTCATCGGAACACTCTCGCCGATGATGCGGCGCCTGGACTCGCTGCCGTCCCGCAGCCGCTGGTTTTCCAGTTCCAGGCGGCGGTGTCCGGCCGCGTTCTTGACGGCGATGGACACCTTCGGGATGGTGAGCGGCTTTTCGAGGAAATCGAAGGCCCCGAGCTTGGTTGAGCGAACCGCGGTTTCAATGGTGCCGTGTCCGGAGATCATGACAACCACGGGGCGGTCCGCGAAAGGGATTTCCTGGATGCGGGCGAGCGTTTCCAGGCCGTCCATTCCGGGCAGCCAGATATCAAGCAGCACGACATCATAGGTGCGGCGCGAGAGTTCCTCGAGGCAGGCTTCGCCGCTCTCGACGGCGGCGACCTGATAGCCCTCGTCCTCGAGCACTCCCAGGAGCGACTGGCGGATGGCGGGTTCGTCGTCGACAACCAGCACGCGAATGCGCTTCATGCCCGCGCCTCCTGGGTCTTGTGATCGGGCTCGACAACGGAGGCGGCGGGAATCTCGACGATGAAGCGCGCTCCCTGGGGCTCATTGTCCTCTACGCGGATGGTGGCATTGTGCTCGGCGAGGATGCGGCTGACGATCGCGAGACCGAGGCCGGTGCCGCGGCCCTTGGTGGAAAAGTAGGGCAGGAAGAGGCGATCCCTGTCCTCCGCCGGGACGCCGCAGCCGGTGTCCGCGACGATCAGTTCCACCGTCTCAGCGGCGGTGGCGTGCGTAATCACGGAAAGATGCCTGAGCACTGAGTCTTGCATGGATTCATCGGCGTTATCAATCAGGTTGATCACAACGCGCTTGAATTGCCTGGGGTCGATGTTGACCAGCGGCAGGCCGGGCGCAAGCTCCTTATGAATTTCAATGCCCTCGAGGCGTCCGGCGAAAACGGCGAGGGCGGACTCGACGACTTCGTTGAGGTCGCAGGGCACGGGCTGCGCGGCGGGGAAGCCGGCGAACTGCGAGAACTCGTTGACCAGGGTTTTTACGGTTTCCACTTCGCCGGAAATCGTGGAGGTACACTCGCGCAGAATGCGCTCGGAGTCGGGCGGCAGATTGAGCCGCTCAAGCTGGCGGGCGATGCGCTCGCTGCACAGTGCGATGGGAGTAAGCGGGTTCTTGATCTCGTGGGCGATGCGGCGCGCCACTTCCTGCCACGCGGCGATGCGCTGGGCGCGCAGCAGCTCGGAGGTGTCTTCGAGAACCATCACGAATCCGGAGGTCAGGCCTTCCTCGAGCGCGGCCAGGGTGACCGAGAGATGGAGCGAGCCGCGTTCGTTCTTGAGTTCCATCTGCCTGGAGACGACGCCGGTGCGCCGGGCGCGCCTCATCATGTACTTGATATCGGCGGTCTCCTCGCGCGTGAACAGGTCTTCGAGGCGCCCGGCTCCTGCGACTTTTTCCTCAGCGAAAAGCTGCCGCAAGGCGCGGTTGACGCGGAGAATGCGGCCGTCCGAGGAAATCGAGATCACGCCGGAGGGAATGCTTTCGAGGATGGCTTCCGTGAACCGGCGGCGCTGTTCCAGCTCGCGGCTGTTGGCGTCCAGCGCGTGGGTCATTTCGTTGAAGGCGCGCACGAGGGAGGCGAGTTCGTCGATCGCTTTCACCTGCACGCGGTGCGCGAGATTGCCGCGGCGCACCTCGCCGGCGGCCTCAAGCAGCGCAACGATGGGAGTGGAGATCTGCTTGGAGAGGAAGAGCGCTACCCAGGTGGCGAAGAAAAGAATGAACAGCGTGATCAGAAGCAGCAGCAGGACGTAGAAATTGCGGAACCCGCGGCGGTCCACGGTCAGTTTGTCGTAATCGCGGACGAACTGCTCCACGCGGTCCTTCCTTTCCGCGAGGTCGGCGCGCTGCTGGGGCGCCACGAGAACGTAGCCGAGGCTGCGGCCGCGAGATTCGACCGGGGCGCGCGCGCCGGAGACGATCGACTTGTCCTTGCCGCAGAGGCTGACCGAGGAGGCGTCGCTGCGCACCAGAACGGCCGTGGCGATGTTGCGCTCGCGGCAGGCGCGCGCGAGGGAGCCGCCGCCCCCGGAAACGAGCGAGAGGGTCTCGGGCCGTTCGGCGAGCCATGCGGCGTCGGCGGCAGCTTTCTCATCGGCTTCGCGGTTCAGAATCTCCACCATTTCGGCGAAGCTGTTGCGTACGCCCTGCGCCGGAGCGCTGAACCATTTCGCCAGGTTGTAGTTCAGGACGTAGACCCCCCACAGCACCAGGAAGAACATCGGCATGAAGGTCAGCGCCAGGGCGCCAATGACCAGCTTGGTCTTGATGCGCGACCCTTCGCGGTGGCTGCGGCGCTCGATATAGAGGCGGACGCCGGTGCGGAACAGCATGAAGCCGAGCGTCACGGTGAGCAGGAAAACCAGCGTCGAGACGGCCCAATAAAGGAAGGTCTGCTCGGGGCTGACCGGCGCGTAGTCGCCGAAGCTGAACGAGCCCTGCCAGATCACGAGGGTCGCCGAAATGATCAGCAGGACGACTCCCGAAATATGGAGCAGACGCTTGCGCATTGAATCCAGTTTAGTTCGTTGGAAGAGCCTGCGGGTTCGCGGGAAATTGGCCCAGGGGGCGGGCGGAGCGCCTACAGGGAGGCGCTACCGCTTGTAGGTTTTTGAAAAGTTGTTCCGGCTGTTAGTGATCGTAAACGTGCCGTCGGATTCGGCCGTGAGCTTAATGTAATGCCCCTGGCAGTTTTCCTCAGGGTTGGCGATGAACTGCTCCGGGGCGTTCAGATCCCCGGCGGCAAGGGCTGTGTGGAGCTGCCAGACGTCCTTCACGCTGGGGGTGTTCCGGATCACTTTGAACGCACCCGGCGCGCCGCCCTTGTCGGCGCCGTTGTTGCCGATGGCGACTATCGGCTGCAAGGCGCTGAGAATCGCGGGGGAATTCGAGATATCCAATCCGTGATGCGAGATGAGGTACACGTCCGCCGTGCCGATCCGGTTGTTGGGGCAGACCAGCTCGTTTTCCTTGTTCCAGGTGAGATCGGCCAAATCGGCAAAGCGGAAATTGCCGTATTTCAGGATGAAGCCGACGGAGCGGGCGTTTTCGCTTCTGTCTTCCCTCTTGGGCTCGATAGAAGCGCAGGCGGGGTTGGAGGCGCCAGCGCCCGGCAGCGGCGCGGAAATCGTCGCTCCGCGGGCCGCAACGACGCTGATCTCCACCCCCTTGAGCGGAATCTTGTCTCCGGGTTTCACGACCCGGCGCTTGCCCTTCGCGGCAACCTCCTCGTAGGCGGCCGCGAGTTTTTGCGCGCCCGGGTTGGCTTCGGTGTTCGAGCCGTGATCGACGTAGTGAATGATGGGGATCTTGGCGGCCACTTCCGGAACGCCTCCGACGTGGTCGGTGTGATAGTGCGTCATCAGCATGTAATCGATCTGTTTCACGCCAGCGAGTTTCGCGGCCGCGGCGATGCGATCCGCATCCCGGCCGTTGAACCCGGGCCAGCCGGCGTCCACGAGCATCGATTCACCCGACGGGCTGACGATCAGCGTGGCCTGCCCGCCCTCAACGTCGATGAAATAGATCTGGAGGTTGGCGGCGGACAGAGGCAAAGCCGCCAGCGCCAGAGCCAGGATCGAGATCAGAATTCGCATGGCCGAAATCGTAGCACAGAGAGGGTCGTAACGGCGCCTGGTCGCAGGCTGCGGAACCGTTGTTACACAAGCCGCGAGAGCCGCTTCAGCAACTGAATCTGACCGGCGTGATAGAGGTCATGCGCCGCCACCCCGCGGATGAGCCGCAGCTTCTTCGGGTCGCGCAGATCGGAAGGGGTGAGGCCGGCGACGGTCTCCCGCAGAAGCTTGTGTTGGGAAACCAGCAGCGCGACATCCCGCTCCCATGCCTCGCGGTCCGGCTGGTCCGGGCGGGCGAACCAGTCCGAGCCGCGCTCCGGGAACGAACCGCGTTTCGCGCCGGTGAGCCTGCGCCTGACGACGTACTTCCAATAGGAGGCATGTAGGACCACTTCCTGGATGCTGTGCGCGCCGCGGCAGGGCCGCCACGCCGCCTGCTCCGCCGTCAGGCCGCGAATCGAGCCTCTAAGGTTGGTGCCGTGCCAGGATTTCTTATCGAATGCCTCGTCGAGTGCAAGAAGATGATCCATTCCGGCATTATGGCACCGCCGCCGCGCGGCCTACCATTCCAGAATCACTTTCCCCGCGCGCCCGGAAAGCATTACTTCGAACGCCTCCCGGTATTCGGTGAACGGGAACCGGTGCGTGATGACGGGCGATATGTCGAGCCCGGACTGCAGCATCACTGTCATCATGTACCACGTCTCGTACATCTCGCGGCCGTAAATGCCCTTGATGGTGAGCATGTTGAAGATGACGGTGTTCCAATCGATCGCGATCTCCTGCGGCGGAATGCCGAGCATGGCGATTTTCGCGCCGTGGCACATGTTGGCAAGCATTTCGCGAAAGGCCTCCGGGTTGCCGGACATCTCCAGGCCGACGTCGAAGCCCTCCTGCATGCCGAGTTCCTTCTGCACGTCCGCGATGCGTTCCGTGCGGGCGTCGAGCGCGCGCGTGACGCCGAACTTGCGGGCGAGCTCCAGCCGGTAGGGATTCACATCGGTAATCACGACGTGGCGCGCGCCGGCGTGGCGGACCACGGCCGCCGCCATCATGCCGATCGGCCCGGCGCCCGTGATCAGCACGTCCTCGCCGAGGATCGGAAACGACAGCGCCGTATGCACGGCGTTGCCGAACGGATCGAAAATCGCGGCGATGTCGAGGTTGATGCCCTTGGCGTGGTGCCAGACATTGGACATCGGCAAGGCGATGTATTCGGCGAAACAGCCGGGGCGGTTTACACCGACGCCTTTGGTGCGCGCGCAGAGGTGGCGTCGGCCGGCCAGGCAGTTGCGGCAGCGCCCGCAGACGACGTGCCCCTCGCCGCTCACGATGTCGCCGGGGAAGAAGTCGGCGACGTTGGAGCCGACCTTGACGATCTCGCCGACGAACTCGTGGCCGACGACCATGGGGACGGGGATGGTCTTGCGCGCCCACTCGTCCCAGTTCCAGATGTGCAGGTCGGTGCCGCAGATCGAGGCGCGGTTTACCTTGATGAGCACGTCGTTGATGCCGATTTCGGGGACGGGCGTTTCCTCGAGCCACAGTCCGGGCTCGGGCTTGCTTTTGAGGAGGGCTTTCATCCTGATCCGATTGTCCTATATTTCGCACGGCGTGTCCACTATAATGGAAAAAGTATGGCGGGCAGATCGAAGGCGGCACGGCGGGCGGCGGAGGCCGAGGCGGGCGAGTTCTGCAGGCGCGTGAAGCAGCTCCGCGCCGAGCGCGGCTGGTCGCTGCAGGACCTGGCGAACGCATGCGGGGTGAGCCGTTCGATGCTCAGCCAAATCGAACGGAACGAGGCGAACCCGACGCTGGCGGTGACGCTGCGGATCGCGCGGGCGTTCGGCATCCCGCTGGCCGCACTGGTGGCGACTCCGGGCGTTACGTCGTCGGTGGAGGTGATCCGCGCGGGCGACCGGGCGTATCATTACCGCTCGGACAGCCACTGCCAAATCCGCACGCTTTCCCCCCTGCACCTGGAAAAGGACGTGGAGTTCTACGAGGTGCGGCTCCAGCCCGGCGCCTCGCTGCGCAGCAGCGCGCACTACAAAGGGACGCGGGAATTCCTGACCGTGCAGAAAGGCCGGATCAGAGTGGAAAGCGCCGGCGACGCCGAAGAACTGGGGCTGGGCGACTCGGCCAGCTATCGCGCCGACGTGGCGCACGCGATCTCCAACGTGGGAACCGGGGACGCGGTGGTTTTCCTGGTGGACATTTACCGGTAAGCAGAGCGGCGCAGCGGCAGGCCCGCATCCTGATAAACTGAAGAATGCCGCCACGGATCGGGCGGCGCCAATCCCAAGTAGCGGGCCCTTAGCTCAGCGGTCAGAGCAGCGGACTCATAATACTTCCGATACAGCATTGCAAGTTCTTTGCCATAATAGCATTTTCAACCACTTACAGAAACGCTGAGAAGCCCTGAGAAACGCAGATATGCGCAGGGTCGCTAAAGATTCCGCTAAAGTGAAATCGCCGGAATGGCCACTACAAGGACCGGCGGAAATGTTTGTACCGAGCGGGTGTTTCAGGATTTGACTTTTGTACGTCTTTAGGTCTATGCTAATCGACGTAAAGCCCGAGGCACCCGGCTTTGTTGGGAACCGAGGACGGACAGGTATGCGCCACAAACCGAGCATCGTTGATCTACTCCGAGAAGAGACCGGC
>JBLNCW010000041.1:0-37260 GCA_050261015.1 Rhodospirillales bacterium | reverse complement strand
GCAAAAAGAGCCGCAGATACAGGCACTTAGCCTGTCTAATCGCAAGTCAGACCGCCTCGCCAATTGATTCGACATAAATGCAGTTGCGGATTCTGCCTGAAATCGGCGTTTTTCCGCAGCCTGCTAAGCCAGCGATCAGAGTTTTCAATCCTCTTTTTGTTGCCCGAAACTGGTAGTGTCAATGTTCCGGAATACGGAGCGCAGTCGTAATAGAGCACACGCAGAATTTCTTCGGTGGGACAAGCGCAGGATAGCGCAAATCTCTCAATCAGATCAGGGTTGTAATCCTTACCGGACATGCGGGCCATAACCCGCAAGTGTCCACCATCGATCATCACGACAAGTCGCTTCATAGAAGCAAAAAGCCCCTGGGATGTCCGCCCAGGGGCCTTCCTACCTTCAACTTGCTCACCTACGAGCGTAGCGGATAAACTTGCAATCACATAATATCGCGTAAAGTCTTAGCTGTCAATCTTCGTGCGCCAAAAATCTTCGGCAGTTTCCAGACGTTAGTCCCTCATCCCCGCTTCCAGGATTGGCGCGGCGCGGCCTCATGAGCCGGGCCTCAAAAATGGTGCAGACAAAGTGGAGTGCGATCGGGGCACGAAGGTTTTCCCGCTTCCTGCTTAAGGCGTTCATGAGGTGGGTGCACGACCTCGCTCCCGTTTTCACCCCTCGTGGCACCGGACCGGCAGGGCCGCCATGGGGCATTCACGGCGAAACCGGAATTCTATCCCCTTAGTTACTCGCGAGTTGGGATTTTCCCTCGACGGCAAGTTTCAATGCTCCCCGTATGCTCAAAACCGAAAAGTCAGCCGATAGGTTGCACGGAGGAGCAATATGGACCTGGATCCGATCATCATCATCGTCCCCATCCCGTAAGCGCAGCTCACTTCCGGATGCGGGCTTCCTGGATAGCAGCTTCCTGCGTACCAGGCGCAGCACTCACAATTGAGGAGACACGCACGGTCTCCAGCCAACTCTGATATGATTCCCTGGTGGTACTCCATAGAGAGTACCGCCAGGGACACCCCGGACCACTGTCCCGAAAAAAAGCTGTCAAGCAAAGCGAGTCGATGCAGACCAAGTGGAAGTTGGTTTGCCTGCTTCTTTTATTGCCCGCACGTGGGACGATCCCATCCGAAGGCCGTTCTCCCGCCTCTCATTCCCCTGAAATCCAATCCCTGTCAAAGAAAGCAAATGCGCTTTATGCCTCCGGCGATTACCTCGAAGCCGCCGCGGTGAACATCAAGGGGCATCAGGAAGCGCTGGCGCACGGCGACCGCGCCCTGGCTCTCCGCTTCCTCAATAATGCCGGCGGCTGCTGGTTCGCCTTGTCCTTGTACCGGAAAGCCATGGAAGCCTTCCTTGAAGCCCGGGAGCTCGCCCTGGCCCTCAAAGATCAGGAAATGCTGGGGGCGCTGTCGCTGAATATCTCCTCGTTGTATTTGCAGATGGGCGAAGTGGCGGGCGCAGCCGAGGCGGCGCGCGAGGGCCTGGCCGCTCTGCGGAAACTTCCACAGCCGAAGTACAGGGTGCAGCTTCTGATGCAGGTGGCGCGGGTGAAGGCGTGGCAGGGCGACCTGGACGGCGCGATCCCGCTTTTCGGCCAGGCCATCGCCGAGGCCGACCGGCAGGGCGACGCGGCGCTGCAAGCCAAAGCCTGCAATCTGCTGGGATACGAGCTGTTGCGGAGGGGCCGCGTAAGAGAAGCCGAGGGACCGCTGCTCGAAGCTTTCCGCCTGAGAAAGCTGAACCGCGACCGGGAAATGGACGATTCCTACCGGACAGTGGGGCTCCTGCTGATGGCGCAGGGCGACCTGAGATCGGCGGGCGCGCTGCTCGATGAGGCGGTGGCGGCGGCGCGGCGGCCGGGGCGGGTACCGCGTTGGAGTCCCTATTATCACCGCGCGCAGCTAAGAATGGCGGAGGGAAATCTGCGCGCCGCGGTTGCGGACTTCCGCACGTCCCTGGACCTTGCACGGCGGTGGCGGCTCGAAGTGATCCCGGCCGCCGCCGTTCGCGTGAGCATGGAGGTGGAGCTCCAGCAGCTCTATTCCGGCTTCATCGAGGCCGCAATCCGGCTGTACGCGGCCACGCGCGATGCGGCGCTCGTCCGCGAGAGTTTCGAAGCCGCCGAGGAGAACCGGGCAGCGAGTCTGCGCGCCCTGATCACAGATCCCGGCGACTGGCGGCGCGGGCTTCCGGCAGAGTACGCGCAGACTTTGGCCCGCCTGCGAGCGGCTGAGGTCTCGCTTCTTGCAGAGGATTCGCCTGCGGCGCGCGGGCGCGTGCAGAAACTGCGATACGAGTTGATGCAGATGGAAGCCCTCGCGGGGTTGCGGCTGGAAAGGACGCAGGCAGCCGCGCCCGGCGGCCTGCTCGAACGCGCACAACGCGCCTTGGGGCCGGATGAAGCCCTGCTGAGCTTCCACCTCGGAGAGCGCGAGTCCTACGCCTGGGTGGTGACGCGCGGCTATGCCGGGCTGCGCGTGCTCAGCGGGCGGGAGCGCATCGCGGGGCAGGTGCGGCGCTTTGTCGAAGCGGTCCGGAGCGGGTCCGAGGAGGCGGCGAAGGCGGGGAGCGAACTGTACAGAACCCTGTTCGCGGGAGTCGAGGAGCCCGCGGGCTCGAAAACTCACTGGGCGCTAGCCCTGGATGACGTGCTGTTCTCGGCGCCGCTGGCGGCGCTGGTTGCGGGCAACGGGTCCTTGCGCCCTGTTTATTTGATGGAGCGCCGCTCGCTGCAAGTTGTTCCCAGCGCGCATGCGATAGCGGGCAGGCTGGACGGGGCGAAGCGGGCGCGTGAGTCCGGCGGCCGGTTTGTGGGTGTCGGAGATGCGTTGTACAACCGGGCCGATCCGCGTTTAAGGCGGCCGACCGGCGCCCATATTGCGGCCGCGGCGGGTTTGGAGCTGGCGCGGCTGGCGGGCAGCGGTGTGGAGATCAGGGCGTGCGCCAAGGCGTGGGGACCGGAAGGGGAAGCCGTATTGCTGGAGGGTGTGCAAGCGACTCGCGAAGGGCTGTGGCAGGCGCTGGCCGGTGAGGCGTCGGTGCTGCATATAGCGGCCCACGTCACAAGGAAGGAGAGCGACTCCCAGGCCTTTGTCGCGCTCAGTCTGCGGCCGAACGGCGAGCCCGATTTGTTGAGCGCCGCCGATATCGCAGCCCGGCGTGTCCGCGTCGGGCTGGTGGTGCTCAGCGGTTGCAGTTCCGGACGCGGGGAAGCGTTGCCGGGCGCCGGGCTGATGGGACTGACGCGAGCCTGGCTGGCGGCGGGCGCAGAGGCGGTCGCGGCCAGCTTGTGGCCCACACCGGACGATTCGGGCAGCCTTTTCCTTTCGTTTTATCGCCACCTGAAGGAACGCGGCACGAGGGCGGAAGCGCTCGCCCGGGCGCAGCGCGATATGCTCCGCGAGGGCGGCTGGCGCTCGCTTCCCCGGTACTGGGCTGGCTACTTTCTGTTCAGCAAGGAGTGATATCCTATTCTGACTACAAAAGACCCGAGTATTGAAACGCTGCCGGACATAAGCGACGGCGCGCCGGAGCAGCGCCGAACGCCCGTGAAACACTTGGTCGAAAACCGAGAAACAGAAGTTGCGAAGCCGGACTGGCCCGACCTGGTTCGGAGAATTCAGGAAGGCGATCCGTCGGGGATGGAGGATTTGTATCGCCATTTCTCCCGCGGCGTGCGGTTCTACCTGTGCCGGCAGTTGGGGCCCCAGGAGCTTGACGACAAGGTCCACGATACCTTTCTCATCGTCGTTCAGGCGATCCGGCGCGGCGATTTGCGCGAACCCGAGCGGCTGATGGGGTTTGTGCGCACCATTGTGCGCCGGCAGGTTGCCGCCCACATCGATTCGGCCGTGCAGAAGCGCAAGGAACAGGTGGGGGTCGACTCCGGGTTCGACGTGTCGGACGGCCGCAGCAACCCGGAAGAGGACGCTATTGCCCAGCAGCGGCGCGAAATCATGATCCGCGTGCTGCGCGGGGTATCCCGGCGCGACCGGGAAATACTCACACGGTTTTACCTCCTGGGGGAGAGCCAGGAGAAAATTTGCGCCGAAATGGATCTGACCGAAACGCAATTTCGCCTTTTGAAATCGCGGGCGAAAGCGCGTTTTGGCGAGCTAGGCAGGCAAAGACTGCAAAATCGAAATTTCGCCTCTGGTATTTTGAGACGATTTCCCGACCAAAATCACTAATTCATTTCCAGGCAGTACGAAATTTCGCGAGGCGGCGGCCCGCGATGACGGCGACCGGAGAAGTCGCCGGGGGAGAGAATAGCTAACATGGCACAGGGCGGTAAGGAAGACCATCTTTCGGAAAACGCGCTGGAAGAATACTCCCGGGGAACGCTCTCCGAAGAAGAAACGGAGCGCCTGGAGGAGCACCTGCTGGTTTGCCCGCATTGCCAGGACCGTCTGGCCGACGCGGACGAGTTCGTCAGGGCCATGCGGGACGCCGCGGCGCGATTGCAGATGGAGCCCCCTTCGGCGCTGGAGGACCACTGGCGCGCAGCGTGGCGATGGCTGTGGCGCCCGGCGCCTGTGATGGCCGCGTGCGGAGCGGCGGTGGTGCTGATCATGGCGGGCGCGGTCTGGCATCGTGGAGGGCCGGCCGGCGGCGACACCGCCACGATCGCGCTGGAAGCGATGCGCGGGGACACCACTTCGGAAGCAAGCGTGCCCGCGGGCAAGGCGCTCGTTTTGAAACTGAACGCCGTGGGATTGCCGGCCCCATCCACGTACCGGCTGGAGGTCGTCGATGAGCGCGGCGACGTACTTTTCCAGAACGCCGTCAAACTGGACGCGGAGACCATTGCGGCGCCGCTCCCGCAGCGGCTGGAGCCTGGCAGGTACTGGGTAAGGCTTTCCGAGCCGGAGGCGGCCGGCAGGTTGCTCCGCGAGTTTGGATTCACCGTCCACTGATTGGATTCGGGTTATCATCCTTGGTTGGTTCGGCCGAACGCAGTCATTGAGATCGCCCGCTGCCACCCGCGTCATCTCCGGCGGATTCTGCGCATCGAGCGCGCATCGTTTCCCGGAGAACCTTACACGCGCGCCATCTTCCTCGAACTGTGGCGCGAGTGCGGCGAATTCTTCTTCATTGTCAAAATTCGGCGGCGCATCGCGGGCTACATAGCCACACGCCTGCGCGACGGGCACGCGGAAGTGATCTCCATAGCGGTGGACCCGGCGTACCGGGGTGCGGGCGCGGGCGCCGCCATGCTGGAGCACACGCTGGAGCATCTGGCGGCAGCGGGCGCGCGGTCGGTCGAACTGATGGTCCGGGAGGATAACGAGGCCGCCATCCGCCTCTACCACCGGTTCGGCTTCCGCCGCGCCGGCCGGTATGCCGGCTTCTATTGGGACGGGGAAGCCGGTTTGCGAATGAGGCTGGCGCTGGATCCGCAGCCAAAGGGGTAGAGAGGGTTCTATCGCGAGTCACTCCGCCGTGTGAACTGGTGGGCCGGCTTCCCACAATGTGCAGATTAATCTATCGCGCCACGGGCACGTCTTCCCCTGAGAAGAACGAGTACAACCATGCCGGAAATTGCCAATAAGAACGTGCTGGGCTCTCCTGAGAACGGATTGCGGAAATGCGCCTGGAACAGCACTCCAAGGGTCATTGAAGCCATGATGATCGCTAATGTCGCACGCATGCGATAGTGGACACGCCTCGGCCGCACGCAAACCTCGTGACCGGCATTGTCAAAAAACCTGCTTGCGTCCTCGGGTTTGAAGATGTGCTCAAGCTGGATCCGGCAGCGTTGATTCGTAAGTTGCGTAGCCTCTCCCAGTCCGACAGACCCGTTGAATTCAATCTGCACGGGCGCGCCTTGGGGAAGCTGAGCCGCAGGCTCGATGGTGATCCACTTTCCCGAGAGTTCCTGGATCGTGCAGGTCGTAACCGTGTCAGCATCCAATCGCTTCAGGGTTGCACGCATGGCGTTTGAGCGAAGCATCTGACTCACCAGATATAATTCATCGAAAAACTATAGATTAATCGCGAGATATTTGACAACCACTTTGAAACAATCTTAATTGATTTATTTTCCTGCAGGGGTGATATTGCATGTACCACTTTGAGGGGATGGCTAACCGCACGAAGTCGCGTTTTTTGCACCCCTTCGCGAAACAAAAGCTCAGATAGGGCTTGTCGAATGCACTCATATGCGGCGGCCTACCGCACGCCCTCGCCCTTCGTTGTATCCCCTTACCAAACAAAGTCCGGATAGGACTTACCAGACTGTTGCAGGACTATATCCGCCACTGTTCCTCAGAATTGGATAAGAATTCGTGTTCGCCTGACACACTGACATTTTGGTCCAAGGCTTATGATTGGGCCCTTCGTATGGTTATTATTCGAATAGTAAAAGCGATCGAGATCGTGCGCAAGATGCGGGGCGGCGCACAAGCGTGCCTTGTCAGGACTGACGGCAATGAGTTCTTTGTCGCCAAGGCCCTCGACAATCCGCAGCACCCGCGGGTGGTAGTGAATGAAGTGGTGGGGAACGTTGTCCTGCGGCATTTAGGTGTCACGGCTCCTGAGCCGGCGCTGGTACACATTCCTCCGGAAACCCTGACGCTCAACCATTACTTCGAACTCGTGGAAGGCCGAAAGCCCATGAAACCGGGCGTCTACTTCGGCTCTCGGTATCCGTGTGATCCGGCGAGCGCGACAGTCTATGATTTCCTGCCAAATCGTATGCTGCCGAAGGTCGCTAATCTGCGGGACTTTTGTGGCGTGGTGGTTTTTGACAAGTGGGTTGACAACATCGATCACCGCCAGGCAGTGTTTTCCCACTCGAATTGCGGCTTTCGTGCCCACATGATCGACGAAGGGGGAATATTCGGCGGCCCGACCTGGAGGTTCCACGATGACCCGCGGTCTGGACTCTACCGCTTCGCCCCAGTCGTATACCAGCAGGTGAAGTCGCTGGATGATTTTCAGCCCTGGCTCGACCGGGCGAGATATTTCCCCGAAAGGATTCTCGACGACGTGTATCGAGCGCTTCCGGCTGAGTGGATAGACGATGCGCGGCGAGAACTGGAAGCTCTGCTGGATCAACTGGTTGCGCGCCGCTCGCGGATACCCGATTTTTTGCTGGGTTGTCGCCAGGAACAGCCCTCACTATTCCCGAACTGGATCCACCGATCTTGCCGCTCAGCGCAGGTCGGGGCGCTGGCAGCGAGATTCGAGGAGAAATTCCAGACCTAACCCTCTCCAGGCTGTCGTCTTCTGCGGTTACCTCAAGTGGGACGAGCGCCTGGGGCATCAGGCCGGCCTTTTTACGCTTATTCATCCCATTCAAATTTCCTATTTGCCGTACAGCCGGGCAGCAGCCTAGAATACGATTAGCGCCACGGCAGCGCAATTTACCCGGTCCCGCGCCGTACCCAAACTAACGCGAATTCTACGAATCAGGGGGAATATCTCACCATAATGAAACGGCAGACGTGTGTCTGTAGCACCGTTTTGGTGTGCGTGTTTGCAATGGCAGGGAAAGCTCAGTCGCCGGCTCCCGCGCCGCCGCCGAACGCCGGACCGACGGCAATTCTCGTGCCGGACGCCGGCTTGCGCGGCTTGTCGCTTAGCGGCCTGCTCGACGGCTATTACAGTTTCGGCTTCAATCACCCCGGCTCCGGGCTCAACCAGTTGCGGAATTTCGACGTGAGGGCAAACCAGTTCGGCCTCAATATGGGCAAGTTGACGGCGGAGTACGCTCGGGGTCCGTTCGCCACCCGCTTCGATGTGGGCGGCGGGCGCGCGTTCGATATCATGAACGGCTCGGACACGGCGCCGCGCTTTCTGCGAAACGTGGAGCAGGCGTTCGCGTCGTTCACGCCGCCTCGCGCCAGGGGTTTCAAACTGGACTTCGGCAAATTCGTGACGTCGGCTGGCGCCGAGGTGATCGAAACCAACGAGAACTGGAACTATTCGCGCTCCCTGTTGTTCTCGTTGGGGATTCCGTATTATCACTTCGGCCTGCGGACGGCGATGCCATTGACCAAGCACTTCAGCGCCGGGCTGCAAGTCGCCAATGGCTGGAACAACGTCGATGACAACAACTCCGGGAAGACGATCGGATTTACCGGCACAGTGACCGTGGACCGGGTCACCTGGACGCACAACTACTACTTCGGCCCGGAGAAGGCGGACACCAACCAGGGATTCCGGCACCTGTACGACACCACCGTGCTGGTCGCCGTCAACCGGATCACCAGCTTCTATATCAACTACGACTACGGGCTGGACAGACGGCTTGAGGGCGGATCGGACCACTGGATGGGGATCGCGGGCGCGGCCCGCTTCATTGTGACGCCAAAGATCGCCCTTTCCCCCAGACTGGAATGGTTTAATGACGCCGACGGGTTTTCCACCGGAACGGCGCAGAGGATCAAGGAAGTGACCTTAACGGGGGAATACCTGTTCATCCCCGGAGTGATCGGCCGGCTGGAGTACCGGCGCGACTGGTCCAACGTGCCATTCTTCCAGCGCGGCAGCGTCCCGGATGCCGCAAAAAGCCAGACCACGCTGCTGGGCGGCCTGATACTGTCCTTCGCGCAGCGGCGGTAGCGGACCGCTCCGCCGTTGCCCAGGAAAGCCATGCGCCTCGTTTGACTCACCTTCCCGCTCTCGGCTACAGTAACCCTTTACCGCGGTGTCTTCCCCTGGCCGCCCGCCCCGGGCGGCCAATTCCGTGATTGCGGGGTATTCAAACATGAGTTTTACCGCCAACGTAGCAGGCGCATCGAACCAGGGCACCAAGGGCAGCCTTGGCAGGCACAGGCTGTTCCCGCGGGAGCACCTTGCGGCGTTCATTCTGGTGACGGCGCTGTTCTTTTTCTGGGGTATTCCCAACAACTTGAACGACGTGCTGATCCGGCAGTTCATGAAGTCCTTCGAGATCAGCCGCTTCCAGGCAGGTCTTGTTCAGTCGGCGTTCTACATGGGCTATTTTCTGCTGTCGATGCCGGCCGCGCTCATCATGAGAAGGTACGGCTACAAGGCGGGACTGGTGACCGGACTGCTCCTGTACTCCACCGGCGCCATTCTGTTCTGGCCCGCCGCCATAGTAGGCCAGTACGGCTTTTTCCTCTGCGCGCTATTCGTAATCGCCAGCGGGCTGGCGTTTTTGGAGACCGGGGCTAACCCGTTTATCGCGCAGATGGGCGATCCGGCCAGCTCGGAGCGGCGGCTGAACTTCTCGCAGGCCTTCAATCCGTTCGGCGCCATCAGCGGCGCGCTGATCGGCACGGCCTTCATCTTTTCCGGGGTCGAACTGACGCCTGCGGAGATCGACGCCATGAAAGCCGCCGGCGAGTACCAGTCCTATCTGCGCAACGAGACCATGAGGGTCATTGCGCCGTACCTGGTGCTGGGATGCGTCGTCTTCGTCTGGGCGCTGCTGCTGATGATGACGAAGTTTCCCAAGCTGGCGGGCGAAGTCGAGGAGCAGAACGGCGGCTCAAAGGGGAAGATTTCGGACCTGTTCCGCTACCGGCACTTCGTTCTGGCGATTTTCGCGCAGTTCTTCTATTGCGGAGCGCAGATCGGCACCTGGAGTTACTTTATCCAGTATGTCCAGGACTACACGCATCAGCCTGAGAAAGTGGCAGGTTACTTTCTGACGGGTACGCTGGTCGCTTTTGGCGTGGGCAGATTTACTGCCACCTACTTAATGCAGTATGTGAAGCCGAACATATTAATGGGCATTTACAGCGTGATCAACGTGGCGCTGGTGGCGGTAGGAGTCCTGTTCCCCGGCTGGGTCGGCTTGTGGGCCATTTTCTTCACCAGCTTCTTCATGTCTCTGATGTTCCCGACGATTTTCGCGCTTGGCCTTAAAGAACTGGGGCCAAACACGAAGATGGGCGGATCGATGATCGTGATGGCCATCATCGGGGGAGCGGTGTTCACTCCCATCATGGGCCTGATTTTCGAGGCCACCCGGAGCATGGCGATGGCGATGCTGGTGCCGGGCTTCTGCTATGCGTTCATAGCCTACTACTCGTTCGTGGGATCGAAGGTGCACATCGCGCCGCTGCGCAGCGCTCAGGGCACGTAGGTTCTGAGAAAGCAGCACTCCGATTCCAGCTCGACGGCGAACGGCGCCGCGCCCGCGGGTATCATCCACGCCTCGCCGGGACGAAAGCAGGCGCCGGCCAGCGTTCCCGTTCCGCCGATGACGATCAGCAGGTGCATGCGCTGCGGGTCGGGCTGGTAGTAGAAGCCGGCCCGAGTTTCGATGCGGTCGGTAACGAAGTACGGGCAGGCGGCAAGGCGCTCCTCGGTGGCCGACAGGCGTGTGCGGGCCGACTTTCCCGGGTGCGGTCCGGGCCGCGAGACCGCAATCGCGCGGTCCAGGTGCAATTCCCGGGGGCGCCCGTAGTCATACAGCCGGTAGGTCACGTCGGACTGCTGCTGGATTTCGCAGAGCGCAATGCCAGCGCCGATGGCGTGTATCGTACCTGGCGGCGTGAAGATGGTGTCGCCGGGGGAGACCGGCAGCCATTGCAGAAGGTTTTCGATTTCGCCCGACATCGCTGCCGCGCGCAGTTCCTCCTTCGATACCTCCGACCGCAGGCCGACGGCGATCGAGGCGCCGGGCTCCGCCCGCAGGATGTGCCACATCTCGGTCTTGCCGGGCGAGTTCTCGTGAGCGCGGGCGTAGGCGTCGTCGGGGTGGACCTGCACGGAGAGGCGCGCCGAGGTGAAGATGAATTTCACCAGGATCGGCAGCGGCTCGCCATCGGAGAGGAACCATACCTCGCCGATCTTCTCGGTACTGTTGGGAAACCAGGGCATGAGGTCGGTTGCCCCCCAGATTTTTGGGCGCGGCGAAGCCGCCAGCTTTACCGGCTTCACAGGTACTCTCCCCCGAACTTCTCTCCGATCATGCTATGGAGCTTCTTGATATCTTCGGCGCTCTCGGCGCGGCAGACGAGCGTGGCGTCGGGCGTGTGAACGATGATGAGCCCGCTGCAGCCGATGGCCGCCACGAGGTGCCGGGGGTCGCTCGATGCGACGAGCGTATCGGAAGTATCCAGAAGCAGGCTGCGCGCGGCCGCGAGCGCGTTGCCGTGGGAGTCGGGCTGGCAGGTCTTGGCGAACATGGGCCAGGACCCCACGTCGAGCCAGTGCAACTGCATCGGAACCGCGGCCACGCGAACGGCGCTGTCGCGGGAGGCGGGCTCCATCACGCCGTAGTCCAGGCTGATCTTCTTCAGCGAGGGATAGACGCTTGAAAGGACCACGCCCCGCTCCGGGGTGTCCCAGGCAGCGGCAATCTGAGAGATCCCGCGGAAGACCTCGGGCTCGTACCGGCGCACGCAGTCCAGCAGAGTAGCGGCCCGCCAGACGAACATGCCGCTGTTCCAGAGATACTTCGTCGGGCCGGAGGCGAAGTACCGTTCCGCTGTCGCGGCGTCGGGCTTTTCCTTGAACTGCCGCACGGCGTAAACGCCCGGCTCCATCGTTTCCCCGAGTTCGAGGTAGCCGTAGCCGGTGGCGGCGTGTGATGGGGTAATGCCGAACGTCGCCAGGACCTCCGGCCGGCGCTCCACCACCGAGTACGCGGTGCACACGATTTCGCGAAACCGGTCGACGGGCTCGATCACGTGATCGGCGGTGAAAACGGCGATGACGGCATCGGGGTCCTTGCGCGCGATCACGGCGGCGCTGAAGGCGACCGCGCTCAGCGTGTCCCGCCCGGTGGGTTCGCCCAGAAACTGCTCGTCAGTCCAGCCCGGCAGGGCGGCGATAATGCGTTCGCGGTGCTCCTCCAGGGCGCAGATGTAGCGGTTGGCGGGCGGCGTGAGCCCCGCGATGCGGTCCGCCGCAAGCTCCAGCAGGCTCCGGCCGCCGATGAAAGGGATCAACTGTTTCGGGCTGGCGCGCCGGCTCATCGGCCACAACCGGACACCGGAGCCGCCCGCAAGAATCAATGCGTGTCGCATGGGTGCAGGGGTCTCTTTCGAGGATAGCGGATAGGGGGCGGATCGTGGTCTGCTCCCGGCCCACGATCCGCGCTTCGTGATTGATTACTCGGGCAGCGAGCCTGCCAGCACGAACACCAGCGGGGCGTTCCAGTTGATGGCGATTTCGTTGCCCGCGTAGGACTCCTGGTCGTCCAGCCACGCTTTCATCGGCGGCAAATTCGCGGGCAGCTTTTTCATGGCCGGGTCGCTGCGGCCGCGGTTCGGACCGCCGGAAAGCAGCCCCGGCCAGGGCTCCGCTATGCCGTCCGCCCCGCTGGGACGGTGGTGCGGGTTCTTGTACCAGTTCGTGCCCACCCACGTCACCCAGGAGACGGAAAACGTGTTCCTGCCGAGCAGATAATGCAGGTTGTCGAGCGCGGCGTTCCGGTAGCGGCGGTCCGGCGCCAGTTGGTTCGCCACCAGCAGCAGGAGCGAGTAGTTTGCCGCCTCGCCGTTCGATCCCCAGACGTAGTCGCGCGCCTCCATGGAGATGCGGTATGGGTTCTCCGCCGTGCGGGCGGCGATTGCGTTGGCGGCGTCGATGGTCGCCTGCCGGATGGCGTTCAGCGCCTCGGCGTTGGCGTCCTTCCGGCGAGCCAAAGCGTAGGTCCACAGTCCCATGGAGCCGACCGAAGGCCAGGACGGCCGCCGCACCTGTCTTGCGAAGTTCTGGTAGTTGGCGAGGAAGTAGGTGTGGTAGGCTTCGCCGCCGGTGGAGCGCCACAATTCCGCGGCGGCCCACAAGCGCTCATCCGAGCAATCGCGGTCGCCGTAGGCTCCGGTGGCGACGGGGCGCGGGTTGCGGAACAGAACGTTGGGGTGCTTATCCAGCCATTCCCACGCCCTGGCGGCCGCGTCTCCGGCGCGCTTTGCGAACGCTTTGTCGTATGGTGCGTAAGCGCGCTGGGCGATGGCCATCACCGCCGCGAAATCGCCGGTGGCGCAGGAGCTCTTATAGGGCTCGGCCCCCGTGCCGATCACGTAGCTGGTGGCCGTGTCTTTTTCCGGCATGACGAAATCGGCGAATTGCTCGCTGGTCTGCTTGTGGAAGACGCCGCCGTCATCGTCCTGCATGGTGAGCATCCACTCGAGGTTCCAGCGGATCTCGTTCAGGATGTCGGGAGTGCCGTTCCCGCTTTCGGGGATGTCGAGTTTGATGCGCGCCAGGCGCTTTCCGTAAAGCTCGTGCGCCCACAGCAGGGTTCCCGTCGTCAGGCCGGAATTCACGATGTAGCGCCCGTAGTCGCCGGCATCGTGCCAGCCGAACTTGCTGTCGCGGGCGCCCTGCTTGCCCGAAGAGGCATGCCAGGCCCCCTCGCGGTGGCACTCGGCGTAGCGATACTGCGGGAATTCGGGCCCCATGTTCACCGCGATGCCGCAGCGCTGCCCGTAGAAGGAACGCATCGCGAGATAGTAGGCGCGGCGGTACACGTCGGGCTTGATGTCGAACGAGTAGCTCCGTCCCACGCCGGGCACGTCGAGGTAATAGCGGCCGGACTGGCGGAACGAGCTGAAATCGGCCAACTGGACGCGGTCGCCCGAGTTCGCGTCTTCGAGCGGCTCGCCCAGAGAGCCCTTGAACACGGACTTGCCGTCCGCCTCCCTGCGCAGATGGAACTCGCGGGCCGGCTGTTCGGCAACCACCATCGCCAGCTTGGGAGCGTCGGGCGGGTAGCCCGCCTGGTCGAGTTTGATCGCGGTGGACGGTTCGGCCGCCCACGAAATCGCAGTTAGAAGGAACAGACACAGAAAGCGCATGTAAGTAACTCCTGTGAGATACTATCACGCCGGTAAGACGTCCGCTGCGCTTCAGGCGAATAACTGCTGGGCGCGGGCGAGGCGCTGTTGCACACGGACCCCGTTCGGACAATCGACCGCGCAGGCGGCGCAGTCCGAACAGCGAACGGCTCTCAGGTTCGCCGGGAGGCTCTGGAAGCGGTTGTAGCCCATCTCGAAGCAGTTGTAGCCCTCGGCGTACATCACATAGCGCACGATGTCGGAAACGGGCAAGCCCTTCGGGCAAGCGCCGTCGCAGGCGCCGCACTCGCGGCAGTACAGGGGCTTGATCTGCTCGAGCCGGGCGGAGAGAATTTTTTCGTCCTCGGCCGAAAAGGGGCCGCTCATGGCGCGAATGTTTTCGTCCACCTGTTCACGGTCGACCATGCGGACGCTGGTGGTCTGAACGCGATCATCGCGCAGCACCCATCGGATGGCGGCGGCGCGGCCGCTCTCCTGGCGGTAGACGGGATAAAGCGGGTTGTCCTCGGGGCGCCCGTGCCACCGGCCCGCCATCACCTTCATCGCCACCACTCCGATGCCGGCACGCTTCAGTTCGGTAAGGGCGTCTTCCAAACCGGTGGCCTCCATGCGCTGCGGGTCGCGCCGCGTGCCGATGACGAAGTTGTAGGGAATCTGGACGACGTCGAACCGGTTCTCGATGATGAACTGCACCATGCGGTGCAGACGGTGCGTGCTGATTCCCCGGAAGCGGATCTTGCCCGCTTTTTGCGCGGCAAGCTGAACGGCCAGCATCTCGTCGTTGACTTCCTCCGGAGCGTTCTTGTTGCCGAAATACCAGATGTCGAGGTAATCGGTGCCAATCTCCTTGAGGCTGGTATCGAGATGCTCGCGCACGGTGCGGGCGTCGGTGGCGTACGAGCGGCTGGCGACAATGAGATTCTTGCGCCGCCCTTCGAGAACCGTCTTGAGCACGCGCTCGTTGTTGCCGCCCTCGTAGGCGCGCGCGGTGTCGAAGAAGTTGATGCCGAGATCGGCAGCGTGCCGCAGGACGGTGGGGTCCGAAACGGCTTCGCAGCCGCAGCCGAGTTCGGTGACGCGCAAGCCGGTTTTGCCAAGCATGCGGAAGCGGAGCGGAACAGCGGGCTCCGGCGCCGCCGCCATCCGAGCAGCAGCGGGCAGAGCGAGCCCCGCCAGAAAGAATTTGCGCCGTGAAGTTTCGCCCATGGAAGTCCTCTTTCGAGAGCATACTTCAAAACAGCGGGCGCCGGACGCGGCCAGACCGCGAGCTATTGAAGTTCCCGTTCCAGGGGCTTCAGGCGGATGCCGCCGCGAAATCCGGTCGGGAAGTTCAGCTCGACGATTCCGCCGGGATCGCTGATAGCCTCGTGCATCTCCTGATCGTCCGGTTCGACGCCGTAAGCGCGCGACGGCTCGAGTCCGACGACATAGACCGTGACCGCCTCTTCTTTCACGGTGAATTTGGGGGAGGCGGCAACCACCGTATCGCCGAATTGCAGCGGCTCGGCGAGCGGGCGAAGCGGAAAGACTTTGGGCTCGCCTTCGGAAAAGGTTTGGAGCTGCCCGTCGAAATAACCGAGCCAGACGGCGTCGTCGTTCCATCGCGAGCGGACGAAAACGCGGCCGAGGATCTTATCGTGAAAGGCCAGCGGCAGGTTGAAGTAACTGAGTCCCGGCTGATAGGGATTGGCCCAGAGAAATTCGTACGGCGCGCCAAGGGCTCCGCGGAGGATAAAGCGGTCATGCATCAGCCAGCCCTGCAAATATTGCGTCTCAACCGCGTTGCTGTCATAAGCGATCATCGCCATTTCGGCGATGCGCGACATGGCGGCGGCAGCGAGATCGGGCTCGGCCCCCTTGACGGCGGGAATGCGGAAATCGTTTTCGGCCCCGGGGTAGATAGCCGGGTAGTAACTGATAAGGTCGTAATGCGGCATTTGGGTGAAAAACGCCGGCAGCGATTCGCGAAGATCGATGTTCAGGTTGTCGCGGATGGCGTGGAGCAGTTCAAACAGAGCGTAAAACTCGGAGCGCGGGAGAACGTCGCGCCCGCTGAGGATGGCTGGGACGATTTCACCGCGCCACCACTTGCGCACAATAAACTGCAACTCGCGCCGGGAGAGTGCGGGCGAGCGCGAAGAAAGGACGATGGCGGCCAGCGCGCGCGAGCGGGCTTCCGAAACGGTGAGGGCGCGGGCAGGCTGGTCGAGAGCGCGGGCGATCTTGGCGGCGAGGCCGGCCGACTCCTGTTCGCTCAGCACGCCCTGGCACCAGTCATAAACCAGGGCAAGCTGGCGCAGATCGGCGGCAGGCCCGAGCGCCCATTCGACGGCGCGGCGGCCGGATTCCTTGTCTTTCGCGACCCAGTGGTACAGGGCGTGCGCGAAACCCGGCTCCGGCATGGCGGCGCGGCCGGCCATCAGGGCCTGAAATTGCAGCCAGCGTGTGGTGCGGCGGTCGCGCTCGCGTTCGAGCCGGCGAGCGCGCTGGGCGCGCAGGAACAACAGCGGATGCTCGCCCGCGACAAAAAAAGTGTCATCGTCTTGTGCGGCCAGCGGCAGCGCCAGGGCAAGCAATGCCGCCAGCGCAAAGCAGCGCCGCGGCGCCCTGAATTTCGGTTCCATTCGGTTCGATTGTGTCATAGTGACACACCGGCTGCACCTGCAAGCCACAGGCTCCGGTGCTACGCGATCTACCCCCCACTTATTTTCAATCGTTTCCCTACTTGCCACGATGGCGTCAGACATGCTAAATAGAATGCTGAATTGATGAAGTAGCTCTTTGAACCTGCCCTCTGCTGCAACAGGCAACAGACGGGGAGAGTGGGCGGACCATTGAACGGCGTGCTTGCGGGAGCCGATGTTTAAAGTAGTGCCCCTCACTTACGGGTTGCAGGTTGCAACAGAGGGTTTTTTTTGAGAGAAAGAAGAGTCACATATCAGTTCCGGAACGAGTTCTCCCCGGAGGTCGACGGGTTTCGGTAACTGTCTGGCGTTCGTAGAGAGGTACTTGGACGCGGGCCTCTCTATGGATGTAACGCAACGCGGGTGCTGGATCCAGACAGCCCGACGCCGGATCTCCAGCCCTCAGGGCGAGCCGCATCGGGCTCCTCCACACCCGATGCGGTTTTTCATTTCTCATCGTGGAGACGGCGCGTTCGGACCACCAATGCGGGAAAGACGAGGCGCGTGTCAGGGGGCGCAGGAAATATCGAAGGGCGTTTCAGGCAGACCCGTTTCTGTTACCAGCAGAGAGTGCCCGAGCGGGGTTCCTCATCCGGGTTAGGCAGGTACAGCGTCTTGCAGCGCTCGCAGCGGTAGATTTCGGCGTCCTGCCCGAACTTCTGCCGGACTTCGTCTCCGAAAAAATACCAGCGCTTGAGGTGGCCGGCGCAAAGCTTGCCCTTGGCGTCCTTTTCGTTGCAGGCGCGCATGCGGAGCAGGCGCCGCTTCACCTTCACGCCGTCGCTGAGCGTGGCCACGATCTCGGTTTCCGTGGGGGTCATAACGGTACGAAGAATCAGTATAGCAGTGCCGGATGTGCATGTCCGCCTTGTGCTAACCTTAAGTATTCGATGTGCCGGCCCGTGTCAGCGAGGCGTTCATCCTGCGTACTTACCCGCTCAAAGAAGCGGACCTGATCGTCAGTTTTCTCACGCGGGATCAGGGAAAGTTGCGGGGCGTGGCCAAGCGGGCGCGCAGGCCGAAGAGTCCTTTCGGCAGCGGCCTGGAAAGGCTCTCTCAGGTCCGGATGTATTATTTCCAGCGGGAAACCAGGGAACTGGTGACGCTGGATTCCTGCGAGCTGATTACCTCGCAGTTCAAGCTGGCCTCCGATTATCCGGCGGGCGTTGCTCTGGATTACATGGCGGAGGTGGCTGAGCAGCTCCTGCCCCAGGCGGAGCCGGGCGAATTGTACTTCCGGCTTCTGTCGGCGGTTCTGGATTATCTCCGGGCGCGGCAGGGTGATGGAGTGTGGCCGGCGGTCGTGTACTACACGGTGTGGGCGGTCCGGCTCTCCGGGATCCTTCCCGAACTGCGGGTGAGCGGCGAATCCCGGGCGATCGCCGAGGAGATGATTCGAACACCGATTGCGATGCTTTCGCAGCGGGAATGGAGCCGTGCGACGGCGGCGGACCTGCGGCACCTGCTGGTCCGCGCCATTGAGGAGCACATCGAAAGAAGACTGGTCACGGCGCCGGTCCTGGAAACCATTTAAACCGATGGAGTCGTTTCAAGACGTCCTTTTCAAACTGAAGAAATACTGGTCGGATCGAGGCTGCATCATCCAAGAGCCGTACGACCTGGAGGTCGGCGCCGGCACCATGGCGCCGGAGACTGCCCTGCGCGTGCTCGGGCCAAAGCCTTACAGAGTGGCTTACGTGCAGCCGAGCCGCCGTCCGGCCGATGGGCGCTACGGTGAGAACCCGAACCGCCTGTACAAACATTCGCAGCTCCAGGTGATCCTGAAGCCCTCCCCGGACGATGTCATCGACCAGTACCTGCAAAGCCTGGAAGCCATCGGCATCGATCTCCGCAAACACGACATCAAGTTTGAAGAAGACAACTGGGAATCGCCGACGCTGGGCGCGTGGGGCATCGGCTGGCAGGTGATGCTCGACGGCCTGGAGATAACTCAGTTCACTTACTTCCAGCAATGCGGGGGCATCGACCTGGACGTGGTTCCGGTCGAGCTGACTTACGGGCTGGAGCGGATCACGGCCTTTCTTCAGGGCAAGGACAGCGTGTACGACATCGAGTGGACGCCGGGAGTGACTTACGGAGACGTCCGGCTGGCGGAAGAGGTCCAGTTCTCCGTTTATAACTTCGAGATGGCCGGTGTGCCGGCGCTCTGGAAGCTGTTCGATCTCCACGAAAAGGAGTGCCAGCGCCTGCTGGACGCCTATAAGGATTATCCGGACAAGAAGCGGTTTCCGGTGCTGCCTGCTTACGACCAGGTCTTAAAGTGCTCCCACGTCTTCAACCTGCTGGACGCGCGCGGCGCCCTCAGCGTGACGGAGCGGGTGGGCGTGATCGCCCGCGTGCGAAAGCTGGCGCTGGGCGCGGCTCAGTGCTGGCTGGACCAGCAAAATTTGCAATCGGAAGCGGCGGGAGCCGGGGAGGTGGCCCAGTGAGCCTGCCGCTGCTGCTTGAGATCGGAACCGAAGAAATCCCGGACTGGATGATCGAGCCGGCGCTCGGCCACTTGCAGACGCTGTTGCAGTCGCTGCTCGAACAGAACCGGCTGAAAGCGGACGCCGTGAAGACCGACGCGACCCCGCGCCGGCTGGTGCTTCGCGCCGAGGGCCTGCCCGAGCGGCAGCCCGACGTCGAGGAACTCGTCTCCGGCCCGCCCGCGAGCGCAGCTTTCAAGGACGGCCAGCCGACCGGCGCGGCGCTCGGATTCGCCAGGAAGATGGGCGTCGAGGTGGCGGACCTGACGATTCAGAATACGCCTCGGGGCGAGTACCTCTGCTACTTGAAGAGAACCGCCGGGCGCGCCACGCGCGACATTCTGGCCGAAGGTTTGCCCCAGACGATCCTGGGAATCCACTTCCCCAAGACCATGTACTGGACCGGGAAGGGCGGGCCGCGGTTCATCCGGCCTATCCGCTGGCTGGTGGCGTTGCTGGGCCCAGAGGTGGTGCCCTTCGAGGTTGCGGGCGTGAAGTCGGGCGAGAGGACCAGCGGGCACCGCGTGCTCGGCCGGCAGGGGATCACCGTCACTACGGCCGACTACGATCAGGTGCTGAAGGACAACTTCGTGCTGGTCTCGGCTCGGGAACGGCGGCGGAAGATCGAGAGCGAAATCGGCGCCCTGCTTCAGGGCACGGGTCTGAGGGTCAGGCCCGATCCGGCGCTGCTCGATACCCTGATGCACATCACCGAGTACCCTACCCCGATTCTGGGCGGATTCGATCCGGAATTCCTGAAACTGCCGGAAGAGGTGCTGGTGACGGTGATGCGCCACCACCAGAAGTATTTTTCAGTCGAAGAGGCCGGGGGCCGGCTGGCGCCGCGTTTCATCGCCGTGATGAACACGAACGCGGACGCCGAGGGCCTGGTACGCCACGGCAACGAGCGCGTGCTGCGGGCGCGGTTCAACGACGCGCGCTTCTTCTGGAGCGTCGATCAGCAGAAAAAGCTGGAGGACCGCGTTCCAGACCTGGCCCACGTGACCTTCCAGGCAAAGCTGGGCTCCTACCTGGACAAGACCAGGCGGATCGTCAAGCTGTCGCGCCGGCTCGCGAAGCTGGTCGGAATGGAGAGTGCCGCCGTCGAGCGCGCCGCCCTTCTCTCAAAATGCGACCTCACCACGGAGATGGTGAAGGAGCTTACCGAGCTCCAGGGCGTGATGGGGGGTTTGTACGCGCGGGCTCAGGGCGAGCCTGAAGAAGTCTGGCGGGCGATTTACGAGCAGTACAAGCCGGTGGGGATGGAGGACTCCATCCCGTCCACTGCGGCGGGGCGCATTCTGGCGCTGGCGGACAAGCTGGATACGCTGGTGGGATGCTTCCGCGTCGGGCTGATACCGAGCGGCTCGCGGGACCCGTTCGCGCTGCGGCGCGCGGCGCAGGGCGTCGTGAAGATCCTGGTCGAAGGGAAGCTGAGCCTCCCGCTCTCCAGGCTGATCGGAGAGGACCAGGCGCTGAAGGAGTTTTTCCTGGACCGGGTCAGGTATTATTTCAAGGAGGTTCGCGGGTTCCGCTACGACGAGGTCAACGCCGTTCTGGCAGCCGGCTGCGAGGACCTGACCGATGTCGAAAGCCGGCTCGAAGCGATTCAGGCAGTGCGCCCGACGGAGAATTTCGAGCCGCTGGCCGCCAGTTTCAAGAGGATCAAGAACATTTTGAGGCAGGCGGAATTCGCCGGAGGGGGCGTCCCCGAAGCCGCCCTCCTGGAACAGGGCCCCGAAGCCGATCTCTTCTCTGCGTTCCAGGCGCTCCGAAGCCGGGTAAAGCGGTTCCGGAAGAAGAGAGAGTACCGGACGGCGCTGGAGGCAATCGCTTCTTTGCGCCCGCAGGTGGATTCATTTTTCGACAGAGTACTGGTGAACGCGCCGGAGCCTGACATACGGCTGAACCGGCTCACCTTGTTGCATAACCTGTTAAGCGAGTTTTCGGCCATCGCCGATTTCTCGGAGATTGTTACGACGCTTGCTGACGCGCGCGGTCCGGCAGCCTCGCCCGGAGCGCGACCGTAAGCGGCATAGAGGAGAAAACCCAGCCTTATGAATAAATACGTCTATGCCTTCGGCGCTGGCACAGCCGACGGCAACGGAACTATGAAGGATACCCTGGGCGGTAAAGGCGCCGGCCTGGCAGAGATGTCGCGGGCGGGCGTGCCGGTGCCGCCGGGGTTCACGATTTCGACGGAAGTGTGCAACATCTACTTCCGGAACAACAACCAGATCCCGGCGGAGATCGTGGCCCAGATCGACGAGAAGCTGGCGCAGCTTGAAGAGCGCATGGGCCAGAAGCTCGGCGACACGACCAACCCGCTGCTGGTCAGCGTGCGCTCGGGCGCGAAGTTTTCGATGCCCGGCATGATGGACACGATCCTGAACCTCGGGCTGAACGATCAGACGGTGCAGGCGCTCGAGGCGCGCTCCAACAATCCGCGTTTCGCCTACGACTGCTACCGCCGGTTCATCCAGATGTTCGGCAATGTCGTGCTCGAGATCCCGAAGAGCGATTTCGACCACATCTTCGAGGGCCGCAAGAAGAAGGCTAACGCGAAGCTCGATACCGACCTGACGGCGAAGGATCTTCAGGCCGTGATCGAGGGGTACAAGGCGCTCGTTCAGAAGAAGACCGGGAACCCCTTCCCGCAGGATGCGCGCAAGCAGCTCAACATGGCCATCGAGGCGGTGTTCCGCTCCTGGTTCAACCCGCGGGCACAGCATTACCGCAAGATGAACAAGATCTCCGACGATCTCGGCACTGCGGTGAACGTGCAGGCGATGGTGTTCGGCAACCTGGGAGAGACCTCGGCCACAGGCGTGGGCTTCACCCGCAACCCGGCCACGGGCGCGAAGGAATTCTATGGCGAGTTCCTGGTTAACGCGCAGGGCGAAGATGTTGTCGCCGGTATCCGGACGCCGCAGCCGATCGCCGAACTGGAGTCGCTCATGCCGGAGGTCTTCGCGCAGCTTCGCCAGATCACCAGCAATCTCGAGAAGCACTATCGCGACGTCCAGGACTTCGAGTTCACGATTCAGGACGGCAAGCTGTTCATGCTTCAGACCCGCAATGGTAAGCGAACCGGCCCGGCGGCGGTGAAGATTGCCGTGGACATGGTGGAAGAGGGCCTGATCGACAAGAAGGAGGCGGTGCTTCGCGTCGATCCGCAGCAGCTCGATCAGCTTCTGCACCCCATCATCGTCCCCGAATCGCGCAAGGAGCTGGAGAAGATCGCGACGGGCCTGCCGGCATCGCCGGGCGCCGCGGTCGGCAGGATCGTTTTCACGGCCGATGACGCGGTCGAACAGGCGGAGAAGTCGCCGGTGATCCTGGTTCGCGCGGAAACGGTTCCGGACGACATTCATGGCATGGAAGTCGCGAAAGGCATTCTGACCTCGCGCGGCGGCATGACCAGCCACGCGGCCGTTGTGGCCCGCGGCATGGGCACCCCGTGCGTGGCGGGCGCCGGCGCCATCGTGGTGGACGAGCACAAGAAGCAGTTGACCGTCACGCTCCCCAGCGGCAAGAAGGTTCTGAAGGAAGGCGACTGGCTTTCGCTGGACGGCTCGACGGGCGAGGTTTTCGCCGGCCAGGCCAAGACGGCCGAGCCGGATCCGCGGTCGGGCTACCTGGCCACCTTCATGAGCTGGGCCGATGAGTTCCGCGGCTCCTTCGGTGTACGCGCGAACGCGGACATCCCGCGCGACGCCAAGGTTGCCCGCATGTTCGGCGCAGAGGGCATTGGTCTGTGCCGCACCGAGCACATGTTCTTCGCCGAGGACCGGATCGAGCACATGCAGGCCATGATTATGGCCCGCGACGAGAAGACCCGCCGCAAAGCGCTCCAGAAGCTGCTCCCGATGCAGCGCAAGGACTTTGCCGGGCTGTTCCAGGCGATGGACGGCTTCCCGGTGGTGATCCGCACCCTCGATCCGCCGCTGCACGAGTTCCTGCCCAAGCGCGAGCAGTTGATGGTGGACATCGCGAAGCTGCCGAACCTGGATGCGAAGGGGAAGAAGGAGATGGCGGCGCGCTATGGCGTCACCGTGGGCGAACTCAAGAAGCGTCTCCCCGAACTGCTGCACCGTGTGGAAGAACTGCATGAGTTCAACCCGATGCTCGGTCTCCGCGGCTGCCGCCTCGGCATCCTCTATCCGGAGATCACGGAGATGCAGGCGCGGGCGATCTTCGAGGCCGTCGTTCAAGTGGCCAAGAAGGGCGTGAAGGTCATCCCCGAAGTGATGATCCCGCTGGTCGGCAATGTGAAGGAACTCGAGAACCAGAAGGCCATTGTGGTGAAGGTGGCCGAGGAAGTGCTCGGGAAGGCCGGCATGAAGGACCAGAAATACATGGTCGGGACCATGATCGAGATCCCGCGCGCCGCGGTCACTGCGGACGAAGTGGCCACAGCGGCGGAGTTCTTCAGCTTCGGCACCAATGACCTCACACAGACGACGCTCGGCATTTCGCGCGACGACTATGTGAAGTTCTCCAAGACCTACGAAGACCTGAAGCTCTTCAAGGCGGACCCGTTCGCCGTGCTGGACCAGGATGGCGTGGGCAAGCTCATCAAGCAGGGCGTCGAGCTGGGCCGGAAAACGCGTCCGGAGCTGGAGGTCGGCATCTGCGGCGAGCACGGCGGCGAGCCGAGCTCGGTGGAGTTCTGCTACCGCGTGGGCATGAACTACGTTTCCTGCTCTCCGTACCGCGTGCCGATCGCCAGGCTGGCAGCGGCGCAGGCCGCCATCAGCGGCGACAAGGCCGAGATGATGCGCACGGCGTAACTGCCGGAAACATTTTTGAGAAAACGCCCGGTTCCTTCGCGGAATCGGGCGTTTTTTTTGAGCGCCGCAGGATCTCCGCTCCCGTGTTCCCGGGGTGTAAACTGGGATCAACTGGGGAGGGGGTACGATGCTGCGAGTTTGCTTAATTCTGGGAATGGCGATCCCGGTTTGGGCGACACCGATCACCGGGGAATTCAGCTTCTCCGCTAACTCCAACTTCACCAACATCACCGGTACCGGTTTTGCGTGGGAGTTCCATCAGGGTGAAGCTTCAACGGTGTACACACAGTGCCCCGATTCGAAATGCAGCGTGGATGGCAGCGCCGCTCCCGCCATGTTCGCCTTGTTGACGCCCGACAACTGGTTCCTGGCGGCCGTGAATGCGACGGAAGCCTACGCGAACCTGCCTGAGAAAAGCCCAAGAACATGGGGGTCCATCGGCGGATCCATCCAATGGCACGTCGATCGCACCGATTGGGCGGATATTCCCCTGGGCAGCCAGACCGTGATCGTGCAGCCGATGAAAGTTTCCGGCCTGCTCACCGCCTCGGACGAAAGCGGGCAGCAGTTCATGAATCACGTTCTGCGCGGCTCGGGCCGGTTCGAGACTGAAGTCGTGAGGTTCGAAGGCGGGGTGGCGTTTCTCGGCGCCTTCGGAAGATTTGAAGGCGAGGTGGAGCCGTTAGAGGAGGCTCCGGAACCCGCCGCGTTTGCCCTTGCCGGAATCGGAATGCTTTTGTTAGGCGTGCGGTATGCCGGTCGGTGCAGGCACAGCTAAGAGCAGGTAATTTGTCCTCCACCGCCCGGCGCGCCGCCAATCGGTGCTGCCGGGCGTTTTTTTATTGAGCCCATCCCGCCGAAGCGAGTAAATCCTCCACGAGATTCTAAGTTCCTTGTTACTCCAGTGCATCCCGATTGCCAATGAAAATCCTATTCTGGCCGGCGTTTTCCGTCGTATACTGAAGCCAGCTTGGGACTTGGAGGGGATTGCGATGTTTCGTTCCTGCCTGCTTCTGGGACTGGCTGCGCCCCTTTGGGCAACGTCAATCACGGGCGCATTCGACATTTCTGAGAAATCCAATTTCGCCGACATCCTCGGCGAAGGCTTCGCATGGCAGTTCCATCAGGGCAATGCCGGGGAAATCTTCACCGCCTGCGCTGGGACCGTTTGCAGCCTGGACGGCAGCGCGGCGCCGGCCACTTTCGCCCTGCTCAGACCCGAAAACTGGTTTCGCGCCGTTGACGGGGCCACGGCGGCGGAAGGAAACCTGAGCCCTGGAGAGGTCACCGGCAGCATTGGCGGCTGGTTCTCCTGGCATGTTGAGCGCACCGACTGGGGGGACCTGCCGTCCGGAGATCCTCTGGCAATCGTGGTTCCGATGGAGTTGACGGGCCTGCTCACCGCCGTTGACGCACAGGGCAATCTGTTCATGGAAAAAATGCTGAGCGGGACCGGAAGATTTGAGACCACGGCCGTGCGGACCGATACCGGTGTGACGTTCTTCGGCGCAGCCGGCCGGTTCGAAGGCAATGTGGCGGGAAAGAACGCTCCCGCTCAGGACTTCGTGGATCCGACAGCAGGGTTCGTTTCCGAGTCCGGCTCCACTTCCACTGCCGGCCCTTCCGTCATCGGTTCGGGCTTCGCCGGTTTCGCTCCATCGGGAGCCGTAGCGGCGGACCCGGGGGTGGAAAGCGCGGACCCGGCACCGGAGCCGACGGCTTTCATCCTGCTCGGGATCGGGCTTGCAGTGGTTGCCGCGCTGCGCCGCCGCTTCGCCTGAAAGAGGCATTTTCATCCGGCGCGGGCTGATGTATCGTGTTAGCGATGAAAAGCCTGACCGGTTTACTCGTTCTCGTGCTGCTCGCGCCCGCGGCCGGGCAGCAATCCACCAATTACGACGAGGCTCGAGTTCCGAAATACACGCTGCCCGACCCGCTCGTGTTCGCTGACGGCCGGCCCGTCCGCAGTGCTTCCGACTGGACCAGGCGCAGGCGGCCGGAAATTCTCCAACTCTTTCAGACGCACGTCTACGGCCGCAGCCCGAACCGGCCGAAGGACATGACCTTTGAGCTTTTCTCGGTTGACCAAAGTGCGCTCGGCGGAAAGGCTGTCCGCAAGCAGGTGACAATTTATTTCTTCGGGAAGAGCGGCCCGAAGGCGGATCTCCTGCTGTACCTGCCCGCGGGCGCGAAAAGACCTGTCCCTGTGTTCCTGGGGCTGAATTTCGACGGGAACCACACGGTCAACGCCGATCCGGGCATCCGGCTGGGCGAAGTCTGGAGGCGCGGCGGCAAACAGCCGGCGAGCGAAATGGCGCGGGGCGCAATGGCGTCGCGTTGGAGCATCGACCGGGTCCTGGAGCGCGGCTACGGCCTTGCCACGATGTACACCGGCGACATCGAACCCGATTTCGACGGCGGCAGAGAGTACGGAGTACGCGCCAACACGCCGGCGGCGCCCGACTCGTGGGGCGCCATCGGTGCCTGGGCCTGGGGATTGAGCCGCGCTCTGGATTACCTGGAAACCGACAAGGACGTCGACTCAAAGCGAGTGGCGGTGATGGGACATTCCCGTCTCGGGAAGACGGCCTTGTGGGCCGGCGCTCAGGACACGCGGTTCAGCATCGTGATCTCGAACAATTCCGGCGAAGGCGGCGCCGCACTCAGCCGCCGCCGCTTCGGCGAAACCATCCGGGACCTGAACACCCGTTTCCCGCACTGGTTCTGCGAAAACTATAAGCGCTACAACGACCGCGAAGACGACCTGCCCGTGGATATGCACATGCTCATCGCGCTGATCGCGCCGAGGCCGGTCTATGTAGCGAGCGCACAGGAGGACAAGTGGGCCGACCCGCGGGGTGAGCTTCTTGCCGCCGTGGCTGCCGGGCCCGTCTACCGCCTGCTCGGGAAGAAAGGATTGGAGACGAGCACCATGCCCGAACTCGGGAAACCCATCATGAACTCGGTGGGCTATCACATACGCGCGGGCAAGCACGACGTGACGGACTACGACTGGGAGCAGTTCCTGGCGTTCGCCGGCATGCACTGGAAGTAGGCGCCGCCGCGGAGGCCTCTCACTCCGGCCGGCCGTGGTTGTCCAGCCATCCCAGCAGAGAGGCTATGCTTGCGGTGGCCAGCGCAATGCACGTATCCGCGCCGCCGTAGTAAAGGTACATAGTGTCGCCGTCCGGCGCGATAGTGTAGCCGCACGGAAATACGACGTTTGCCACGTCTCCCTGGCGTTCGTACGGTTCCTCGGGTCCGAACACCCACGAGTCGCCTCGCAGCAGGCACCGCTCCGGCGTATGGAGGTCAAACAGGGCCAGGCCAAGACGATACAGGCAGCCGGAAGCAGTCTGACGGACACCGTGGTAGATGACCAGCCAGCCCCGGCTGGTTTCGACAGGGGGCGGCGACAGGCCGATTTTGTTCGCGTCCCACCAACTGCCCCGCCGCGCCCTCAGGACCAGTTTGTGGCTGCCCCAGTGGCGCAGATCGGGGGAATAGGAGATCCAGATGTGCGCCCCCTGCCAGGTTGTCACAGGCCGGTGAAACAGGGCCCAGTGCCCGCCGATTCGCCGCGGCAGGAGCGCCGCGTCCTTGTCCTCCGGCGGCATGATAACGCCGTAGCGCTCGAAGGAGCGGAAATCCTCCGTCAGGGCGAGCGAGACACCCGGGCCGCCGCGCGAGTACGAGGTATACACGACCGCGTACTTGCCCAACTCCGCAATGTAGGTAATCCGAGGGTCCTCTATGCCCCAGATCTCTTCAGGGAAGCGCTCCACATCGGGGAGCATCGTCGGCGCCGGATCGATTTCCCAGCCCGTGATGCCATCCCTGGAGCGGGCGGCGCACAGGTGCGACCGGCCGCTGCGATCCTCGACCCGGCAGAGCAGGAGCGTGGTGCCATCCTTCAGCTTTGTCGCTCCGCAGTTGAAGACCGAGTTGACCGGGTAGGGCCAGTCGGCGGCGGTCAGAATCGGGTTGCCGGCATGCCGATGAAACAGCACTTCGTGCCCCGAGTTGCCGGCCATGTCAGGACACCACCGCCGGCTCTACCGCGGGCTGGATCCGGTTTGCCGCCCGCCTCATTTCCAGAAGGGCGATGAGAAACGCAAGCGTCGCCTCTGCCCCCTGGTTCTCATTAACCCGGTCGGGATGAAGCCCGTCCCGGCAGCCTCCGGTCGCAGAATCATACAGGGGCACTCTTAAGTCGTTCCGCCCGAGAAACCATTCGAAGGCCCGCTGGGCCGCGTTTTTCCAGTAGGCGTCGCCGGATATCCGCCCCGCTTCGAGGCAGGCGGTTACCATGGCTCCGGCCTCGATCGGCTGCTGGTCAAACCGTGCCCGTTCCCCGCCCCGCCGGTAGAAGCCGTTTGAACCGATTGGGACGAAGTGGTCCTCTTCGGACCGCTGCACCCCAACCAGCCAGCGCAGCGCCTTCAGAGCCACATCGATCATCTCCTCGCGCCGTGTGCCGGCGCCGCAGAGCAGCAGGGCCTGGGCGAGCCGGGCATTGTCGTAGGCCAACACGTTTTCGAACCACGGCCAGTCCGGCGAACTGACGTCGAGATACATTTGCAGAAGCCGGCCGGCGAGAGCGTCTCTGACGGACTGCGCCGCGCGGTCGCCCCCGAACCGCTTCAAGTACTCGTGGCAACCCAGCAACGTGAAAGCCCAGGCGCGCGGGCTCGTGAATTCCATAGCGGCCGGCAGGGCCGCCTCGAATCGCCGCGCTGCGAGACCTCGAACCCCTTCGTCCTCCGACAGGCCGAGCACCGTTCCCAGCGCCCACAGCGCGCGCCCGTGGCTGTCCTCCGACCCGACCTGATCCAGCCACCGCCGGTCATAGGAGAAAAAGTTCCGGAACCGGCGTGATTCCGTGTCGAATGCATGCCAGAGGAAGGCGAGGTATCGCTCCCAACCGGGGACCGAAACGCCGGACTGCGCCGCAAGGACAGAGAAAATGACGGCGCGGGCGTTGTCGTCGGTCGTATAACCTTCCGCGTAGTTGGGCACGGTGAACACGGCGTGCTGGAACATTCCGGTCGGGTCTGTCAGGCGCAGGAGGTGATCGAGATTCAAATTGGGCAGCTCCGCAGGGCGGTCGGCCAGCGTTGCTCCGGTAAAAGCCGGCCGCGGGCTGCGCAGCCGTTCCTCGCGCGCCCGTGCGAATGTTCGCATATAGGCTCTCGCCACCTTGGGCCAGGTGTACTCGCGGGTATACAGGTACGCCCGCTTCCGCATGGAGTGGCGCTGAACCTCGTCGTCGAGCAGCTCACATATGCGGGACGCCAGCGCGGCGGGGTCCCGGAAGGGCACCAGGACACCGCGGCCGTCCGCCAGAAGCTCCTCGGCGTACCAGTAGGGAGTCGAAATGACGGCCTTTCCCGCGCCCACCGCATAGGCCAGGGTGCCGGAGACGATCTGGGCCGGGTTCAAATAGGGAGTGATGTAGATGTCGGCCGCGCCCAGAAAGTGCGTCAATTCCTCCAGAGACACGAAGCGGTTGTGGAAAACGACGTGTCTGTCGACGCCGCGGGCCCGGGCAAGACGCTGAAGCGACAGCCGGTAGGATTCCCTGTCTTTCCTCTGCACGTGAGGATGAGTTGCGCCGACGACTACGTAAACGGCGTCCGGGTGACGTTGGACAACCGCCGGAAGGGCCTCAATCACGTTTTCGATCCCTTTGTTCGGCGACAGCAGCCCGAATGTGAGCAGAACCTTCTTGCCCTCCAGGCCGAACTGATCCTTGTGAAAGTTCGGATCGACAAAAGGAACATCCGGGATGCCGTGCGGGATGATGTCGATCTTCGCGGCGGGCGCGCCGTAGATGTCGCGCAGAAATTCGGCGGCGCGTTCGCTCATCACGACAACGCGGTCCGACAGCTCGATGATTTCCTGGAGTACGTTTCGCTGGTGCTTGTCCGGCTCTTTGAGGACGGTGTGAAGCGTGGTGACCAGCGGCATTCGCAAGTCACTCAGCAGCGCCAGAATATGGCTGCCCGCCACACCTCCGAAAATTCCGTACTCGTGCTGGAGGCAGACTACATCGATGTTGTTGATATTCAGAAAATCGGCGGCGGCGCGGTAGGTCGCCAGGTCGTCCTGTTCGAGTTCAAAACGTACGCGATCCGGATATGAGTAACCGCCGGGCGAGTCGTTCACCGGCAAAGCAGCGCATGTGCATTCCGGAAACACCTTTTCAAGCGCCTCGCAGAGGTCGGTCGTGAATGTAGCAATCCCGCATTGCCGGGGCAAATGGTTTCCGATGACGACAATTCGCCGGACACTTGTTTTTTCCGAGGGCCGCTCACAGGCCTCAAGCCGCGGCGGCGGCAGAACCGTCTCGAAAAGCCGAGTGCCATCCATCATTTGCTGCATTTGTTCTTTGATCACCCTCCTTTGAATTGCCGGCCGCCGCATCCGGACTACCGGCAACCTTATGCCCTCTGAATTGAATGGGGCGCGGGCTAGGCGGCCGCTGGAACCACAGCGGCCCTGGGTTGGACACAACCCGGTATGATGTGTCTGGCTTCCGGGGCGCCGCTCGCACAGCAGGACGCCACGATCAGACCCGGGGGATGGGACCTGGGGCTAATGGAATAAACCGCACCCGCCGTGCCCGCACCGGCAGGGCCATCGATGGATTGGAGATTTCGAGGCCTCAGGGGCTCGTTCATTCCTTCCCTCCCCGGTTCACAAAACAGACAAAGGATTCGAGAAATGACTAATCCCCCAGTTGGGGTTGGCTCTCGATTGCCGATCGAACTCGGCTTCTAACAAAAAATTATAGGCGCTCACCCGCGAGTGTCAAGTGCCCGCGGGTGCGCACAGCCGCATCGCATCGCACGCGTCATGCCCTGCCGATGCAGTCTTCGAGAATCGAGATGGCGCATTCCGCCTGCTCGCGCGTAATCACGAGCGGCGGGCTGAGGCGCACGGTTCGCTCGCCGGCGCCGAGAACCAGAACGCCGCTCTCGAAGGCGTTCCAAACGACGCGGTCGCGGGCTTCCGCCGACGCCATCTCGATGCCGATCATCAGGCCGAGCCCGCGCACGTCGCGCACAGCGCCGAACCGGCGCGGCCAGTCCCGTATGCGGTCCATGATGTACTCGCCCTGCTTCGCCGCATTCTCGATCAACTCCGATTCGAGCAGGTCCAGCGTGACGAGCGCTGCGGCTACGGCCACCGGGTTGCCGCCGAAGGTGGATGCGTGCGCGCCGGGTTTCCAGTCCATGATTTCGGCGCGCGCGATGGTGGCGCCAAGCGGCATCCCGCTGGCGATCCCCTTGGCCGTGGCCAGGATGTCCGGAACGAATCCGAAGTGCTCGGAGGCCCACATCTTTCCCGTGCGCCCGTTTCCGCACTGCACCTCGTCGGCGATGAGCAGAATGCCGTGCTTGCGGGCGAGGCGCTGCAAATCGTCGAAAAACGATTTTGGCGGCATGACATAGCCGCCCTCACCCTGAACCGGCTCGATCACGATCGCCGCCACCTCCTCAGGCGGCGCCGTGGTGCGGAACAGCCGCTCGATGGCGGCAATGGATTCCCCGGCGGCCTGTTCGGTTGTGGGATAGGGAACGTGGAAAACGCCCGGAACCAGCGGCCCGAAGCCGCGCCGCTGCACCGCCTTGCTCGCCGTCACCGAGAGCGCGCCCATCGTTCGCCCGTGAAAACCGCCGAAGAAGCCGATGAGCTTTTCGCGCCGGGAGTGATAGCGCGCGAGTTTCAGCGCAGCCTCGATCGCTTCTGTGCCGGAGTTCCCGAAGTAAACGCGGTGCGGCCCGCCTCCTGGCGCCAGCGCGGCAAGCCGCTCGGCGAGTTCCACCATGTTCTCGTAATAGAAGTCGGTGCCGGACATGTGGATGAGCCGGGCCGACTGCCGCTGAATGGCCTCGACGACGCGCGGATGGCAGTGTCCTGTGGAAACAACTGCGATTCCGGCGTTGAAATCAAGAAAACGGTTTCCGTCCACGTCCTCGACAACGGCGCCTTCGCCGCGCTCGGCTACAAGCGGATAGGTCCGCGTGTAGGAAGGGGATAGCACATTGCTGTCCCGCTCGATGACGGCTCGCGCGCGAGGGCCCGGAAGATCTGTGGCGATCCGCGGGCAGTCCGGACGGACGGACGCACTGCTGGCCTTCATAACAACCCTCCTGCGGAATTTTCAAAAGACGGGAAACGCCGATCGGTGGGGGGTCAGTCGCAGCCAAACAGCCCGGGCCGTGACTCGGCCGGAATGTTCGCCTTCATGCTTTGATGGTAACGCCGTTCACGCGGAAATGGAAGGTCGAACCGCTGCTATCCTGTGAGCGTGGACGCGCTTCGATTCACTTGCATCCGGGGATGCACGGCCTGCTGCGATCAGCGCGGATTCGTCTACCTGACCGAAGCGGACTTGAAGCGCGCAGCCTCTTTCCTCGGGATGACGGCGCGCGCTTTCGAGCGGCGGTTTGTTTACCGGACACGGCACCTGCTGCGCTTGCGGAAGCCCCGCGGATCGCAGTGCCCGTTTCTCACCGCGAAAGGTTGCAGTATCCATCCCGCCAAGCCGACGCAATGCCGCGCATTTCCCTTCTGGCCGGAACTGGTAGGCGATCCCGCCGCCTGGAAAGAAACATCCCAATACTGTCCGGGAATCGGCCGGGGAAGGTTGATCTCGATCCAGAGCGCGCTGCTCAAAGCGAACCACATGCGGGAGAGCTACCCGGAGATGTACGAGCCGTAAACTGCCGTTCAGGCGCGTACGTACTGCCCGCCGATGCGGCGGGCCTCCAGCAGTTCCTCGCTGCAGCGTTCGTATTCCGCGCGGACAACGTCGGGCCCGTAGGTCCGCTCGAGCCGGCGGACGGTGAAGTGGCCGTGCGCGATGTTCTGGAAGTGCTCCATAAAGATCAGGTTGATGGTGGCGGCGCCGAGCGCGCCAATTACCGGCACCGCGACGGCAGCGGCCTTTTCCGTGACCACGATTCCGAAACGCGTTGCGATGGCGGCGATCAGCCTGACCAGCACCGGCGCACCCTGTTCGGCCACGCCGCGCTCGGAAATGTACTTGGCCGCGTCCGTAATCGCGCGCGCCAGCACGGCGCGGACGGCGTAGTATCCGGTTTCCGTGCTGTCGTCGCCTTCCTGCCGCCCGCCGAGCGCGAACACCTCCAGGCAGGCCAGCCGCACTCCCGGGTCGCTAATGTCTTCGCCTTCGGAGCGCGCGATTTCCGCGATCGAGCGCAGCATCACCGTCGTGGTGACGGGCAACTCCAGCGCCAGGGCGGGCAGACCGAAAAAGCCGCCCACACTGCCGGTAAAAAACGTGAGCAGCTTATGTTTGCGGTCCGTGGAAGGGCGGCGGACCTGTGGATCCATCTTGCTGACGGCAACTTCCAGTGCCCGCTGGATTGCCAGCGTGACCGATTGGTGGACCGGCTCGGAGAACTTTTCAGGCAGCGAGCCCAGGGCCTTTTCGAACGGTTGTCCGACGAAGTTAGCGAGCCGCGCCGCAAAGCCGGGGTGTTCCAGCAGCCGCACGGCATCTTTCAAAGCGCGACGGTCCTCCTGCGTCATTGCGTTCATAGCGTCCCTTTACAATTTTCGCACTTGGGGCACGCACGAACCGCTGCGGCGTTTTATACCGGGAGAGCGACCCCGAGGCGGCGCGCGGCGCGCTCGATCGTCTCCCAGGGTCCGGGCAGGATCGGAATGCCGTGAGCACGGCGTTCGTCTTCGTAGCGCCACTCGGGCTCTCCGGCCACGAGCACCTCGTCGTAGCCGGCGGCCGGCGGGGCCGATTTGACGTGGGCGATGAGACGGTCCATCCGTTCGTAGAAAGTGGAAAGCGGCATGAACCGCTCGACGTCGATCGCCAGAAAGCTGTGGTTTACGCGCGGCGGGCCGCCGTGCTGGCGGATTCCACGGACATCCGGGGCCATCCCGCCGCCGCCGAGCACACCGCAGAGGATCTCCACCATCAGCCCGAGCCCGCTTCCCTTGTATCCGCCCAGAGGCATGAGAAACCCCTTGAGGGCGGCGGAGAGCAGGTTCGTGGGCCGCCCCTCGCGATCCAGCGCCCAGCCATTCGGTATCGTCTCCTGGCGGTTCAGTTTTGCCTGCTCGATCTTGCCGAGCGCGACCGTGCTCGTAGCCATATCGAGCAGCCACCCGCGCCCCGCCGGGTGGGGAACCGCCATCGAAATGGGGTTCGTGCCGATCTTCGCCGCCTTGCCCTGCCAGGGCGGAACCTGCTGTGAAGCATCGCAGACGGCGATGCCGATCTGGCCGGCGGCTGCGATTCGCTGGGTCCAGAAAGCGGCCGGGCCGAAGTGGTTCGTTTCCCGCGCCACCACGATCGCGATGCCGTACTGGCGCGCGAGCCGGATGACGTGTTCGGTGCAGATTTCGGCGGTGACGGCGCCCAGGCCGTTCTCCCCGTCGTAGAGCAGGCAGGCCTGGCATTCGGAGGCGACGCGGCCGGTCGCGTTCGGATCGAGGTCGCCCGCCTCGATCTGGTCCAGGTAATGCGGCAGCAGCGCGACGCCGTGCGAATCGATGCCGCGCAGGTTCGCGTAGACAAGCACGGACGCCACCAGCAGAGCCTTATCGGGCGCCACGCCCGCCGCTGCGAGCATGCGCTGCGCGAGTTCGCGGGCCTGGGATTCGGAAAGCGTTACCGCCGGGGAGAGGGGATCCGTCAAGCGCGTTCCACCTTGCGCTTCTGGGAGTGAGTCTGGGGCTGGGCCTGAGCGCTCTCCACGAGCCAGTCGGCCAGTTCCTGCGGATCGTCTATGTTCCGGACCGTGAGCTGGCTGCTCTCGCCGGAAGTCTCAATCGAAATGTCGCCGACGCCGTGGAGCCGCTGAAACAGGTTCTGGTTCACCGTCACGTTCTGAATTTTCTGGATCTGAATCGTGCGTGTGCACTTCGACAGAATGCCGGTTTCAAAGCGCAATTTGTCGCCGGTCACCACGATTTTGGTGAAGCGAAGTTGAATGCTCCCGGAGATCGGCCAGAGAAACAGCAGCGCCGGGAAAACGAGGAGCCAGGCAGGCAGTTCCTGAAAGAAGTTTACATACAGAAATACCGCGACGCAGACGACGATAAAGGTTGTCGTGTACTGGAGCCGCAGCCACTTCTTAGTAGGATAAACGACGAAATCCGCCATAAGGCCTCTTGCCTGCAATCAGATATTCTACCAGCGGCTGCCGGGGAGCGGGTCTCACAGCTTGAACGCTGAGCCCGGCCGGAGCGCCGGACCGGGGGCAGGACCGGTTTATTTCGTTTGTTCGAGGATGATCGAGGTCTCGCCCTCGCGCTGGAGCTTGAGGCGCTTGCGGACCTCCAGTTCCTGCTCGGAACGGCTGCTCCGGAGCTTGCGGATGCGCTCCTGTTTTTCGGCCACTTCGCGGGCGAGGTCGGCGTTCTCCCTCTGGAGCTGGCGGATCTGCTGATGCTTCTGATTCAGAGAGGCAAGGCTCCGGGGGACCCTGAGGCCAAGAAAAAGCGCTCCAATTGCGGCAATTACGATGGCGCCAGCCCAGCGGAAAGCGGCTTTTTTCATTCCTACATTTGTTTATAATCCTGTTTGGCTGCATTTGCCAAGCGCGACCCGGCGAGTTTTGACATGACGGACAAAATAATCGTGTTGAGCACCTGCGATTCGGCCGAACTGGCCGGCAAACTGGCCCGCATACTGGTCGAGAACAGGCTGGCGGCCTGCGTCAGCATTCTGCCCGGCGTTCGCAGCATCTACCGCTGGAAGGGCGAAGTCGAGGACGCCGGCGAATGGCTGCTGCTGATCAAATCGCGGCGCGAGCTGTTCGACAGGCTGCGGCAGGAGATCGAAAAAGAGCACTCCTACGCCGTGCCGGAGATCATCGCGCTGCCCATCATCGCGGGTTCGGAAGCCTATCTCCAGTGGCTGGCCGCTGAAACCGCCGGAGTGGAACCGCAGCCCTGACTTGCGCTCGCGTGGCGCGGCGTGTTGTGATATCCCTCTCATGACTACGCCACAGTCTGCACAGAAACCGACGCATACGCGGCATTGGGTCGTCCTCCTCGCGATTACGCTGGCGGTCATTACCTACATCGACCGGGTCTGCATGTCGCAAGCCGCGCCCTTCATCATGCGCGATCTGAACTTCACCAAGGTTCAGATGGGGTATGCATTTTCGGCCTTTGCTTTGGCCTACGCGTTGTTTGAAATCCCCGGCGGATGGCTGGGGGACTGGCTCGGGCCGCGGCGCGTGCTGCTGCGGATCGTTACCTGGTGGTCATTCTTCACTGCCGCGATAGGCTGGGCGTGGAACCTCACGTCGCTGGTCGTCACCAACTTCCTGTTCGGCGCGGGCGAGGCCGGCGCCTTCCCAAACCTGACGAAAGTGTTCACCACTTGGCTGCCCCAGGCCGAGCGGGTCCGGGCGCAGGGCCTCATGTGGATGGCAGCGCGGTGGGGCGGCGCGTTCACGCCGATGATCGTGATCGGCCTGCTGCAATTCGTAAACTGGCGGCAGGCATTCCAGATTTTGGGGCTGATCGGCGTCGTCTGGGCCGTGATTTTCTACAAGTGGTTCCGCGACAACCCGCGCGACCACCCAGGCGTTAACGAGGCCGAACTCGCACTGCTCGAGGGCGCGGAAAAAATGGCCTCAGGCCACAAGAACGTGCCGTGGGGCAAGCTCGTCACCACGCCTACCGTGTGGCTGCTGTGGCTGCAATACTTCTGCATTTCCTACACGTTTTGGTTCTATATCACCTGGCTGCCCACCTATCTCACCGAAGCCCGGAACCTGAGTGCGGAGTATGCCGCCAAGGTGGCGGTGTTTCCGCTGCTGTTCGGCGGCGCCGGGTGCGTGCTTGCCGGATTTTTTGGTCCCTGGCTGGCACGGAGGATTGGAGTGCGGAGGAGCCGCCGCGTGATGGGCTGGGTCGGATGCCTCGGCGCCGCGGGCCTGCTCCTGTTCCATACAGGCGTTCAGGATCCGTTCTGGGCCATGATTATCATGGGGCTCGCCAGCTTCAGCAACGACCTGGTAATGCCCGGCGCCTGGGGATCCTGCATGGACGTCGGCGGCAAGTATGCCGGCACCCTCTCCGGGTCCATGAACATGATGGGCAACTTCGGCGGCGCCACCGCGCCGATTACTCTCGGCTACATCATCCAGCACACGGGCAACTGGACGGTAGCGTTTTACATTATGGCCGCCGCATATGTCGTCGCGGCGGGCGCCTGGGCGCTGCTCGATCCTGTTACGCCGTTGGAGCAGCAGAAAAAACCGGCTTAACTGAAAGACCCCTAGCAGGTTACGGAAAAACACAGGCTGAAACTCTGAAACACGTTACGGCTGGAATGTTCTGATCGTCTAATCTGCATGCGCGGTCGCGATCATCAGCAAGCAGACATGTACAGCTACTTGTCGCCGGAACAGCGGGTTCGGGAAGACCACCCCCTTCGCAAGATTCGCGCGATGGCTGATGAGGCCCTGGCGAGCATGTCCGAGCGGTTCGATGGCATGTACGCCAAGACCGGCCGGCCGTCGATTCCCCCGGAGAAGCT
>JBLNCW010000040.1:0-5019 GCA_050261015.1 Rhodospirillales bacterium | reverse complement strand
CGTAGGTGCGGAGGACTTCCGTCTGCCGGGTAGTGATGCCGTGGATGATTCCGGCCAGGGCCTCGGAGGAGTTGACGCCCGCGATGACCGCCGCATTCTGCGCGAGCCGTGCCAGGTCGGTAGATTTCTTCAGGTCCAATTGGGCAAAGATCATTTTGTTGACCGTGCCCATTGCCTCCTGTGTGGTGATGCCGAGCCGTTTCACTTCCTCGGCCTGGGCGCGCACCGCGCCGGTTCCCAGGTTGTTGACCTTCGCGAGTTGGTCCATGACCACCCCGAGGGTCTGGGTGCGCGCCGCGTATTCCGCCGCCCCAACGGTGTACTCCTTCACCGCGCCCGCCGCCTTCATGATGGCTTCGGTGAGGAGGTTCGCTTTCAGGACCGCGCCGCCAATGCTTTCCTGCGACTTTCGGTTCGCCGAGTCGAATTCGCCGAGTGCCTGGCTGCCCGCGCGCACTTCACCCGACACGCCCTTGATGGAACTGACGATAGCGTCAAGTTGCTGTTTGCCTTCGGTTTTGATCCGAAAGAGTAGTTCGAGGGATTCGCTCATCGGGTGAGAATTCCTTCAGAAAAATGCACTATCTACCTATGGCTACGGAAACGAAAATCTGCCCCCACTGCAAATTTGAAATCCCCGGGGAGGCTACGACCTGCGGCTACTGCGGGAAAAGTACCCCAAATACCCCAGAAGTAGTGATGCGAATACTGCTTGTGGTGATAATCACAATTGTCGGCATTGTCGCCCTGCGCGAGTGGCAAAGCAGTGAAGCGCGGCGGAGCGGTGCGCGCATGGTCGATGAGATCATGCGCGGTTATCGCTGAGTTACGCCGCAGTCATCCGCCGTCGCGTAAGGACGAAGTGTTCCGCCGCCATCGCCATCAGATCAACGTCGCCACGCCCTTCCTCGGTTAGGGTTGACACCTCCGTAACCCAATACCTCAACATGGCAAGCATGTCCAGCACCTCGGCCTCATCGGCCAGATTGATGAATCTCTCAAACAGCCGCAACACGCGAACCCGTGTTGCCTGATCGGCGAAGAGGCCCTCCGCCGCCGCACGGGAATCACCATTTGGATAGCTGGGCTTTGTGATTGTGTTTGTCTGTGGTGTCATGGCCTGAAGCTTACCCTTATCGCCAATAGAGTCAAGCAGATAAAGGCTATTCTGCACGCTCGGGCATTTCCGCGTCGCACCGCGCATTCTCATAGCGAACGCTTTCCAGTTCGAGCAAATCGAGCGCGTCCACCAGCCGAACGGGAGCGCCGCCCTGGTCGGCAAACGTAGGCGACCCGCTGGCCTCGCGAACCCGTTTCGTCCGTGCGTACCACAACACCAGTTCGGTTGACGTTGGGGTGATATACGACACCGGGCATTCCGCCGTCGCGACGCCGGGAACCGTGAATTCCTTCCCTTTGTCCGTCCGGTACTGCGGCGTCCACCACTTCGGGCGCTTCGGATCTACGCGGTCGGGGAAGTGCTTTCGGCAGTTGCGGGCGACGTGGAATCCGTCTCGCTTGCACCGGGCGCATTGATACCGCTCGTTTTGCCATCCACCACCGCGCCAGAAGTGGAAGGCGACTTTAAATTTTCCCGCTGCTCGGGTGTCAACCCGGCCTCGGTCATGATCGCCGCCAGGATCTCGCGGTACAGTTCGCGCGGCCCGGACTTCCGCAGGGTCGCGGCGTCGGGGTTCTTCCCGTTGATCTCGATGCCCGCGACCGACACGAAACAGGCGTCGAAGTAGGCCGGGTTGACCTCAGAATCGTTCACGAGTTCGATGCGGTCGTTGAACGTCTGGAGTGTCGCGCGCTCGCGCGCCGTCAACTCGCCCATCGTGATTTCGTCGAACGGCTTACCCTTCGACTGTTCCAGGGCCGCGAAGAATTCCTCGCGTTCGGCTTCGATGTCGCGGCTACGGGCCAGCGCGTCGGCGAGTTTCAACCGAATCGCGGTCCGCACGCCCTCGGTCAGTTTGGCGAACGTGAACGTCACGCCGTCCAGCACCTTCGATGCGGCGGTAATCGTGGATTCGAAGTTCATGATTTCCTTTCGTGGAAAAAGACCGGGCCGCGAATCCTGCTGCGGCCCGGACATGGAGCAATCGCCAGCAACTACGTGATGACGAGGGAAACCTCGTCGAGCGCCGTCAGGGACGAACCGGACGCCTGGCTGTCGCCGAACGTCGCCGACCAGCGCCGCTGACCGTCGTCGAGGTTCGGGACGGCAAGTTGCACGCCATTCACCGTGAACGTCCACTTGTTGCCGGTCACGGTGCCGATTTGCAGGGTGACGTTGATCGGAGTTTTCGCGATGGCCTTCTGGTACAGGTTCGTGGTGCCCGTCTGGTCGTCGTCGTAGAGGCTGAAAGCCAGCGACACGTTGCGGACATCGCCCTCGGCGGTATCGCCGTAGTACTTGCCGAATGTATCCTTGACGATGGCGTTCCCGGTTCCAATCTTCAGGGTTGCTGTGCGGATGTTCGCCAGCAGGTTGCCGTCGAACGTCGCCTGCCCGGTGAATCCGGCGATGATTCCACCGTTCGTGACAGCCGCGTCATAAATCGTCTGCGTGTTCGGCCACGCCGTCAGACCGCCCTTGCCCTCCGTGTCGGTCGTCGCCAAGTTCACGCTGTCGAGCACCCACACGCACTCGCCGTTCGCCTGCAATGTCGCGATGTCTTGGCCGAGTTGGAACGTCGCCTCGCTGACCACGCAGCCGAACGCGACCCGCTGCATGACCGCTACCGGCGTGCGGAGGGACCACAGCGAAAACGACTTGATGACATCGGCGAGGCTGTAGGTGACGCTCGTACCGGCGACCACGACGCCATCCGCGCCGAACAGAGCCGCGAGCACCGGGTCGCAGTCGGGCACCACGCCCGGCGCGCCATTTCCGGCCAGCGACATTTCGAGCGACCATTTCCCAGTCTTGCGGCCGGCAACGCCAGCGGTCATCGTGCGGCTTCCGGTCTTGTCCTGCCGAACGAGCAGGGCGACCTCTGGCGTAAGCGCCGCCTTGATGTGACGGCAGCAATTGGACCCGGCGACGGTCGCCGTGCCCGAGGTATTCGGGATCGTCCCGAACGCGGTTTCCTTTTGCAGGAAGATCCGCTCATTGCGCGCGAAAGAAAACGCCATTTACTCCGCCCCTCCGTTCTGCGCCGCCTCGACCCGCTCCTTGTAGGCCGCGAACGCGACGTGCGCCGCTTTCTGTTTCGACGTGAACGCTTCCGGTGCGCCCTCCCACTGTCCGGGGTAGGCGTACAACGAAAGTTCCTGTTCGGTGAAGCCCAACTGGTTGAACTCGGCCTCGGGAAGGATGGCCCCGCCGCCCTTCACGATGTTGTCGGCGAGGTCGTCGGGCAATTCGACCCGCTGGCCGAACCGCTCCAGCTTGATTCGCCCGCCGCCAATCTCGGTGTACGAGCCGACGAAGTGGTACACACTCATGCGTTTTTCTCCTGTCGTTGAATTGGAGCCGCAGGCAGGACTCGAACCCGCAACCAGCCGGATACAAGCCGGTCGCTCTACCGTTGAGCTACTGCGGCGGGATGTTCGTTAGTCGGTATCCACCTGGAAGGTCAGGCGGAACATGAGGCTTTGCCGCCACGATTCGCCGCCCATCTCCACCGGGCGTTTCGTCAGGGCGATGGCGACCTGGACGGCATTCGCCGCACCCCACGTCTGCGGCCAGTTGCCGTCCGAGAACACCGCATACACGGCGTCTTCGATGGCGTCGCCGAGGTCTTCGAAGTTCTTCAGGGCGTTGCCAGCGCGCCAAGTGATGTGAAAATCCAGCCCGAGCACCACCTTGCCGCTGAACAGGCGCGGCATGGAATCGTGATCGTTGCTGCTCGTCATCGAGTACAGCATCACGAGCGGGTAGCGCGACGGCGTGGATTCGTCCACATCGTTCGGGTCCACGAAGCCACGGAAGAAATTCTTACTGTTCGCCGTCCAGTCGATGGAGAACGGCTGGATGCCATAGGCGTAGGCGACCGCCGCGAGTTTCATGTTGAACCCGGTGGAAGGGTCGGCGAGCCGCCGAACAACCGCCTCACGTACCCGTCTGCTGATCTCTGGCATGTCTACCTCTGCATTCGGATCTTCATCCGCTCGTAAATGTCGCGCAGCATCAGCCGCGCGTCGGCCGCGCTCGCGCCGAAGAAGTGTCGCTTTGGGAGCGACGCCTTCGCGTTGTCTCCCGTGTTGTGCCCGGTGGCGCGATCTGCTGCCTCGCCGTAGATGCCGAGCACCAGTTCTGTCGCCGGGGTGGTCCGGGAGGTCGGCGACACGAATTCGTCGCGGTCGCTGCCCGACATCAGGCCCGCAACCTTGACGATGATTCCTTGCAGCATGTGGGGCGCGCGTGCGCTCCGCAGGTCAACCGTGGTGCGACCGAGCCAGCGCTTGAACGCCGCGTAAGACTCGAAACGGATCGTCCGACCGGTGCGCGACAGGCCCGGTGCGCCTTTCTTCCCGCGCTGTTCCTTGGTCGTGATCTTATTCAGGAACCGCCGCGCAGCCCCGCGTTCCTTTTGCTGCCACAGCCGTTTGAACGTCGTCTTCCCGGCGTGAACACGCCCGGCCTGTTTCTCCGTGAAGATTGCCGATTGACCGCTGGTCGGGTTGTAGTAGTGCGGCCCTTTCGTCGAATACGGCGCGAACGGGGCTTCATCGACATCGACGCCGCGTTCCGTCCGCTCCAGGATGCGCGCCCGCTGCCGCTGGCCCGCATACAACAGGTCGCCCTCGGTTGGTTCGATGGCCTTGCGGATTTTCAACACCCGCTCCACCGGGTCGCGCCCGTTCGTGGTGCGGAAGTTAACCTCACTCGGCATCGTCCCGAAGCTCCGTAATCACCCATTGGTGACGGCAGTTGTACCCGCCGCCCGATACCATCGGGTTCGGCAGTTGCCCGTTATCCAGGTTCTCGATTTGGTCCCGCGTCAACGGCTTCGACGCCGACCGCGAAAGCATCCGCAGGCAGAATGGCCGGGTCAGTTTGTCGCGCGG
>JBLNCW010000039.1:0-4234 GCA_050261015.1 Rhodospirillales bacterium | reverse complement strand
AGCCGAGAAATGGCCCCAGGAGGTCATCAGATACGATTGTCCGCTCCCTGCAACCGCTCGCAGGCGAAATTGCTGCCGGCGCTCGCTTGGCCAAAACGTGACTTTATCCACGGGCTGCTATACGTTTTATGACAAGGAAGAAATTACATTATTTGTGTTCCGGACCGGCAATTCCGGAGGTCATTGCGTTGTCACGTTTTCGATTCTGGCGTACAGCCTTATGACGGCGGACCTGCTGCGGGCCAGGGAGTTCAGGATCCACTTGCGTTCGCCGGCATCCTTGGTGCTGCGTGCGCGGTCCAGCATGTCACGCACCCAGACCAACCACAGTACACGGCTTCGGTCCGGCGCGTAACTGGTTTCCAGGAAGTTCAGATAGCGGTCCATGGCGTTCTCACGCTCGCTTCCCGGCGGCATCAACCGCGCGAGCAGACTGTAAGCTTGCGCGGTCAGCCAGAAGTGTTCCCCGGGAGACGCCTCCTCATCTTCACGCCAGCCTTCGATGAGGCGCATGAAATCCGCTGCGCGTGCGAGCCATTCGCTGGTGGATCGTTCTTCCAAGATCCAGAAACGCTGGCTATCCGGAAGTTTGCGGTTCCCATGGTGCAGCCATCGCTCCTCCGCCAGGACCTTTTTCGCGCGATCCGATTGCCAGGGCAGGCGGTACTTGAAGGTGCCATCGTCCCTGAGCGGCTTGACTTCCTCGGCAATGATCGGCTTGATGCGGGTCCCATCGGGATCAAGGTTTGCGGCCAGCGCATTGAAGTTGGACGCGGACATCGGCAGTTCGTCTTCGCCGATACGATCGCTGCACCGCGGGCCGCTCAACTGCCGCACGATGTAAGCCCGCAGGGCGGGAACGAACAGAGCGGCGTCCGGCATCTCGGGCAGGACCGGCCTGGGCAGATACCGGCCCGGGGGAGTCTCCGGAGAGGCGGTGGGTACGACCATCCATTCGCCAGTGCCGAATTCCCGGTCGGATCCCGCTACGCGTTCCAGCGTGACGGCGAACCGGCTGAGCAGCGCCGCGCGATCTTCGGCGCGCAGTTTCGCGGTAGAAAGCATCTTCAGCAGAGGAGGTACGTGCACCGGGGAAGTCATCGACGCGATGCAGGTTTCGAGGAATCGCAGGTCCTCGCCTTCCTTTCTCTGCGCAGCCGTGAATCCGCGCTCGAAGACTGTGCCGGCGGTGACGTAGTAGGCGGAAACGTTGGGAGTAACCGGATCGGCGCATGTGACGCCTGCCACTTTGGGCGGGACAATGGAGAGAAACATCTCCACGGCCCGTTGCGGCTTGAGCGGCAGCACGGTTTCCACCGCGCGTCTCTGGAGCGCCAGCACATCCAGTCCCCTGCTATCGCGCTCCTGGCACTGGATCACATCAACTCGAACGTGGCAGTAGTGAGTATACGGTAGTTGCGCGTGGCCGCCGGCGGCGAATGCCTCTTCGGCGAGCTGCAGTTTCCATTTCGGATCCGTGATGAGCGGCGACGCGACAAGCTTCAACAACAGACCGGCGCTGAACTCAGGTGGGGCGGCGCGCGCCTGGTCGATCAGCTCCTGGGTTTCGGGAGGGAGTTCGGGAAGATCTTCCGCCAGGCACGCAACCGGCAGAATCAAAACCAGGGCGAGAACGAGCGTCCGATTCAACATCAGTCTGTTCTCCTCTCGAATATTAGACCTTGTTGCTCGCCAAAATGTTGAGTCTGGAACTATAGGCTACTCCAGCTATCCCCGTGCCGCCATACACCCAACCCCCAACTGTGCTTAATTGGAATCATGCCTGCCGATCGTGCGGCACACTGGACCGATTCCGATCTCATCGAACATATCGCGAAGTCGCCCCACGCGCGCGCGAGTTTCAAGCAACTGGTCCGCGAACTCGGAGCGCGCGGCGCGGCGAGGGAAGAGCTTGAGTCCGCGCTCGCCAGGCTGGCCGGACGCGGCGACCTGGTCGAGCTCCGCAGCGGGCAGTACATCGTCACCAGCCGCAGCCGCGAATTCGCCGCGGGCCGCTTGCACATGCACCGCGACGGCTACGGCTTTGTCATCACCGATCATTCCGATGATGCCATCCGCGGCGACATCTTCATCCCACCCGCATCCGCCGAGAAGGCCATGCACGGCGACCGCGTGCTGGTGCGCATCGGCCGCATCGGCTCGGACGGCCGCGCCGAGGGCGAGATTGTCCGCATCCTCCAGCGCGCACACTTCACCGTCGTCGGCGAATTCCGCGTCCGAACGCACGGCAACTTCGTCATCCCGCACGATGATCGGATCCGGCAGTGGATTGAAATTCTGCCGGGGTTTGAATTGCCCGCTCGCGGCGCGGCCGCAGACCGCATCGGCGCTCCCCCGCTCGAAGTTTCGGACGCAGCGGACCTGGACGGCATGATCGTCAACGTGGAAATCCTCCAGTTTCCCGATGCGCACACGAACGCGACCGGCCGCGTGATCGAGGTGCTCGGCTATCCGGACGACTTCGGTGTGGACGTGGAGATCATCATCCGCAAGCTTCACCTGCCGCACCGCTTCCCGCCCGAAGTTATCGAGCAGGCCCAAAGCATCCCGAGTTCGATCCGCGCGGACGAACTCGCCGGCCGGACCGATTTTCGCGGCATGGACGTGGTCACCATCGACAGTGAAACGGCGCGCGATTTCGACGACGCCGTCTGGGTCGACAAGGCGCCCAACGGCAACTACCTGCTGCACGTTCACATCGCCGACGTCAGCCATTACGTGAAGCCGGGCACTCCGATCGATGCCGAGGCGCGGCTTCGCGGCACCAGCGTCTATTTCCCCGACCGCGCCATTCCCATGCTGCCGCTCGAACTCTCCACGGAAATCTGCTCGCTCAACCCGCGGCAGGACCGGCTTGTTCTCTCCGTGCTGCTCGAACTGGATCACCGCGGCGACGTCGTTTCCCAGGAGCTCACCAGCGGGGTCATACGCAGCGTCGAGCGGATGACCTACACCAACGTGCATCTCGTGCTTGAAGGCGACCCCGGCCAGCGCGAGCGCTATGCGAATCTGTTCGCCCGCTTCGAGCTGATGCGCGAGCTGGCGCTCATCCTCAACCGCAAGCGCATGCGGCGCGGATCCATCGACTTCGACCTGCCCGAGCCGCTCATCGAATTCGACGAATGGGGCCAGATGGTGGGCGTGAGCCGCGCGCCGCGAAATATCGCCCACCGCATCATCGAGGAGTTCATGCTCGCGGCCAACGAGGCGGTGGCGAGCCACCTCGCGCAGCTCGAAGTGCCCTCGATCTTCCGCATCCACGAGCCTCCCGATCCGCAGCGCGTCATGGAGTTCGAAGAATTGGCCGCCCGTTTCGGTCACTCGCTCGGGATCGGAGCGATTCCCGTCAAGAAATATTCCGTGGTGGACCGGCGCCGCGACGGCTCGAAGGTGCGCCGCGACATCGTGCTCGCGCAGCCGAGCCTCGCCGTTTCATCCCGCAACTACCAGCGGCTCGCCGCCAGGATTGAAGGCAAGCCCGAGGAGCGCATCCTGAGCTACCTGATGCTGCGGTCGCTCAAGCAGGCGCGCTACAGCGCCCAGAACAACGGCCACTTCGCGCTGGCAACGGACACCTACACCCACTTCACCTCGCCCATCCGCCGCTATCCCGACCTCATCGTGCATCGCGTGCTTCGCGCCGCGCTCGCGCAATCGCCCCAGCCCGCCCTCACTCCGCAAGCGGCGCGCACGATCGCCGATGAGTGCTCGCACAGCGAACGCCGCGCCGACGAGGCGGAACGCGAACTTGTGGAATGGAAGAAAGTGAAGTTCATGGCCGAGCGGCTGGGCGAGGAGTTCCGCGCTCTCATCGTCAGCACGACTCGCTTCGGCTTTTTCGTCGAGCTGGAAGACTTGTTCGTGGAAGGGCTTGTCCCGCTCGAAACGCTGATGGGAGATCGCTACACGTACCACGAAAACAGCCGCAAAATCATCGGTGAGCGCAGCCGCCGTGAGTTTTCCATTGGCGACCGGGTGGTGGTCCGCCTGGATCGCGTGGAAGCGCTCGAACGGAAACTGCAATTCTCATACGTCGATTCCGAATCCGGCTCCCAACGCAAGCGCCGCGCCCGAAGCGGGTGATGCCGTTTGGTGTTGAACCTCCGTGATAATGTCCCCTTTAGACCTCGATAGAAATGTCCCCTCACCGAGCCGATTGAAGGTGGGTGAGAAGGACACGAATGAGCGAGCGTGAGGTCAGGCGAGCGGGGGT
>JBLNCW010000038.1:0-15900 GCA_050261015.1 Rhodospirillales bacterium | reverse complement strand
TCCAGCGCAACCACGGCATGGTCGCCGGCGGCAATCGGACGCGGGTCGACGTTCACGTACTCGGCCTTCTGCTCGCGCAATTCCTCGATGCGCTGATCGATGTCCGCTTCGGAAACCTCCGGATCCTGGTAGGGGACGGTCAGGTCCTTGTACTGCTTCAGCTCGATCTCGGGGGCGACCTCGAATTCGGCCTTGAAGCGGAGCGGCTCTCCGGGGGCGAACTGCACGTCGGTGACGTTCGGGGTGCCGACGACGTTCAGCCCTTCTTCCTCGGCGCGCTTGAAGAGGTACTTGGGGATGAGCTTTTCCAGCACGTCGTGGCGGATGTCCTGCTCGTAGCGCCGGCGGACGATGCCCGCTGGCACTTTACCCGGGCGGAAGCCGGGGAGCCGGACCCGCTTGCGGATCGACTCCACCACGCGCTCGGTTTCCTCTTCGACTTCGGGCGCGGGGATAGTCAGCTCCAGGGTGCGTCTTATGTTCTGCGAATCAGCCATTTTCTTCGGTCAGAGGGCCGGGCAATGCCGTGGCCCCTTAGGTTCCTTCGGACCAGCTCGCCAGATAGTGTTCCTGCTCGGGCGTCAGCCGGTCGATCTTGACCCCCATGGATTCGAGTTTCATCCGGGCTACCTTGCGATCCAGTTCCTCCGGCACGGCGTACACGCGCTTCTCCAGCGAGGCGTGGTTCTTTACGAGATACTCGACGGCCTGCGCCTGGTTGGCGAAGCTCATGTCCATCACCGAGGCGGGGTGGCCTTCGGCCGCGGCCAGGTTGATGAGGCGGCCTTCGCCGAGCACGTAGATGCGGCGGCCGTCGCGCAGCGCGAACTCCTCGACGAAGTCGCGAACCTGGCGCCGGCTGGTGGCCATCTTCGCCAGCGTGTCGAGGTCGATTTCGACGTTGAAGTGGCCGGAGTTGGCCAGAATCGCGCCGCTCTTCAGCTTTTCGAAGTGCTCCTTGGCAATGACGTTCTTGTTGCCGGTGAGGGTGACGAAAACGTCGCCGACGGCGGCGGCTTCGGCCATGGACATGACGCGGAACCCGTCCATCAGGGCCTCGATGGCCTTGATGGGGTCCACTTCGGTGACGATGACGTTGGCGCCCATCCCGCGGGCACGCATGGCGAAACCGCGGCCGCACCAGCCGTAGCCGGCCACGACAACGTTCAGCCCGGCGATCAGGATGTTGGTGGCGCGGATGATTCCATCCACCGTGCTCTGGCCGGTGCCGTAGCGGTTGTCGAACAGGTGCTTGGTCATGGCGTCGTTGATGGCGATGACCGGGTAGCGCAGCACGCCTTCCTTGGACATGGCGCGCAGGCGGATGACGCCGGTAGTGGTCTCTTCGGTGCCGCCGATCACTTCGGCGATGGCGTCCTGCCTCTTGGTGTGCAGAACGGTGACCAGATCGCAGCCGTCGTCCATGGTGATGTGCGGCTTGTGGTCGATGGCGGCCATAATGTGCGAGTAATAAACCTCGTTGGACTCGCCCTTAATCGCGTAAACAGGGATGTTGTAGTCGCGGACCAGGGTGGCGGCAACGTCATCCTGGGTAGACAGCGGGTTGGACGCGCACAGCACCGGAATGGCGCCGCCGTCCCTCAGAGTGATCATGAGGTTGGCGGTTTCGGTGGTGACGTGCAGGCACGCGGCGATGCGGATGCCAGCCAGCGGCTGCGACTTGATGAACTGCTTCCGGATGGTCTGAAGCACCGGCATGGACTGGAAGGCCCACTCGGTGCGGCGCTTGCCCAGATCGGCGAGCGCGAGATCCTTCACGTCACAAGCAACGAGAGTCTGCGGATTCTCTGGCATAACGCTCCTTGTACCCTCCCTAGCGGACGGAAGCCGCCAGCCGTGCTTCCTGCTTCAGAATGGCGGCCTTGTCGGTAAGCTCCCAGGTGAAACCCTCCCCGGTGCGGCCGAAGTGGCCGAAAGCGGCCGTCTGGCGATAGATGGGCCGCCGGAGTTTCAGATGATCGATCATCCCTCTCGGGGTGAGGGGGAAATGAGCGCGGATGAGTTCGACGATTCGGCCTTCGTCGATGGCGCCGGTCCCGAACGTATCGACGGAAATCGAAACCGGCTCGGCGACGCCGATGGCATAGGCAAGCTGCACTTCGCAGCGGGAGGCGAGCCCCGCGGCAACGACATTCTTGGCTATGTAGCGGGCCATGTAGCAGGCCGAGCGGTCCACCTTCGTGGGGTCCTTGCCCGAGAAGCAGCCGCCGCCGTGGCGTCCCATGCCGCCGTAGGTGTCCACAATGATCTTGCGACCGGTGACGCCGGTGTCGCCGTGCGGCCCGCCGATCACGAAGCGCCCGGTGGGGTTGATGTGGTACTTGGTGTTGGCGTCAACCATCTCGGCGGGGATGACGGCGTCGATGACTTCTTTGCGGACGCCGGCGCGGACCTCCTCGATGGGAATGTCGTCGTGCTGCGTGGAGACCACGACGGCGTCGATGCGGGCGGGCTTGCCGTTGACGTATTCGACGCTGACCTGGCTCTTGCCGTCCGGGCGGAGGAACTTAAGGATGCCCGCGCGGCGAACTTCGCTGAGGCGCTGGACGAGCTTGTGGGCCATCATGATGGGCAGCGGCATCAGCTCCGGAGTCTCGTCGCAGGCGTAGCCGAACATCAGCCCCTGGTCGCCCGCGCCGCCCGTATCCACGCCCATGGCGATGTCGCCGGACTGGCGCTGGACGGTACTGATTACGGCGCAGGTCTCGCTGTCGAAACCGTAGCTGGCGTTGTTATAGCCGATTCCGGCAATGGTTTCGCGAGCGATCTTCTGAATATCCGGCAGGCACTCCGGTTTCACAGAAATCTCGCCGGCCACAACGCACAGACCGGTAGTGACGAGGACCTCGCAGGCCACGCGGCCCGCCGGGTCGCCTGCCATCACCGCGTCCAGGACGGCGTCCGAGACCTGGTCGGCGATCTTGTCGGGATGCCCTTCGGTGACCGATTCTGACGTGAATATGTACTTGCGTGCGTCTGCCACTCTGTTCCTCCTTATAGAGCTGGAATTAACCACACCACTGCGTTGCGCAGCCTGGGATTGCCGGAATCCATCCTGATGGAGAACTCCCGATGGAGTCGAAACCTCAAGTTTAACGGACCATAGAGGGAGCGTCAAACAGCGGTCAGGCTGCTTAAGGTTATTGTGCCAGATTCCCAGGGGCGAATTTCCGAACCGGATCAGCCGGGAATGAGGAGTTCCTCGCGTGCGGCGGCGGTCTGGGCGGCATCGGGCAGCCAGCAATTGGCGTGGTCGAACACGCCCTTCCGGACGGAGAGCACCAGGAAGGAGTACCAGGAACACGAGTTCCGAAGGTCGAGATCGGAGAAACAAGCATCGCGATCGGGATGGGAGTGGTAGATGCCGATGAGCTCGAGGCCGCGGGCGCGCGCCTCCCGGGTGACCGCGAGGAGGTCTTCTGGGCGCACCTCGTAGCGGGATTCGCGCGGACCGTCGAAGGCGTTTGGAAGGGGGATGGCCAGGACGACGTGCTTCAGGCCATCCTTTTTACTGCCGAGCATGGCGCCGCAGCACTCGATGGGATACGCTGCTCGGGCATGTCCGAGCATGGCGGCCCAGGGCTCGGGGTCAATGCGGATCATGGGCTTTTCACAATTGTAATTCCTGCGATTTGAAGGGGCGGACCGCCAGGGGCGGAACCGCGGGACGGGACTAGAATCCGCCGCGCGGCCGGTATCCCGGACGCGCTCGGATGCGGTACTTCTTGCCGACGTCCGAAGGGATTTCAACCGTGATCTTGCGGTATCCCTCGTTCGGATTCGGCGCTGGATAGTACGTGACGGTGTAGGAATTTCCTAAAGCCTCGCGGATGGACTCGAAAGCCTCAACCTGCTTCTGCCAGCTCTTGGCGAAGTAGGCCTGCCCGCCGGTGCGCTGCGTGATGCGTTTGAAGACACTGGCCGACAAGGGATCCTTGTTCACCTCGTTCGTCGAGATCACGTAGATCGGGATGCCTTCGTCCTCGGCGACCGCGCGCACGTCGTCCGGCGCCACCATGCTCGCGTTGTCGGGGCCATTCGAGAACACGATGATCACTTTCCGGCCGGGTACCTTGCCCGCGTCGCGCAGCGTGAGCAGCAGCGTGTTGTACAGGGCTGCGTCGTCGCCCGCCACCGCCTTGCGCAGCCCGACAATGGCTTCGTTGCGGTCCTGTGTGAGCGGCGCGGCGCGCGAGAGGTTCCGGCTGAACGTGTACACCGCCACCGAGTCGGCGCGGTCCAGGCCGCGAACGAAATCGGCGATGGCGTCTGAGGCGTAGACGAATCCCCGGTACATGTAGTTGCTGGTGTCAAACAGCACGAATACGTTGGTGCCTACCAGCGCGTCGGTGTGGCTCTCCAGGCCCGCCGGCGCTCCTTCCGCGCCAGCCTTACCCGGCTCGGTGATCAACGGCCGCGTGGAGCCGTCCGCCAGGACTTGCAGGGGAGGCTTGCTGCCCTCGATAAACGTATCGATCTTCTGCGGGATCCCGTCTTCAAGGATGCGGAAATCGGAAGGTTTGAGCCCCGTGATGTACCGCCCCTTGTTGTCGGTCACGGTGAAGCTGAGCACCACCATGTCCACTTTGACCCTGAACACCGTGCCCGGCCTCTCCTGCGCGCCGAGGCCCGTTAATCCTGCGATCGCGAGAAATAGGGCTAAGTATCGGTTCACCGATCCCTCCGCTTCTAATTACTCATTAGTTGCTGTAACGATGCGTTCTGATCTTCCATCCGGATGCGCAGCTTCAATCTGACGTCCTCACCCACGCGGCGCAGCGAGCGCAACACGGCAGGCCAATCCTCCAGGTGCGTAGCGAATATTTTCTCGATGGTCTGCTGGGTCCACTCGGGGATGAGCACGTTCAACTGCGACGGTGAAATATGCACTTCGTCGGCCAGCGCCGCCCAGTAGAGCAGCGTCGATTCCCAGCTCTCGGCCAGGATGCGGCTAGAAAAGCCCATGAGCGTCGGGAAGGTGCGGAGGTGCAGGAGCTCGGGTTGGTAGGAGTTCGTCAGTGTGGGCTTGGGTGTGCCGAACGCCCGGGAAATCGCCGCATAGTTTACGCGATCGGGATACTGCCGCTCGAGCCGTCTCAATTCGCTCACGGGAAACGCGGCCGGGTTCTTCTCGTTGGGCAAAAGCCGCTGCGCGAGCAGGAACATCTCGGACGGCGTCACGGATTCGAGCGCGGACCGGACCTCGCCCTGTTCGAGCAGGTCCGCTACCCTGCGTGCGCGCGCCGGCGGGGCCTGCTGCTCGAGCACCGAAATCACCGCCGTTCTCTGCTCCGGGTCCAGCGCCGCTTCGGCCATCACCGTCGCGGCATACCGCATGTGGAGCCCCACCCAGTGCATCTGCTCGGGAGTCACGTTCCACCAGCGTGGGATGGTGGCGGTCAGGATCATTTGCGGCACCAGATCGGCCCAAATCAGTGCCTGTTCCCGCGCCGGAACCAGGAAGTTCTGCTCGGCTTCCGCAAGCGCATACGGCAGCGAAGAAAGCGATCCCACCAGCCGGCCTCCGGCGCTGCTGGGCCACCCGCTGCCGACAACCTCCGTGTTTTTCCAGGTCTGAAGCGAGCCGTGATAGCCGAGGAAATCGTGGGTGCGAACAAACGCCGGGTTGGTCAGCAGAAGCTGTGCTCCGGGCGGCGCATAGTGCATGTAGTTGAATCCAACCAGCGTGTCCCGAAGCAGCGGCGCCAGTTCGCCGCGGATTTCCCTGAGTCTTTCGGCGTCCGTCCCCGCCCGCTCTACCCTGGCGCCAATGTTGAGCTTGCGCTCGCTTTCCAGGTGACGCTCGGCCCAATAGCCGAAAGAATACGCGTTCCGTTCCAGGTTCGAAAGGCCACTACGAGGCGACTGGATTTCCGATATCCGCGAAGCCAGCCGGTTCACCAGCGCCGTGTTCAGCTTCTCCCCCTGCGGAATGCGTTCCAGGTTATCCGCGATTCCGAACAGCACATTGAGCGAAACGAGCCGCTGCGCTTCGAAGATGCGAATCATCTCCTGCACTTTGTAGTTCTGCGACTCCGAATCGTCCGTGCTCGCCGTGCCCACCAGCAGGTCTACAATGCGCTCCTGCGGCGTTGCCGTTTCCGGCGCTCCGGTTGCTTTCAGCAGCACCCCGACGCCCGACCGCCCCGCGTCAAACAGGTCCTGCCTGTTGCGCACCTCGGCGAATCCGTGCAGAATCGAGGCCAGCGCCCAGTCCGCGTGTGAAGCCGGAATGGATTGCTGCCGGCAGAAAATCTGCCACAGCCCGGTGAGCGCCTGCATCATGCCCGCCGCATCGGCGCGCAGTTCCATGTTGCCGATCCGGTTGATCGCCAGTGCGGTGTCCAGGAATCGAATGACGGTCTGGTCGCTGATGCCCGGCGCTTCGGTGAATACCGGATACTGCGCGCCGAGAACCCGGTACTCTTGGGCGAGGCGGCTCACCGTCGCGGCTTCCAGCGGCTTGGTGCGCCAGCGGTCCAGATCGCTCAGCGCCATGAAAACCTTCAGCGGCTCGTTTTCAACCGACTTGCGGCACAGGGCGAACAACGCCTCGAGGACATCGTCCGGCTCCTTCCAGCGCGGCGCGGCCTGGGCCAGTTTGGAGTCCCACTTGCCCTCCGCTTTCGCGAAGTACGTCTTCCAGACGTCGAGGCTTCCGGGAATGTGCGGGCGGCCGTCAGGACCGAGCCGCAGGCGGGTGGTCAGCAGCATCATGTCCGTATTCGCCCGGAAGACCGGCCGCGCCGGCCCGGGGCTGGTGACGCGGCCTCGAATCGCGGCATAAAACCGCTTCATGCGGTCCGGTTCGGTGAGGTAGTCCTGCACCGGCCCGCTGATGCGGGCCAGAGCGTCGAAATAGCTCGCCATCCACCCGTCGTCGCGCGAGATCAGGCGCTCGAAGAACGCTGCGCCCTCGTCGGGCGACTTTCCGGCGAGATCGGCCCACGCCGCCGCCGACCGCGCCCCTCCCGGCACAACCGCCTTGCCCCCGCGGATCTGGAACATGCCGCCGTAGAAATCCAGCACGTGCGCGAACGCCCGCAAACGTTGCACCGGCACCTTTTTCAACTCAGCGGCCGTTTCCGGATCGAGTTTCACCATGCCCAGATAGAACCGGCACAGGTTGGGGTCGGAGAGAAAGACATCGATGAACTCGCCGCTCTCCCTTTCTCTCGGAGAAAGCCAGTAATCGGGGCCGTACAGCACCTCCGTTTCCGTCGGGCTGTACTCGTAGGTGAACGGCCGGTTCGTGCGGAGCGCCTGTTCAAGCTGCGCGAGCGGGAAACCCGAGTCGATGGTCAGAAACGCCCGCGTGGCATTCACGGTTTCGAGCACCACGTCGCTGCCGCAGCCGCCCCGCATCCGGTATCCGAGGATGCGGAGCAGTTCGCCGGTCTGGGGAGATTCGCAGGCGTCGATCCGGATCGTCTCTTGCTCGCCGGCCAGCTTTTCCAGTTCTCTGGCCTGCGACAGGTACCGGTTGATCAGCTTCATGTACTCGGTCGGCTCGAGCGATTCCGATCCGGAGGCGGCCTGGTATCCGTTGGTGATAACGTTCCGGGCCAGGGCGGGCATGAGGTCCGCCGCGCTTACGTCCGCCGACACGGCGGCCATGCGCGCGAAGGAATGGAGCGGGCCCGGGATCTTGATTGTCCCCACGTCCCTGCGGCGTTCGGGACGGGCCGCGGGGAGCCCGGCGGCGAAATCCTTGCCCCCGGCCGCACGGTAGATCTCCAGGCGCCGTGCCGCTGCCTCCCGCTCGCCCTCGATCAGATCCAGCAGCACCAGCCGGCGAGCCACGGCGGCACGCCGGGCGGCGTCCGCCGAACCGTTCAAAAGGGCAAGCGCTTTCTCGTAGTTGGCGCGCGTTTCCGGGTCATTGTAGCGGTCCAGAAACTCCGCGTAGTTAAGCAGTGCCGACGGGTCGTCCGGCGCGTTGCGCGCGGCACGCTGGAGCAACTGGCGCGCGGTTGCGGCATCGCCCCTTTGTTCCATTTGTTGCGCCTGAATCGGGGGATCCTGGGCAACGAGAGAGGACACGAGCACGACCCAGAATGCGGAAATCCGTGCAAAATTCATCAGCTCTCACCCAAGTTGCTTAACTGCCATTAATGTAGCACTTTTCTCCCTTGAGTCGCGACCGCCAGGCCCGCCCAGTGGCCAGCCCAAGGATAGTTGGAATTCTAAGCCCAAATTCGCAATCAAACAATAGGCTGCGCCGGAAATTCGCGATCCCGGTGACTGTTTGATGTGCCAAGCAGAAAGCGGATTCACTAACCTGTGGTGATGAACTTCCCGGATCGCTGCGGGCCGGGGAGGGAGGCGCCTCGAAAGTGTCAAATGTTAAGGAGATAAAGAATAGGGAAGGAACGCAAGGGGGCCGGGGCCTACCGGGCGAGTTCTCTCCGCAGCATATCCAGGGCCAGTTGAGTCGCCAACGTCCGGATCTGCTCGCGGTCTCCCAAGAATAGCGCCCGCCGCGAGCGGCATCCCGTTGGGCCTGCGATGCCGGCTATGATGGTGCCCACCGGCGCCGCTTCCGTCCCGCCGCCCGGCCCGGCCACTCCAGTCACCGAAAGCGCCCAATCGGAACCCGTCCGCTCCCGAGCCCCCTGGGCCATGGCCTCTGCCACAGGCTCGCTCACGGCCGTGTTCTCGCGCAGGACCTCCTCCGGGACGCCCAGCAGGCTGGTCTTGATACGGTCCGTGTAGGTGAGGAAGCCGCCAAGAAAATAATCGGAACTGCCGGCCACGGATGTAATCCGTCCCGCCAGCAATCCGCCGGTGCAGCTCTCGGTCACGCTGAGCGTCTGCGAGCGCGCGCGCAGCGCGGCGCCCACGACCGCCTCCAGGGGGTCCATGTTTTTCGAATAGATCCGCTCGCCCAGGATCGCCTCGATCTGCGAGCCCACCTCGTCCAGCAGACGGCCGGCTTCGGCTTCCGTTGCGCACCGCGCACGCAGGTGCACCTGGATGTCGCCCGGCGCCGCCAGAATCGTAGTTGCCGGATTGGTGTATTTCGTGTAAACGGGCGCGATCAGTTGGTCCACCTCGGACTCCGGCACCAGCGCGATGCGGTAGGCCCGGACCCGGATTACCTGCCCCGGCAGCAGCCGCTCGAGCCGCGGCCGGCAGTGGTCCGCAAACATGGGCCTCATCTCGGCCGGCGGGCCGGGCAGAAGCATGATGGCGTGCCCGTCCTCTTCGATCCACTGGCCCGGCGCCGTCCCGTTCGGATTGGGCAGCGCCTCCGCACCGTCGATCACGAACGCCTGCCGCTTGTTGATCTCGGCCATCACCCGGCCCCGGCGGCGGAAGCGCGCCTCGATGATGTCGCACAGATCCTGCCTGAAGTTCTGTTTGCGGCCGAGCGCGGCTGCGACGGCGTCGCGGGTCACGTCATCCTCGGTAGGCCCCAGGCCGCCCGTCAAAACGATGATGTTGGCCCGCCCCCGGGCGGTCAGAAAAGCGGCCGCCAGCCGTTCGCGGTCGTCGCCGACGATCGTCTTGGCGGTCACCTCCACCCCGAGGAGATTCAACTGGTCGGTGAGCCAGAGGGAATTTGTATCGATGCGCCGCGGGGTCAGCAGCTCGGAACCTACGGCGATGATTTCGGCGTTCATCTACGGCAGCGGCCGGCCCTTGATGCCGACATCCACCCGGTAGAGCGCGCTGTTTGTGGCTACGACCATCGCGCGCGACGGAGTGAAGGCGAGCCCCACAATGTTCGGTCCGGAGAGGAACAGTTCAGGTTTCCGGTCCTCGACTCCGATCCGGACCACGCCCCTGCGCCCGCCCAGCGACGCCGCAACATACAGGCGGCCCTCGGCGTCGAACGCCAGCCCTTGCGGCCGCCCGAACCCGCGGTAGAACACCTCGACCTCGCCGGCGGGCGAGATCCGGTGTACTGCGTCGTAACTCGAAGTCGTCGGGCCGCTTACATATAGGTAGCCTTCGGGGCCGAACGCCATGTGGTACGCCGCCATGGACGGTTCCAGGGTGGCGAAAACGTAGATCTGCCGCGAGCGGCTGATTTTAAAAATCGTGCCCTGGCGATCGCCGACGTACAGGTTTTCCTCTTCGTCGAACGCCAGGCCGGTGGCCACCCCCATGCCCTCCACGTACACGGACATGTTGCCGGACGGCGTGGCCTGGTAGACCACTCCGTCGTAGCGGCTCGAGATGTAGAGCAGCCCTTCGCGGTCGAAAGCCAGGGCGGTGGCGTTCATCACGTCGGAGAGGAACGGCTTCAGGTTATAGTTCAGGTCGATCTTGTAGATGGAAACCGGCGTCTTCTGCCCGCGCGAGCCGCTGAAAGTGGTAAAGATGTTTCCCGCCGCATCCACCGCCGGATTGCTCACCGGGTGAACGCTGTCGGCGATCTGGATACCCAACTCGCAGATGTATGGGGAACTAGCCTGCTCGCCGTTCCGGATGATCAACTCGCCGACGGACGCCCCCTCCGGCACCCGGGCAATGATAAAGGAATCCGAACCGATGATGACAGGCGCTTCCACGTCACCCAGGGTCACGCGCGGCCGGTCGGCCTTCACGAAACCCTTACCCCGAATCTGAAATTCGCCCCCGGCGATTGCCGCTGTGGGGCTGACCAGCGAAATCTGGGGCTTACTCCCCCCATCCTTGCGAATTGCCATAATGTTCAAAACTGAATGTTTAATACAGATTGAAGCACCCCGCCGTAAATAATACAAGCGCACCGTAAAGCCCCGCCACCACGTCGTCGGCCACAATCCCGGCGCCGCCGCGAAGGGCTTCGACTTGCCTTACCGGCGCGGGCTTCCAGATATCCATGATACGGAAAAGCAGGAAGGCAGCCAGCCAGCTTTTCCAGTTCAGCGCCGCGGCGCCGGAGATGGCGATCCATTGGCCCACCACCTCGTCGATCACCACCTGCTGCGGATCTTTCACGCCGTAGTGCCGCGAGGCGCGCCCCGCCGCCCAGATGCTCGGGACTAGAAGGATGAGCGCCAGCACGCCGAAATGAAGCGGGCGCCACCCGGCGTATTCAGCCAGCAGCACCGCGGGGAGCAGGGCCCCCAGCGAGCCCGCCGTGCCCGGCGCGGCTGGCGATAACCCACAACCGAACCACGTGGCCAGGGCGATGGCCAGCGTGGGACGCGCGTCAGTGCTCACCGTGCTCGTCTTCTTCCTTTTCTGTTTCCGATTCGAGTTCTGCTTCCGATTCGGGCCGCAGGGGAGTCGAGATGCGGTACTTCTCCGTGGCCCAGTTGCCAAGATCGATCAGCCGGCAGCGGTCGCTGCAGAACGGCACGTAAGGGCTGCCCGCCGCCACTTTCTTCTTGCAGATCGGACACTTCATAAAACCACAAATGGATTCACCGCGACAGCCGGCACGCTCTCGTCGGCTTCGAGAAGCGTGCCCAGAAGATCGTAATCGTGCGCTTCGGTAACGCGCAGCGCGCGCATTTCACCGGGCCGCGGAGGGCGTTCTTCCACGTCATTGATCAGGCACACGCCGTCGATTTCGGGCGCTTGCGCCGCCATGCGCGCCTGCCAGAGCAGGTCGGTTTCCGCGGACGTGCCTTCGACGAGGACGCGGACCGTGCGCCCGACGAGGGCCCGGTTGCGCGCACGCGAAATCTTTCGCTGGATGGACATCAGCCGGCGCCTCCGGTTGTAGATCGTGCGCCCGTCCACCTTCCCGTCCAGGTGGTAGCTCCGGCTGGTCTCCTCGTCGGAGTAGGAGAAGACGCCCAGCCGGTCGAACTGCGCAGCCTGGACGAACTGGCACAGTTCCTCGAAATCCGCCGCCGTCTCGCCCGGGAAGCCGACGATCATGCTGGTGCGTATGGCGACGCCGGGGACCGTCCGCCGGATCTTCTCGATGAGCTTTAGGAACGCGTCGCCGTTCCCGCCGCGCTTCATCCGCTTCAGCACCCGCGCGCTGGCGTGTTGCAGCGGAATATCGATGTACTTGGCCACCGCAGGCCACGCCGCGATCGTTTCCAGCAGCCTTCCCGTCACTTTGTTCGGATAGGCGTACAGGAAGCGGATCCATTTCTCCTGGGGCGTTTCGATGCGCGCCAGACTTTCAAGCAGCAGCGCGAGGCCGTCGCGGATCCCGAGGTCCTCGCCATAGCAGGTTGTGTCCTGCCCCACAAGGTTGATCTCCCGAACGCCCGCTTCGAACAGCCGCCTGGCCTCCGCGACCACGGATTCGGGCCGGCGGCTGCGGAACGCTCCGCGGAACTGCGGAATGACGCAAAAGCTGCAGGGATGATCGCAGCCTTCGGCGATCTTGATGTAGGCGAAATGCTTCGGGGTGGAGAGCACGCGCGGCGTGAGATCGTGATAGAGATATGGAGCTTGAGGGCGCGCGCCATCCAGCGTGCCCTCGCACGCCGCCACAATCTCGTCGAGTTCGTTCGTGCCGATGACGGCGTCCACTTCCGGCATGTTGCGCCGGATCTCCTCGCGGAAACGCTCCACCAGGCATCCCGCCACGATGAGCCTCTTCAGGCCGCCGGTTTTCTTGTAGCCGGCCATTTCGAGGATAGTGTCCACCGATTCCTGCTTGGCGGGATTGATGAAGCTGCACGTGTTAACGACGATCGCTTCGGCATCCTCGGGGCGAGACGTCAGCTCATGGCCGCGCGCGGCCAGTTGCCCCATCATGACTTCGGTGTCAACCAGGTTTTTGGGACACCCCAGACTTACAAAACCTACTTTCAAGCGTATATCCCAGGATAGCAACTGGATTCGGGGGCAGGCTACCGGCGAGCCTTTCCAGCGGAGCCGATAATCCCGAGGTTGCGTGAGAATCCTTCTTCGCAGACCACACGTAGTCTGTAAACACCATGACATCCTCGACGCTCACCCGTGAAGAAGAACTCGACTGGCTCGCCCTGACGCTGGTTCCGGGCCTTGGAGCGCGTACCGCTGGAAAGCTCCTGGCAAGATTCCGCACGCCCCGGGCGGTGCTGCGCGCTTCCCGAACGGAACTGGAAGCGAGCGGCATAGCAGGCAGCGTGGCGCAGAGCATCGCCAGCGGCTGCTCGTATGAAGACGCCGCGGCGCAGCAGGAGAAAATGCTGCAAGCCGGGGCCGTTCTGGTGACGCTGGCGGACCCGCGCTACCCGGCAAGGCTGAAGGAAATCTTCGATCCCCCGATCGTGTTGTTCGCTCGTGGCCGCGCCGAACTGCTGGATTCCCTGTGCCTGGGCATTGTTGGGACGCGCCGGCCCACGCCGTATGGGCTGGCCGTCACCGAGCGGCTCAGCGGCGATCTGGCCCGCGCCGGCCTGACCATCGTGAGCGGGATGGCGCGCGGGGTGGACACGGCGGCGCATCGCGGCGCACTGGCCGCCGGAGGCGACACCATTGCCGTTCTCGGTTGCGGCGTCGATGTGGTTTACCCCTCGGAGAACCGGAGGCTTGCAGCCGACATCGCCTCCAAGGGCCTTATCATCTCCGAATTTCCCATGGGCGCCCCGGCGTACCCGCAAAATTTCCCGATCCGGAACCGAATCATCAGCGGGCTCAGCCTGGGAGTACTGATCACGGAGGGCGCGCAATACAGCGGGTCCGCAATCACGGCGAGGCTGGCTCTGGACCAGGGCAGGGAAGTATTCGCCGTGCCCGGCAGCATCATCTCAAAGATGAGCTGGGGGCCCAACCTGTTGATAAAGCAGGGCGCCAAACTCGTTCAGGACTGGAACGACGTCGTAGAGGAGCTGCCCGCGGAGGAGCGCCGCATGCTGGCCGAGCGCAAACAGGGACGCCTCTTTGGCGGCAGCGAGGAAACCGGCGGGGCGCCGCAGGCGTCGAACACGGGGGAAAAACTTACTCCCATCGCACGCAAAATTTTCGCTCTTCTCAAGGTTGAAACCGCGACGCATATCGATGATTTACTGGAGCGAGCCGAAGATGTTTCGTCGTCTGAAGTCATCGCCGCCCTCTTTGAACTGGAGATGCTGGGCGCCATCCGGCAACTTCCCGGGAAGAATTTTGTTAAAGTGTGGTGAGAATCCCATTCCGGAACCGGCCAACTGTGGTTTGTCCCCAAACGGCGCCGGTCATCTGATGGTGGACTTCAGTTTTTTATGGCAACTTCTTTAGTCATCGTCGAATCCCCGGCGAAGGCGAAAACAATCGGGAAGTATCTCGGCAAGCGTTTCGTCGTGAAGGCGTCGCTCGGGCACGTGAAGGATCTTCCCAAGAAGGACCTGGCTGTCGACATCGACAACGGATTTCAGCCGACTTACACCGTCATCGAAGGTAAGAAGAAGCTCTTGCAGGAGCTGAAACAGGCGGCGAAGAAATCCGAAGCCGTGTACCTGGCGGCCGACCCCGACCGCGAGGGCGAAGCGATCTGCTATCACCTCAAAGAAGAACTTGAGGGGCGGAAGAACGGCGGGCCGCCGGTTTACCGGGTGATGTTCAACGAGATCACGGCCAAGGCCATCCGCCAGGCGTTCGAGCGCCCCGGCAGTGTGGACATGCGTTTGGTGGAAGCCCAGCAGGCGCGGCGTGTGCTTGACCGCCTGGTGGGATACAAGATTTCTCCGCTGCTTTGGGACAAGGTGCGGCGCGGCCTCTCGGCGGGGCGTGTGCAGACCGTCGCGGTCCGCCTGATCGTCGAGCGCGAGCGCGAGATCCGGCAGTTCGTAAAGGAAGAGTACTGGACGATCGACGTGAACCTCGCGGCGAAGAAGCCGCCGCTGCTGGGCGCGCGCCTCGTCAAGCGCAACGACGAGACGGTCGCGATCCCGAACCAGGCCGCCGCCGATGACCTGATCGCACAGTTCTCCGATGCGGCGTTTGTCGTCAAGTCGGTTGTCGTTCGGGAGCAGCGGCGGAATCCCGTTCCGCCGTTCATCACCTCCACGCTTCAGCAGGAGGCGGCCCGCAAGCTGCGTTTCAGCGTGAAGCGCACGATGGCGCTGGCGCAGCGCCTTTACGAGGGCATCGCGCTCGGCAAAGAGGGCCCCACCGGCCTGATCACCTACATGCGCACCGACTCCACGCGAGTCTCCAACGATGCCGTGCAGGAAGCGCGCGAATTCATTGCGGAAAAGTTCGGCGCGCAGTATCTGCCCGAAACGCCCAACGTGTACCGCAGCAAGAAGGAAGCCCAGGACGCGCACGAGGCCATCCGGCCGACCTCGGTGGCCCGCACGCCGGAATCCGTCGAAAAATACCTGGCCGAAGACGAACTCAAACTCTACCGTCTGATCTGGATGCGGTTCATCGCTTCGCAGATGATGCCCGCCGTCTTCGATCGGACCACCGTGGAAGTCTCCGCCAAGGGGAAAGACGGCGCCGAGTACCTGTTCCGCGCCACCGGCTCCGTGCCCAAGTTCGACGGCTTCCTGAAAGTGTACGAGGAAGGCAAGGACCAGAAGGACGAGGAAGACGAGGAGCTGAGGCACAAGCTCCCGGCGGTGAAAGAGGGCGAGACGCTGAAGCTCCGCTCTATTGATCCCGAGCAGCACTTCACCGAGCCGCCGCCGCGCTACAACGAAGCCACGCTGGTGAAAAAGCTCGAAGCCGACGGCGTGGGACGCCCCTCGACCTACGCGTCGATTATTTCCACCATCCAGGACCGCGGCTACGTCAAGAAGGAGGCGGGGCGGTTCTCCCCCACCGAACTCGGAATGGTGGTGAACGACCTGCTGGTGGCCAGCTTCGACGACATCTTCGATATCACCTACACGGCGCGGATGGAAGGCGAGCTGGACGAGATCGAGGAAGGCAAGATCGACTGGCGGCAAGCCATCGGCGAGTTCTACGAGAAATTCAAGCAGGACCTGGAGCACGCCGAGGAGCACATGGAGGACATCAAGCGGATGGAGAAACCCACCGGCCTGATGTGCGACAAGTGCGGCAAGCCGA
>JBLNCW010000037.1:0-3301 GCA_050261015.1 Rhodospirillales bacterium | reverse complement strand
AAGTAGCTGTACATGTCTGCTTGCTGATGATCGCGGCCGCGCATGCAGATTAGACGATCAGAACATTCCAGCCGTAACGTGTTTCAGGGTTTCAGCCTGTGTTTTTCCGCAACCTGCTAGGTCGTGCCCAGTTTGATGCCGCCTCATGTCCTCAACGTGCCGAGATCGGGCACGTCCCCTCCTTAGGGACGGATCACGGTTCGCCGGTGGCGCGGCGAGGGTGAACCGGTTGAGCGAGTATAATCGGATCAGTGCGGAACCGTCTGCCCGAAGCGCGGCTCGTCAACAGCTTTCCATACCGATTCAGCACCGCGCAGCGCCTCAAGTTGGAACCTGCCGGCGGAGCCGTCGTGTGAAAGCATCATGGCGAATGCCCAACGTCTTGTCCTGCTGGCGTTCGCCCTCGGACTGCTGCTTTACGTTTGTTATGTCCTTCGCAATACCCTTCTGCTGATCTACGTGAGCTCGATTCTTGCGGTCGTATTGAGCCCCGCGGTCGACTGGGTGAGCCGGCTCGGAATCGGCCGCTGGCACCCGGGACGCGCCATTTCGATGCTGCTCATCATCACCGTCGTCCTGGGTCTGACGAGTGTGTTTTTGCTGCTCGCCCTCCCTCCGGTGATTTCCGATATCCAGCAATTGATCGAACAACTGCCCGGCCGATTACAGCACCTCCAAAACTATCTCGGCTCCATACCATTTCTCGGGCAGGTGAATTTTCAGACCTTGGCACAATTTGCCAGCTCTCTGGTCGGGGGACTGAAGGGATTCGTATCCACTACCGCGAACGCGGTCGTCTCCATAATCGCGGTCGTCTTGTTGACCGCTTATCTGATCCTGGACGGAGAGCGCATTTTCCATTGGATGCTTTCGCTGGCGCCGCCGGAAGTCTCTCCCCGCCTTGGGCAGACGTTGGTGCGCGCCGCCAGGCGGATGCGCGGCTGGCTCGTGGGCCAGGCGATACTCATGCTGATTCTGGGAACGGCGAGTTTGATTGCCTTCGGCCTCATGGGCGTGCGGTATTACTACCTGCTGGCGGTTTTCGCCGGCGTGGCGAACATCATCCCGCAGCTCGGGCCGATTCTGACCGTCATCATCGCCGGGCTCGTGGCCGCCATCGATTCGTTCCCGAAACTGCTCGGCGTGGTGATCTTCTATTTCGCCTACCAGCAGGTCGAAAACGCCTTCCTGACGCCGAGGATCATGAAGCGCCAGGTGGAACTCTCGTCCACGGCCGTGATCGTCGCGCTGCTGATTGGAGCCGAACTGGGCGGCATCGCGGGCGCGCTCATCTCCGTTCCCTCCGCCGTGCTGGTTGCGGAACTTGCCGACGAATACCTCGTGCACCGGCCGGACCGGCAGGGCTGACGCGGCATAGCCGTGCTAGGCTAATCCGCAGAGTGATTGTTTCCGCCAGCTACAAGACCGACATTCCCGCCTTCTATGGCGAGTGGTTTATTAACCGGCTCAAGGCGGGTTACTGCTGCGTGCGGAACCCTTACGGGAGCGGCTCCTTTCGCGTGTCCCTGCTGCCCGAAGACGTCGACGGAATCGTTTTCTGGACCAGGAACATCGGGCCGTTCCTTCCGCGGCTACCGGAAGTCCGCCGGCGCGGCATCCCGTTTGTAGTGCAGTACACGATCAATTCCTATCCGCGAGCTCTCGATGCCGTGGCGCCGGATGCGGCCCGTTCGATCGAGCACATGAGGGCGCTGCACGGCGAGTACGGCCCCCGCGTCGCCGTCTGGCGCTACGACACCATCGTCTCTTCCTCGATCACCCCGCCCGATTTCCACCTGCGGAATTTCGAGCGGATCGCGCGTGCGCTCGAAGGGATTACCGACGAAGTGGTGGTCTCCTTCGCGCAGATTTACCGCAAGACCAGGCTGAGCCTGGGCCGCGCGGCGCGCAAAGCCGGCTTCACCTGGGACGACCCGCCCGCCGCCGCCAAGCGCGCCCTGCTCTCCTCGCTCGCAGAATGCGCGCGCTCCCGGGGCATGAAGTTGACCGTCTGCGGCCAGCGCGAGTTCCTTTCGGAAAACATCGCGGACGCGAGTTGCATCGACCCTGCCCGGCTCAGCGACGTGGCGGGGCGCCCGATCCGCGCGCCGGCCCGAGCCCACAGAAAGGACTGCGGCTGCTATCAGTCGCGCGATATCGGCGAGTACGATACCTGCCCCCACGGCTGCGTCTATTGCTACGCCGTCGGCAGCCAAGACCGCGCCCGCCGACGGTATCGCGCCCACGTCCCCGGCGGCGAATTTCTTTTTACCGAGGTTTCTTCGTGACACAGGCCGTGCCGCTGGAGTCCCGCGAAGTCGAAGCGCTTGTGGAATCTTCTTCCTGGCACGAGCGCAAAGCGCTGGCGGCCTTGTTGGGGCGCGATGCGGAGCGCGCCGCCGCCCTCGAATACAGTTGCGGGCCGGATCTCCGGCGACCGGAATTCGCGCTTCTTGCCGAAACCGGCGCGCGCAGGCGGGCGCTCGTGATGCTGAAGCCCCCGGGCTCGCCGGCCGCTCTCGTGGTATTCGATCTCGCGCCCGCGCCACGGCAGCAAAAGCCGCTGAATCTGAAACGGTTCCGCGTAAAAACCGACGTTCTGAATTCGGAGGGCCGGTTCCTGTGTGTGGTCCAGTTCAGCGAAAACGAAACGGCGCCCTCCGCGGTGGAGTTCACGGGAAGCGTCGATCTGGACGGCGCACGCATAGGCGACTGGATTGTTTTGTTTCACAACGAGCCGAACAGCGCCCGCGAGCCCCAGTTTTTCTTCGTGGATCGCGAAGGTCCGGTCAAGTGTCTCGTTGCAGGACTGGCGCCGGGCTTGTGGGAACTCTGGCACAACGGTTTCGTCAAGGAGCAGTCTCTCGAAGTGAGCCCGCGCGCCGGCGCACTCTACTTTGAAGTCGCCGCCGGCAGTTACTTCTTCCGCCGCTATAGATAGGTTGCGGCGGCTCCGTATGGCGGTGGAGGCAACACCGTGATCCGTCCGTAAGGAAATTCGGAGTGTAGTTGGAAACGGCTGATGGTGGGCCTGGGGAGAGATTGTGCGTTTTCACCTTGGAGGTGAAACGAAAGTGGCGTACAATCCAGAGTTCATGCCGAAACGATCGAAGCTCTCTGTGACCGAACAGCCGCTGCCGTTCAGCTACGATGAGGAAGCCACCGAGGAGGGGGTGACCGCGCTAGCAGGCTGCGGAAAAACGCCGATTTTAGGCAGAATCCGCAACTGCATTTATGTCGAATCAATTGGCGAGGCGGTCTGACGTGCGATTAGACAGGCTAAGTGCCTGTATCTGCGGCT
>JBLNCW010000036.1:0-16127 GCA_050261015.1 Rhodospirillales bacterium | reverse complement strand
TGAGGGCGCTCACCGCCGCATCCCAGCGGCGGAGCACGGCGTGTTCCCACCGCGTTTCCCCGCGCTATTCAGACGGAAATACAGTTACGTGGAAGGCAGCGGCGCCGCCGACGAGCACTTTTTCAACAAGGTCCTAGAGTACGCAGGAAAAGAGTACGGCGTGCGCCTGCGAACACTTTACGAAAGCATTGGAAAGACGAAATAATAATTCTGCAAGTGTGGTCTAACTTACCGCTGAACTTCCTCGATTTCTGAAGCAGGAGCGTCGAGTTCACGGATGCGGATACGGAGGCTCTGCCGCGCTTGGAGCCGCTGCTCCGGAACTTCAAACCGCACCGCCAGCATCCGGTCGATCGTCTCGTGCGGATTAATCTTCGTCCGGGCAAGCAGGCTGTCGTTGAACTTCTGGCCCAGCGCGGGATAGTACTGGAATAACCGCGCCGCGTCGACTTCCGAGACGACCATGCCTTCCAGAGTACTCCCGTCAGGTTCAACCAGCAGCACTGAAACCTCGCGGACTATAAAGGGGTAATCCGACGGGTTGGTTGCGCGGAAGTCGATGACCGCGGCCGAACTGTTTTCGTCGAGCGCGAGCGTCCTCACCTTCTGCACGGAGCCCTTCAATACTACGTGCGCTCCGCGCTGGACGTAAAAGATCGCCGCAATCGCGATCGCCACCACCGCTATGCCCACGCCGGCGAACGGCGCCAGTTTCATGTAGGGTTCAAGCGCTTTTTTCATTGCAAAAATCCAAAACGATCTCTTTCTCCGCGTGAGAGGCCCGGATCCGGCGCTCGCCTGAGCGACGAGACAGACTACGGCCGTACACAGCCAGCGTGAACCGTACAGCTTCCCAACTTCCGGCCGCCAACTCTCTCCGGGTCATAGATTTTAATCATAGCCATTTCCGGCGAATTGCGGGCGTCCAGCCGGCCTGAATAGCTCTTTCTGCGGTGGAATCGTGAAAACTCTTGACTTCCGACTAAGTTCACAACACAATTGAGCCAACTGCGGAAGGAGTCTCAAAACATGAAAAGGGAAATATTTGTAACCGCTGTGTTACTGCTGTACACAGTCGGGCTGGCGACGGGGCAAACCATGACCGGCGCAGTTACAGGAACAGTAAAAGATCAAACTGGGGCGGTGGTCCCGAAAGTACGGGTCGTCGCAACGAATATTACAACCAACCTGACTTACACCACGGTTTCCAATGAAGCCGGCGTGTACAACCTCCTGTTTCTTCCCATCGGCAGCTATAATGTAACAGCGGAGATTCAGGGATTTAAGAAGACTACTCTGGGACCGTTCCCGCTCGAAATCAACCAGACGGCGCGAGTCGATATACAACTGGAAGTAGGCGACACCAGCCAGTCGGTGGAGATCCGGGATATCGCGCCTACCCTGCAAACGGAATCGACCCAGACGGGAGACGCGCTGTCCTCAACGAAGCTGACCACTATTCCTTTGAACGGGCGTAATTTCGCCAGCCTGACGCTGCTGATACCGGGCGCGATTTCCACCAACCCGAATAGCATGAACACCTCCAGCCGGTTCCAGGGTTCGGGAAGCCGCCCGCAGGTGAACGGCAACCGGGAACAGACAAACAACTTCCTTCTGGACGGCGTGGACGTCAACGACTCGATCGATAACCGCATCGGCTACTCTCCCAACGTCGACGCACTTGAGGAAGTGAAGGTCATCACCGGCAACGGATCCTCCGAGTTCGGCAACGTGGGCGGCGCGATCGTGGCCATGTCCATCAAGGGGGGAACGAACGAGCTTCACGGCAATGTATTCGAATTCCTGCGCGACGAAAGCCTGGACGCCAACGGCTTTTTCGCCAACCGCTCCCTTACCGCAAGGCGCGATTTCAGCCGGCATATCTTCGGGGGCACCCTTGGCGGGCCGATCGTGCGCAACAAGGCGTTTTTCTTCATGGACTACGAGGGGACCAAGCAGAGCAGCTCCGGGCCGGCGACCGCCACCGTCGCTCCCGAAGCGTGGCGCACGGGCGACCTCTCGGACTTTCTGATCAAGCAGCAGCAGATCGTGCGCGATCCGCTCACCGGGCCAGATGTCGGCTCGCGGCAGCCGTTTGCCGGCAACATCATCCCCCCGTCCCGCATCGTAAATCCGGTTGCGCAGTACCTGTTCTCGCAGCCCGATCTGTATCCGCTGCCGAACAATCCCGGCACGGGCGCGCTCGGCATTTCGAGCAACTACCGCGCGAGATCGGCAACCGATGTGTCGAACCACCAGGCTGATGTGCGGCTGGATTACCGTCCAACCGATGCCGATAGCCTGATGGGCCGCTGGTCAATCGGGCGTTACGAGTCCGTCGGCAGCGCGCAGCCGCTCCCCGTCCAGATGCCCAGCGGAACGACAGGCCCGACCCAGAGCATCGTGCTTACCTGGACGCGCACCTTCTCGCAGCGCATTGTCAATGAAGCCCGCTTCGGCTTTTCCCGCATCGGCATCAACGACGTGGTGGTTGACTGGTCGGGCAAGCTCGGCCCCGACGGCAACCAGAAGTTCGGAATCCCCGGCGGGCAATTTATACCCGGCTTGAGCGCCGTCAACATCGGTAGCGGCTTGACCGGACTGGGAAGCGCAGCCACCATCAGCAACACGATGGACAACAAATTCCAGTACGGCGACAACCTGACCTTCCAGCACGGAGCGCACCTGCTCAAAATGGGCGTGCAGTTCATTCGCTACCGCCAGAACCGCTACTATGCGGGCAACAACGGAGCGCTCGGGAGCTTTACGTTCGACGGCAGCTACTCCGGCATCGCCTACGGCGACTTTCTGTTGAATGCGCTGGCCAGCAAGGGCCGCGGAGCGGTCTCCGGAATGTGGGGCCACCGGCAGTGGCGCGACGGCATTTTCTTCCAGGACGACTGGAAGGTCGCCTCGAACCTCACGCTCAATCTCGGCATCCGCTGGGAGTACGCGCAACCCATTTACGAGGTGGCAGACCGCCAGGTGAATATCAACACCTTTACCGGCGAACTGCTCTATGCGGGCAAGGACGGCAACAGCCGCGCCCTCTATGACCCCTATTACAAGCAGTTCGAGCCGCGCGTGGGATTCGCCTGGACGCCCGGTCTGTTCCGCAACAGGCTCGTATTCCGCATGGGCTACGCGATGTCCAGTTTCATGGAGGGCACGGGAGCCAACCTGCGCCTCACCATGAACCCGCCGTTCTTCGTCGAATCCAATATCACCTACGATCAGCGCACTCCGGGCGACATCCGCACCGGCTTCACGGACGTCATCGCCCAGGGCGATATGACCGGCCCGCGCACCGGCGCCAACCCGTTCTTCCAGGCCCGCGCCTGGGACCTCAAGCTGCGGCCCCAGTTCACGCAGCAATACAACGCCGCCATCGAATACCAGTTCAGCAACAACATGTCGCTCAACGTGGCCTATGTCGGCCAGTTGGGCACCCACCTGGTTGTGCCGCACGAGGCCAACCAGCCGCTGCCCGGCGAAGGCCCGGTTTCAACCTGGGCTCCGCTCAATGACCGCCGCCCGCTCGCCGCCGTTCTGCCGAACGTGGGTAATATCGCCCTCACCGAAGGCAGCGCGCGGATGAGCTACAACTCACTCCAGGTGACCGGGCGCAGGCGGCTCTCCGGCGGGCTCGATTTCGTCAGCTCGTACACGCTCAGCAAGACGATGATGGAAAACCTGGGCTATTACGGCTGCGGTTCCGTCAATTCCGATCGCGCCTACTGGCAGAACGCCTACGACCGTCGCGCCAATCGCGGCCCCGCCTGCTTCGACGCCCGGCACAACTTTACGCTCGGCGGTCTCTATGAGCTGCCTCTCGGCCGCGGCAAGAGGTTCGGTTCGAACTTCAACCGCGCGGCAGACCTCGTGCTCGGCGGCTGGAGCGTGAACTACTTCCTCACCACGCACTCGGGCTTCCCGGTTACCATCGAGGCAAGCGCAGCCAATACGGGACAGGCCGTCCGGGGCGGCGTCCGCGCCAACCGCTATCGGAAGATGTCGGTGACGTCCCAGACCGTGGATGCGTTCTTCGGTCCCGTCACGGCCGCGAGCTTCTGCGGTCCGGGGATTGACGATGGCACGTGCGCCTACGGAGTGCCCGCCCCAGGCATGTTCGGAACCGCCGGAGTAGGCACCGAACGCGCTCCGAGCTTTTTCAACATCGATTTGTCCATCGGTAAGAGGTTCAGCGTCACAGAGCGCCAGTACTTCGATTTCCGCGCCGAGTTCTTCAACGCGCTGAATCACGTGAGCTTCGGGCCGCCGGGACGCGACATTTCCACGCCCAGCTCTTTCGGCCAGATCACCGGCCAGGTGCAGGCCGCACGCAACATCCAGTTCGGCTTGAAGTATTACTTCTGACAGGGCCGGGTCATGCAACCGCGGGCCGCGCATCTGCGTGGCCCGCCATGCCCGGGCCGGGGCTGCGGCGGCCGGTCAATCCCCCAGCAGCCGCCCGTACGCCTCCAGAGGCTTGACGTTATCGCACACGGCTTTCAGCCCCGCCGTGAGCGGAATCGCAAGAATCAAACCCGCGGCGCCCCACAGCACGCTCCAGAACATCAGCGCCACCGTGACCACCAACGGATTTAAGTGCACCCGCGGCCCAACGATCTTCGGATACAGCAGGTTCGTCCCAATCAGGTGCAGCAGCGCCACGATCGACAGAATGATCAGGTACGGCGGCATCGTGTCATAGCGCACCAGCGCTCCCAGCAGCGCGGGCACCAGCGCCAGGGGCAGGCCGATGTAGGGAACCAGGGAGAGAATTCCGCTTAGCGGGCCGAGCAGGAAGGGGTACGGCAGTTGAAATAGCCAGAACACCAGCGTCGTAACGGCCGCCAGCAACAGCCCCAAAAGCGAGTTGCCCACCACGAAGGCCCGAACCATGCTCGCGATGCCTTCCACACTCCTGCCGGCCATGATTCGCCCCTGGTCCTCGAACAGCAGCAGAAAGGTATGGTGGATGTGGTCGCGCCAGCTCAACATGAAGTAGACCAGAAAGGGAACAAACGACGCCATCAGCAGAATCTTGTAGACCGAGCCGGCATGGTCATAGACGAAATCGAGCAGCGGCGACCGCGCCGGCCGGATGCGCACTTCCTGCACAGTCCCCGCCGTGACCGGCGGAGGAGCGGGAGGCAGGACCGGCTCGGCGGCGCGGCGGCGCTTGACGGGCGCCACCGGCCTGGCAGGCTCGGGCGCCGGCGCCTGCATCTGTTGCCCGCGGAACCGCCTCGGCACGATCACCTCCCCCACCCAATGCTCAATCTTTTCCATCCTCGTGACGACCTGCTCGGTGAGCTCGTCGATTCGCTGGCTGTATTTCGGAAAGTCTTCCACCACCAGCGCAATTTGGGTGTACGCCGCAAGTCCCACCAGGTAAAGCAGGCAGATCGCCAGCGCGCACACCACGAAACTGGCCAGCGCCCGGGGGATGCGAAATCTCATGAGCAGAACCACGGAGGGTTCGAGGATGAACGCCAGGATTACCGCCGTGGACAGCGTGATCAGGAACACCCGGCCGTAATACAGCAGAGCGATCGTGCAGGCCACTCCAATCACGGACGCGCTGACCCCTGGGGGTCTGATAGTGCTGATTTTCCCTGCTAATACCGTCACGACTTCCCTGAAAATCCCGCAATCCGTGTCGGAATTGCTATCCGCTACTCTATCATGGGGCACCCTATAATGTAATGTGCGCGCGCCGTGCGGAACGAGCGGCCAGCCCGCACCAGAGACGAGGAAAGTGTCTGAAATCGCGCGGAGAATCATGGCTCTCGACGTTGGCAAACGCCGCATCGGGGTCGCCGTCAGCGACGAGCTCGGGCTGACCGCCCAGGGGCTGCCGACCATCGAACGAAAGAACAATCGCGAGGATTTCGCCGCGCTGGCCGGCCTCGCCGCCGCCTATAACGTTTCCCTTTTTCTCGTGGGCCACCCCATTTCCATGAGCGGCGAGGAGGGTCCCCAGGCGGCCGGCGTCCGGCGCTTCGCCGAGACGCTCTCCCAGCGGACCGGCGTGCCCGTGAAGCTGTGGGACGAGCGGCTGACCACGGTCCAGGCCCAACGCGTTCTCCGCGAGAGCGGGATCGGCATCGAAAAGCGCGCCCGCGCCGTGGACCGCCTGGCCGCCGTGATCCTCCTGCAAAGCTATCTCGATGCGGCCGCGTCGGGCCTGCAACCGGGGTGCGCCCCGTGAAGTTTCGGGCCTTCCTGCTGCTACTGGCGGCCCTCGCCGCGGGTGCTGTGGCCGCCGCCCGGTGGGTGCGCGCGCCCTACCGCGGCTTTTCCGGCGAAGTTTTCGTGGATATCCCCAAGGGCACGGGCAGCGCCAAAATCGCCCGAATGCTCAGCGGCGCTGGCGTCATCCGGCATCCGGTGCAGTTCCTGATCCTGCGCGCGCTCCGCCCCGGCGCGCGCCTCCAGGCGGGAGAATACCGCTTTGCGGAGCCCGCGAGCGCGTGGCAGGTGTTCGATCGCCTCGTTTGCGGCGATATCTTCTACTATGTCCTGGCCGTGCCGGAGGGCAACAACATTTTCGATATTGCGGCCGCCCTCACGCGCGAGGGCATCATGGACGGCAAGAGCTTCCTCGTTGCCGCTCACGACCCATCCCTCATCCGCGATCTCGCCCCCCAGGCGCCCTCGCTGGAAGGGTATCTGTTCCCCGACACATATCACCTCACGCGGCACACCACCCCCGCGCAGCTCTGTAAAATGATGACCGACCGCTTCCGCAAGGTGTGGAGCGAGCTGGCGCCGCCGGACGCCGCCGTCCACGACACCGTGACGCTGGCCTCCCTCGTCGAGAAGGAAGCCCGCCTGCCCGGCGAGCGCGCTCTGATCGCCTCCGTTTTCCTCAACCGGCTCCGGCTGAGGATGCCGCTCCAGTGCGACCCCACGGCGATCTATGCGGCGCTGCTCGAAGACCGCTACCGGGGCGCGATCTACCGCTCGGATCTGGACAGCAAGCAGCGTTTCAACACCTACCAGCACGCCGGCTTGCCGCCCGGCCCGATTGCGAATCCCGGTGCGGAATCGCTCCGCGCCGCGCTGAACCCGGCCGAAACCGAGTTCCTCTACTTCGTCGCCTTGCCCGGCAACTCCGGCGCACACCAGTTCTCAAAAGAACTGGCGCAGCACGCTCGCGCCGTCCAACAATATAGACGTGGCCTCCGCCAAACGAAGCAAGCGGACCGAACTGAACGCGTACCTGGAAGAAAAACGTCCCGAAAAAATCACTGAGGCGGAGTGGGCCGAGCTGCTGTCCCGTTTGGCGCCGGTTTCCGAAGCCTATCTGCGGCGGCTGCTCCGCGAAAGCGGCGCGCCCCTTGCGCCCGTGGTGGCGGGTGTCCGCCAGGGCTCGCTTCCCGAACTGGAGCGCAGCCTGCTGGACCTCGGCGAGGAGTACGCCCGCGCCCGCGAGGCCGGCGACAAGGCCAGGGAGCGCCTCTGCCGGCGCCTGGTGATCGAAGCCAAGGACCACGCCCGTTGGGCGCTGCGCCGCGGCCGCGCCGAGAAGGAGGAAATGATCCTCTGGATGCTCACCTGGCTCGAAAACCCGGGCGTTTTCCCCGCCTGGGTGGAGCTGAGGAAGAAAGCGGGCCTTCAGACGCCTACGGGGCCAGAATCCCCCCGTTGACCTCGATCGTCTGCCCGTGAACGTACCGCGCCGCGTCGGAGCAGAGGAACACGATCACGTCGGCGATATCCTCGTTTGTGGCCAGCCGCCCCGCCGGCGTCGCCGCCACTACGCTATCGAGCATCTGCCGCGTTGAAAACTGCTCGTGGAAGTAGTTGTCCACCGTGCCCGGGCTGACGGCGTTCACCCGGATTCCCTGCGGCGCCAGCTCTTTGGCCAGGCCCTTCGTGAACGTCATGACGGCGGCTTTCGCGGCCGCGTACACGGCCGCCCCGGGCCCTCCCCCGTTGCGGGCGGCGATCGAGCTGAGATTCACGATGCACCCGCCGCCCCGGCGGATCATCGCTGGAACGACCGCCTGCGTGATCATCCACGCGCTCTTCACGTTGAGGTTCATCACCTCATCGAAAAGCTCGCTGGTGAACTCGAGAAGCCGGGCGCGCTTCACCAGCGCACCGGCGTTGTTGATCAGGATGTCGGTTTCAGGCAGCTCCTTAACGAACGACTCGATGCCCGCCAACGTGGCGAGATTCGCGTGGATCAAATCGCACGCCGCCCCCGCCGCGCACACCTCCTGCGCGGTACGCTCGGCGCCCTCCCTGTAACTGTTGTAGTGCACCACCACCCGCTTGCAGCCGCGCCGTGCCAGTGCGACCGCCGTCGCCGCCCCGATTCCTCGTGAAGCGCCCGTTACCAGCGCCGTCTTGCCGCTGAACTCGTCCGCCATCCTGTCCTCCGGTTTGAGAAAACCATGTTCGCATCCGAGGGCGAACAGGGTCAATCTTCCAGGACGGGCAGCAGATCGCCGCCGGACGCCGCCACGCCGTCAAGATCGAGAAAGCGCATGTCGAGCAGCCGGCCCGTGTCCACGTTGCCCATGGCCGAGAGAATATTCTGCTTGAGGTGCGGAAAATCCTGCTCCAGGCGGGCGAACATTTCGCGGATCGACCGCCGCACCGTGCCCGTGCGCTGCGAGCAGCCGCACGGCACCACCGGCGCGCCCAGCATTTCGACGTACCGCCGCGTGAGGTCTTCGGTGACGAACAGCATCGGCCGGATGAGCCGGAATTCCTTGTCGCGGGAGTGCGTCACCGGCGGCAGCGCGCTCAGTTTTCCGGTGAAAAGAGTGTTGCGCAGCAGCGCCTCGCAGAAGTCATCCGCCGTGTGGCCGAACGCGATCACGTTGGCCCCCAGCCCGCGCACAACTTCGTACACCGCGCGGCGGCGGTACCGGCTGCACAGGTCGCAGCCGTGTTCCGGCTTGTCTTCTATGAGCCGCAGCGACGGGGTGTCCCGGAAGTAGGTCCAGGCGATCCCCTTGTTTTTCAGATACTCGGCCAGCGGTTCGATCGGCCGCAAAAACTTGCCCTGCTCGATGGTGAACGCCGAAACTGTGAACTCCACCGGCGCCCGCTTCTGGAGCAGCAGAAGCGCCTCGAGCATCGTCAGGGAGTCCTTTCCCCCGGAGAGCGCCACCGCCACGCGGTCGCCGTCGCGGATCATCTTGAAGCGGCCGATGGCCTCGCCGGTTTTGCGCAGAAGGGTCTTTTCCAGGTCCACAATTTATTGTAGTGCGGGCCCAAAGGAGGGCGGCAGCTTTAGAACATCCGGTCCTGGCGCTTCAGCGTGCCGAAGGAGCCTAGGTTCGCTACCGAGAACGCAAACACATACTGGTTCTCGTTGCGCCCCACGAGTCCTATGCGGCGGTACTGGATGCTGAAACCGCAGCAGTCGGTGTTGTAGGTGACCTGTGTGGTTGCAAAGCGCATGATCCCGAACTTGAAGTCGTAGTTGGCGAGGAACCCCGCATTCCAGCCCCGGCGGTTTTCATTGCCGATTCTGACCTGCCCGGTGAACTGGTTCGAACTTGGCGCGAGCAGCGGCACCCCGCGCACCGTATTGTGCATTGCCGAGAACCAGTATTCGCCAAAGCGCACATCCGCCTGGAATCCGCTGTTCACCACCATCTTGCGCAGCGGATCGTAATCGGCGCGCCACTCCAGCCCGAAGTTCTGCTTCGGACTCATCCGCAGAATGGACACCACCGGCGAGTAGTTCCGGGGACCGTCCAGAAACGCGTACGGCGTCAAAGCCAGCGCGCTGAGAACCGTGTTGCGCTGCCCCTCGACGACCGCCCCGCCGAAGGTCGGATCGAAGTAGCGCTTCTGCCAGAGCTGCCAGCTCAGGATCTCGTCCACCGTGTTCCCGTTCCGCTTCGCGAAAATGCGGTTCGTGAGCGACAGCTCAAGTTCATTCGTATTCGAGTACAGCTCCGTGTCGTCGAAACGGATGTAGCGGTCGAAGTCCGTGATGCCCGTGACGTAGCGGTAAGATACCCGCGGCTCGATGACGTGCTTGAGCCTGCCGTCGAAAAGGCGGGCGAGCGATGGCGGCGCCAGCGTAACCTCGAACTCCCGGGCGCTGCGATTCACGTCCTGCCCCACGATGCGGGTGTCGCGCACGCTTTCCCCGTAATGCGTGCCGCGGAAGGCGACGCTCGGAATCAGGCTGAAATCCTTCCACCGCAGCGCGGTGGTCAGCCGCGGGTAAAGGTCGATCCGCTCGAGGAACTGGCGCGTCTGGAAGAGCAACTGCGTGCGGCGCAGCAGGCCGGCGCTCGAATCCCAGGAAATCCAGAGCGGGAGATCGCGCCAGGGGCGGCGGTCGCGGCTGGAAAAGCTGACTTCAGGCGCCTTGCGGATAACGATCGTGTCCCCCGGCAGCGTGCTCTGCACGTTCTCGTTCCGCTGCATGGCGAACCTCAGGGCGTAGGTGGACCAATCCTTTGCGATGTAGCCCACCGAGTGGACTTCGCCCTGAATCGCCTCGGCAAAGGACTCCGTGAACGCCCGGCGGAAAACCAGGGAGCTGAGATAGTTGGCTTCCACCCGGGCATAAAAGCCGCGGCCGAGATCGGAACGCGCCTGCACGGAGGCGAGAAAGCCGCCCTCCCCGAGGCGGTCGTTGACCCCGTAAATAACGGCGTTGAAATCGGTTCCGGCGTTCGGCTTTCCGCGGAAGTCCACGTGGTGGGCGAAGCCCCGCTGGGTGAAATACTGCGCGCGGTAGGTGGCGTCGTAGCTGCGATTAATGGCCCAGTAGTATCCGCCGCCGAGCATTTTGCCGCGCCGCGAGCTGTTCCCGATATTGGGCGTCAAAAAGCCGCTGCGCCGCGGCAGGCGTTCGAGCGACTTGTAAAAGAAAGGCATGTAAAAAATCGGCGCCCACCGCATCCAGAAGACGCTGCGGTAGGCGATGGCGCGCTCGTTCGGGATGATGTCGAAAACAGGGCCGCGCAGCACCCACCACGGCTTCGGCATTTTGCAGTTGGTGATGTAGCCGTCGTAGAGAATGTATTTCTCCTTGCGGCGCTCGGCCCACTTGCCCCCGAAATGAAACGGATTCGTGGTGGTCAGGATGCCGGGCCGGGGCTCCATCTCCACCGGCGAGGTGCCCTTGACGTTGAAAAACTTGCCGGTCTCCTCTTCGATGTTGTACTCGACGCGGTCAGCCCAAAGCTCTTCGCCGCCTTTGTAATGCCGGAGATATACGCTGCCGCGCGCCTCCGCGTCGCCGGTCTCTCGGTTGTAGTCGATCTCGTCGGCTTTCAGCAGCACCGTGGCGGTCTCGATCTGCGCCGCGCCGCGTAGCCTGTACCACGGACCTTCCTGCATCTGGGAAATCGCGCCGATCAGCGCGTAGCCCTCCGGGACCTTGCTCGGCGTGACTTGCCCGCCGCTATCGGACGGTTCGCCGGACGGCCCGAGGATGGTCTGGACCGGCGCGGTGGAGGGCGGCGGGGGCGCCTGAGCGAGCGCGAGCGAAGCCAAAAATGTCAAAATCCACGCTTTTTTTCGAACAGACCCCGAATTCCCGTGACAAATCCCGCCGATTATGTTACTAAGACCTTGATAGGAGTAATGTTGCGTTTGGCCCCAAAAACCCAACTGAACATCCTAACATGGACCGGTTGTTGGGGCTGTGGCGGGCCGGCGCAGCCAGACTAGAGCCTTGCGCTGCAGATATTGCGGATCTTCGACCTCGGAGCACGAGCACCGGTGCCACCATTGCGGCCGCTGGCTCAACGGGCCGCAACCCATCTTCCCGGTCGCGAACTCGGCGGCCGTTCCCGCGCCCGACCCCGAGCCTCCGCTTGCCGGACAGGAACCCGCGCAGCCGGCCCGGCCGGCGCGGCAGGCCTCGCTTTTCGCCTACGACAGGCCCAAAGTAATCCCGATTGAATCCGCGGCCCCGGGCAACTTCACGCGCACGCGGTTGGACCGGACCCGCCGGCAATCCCGGCCGCCCAATGCCGCTTCTCCGCAAGTCAGGCAGCAGCAGAAACTGGATTTCCGCCCGAGCGCGCAGCGGCCGCAGACCGCATGCATCGAAGTGCCCGCCGCGCCTCCGCAAGTCCGGCTGAAAGCGGCCTGCGCCGACGCCGGGCTGGTGGCCATCGGCGTGGCCCTCGCCGCCCTCCCGTTCCACCTGATGGGCGGGACCTTCGTAATGGCGCGCGAAGCGGCGGTGTGGTACGGCTTGGCTGTCGCCGCTATGGCGCTTTTCTATCATTTCTTCTGGGCCGTGCTCGGGCGCGAAACCCCGGGTATGCAACTGTTTGGGTTGCGGCTGGTGACGTTTGACGGCTCGAGGCCGGGCTGGAGCCAGTGCGTGCTGCGGCTCGTGGCGCTCTGCCTGAGCATCGTCGCCGCGGGGATCGGATTGATATGGGCCCTGGTCGATGAAGAGCAGCTCACTTGGCAGGACCACATCTCCAAGACCTTCCCCATGACCCACGACCCCACCCCGCGCACCTTCCATAGGAAGTAGCGGCGGGGTTCCCGGCGCCTTCAGGGCCGCGCCGGAAGGAATACCGGCTGCACCCACGCGGTGTCTCCGCCTGACCCTTCCACACGCGCCCGCATATACCGCTCGTTCCCCTTGAAGCGGTACACCGGCTTCAGATCGACGCTCCGCGCGAGCACCGCGCCTTGCGCCCCGATGAAGTACGTCGTGAACTTAAAATCCCTTGCCGGCTTGATCTCGATCCGCAGTTCGCTCTCCGTGACCTGAATATCGTTCAACTCCACGCCGGTGGACGCGTAGAAGTTGCCTTCGCGCAGGGCCTTCACAATATTGGCGGTATCCAGCGCCGCCGCCCGCACCATCACCCAGCCGCGGCCCGGGTTTGAGAGGTTGCGCCCGAAGCGCTTGAATACGTGGGCGTCGTCCACCGCATAGCCGTAGAGCCGCCGGCCGGCCGTGAGCAGAACGTCCCACATCTCTTCGAGCGATTCCGCGCCCCCGCCCCCGTGATTGTGGACCTCCGGATGGCCGTTGTAGATCTCGAAGTGCGTCATCCCGGGCACTTCGAGCAGGTCCCTGGACGTCATCGCCCACCTGAAGTTCGGGTGATTCACCGCCGGCAGCGCGCCCTTCGCCTTGATGGCCTCCACGTTGCGGCTGATTGTCTCCACCAGGGAGCGGCCGCCGGCCGGCTGGAGCTGCTCGTGCAGGTCGGTGGCGTTTACGTGAACCGGCTTGCCGTCGAACGAATCGCTGATCTCTTCGCCGGAAATGAGCAGAAACTTCTCTTTGGCGCCGAGCACCCGGTTCAGGTCCGCCACCTCGGTCAGATAGTTATGGTCCGAAAGGACGAGAAAATGGTAGCCGTTCTCCCGGTACCAGGTCGCCACGTCGAGCGGGGAGGAGTCTCCGTCGCTGTTGAGCGTATGGGTGTGCAGGTTGCCCTTGTACCACTTGAGGGCCGTGGGCTGGCAGAATGCCGCCGCGGTTGCAATCCAGCCGAGCAGCAGCGCGCGAACGGCAACGGAGACAGTTTTCATAGTGGAAACCAGTTTGTCACACCGGCGGCGGGGAGAGCGTCCGCCCCGGCCGCCGTGCGCGGGTCTTGACTACTTCTTCTTCGCGGGAGCCGCTTTCTTCGCCGCGGGGCGCGGTCCGAGCGGATCGTTCGCCGGGGCGGGCCCGACGCGCTCGAACGTCAGCGCCGTGATGCGCACCGGCGTCAACGGCTTATCGTCCGCGTTCGTCTTCACCGCCGCGATCTTGTTCACGACATCCATGCCGTCGACCACTTCGCCAAAGATCGTGTGGTGGCCGTTCAAGTGCGGCGTGGGTGCAACTGTGATGAAGAACTGGGTGGCGCCGGTGTTCGGCTCGCCGATGTTCGCCATCGCCAGGATGCCCGGCTTGGAAAATCTCAGCGCCGACACGATTTCGTCTTTGATGGTGAAGCCTGGATTGCCCATGCCCGTTCCCGCGGGATCGCCGCTCTGAATCATGAACCCCGCGATCACGCGGTGGAAGATCAACCCCGTGTAGAACGGGCGGCGCACCATCTCGCCCGTCTTCTGGTCCCGCCAGGCCTTGCGCCCTCGTTGCAGATCGATGAAGTTTTTGACCGTGATGGGCGCTTCCTTCTCAAACAGCCGCAGGTTGATTACGCCCATGGTTGTGGTCATCGTGGCATAAAGTCCGGGTTCGCGCTCCGGCGCCGGCGCGGCGGGCTGCGCAGGCGGCGTTTGCGCCGCCAGCAAGGCCCCAAAGAGACCCAATACGGCAATCTTTACATGAAAGCTCATGACGCCAGTTATACTCAAAACTTCATCCATGTACAACGGGGTGCGTGCTGCGGGTCGGGGAGTGCGGATGGGGAGAATCGAACTCCCAAGCCCTTTCGGGCGCCGGAACCTAAATCCGGTGCGTCTGCCAGTTCCGCCACATCCGCATCGGGTGCTGCAACGCTCCCAGTCTAGCGCAGAGAGCGGGGCATGCGCCGCCGTGATGGGGTTCAGCGGAGCCGCCACAACGACGCCGCGCCGGGCCGGGCCACTGCAATGAAGAAGGCGCAGGCGGGCCGCATCCCGGTGCGAACTGCCACCCTCTGCGGCCCACCGGCCGCACTGTTTAGCGCGCTGTCATCGTGCGCGCGCCGTATTTCTTTACGGCCCGTTCGATAGCCGGGGCGGCTGCCGCCAGATCGGCGGCGTTCATCGCCGGATGGACCTCCACCTTGGCATCCAATGCGAGGAACCACGGCTCGGTCAGCGCCGGGATTTGAGACGCATCTTTCAGGTCGCAGAACAGGTACGCAGTCCGCTCGCCGCCGTCGTCGAGGAAATACGCCGCCTCAGGTTTCAGTTCATCCAGAATCGACTGAATTGTCTGGATGATGCTGCCGTCTGAGATTGCCCGGTTGCCTGTCGCGACCGGGAATGACGCCTTCAGGAACACTCGCATAGCCCCTCCGTGCCTTTATTCTAAGTCCGGCGGTCATTCCTCGGAGATCCTGGACCGCCTGCCGGTTCACCCAGAAGACCCGGCGCGGAACGGGATCACCGCACGGCGTCTGGCGGCACGAAGCTCCGCTCCCTGATGAGCGCTTCCGCTAGCGCAACCTCTTGGGCGTTTCCGCGCACGACCACCGCTCGAAGCCCAGTACAGGGGAAAACGGTCGGTATACGTCCAATATGTTGGACCGAGCGGGCGGCCTCCTGAACGTTGCGGGCCGTGGTGTTGGGCGCGAAACGGAAGACACGCACCAACTCCCCAAGCTTGCCGACAGGTTCCGGATCCCAATACTCCTTTGAAGCCGGTAGTCCGCTCTTTTGAGCAGGGTCCGGCGCCCTGGCCCCCGACGCCAGTTCGGTGAACAGCCACTCGGCAAGAGAAAGCTGGCCGGCAGTCCCGCGCAGCACCAAGGCCTTGTGGCTGTTTAGGGCAAAGATTCGAATAATACCCACTATTGTGCGAAACGTGATCGAGATCTCGTCAAGGTCGCGCACCGTTGCGTTATCCGCGGCGTAGAATACCCGCACCAACTCTTGGGGGTCACCCGGCGCGGGATAACTTGCAGAGAACCGCGTCTGTAAGTTGTCTCGCTGCCGGCCGGCAGGCTGGTCCAGTTCGGCAATCAACCACTCGGGAGCCCGAATTTGTTCAGACGTTCCACCCGCCACCAGTGTTGGCCGGCGTCCATAGTTGAATAGCTTTGTGATCCCTGTCGTTACTCTGAGCACCATCTGCGTTGACTGAAGGTCTATGGAAGTCGTTATATGCTTCAGGTTGAACACACGTACCAGATCATCGCTGCCATTCTGGACCCGGTACTCGAGGCGAAATGGGTCTTTACTCTGTTGCGCAGAGCCTGCGGCCACGTCCAATTCGCCCACCAGCCACCCGGCCATAGCAATCTGGCCGGCCGTTCCCCGCACTATCAAGGTCTTCTGGCCGGCATCTGTGGACACGTGCGGCATGCCCGTAAACATGCGAATTACTGTTGCGAGTTCCCTCTGGAGATCTTGAGTTGTCGCGGCCTGTGTAGCAGCCCGTGGATAAAGTCACGTTTTGGCCAAGCGAGCGCCGGCAGCAATTTCGCCTGCGAGCGGTTGCAGGGAGCGGACAATCGTATCTGATGACCTCCTGGGGCCATTTCTCGGCTTGT
>JBLNCW010000035.1:0-134736 GCA_050261015.1 Rhodospirillales bacterium | reverse complement strand
CAAGTAGCTGTACATGTCTGCTTGCTGATGATCGCGACCGCGCATGCAGATTAGACGATCAGAACATTCCAGCCGTAACGTGTTTCAGGGTTTCAGCCTGTGTTTTTCCGCAACCTGTTAGAGGCTCCCCTATCGGCTCGAGGCCGTAACTTCAGGCGGCCCAGCACGCCGGGTGAGAAGTTTCCGTAAGTCGTGGGCTTTGGCGTGTGAGCGGGCTGGAGTAAGCGGGCTGTTGTTCCACGATTTGCGAAGGAAAGCCGTCAAAAACAAGGTGAGGGCTTCGCGGTCGTGCCAGCGGTCGAGCGGGTGCCCCGACCCTCGTCACAGGATGCGCACCGGCCCAACAGCCTCTCCGAAGGACCGGCTACCGGTGGGCGTCAGAGGGCACCCTGCGCGCGCCGGAGTCTCGTGCGGACCGAGCCGCTCACGGACTCGGGGCTGAGATAGGTAGACCGTCGGAGGACCGGATTATCTCCGCCTGCCAGGAACGACGCGGATGGTAACCGTTGCGGTGCTCGATTTGCCGCCCTTATCGAAAGCCCGGGCGCTGATCGTGTGAGCCCCTTCGGTTAAATTATCGAAGGTGTATTCGTACGGCTCCTCACGATCGACAAACAGCACCGTTTCGCCGGCGCGGAACTCGATTCTCTCGATCGCTCCCTCCGGATCCGTTGCCTTCACCGTTGCTTTCACCGGACTTGTGTACGGCAGCTCGAGTTGCAGCGGCCGTATAAACCGAACCGTGGGAGCAACGTTGCCATCATTGACTTGAGAATAGAACCAGTCGGCCAGGTCGGGCAGTTGCTGGGTGCGGGCCATCGCCCCACCGTGGTCCGTGCTGGGGAAGATGGTGAGCCTGGGATTCACTCCCGTTACCCAAGTCAGGGCTCCCCGCGGATCTCCGTTGGCTGCCCGGATTCGAGCCACATTGGCTATCAACTGTTCGAGTCTGCTGTCGTTGTCATCGATGCCCATGGTTGCCCAAATCGGCGTATGCTTGACCACCTCCGGGTCCACCGTACGCGCGACGGAACCCTGAACGTTGGCGGCCGCAAAAAAGCCGGGCCGCTCGTGCAGGTAGCTCCACACGCCGCCGCCGCCCATGGAAAAGCCCATGAGATAGATTCTCTGCTTGTCGATTGGAAACTCCTCGATCAGGCCGTCAATGATTGCGAATACGGCCTTGCGCCGCGCCTCTCCTGTCCATCCGCCTCTTCCGCCAGCGGGCGCGAGCAAAAAGGTGGGTTCCCGCTGCACGTTTCTTTCAAATCCGTGCCACCATTGCAGGTCGCTCTCAATGAGGATCCGTTCGTGCGTGGTGCACTCCTGGCAGCTCCCGTGTAAATAGATTGCCAGCGGATATTTGCGGCCCTGCTCCAGGTTTCGGGGCACATAAACTACGTGCTTGAGCGTTTCGCCGCCTGAACTGTATTCCCGAAGTTGAAACTCGCTCGGCCACCTGGCAGTCTGCGCCGTGGCCAAAGGAATCATAAGGCCGGCCAGCAACGTGATGGCTGAGAAAGATTGTGGAACGCGTGATTTCATAGCAGGTTATTTTCTCACTTTGTTTTCAAAATCCACGTCGCGATGCAGTCAACCGCTTCTGCCGCTACCTGTCCGGGTTTCTGATATTCCGCGGGGGTGGATTGCCCCTCGCCGGCTTTGAGCTTCGGGTAGCTGCGGAAGGTCACGTTAGAGCGCGTGCCCAGGGCGGGCACACCCGCCGGTTCGGAGGGGAACTCTCCGACTACAAGCAAAGCGCAAAGTGCTCTTCTAAGGGATTGCCTGGTGCTGGAGGAGGGGGTCGAACCCTCATGCCCAGTGAAGGGCGCGGGATTTTGAGTCCCGTGCGTCTGCCAGTTCCGCCACTCCAGCGGCGAGGCCCCGGAGGCACGGGGCCTATAGGTAGATCCTAGCAGATCGCCACGATGGCGTCACTTGATGGCGCCGCGCGCTTTGAGCCAGTCCGCCAGCCGGGCGGGCCAGGAGGCGAGCACCGGGTCCTTTTGCGCCAGCCCGACGCCGTGGTTGCCCTTTTCGTAAATGTGCAGTTCGGCGGGCACGCCCGCGCGGCGCAGCGCGAGATAAAACAAAACGCTGTTTTCCGGAGGCACCCCGCGGTCCGCGTCGGTATGGAACAGAAACGTGGGCGGCGTCTGGGGCGTGACTTGCTTCTCGTTGGAAAGGTATTCCGCCAGCTTCGGGTCGAAATTCTCGCCGAGCAGGTTGGCCCGCGATCCTTTGTGGACGTAATCGGTCACCAACGACACCACCGGGTAGCAGAGGATCAGGAAATCCGGGCGGCAGCTCACGCGATCGATCGGATCGGGCGCGTTCGGATTGCCGCTATCGAAGTGAGTGCCCGCGGTGGACGCCAGGTGGCCGCCGGCGGAAAAGCCCCAGATGCCGATGCGGCCGGGATCGATGCGGAACTCGGCCGCCTGCGCCCGCACCATGCGGATGGCGCGCTGCGCGTCCCCGAGTTGAATCGGGTGGTGATAGCGCGGGCCGAGACGGTAACTCAGGACAAATGCCGCGATACCGTGCCCGTTGAGCCATTCGGCCACCTGTTTGCCCTCATGGTCCATCGCCAGGACGCGGTAGCCTCCGCCCGGGCACACCACCACGGCCGCGCCGGTCGCTCTTTCCCGCGGGGGCAGGTAGATCGCGATCGAGGGCTTGTCCTCGGCCCCGTCGCCGAGCGCGCCTGGGGCGCCCTGGGGCCAAAGAAGCCGGGTTTCCGGTGTCTGCGCCGCTCCGGCAGCGGCGGCCAGTAGAACAAGTACAGCAGCTCGGTTCATCATATTCTGTTAGCATATGCCGATCTTGATCTTGCTGTTTTTCGCCGGCGGTCTCCTCGCGCAGGACCGTCCGGGTTTATTCTTCCGCGAGGACTGGAAGGAACTACCGGCCGCGCTGCCGGTCACGCAGGAGCACGTCGCCAATCCGGATCTCGTGATGTCGCTCTACGGCCCGGGCAAAGCGGGCATAAAGAAGTCGCACCACGATACCCCGGCCGACGATCCCTACTACATTTGGAACGGCGATTGCCAGGGGACGTGGGCCATTACGCTGCGCCACAAGACAGCGTTCGCCGACCTGACGGGGCAGGCCAAGATCCGCTGGCGCTCAAAGCAGTCCGGCTTCCGCCAGCTCCGCATTATTCTCAAGCTGGCCGACGGCACGTGGCTTGTCAGCGACGAGAGCGACGGGCCTTCCAGGGACTGGCGCGAGCGCGAGTTCAACATCCAGGACATTCGCTGGCGCAGGCTCGATATCGAAAAGGTCGTGGAGGGCGACTGGGCGCGGAATCCGAACCTGAGCCGCGTCGATGAAATCGGTTGGACCGACCTGATGCGCGGCGGCGGCACGCCCGCCTCCTCGCGCGTGGACTGGATAGAAGTCTACGCAAAGACCGTGAAGCGGCAGCAGTGAAGCGCTGAAGCGGCCTGACACTTCCGGGCTGCCCGCTGGTATGCTGTTCTGCTGGTAGCGTGTGAAGGCCGCTTTGTCATCTCCGACTAGCCGCCTTTTGGCCGGCCTGGCGGTCACACTGGCCGCGGTAGCCGTCTTCTCGCTTTACGCGCTGAGGCAAATCGCGGGGCTGAGAGAACTGCAAACCAGCACGGTGGACCGCAACCGCAAGGACTCGCTGCAACTGCTCCGCATACAGAACAACCTGCATTCCCTCGGGCTGGCGATGCGGGACATGCTGGATTCCGACGAGCCGTACCCGCTCGAGGCCTGGAGGGGACAGTTCAACCGGATCCGCCTGGACCTCGCCGACGCCATCGAAACGGAGGCGCGGCTCTCGCCCACCGGGCGCGATCCGGGGCGGCAGCAGTACGTGGCGAACTCCGTATCGCAGTTCTTCACCTCGGTGGATCAGTTGTTCGCGCTCGCGCGGGAAAGCGAAGACAAGGCCAGGAAGCTCATCCGCACGTCGCTGCAAGCCCAGCAGGCCGCGCTTACGAACACCGTGGCGCGGCTGCTTGTCGAGAACAACGAGGCCGAGCAGCAGGCCATGCAGCAGATCCAGGGCATCTACGCGCGGGTGGAACGCCAGGTCTATATCTTCCTGGCGGCGATGCTGCTGGCGATTTCGCTGACCTCGCTGTATCTGATCCGGTCGAACCGCCTCCTTTTCGACCGGCTCGCGCTGCTTTCCGAGCATCGCAGCGAGCTGGCGCGCAAGCTGATCACCGTGCAGGAAGAGGTCCTGCGCTCGATATCGCGCGAGCTGCACGACGAGTTCGGCCAGATCCTGACTGCGATCGGCGCGATGCTGCGCCGGGCCGAAAAGAAAGGCTTCCCCGAGCTCACGGAAGAGCTGCGCGAAGCGCGGGAGGTTGCCCAGGTTGCGCTGGAAAAGATTCGCAGCCTGTCGCAAGTGCTCCATCCGCCGATTCTGGACGACGGCGGGCTGGAGAAAGCGATGGACTGGTATCTCTCCACCTTCGAAAAGCAGACTGGCATCGCGGTGAAATACGAAAAAGCCGGATTATCTCCCAAGATCGCCGACCGGGTCGCCATCAACGTCTACCGCGTGCTTCAGGAGGCGCTGAACAACGTGGCGCGCCACTCCCAGTCGCAAGTCGCCTTTGTGCGCGTGCGGTTCACGCCGGACCGTTTGCATCTGGAGATAGAGGACCGCGGCGTCGGCATGCCACCCAAGGGCGACGTCTCGCTGAACAAGGGCACCGGGCTGGTGGCGATGCGCGAGCGGGCCGAGTTGCTGCGCGGGAAAATCGAGTTCCTCAAGCCGGGCGAGAAGGGCGCCCTGATGAGGCTTGATGTCCCACTCTTCGAGGATGGCTCCGTATGAAGGATGCAATCGCAGTCCTGCTGGTGGACGACCACGCGCTGGTGCGGAAGGGCTTCCGGCGGATGATCGAGGACGATCCCGGCATTACCGTGATCGGAGAAGCCAGCAACGGGACGGAAGCGGTGCAGCTCGCGCAAAAGCTCAGGCCGCAGGTGATCGTGATGGATATGGCGATGCCGGGGATGGACGGGGTCCAGGCGACGCGCGAGATCCTCCGGCGCCAGCCGGGAACCGCGATCGTGATTCTCAGCATGTATGCCCAGGAGAGCTACGTGCGGAACGCGTTCGATGCCGGAGCGCTGGGCTACATTCTCAAGAACGCGAACGACGTGGATCTCGCCGCCGCGATCCGCGACGTTGCAGCCGGAAAGCGCGTGCTGGACCCGGGACTGATCGCCGCCGAACGCGAGCCCGACGACGTCTTCGCCCGCCTGACCCAGCGCGAAAAACAGATCCTGCAATTCATCGCCGAAGGCTACTCCAACAGGGAGATCGCGGCTTTGCTGAACTTGAGCGTCAACACCGTGGCGGCGCACAGGGCGAACCTGATGGACGCCTTGGGCATCCACCGCACGGCCGAGCTTGTGCTCTATGCGGTTCGCAAGGGCCTGGTGAGGGTGCCGTGAGGCGCAGGGATTTCCTTTTCGGGCTGCCCGGTTTTCTCGCGGCGCAGAACAACCTCGGCTTTCGCTTCGAGGATGTAACCGCGCGCGCCGGACTGGCGTTCCAGCACAACAACGGGGCTTTCGGCGGCAAGTATCTGCCGGAGACCATGGGCTCCGGCTGCGCCTTTCTGGATTACGACAACGACGGCTGGCAGGACATTCTGCTGGTGAACGGCATGGACTGGCCGGGGCGCCGCAGGCAGCGCAGCACCATGCGCCTCTACCGCAACAATCGCGACGGCACGTTCACCGACGTCACGCGCCGCGCAGGGCTCGATATCGAGATGTACGGAATGGGCGTGGCCGTGGGTGACTACGACAACGACGGCTTTCCGGATATCTTCATTTCCTGCGTCGGCCAGAACCGGCTGTTCCGGAACACCGGCAAGGGCTCGTTTGTCGATGTGACCGAGCGCGCCGGCCTGGGGGGCCGCAGCGCGTTTTCCAGCTCCGCGCTGTGGTTCGACTACGATCGCGACGGGCTGCTCGACCTGTTCGTCACCAACTACGTCAAATGGTCGGCCGATCTCGACGTCTTCTGCACGATGGATGGCAAGCAGAAGGCCTACTGCACCCCCGAAGCGTACCGCGGGGCCACCTGCTGGCTGTTCCGCAACCGCGGCGACGGCACGTTTGAGGACGTCACCGCGAAAAGCGGCATCTTCGACACCAGCTCGAAGTCGCTCGGCGTGGCGATGTTCGACTACGATCTCGACGGGTGGATCGACTTGTTCGTGGCCAACGACACCGAGCCCAACAAGCTCTATCACAACCAGCGCAACGGGACGTTCCAGGACGCGGCGCTGCGGGCGGGCGTAGCCTTTAGCGAGGACGGCAGGGCGCGCGGCGGAATGGGCGCGGATACGGGCGACTACGACAACTCCGGCATCCCGAGCCTGGTGGTGACTAACTTCGACAACGAAATGCTGGGTTTCTATCAGGCCAGTAAAGGCGGTTTGTATGTGGACAAGGCGCCGCGCTCGGAGATAGGCCGCCGCTCGCGCCGCAGCCTGGGCTTCGGGTGTTTCTTCTTCGATGCCGATCTCGACGGCTTACTGGATCTGCTCGTGGTCAACGGCCACATCGACGAAACGGTGACCGCCGTCCGGCGCGATGTGCAGTACGCGCAGCCGCCTCACCTGTTCCTGAATTGCGGCGCCGATGGATTCCGCGATGTGGCCGCGGAGGCCGGCGGAGGGTTCGCAAGCCCGAAAGTGGGCCGCGGGGCGGCCTTCGCCGACTTTGACCGCGACGGCGACCTGGACGTTCTCATCACCACCAATCACGGGCCGGCTTATCTTTATCGCAACGATCAGTTTTCCGGCAACCAGAGCATCCGGTTCCGGCTGATCGGAACGAAATCCAATCGCGACGCAATCGGTGGGGTGGTGAAGATCTACTACGGCGATGAGAGCGGCTCGCGCGTCGTGAAAAGCGGGTCGAGCTACCTGTCGCAATCCGAACTGGCGGTCACATTCGGGTTGGGCAAGCGCAACAAGGTGGACCGTGCGGTTCTAACATGGCCGAGCGGCCGCGTGGACGAGCACAAGAACCTTGCAGCAGGCCGCCTCTATGAGTGCGTCGAGGGGAAGCTCATTCGAGACACCGGCGGTTTTTGATCACAAAGAATTCCATTTACCACCCTTCATGCGGTACTCTGCAATTATGGCTACTAAGAAGAAGGCAGTGAAGACTGCTGCAAAAAAGAAGGCCGCACCGAAGGCCGCCAAGAAATCAGCGGTGAAGAAGACCACCGCAAAGAAGTCTGTTGTAAAGAAGAAGGCCGTGGCCAAGAAGGCCGTCAAAAAGGCCGCCAAGAAGGCTTAGTGAATCGATCTCTTCTTTGAGGCCGCTCGCAGTTTGAGCGGCCCTGATTGTCCTTCCGCAAGTTTTTCCCCACCGCCTCGTCAACGCCGGCTTCGCCGGACTACCATATATGCTTTCGCATGAAAAACGCCGGCGGTAGCGCACCAGCGACGGAGGGCCGGGCGATCGCGGCCCAGGCGCAGCATCCCTGGAGATGGGCTGTGCTGGCCGTTTTGCTGGTGTTCGCCTGGTGGGCGGGCATCGTCGCGACGAACTATGACGGACACTGGAGCGGCCTGTTCCGCACAGGACAACGGATTGCCGTTCCGCCGCACCTGGCGGCGTCCACGTACCGCGATCCGAGTCCTTACGGCTACGACGGGCAGTTCTATCGCTTTCTGGCGCACGATCCACTGCTGCGGAAGGACACGGCCGCCTATATCGATGCGCCAATCCTGCGCGCGCGGCGGATTCTGGTCCCCGGGGCCGCATGGCTTCTGGCCGCCGGGCAGCCCGGGCTTATCGACGGTGCATACATCCTGGTGATTCTGGCATCCATCTACGGCGGTGTCTACTGGCTCGGGGCGTTGTGGGTCAGGCAGGGCCGGCGTGCTTATTTTGGTCTGCTCTTTCTCATCGTGCCGGCGACGGTGGCCTCCATTGACCGCCTGACCGTCGATATCACTCTCGCGGCGCTTGCGGCAGGGTTCGCGTTCTATCTTTTGGAAAACCGCGAGCCCGAGCTATGGCTGGTTACGGCGGCTGCGGGCTTGGTGAGGGAAACCGGACTCCTGTTCGCCGCCGCCTGTGTACTGGCGGCCCTCCTCCGGCGCGATTGGAAAAAATCGGCGCTCTGGGCGGCTGCGGCGCTTCCCGCGCTGGCTTGGTACGCTTACCTGCACTGGGGATTGCCGCAACTGCCGCAATTGCACAGTGGCGGTAAGGCGGCGCCGGCGTGGGTGTACCCGCGGTTCCGGCTGGGTATTCTGCTTCGCGCGCTCGATCCTCCCCGCTACCCGCTTCCGCCGGTTAAGGAAGCGATCGCGCGCGGGCTCGACGTGGTGGCGCTGGCAGGCATGATGGCCGCGTTCGTCATAGCCGCACTGCGTTTGCGTGGGGCGGCGCGGGGCGCGCTGCGAATCGCCCTCGCGCTTCAGTTGCTGCTTCTGCTTGCCATGACGAGCAAGGGTTTCTGGGATACGCCGTTCGGATACTCCCGCCCCTTCGGGCCTTTGTTCGTGCTCCTGCTGGCCGGCGCGGGCGCCCGCGCATCGAACGCCGCTCTGGCGAGCGCCGTTGCGGTCTCAACTGCAGTCAACCTGCGTCTGGCCGCCGAGATTCGGGAGCAGCTAATGGCGTTTTTTCGATGAAGTAGTACTTTCCCCAATTGCGTCAGAGAGAGTACACTTACTGTTTGCACAAGTTGACACTCTCCGTCATCATTCCGGTTCTCGACGGCGCGGATTATCTGCGGGACTGCTTGAATGCCTTGAAGCTCAGTCAGGGCAGGGAACACATCCTGGAAGTGATCGTGGTGGACGACTGCTCGTCGGACGGTTCGCCGGCTGTGGCCGAGGCCGCGGGCGCGACCGTTCTACGAACTCCCGGAACGATGGGGCCGGCTGCCGCCCGCAACCTGGGCGCTGCGTATGCTTCCGGGGATTTGCTGGTGTTCATCGATAGCGATGTGTGTGTCCACCCCGGCGCTCTCGCGCGCATGCGCGAACGCTTCGAGAACGAGCCCGATCTGGATGCCCTGATCGGGTCCTATGACGACGAACCCGCCGACGCCGGCTTTGTCTCGCAATACAAGAATCTGATGCAGCACTATGTGCACCAAAACGGGCGCCGGGAGGCCACAACGTTCTGGTCGGGCTGTGGCGCGGTTCGACGCGAAGTTTTCTTGAGCGTGGGGGGATTCGACGAGACGTATAAGCGCCCGTCCATTGAAGACATCGACCTTGGCTATCGCCTGTTGAAGCGGGGACACCGGATCGCGCTTGACCCGGCGGTGCTGGCGAAGCACATGAAACGCTGGAGCCTGGCGTCGTTGGTGTGCTCGGACATCTTCGATCGCGCCCTTCCCTGGTCGCGGTTGATTTTGCGCTCCGCCCGCCTTCCGAACGATCTCAACGTCGCTGTCTGCCAGCGGTGGAGCGCCGCGCTGGTGGTGGCGGCAGTTGGTTTGGCAGGGGCAAGCGCAGTCTTTGCATCGATTCCAGCGCTGCCGGCTGTGTTTCTGCTTGGCGCCGCGATGCTGCTCAACTTTCGGTTTTATCGCTTTCTTGCTGCGAAGCGCGGCTGGATGTTTGCGGCGCGTGCGGTGCCGCTCCATTTGGCTTACTATCTCTACAGCGCGCTGACTTTTGCGGCTGCGGCAGCGGCTCATCCGTTCAGCCGCCGCCGGCCGGATCACTCGGCTGAGCTCGTTTCCGGGGCATCAGCTTCCGAAGCGGAACGATTCACGGTTTCGCTTGGGCCGGAACACCAAACCTACGCTGCCCGGCGCAGCCGCTTCAGCCTCCGCTCGAACTCCTCGTCGGAGATCTCTCCCCGCGCGTAACGCGCTCTCAAGAGCTGCTCTTCGGCCGCCATATCGCCGGCTTCAATGCTTGTTTCGTCGAGGCCATGGCGGCTCCAGCCCCAGCCTACGCCCCAGATAATCAGGAAAAGGACAAGGGCCCAGAAAACCCAGAACCACCAGCCCCATCCCCAGTAACCCCAGCCGGCTCCCCACATTGTGATCTCTCCTCGCTATCCTTGCCTTCATTATCCGGCAATCATGAGTTGCCGCCAGGGACCTCCAGCGGCACTCTGAGAAGGTTTTCGCTCTCGTCCCAGAGCGTGTGTGTGCCGAGTTCGTTGCACAGAGATTGCATTTTGGAACCGATCCACCAGGCCAGGCGGGGTTCGGCGAGCCGCGCCTGACAATCCCGGATCACCGTCGGCCGAAGGGCAAGGCTCCGGACAGCGCCGTCGCTGATCTCCACGGTGAACAGGAAAGATTCGTCGTTGCGCTCGATTTCATCCACCGCGTAATCATCGACGAAGTCTCCGGTGCTGTAAAGAATCGGCTTTCCCCTGTGGAGTTCGATCCCGCGAAAGACGTGCGGCGAATGCCCGAACACGATGTCCGCGCCCGCGTCGACGAGCGCGCGGCCGAATGCGACGTGTTCCGGCGGCGGCCGGTATCCCCAGTTCGGCCCCCAGTGAAAGGAGACGAGAAGGCAGTCCACTTGCCCGGCGGTGGCGGACACAAGTTCCAGCAGCCGCCTCGCCCGGTGGTCCTCAAGGTCTACAGGAACGTAGCAGATGCCGGGCTTGTGCTCCGTCGCTTCCCAGCCCGGTTCGTTATCTGTGCAGGCGATCAGGCCGAAACGGGTTCCGTCCTTCTCGAGTGAAGCGGGCCGCCATGCCTCTGCCTGGTTGCGGCCCGCTCCGGCCGCACGGATGCCGGCGCGCTCCAGTACCTCCAGCATTTCCAGCAGCGCATCGTACTCGTAGTCGAGCACGTGATTGTTGGCGATGGAAACCAGTCCGATGCCGGCCGCCTGAAGTACGGCGACATTCTTGCTGTCGGAGCGGAAATGAAACACCTTTTCAATGGCCGACCACGGGCGGCCGCGGTCGCTGAGCACGCATTCCAGGTTGCAGGCGCACACACCGGCTTGCTGGAAACAGGGCAGCGTGTCTCCCCACGGGTATGTCGGGGGCGCCTCCTTCAACGTCTGATTCACAAGGCGGCCCAGCATCACGTCTCCAACGATCAGGACGCGCATATTGAGTGAGACGCGCCCCGGTCATGCGCGGTTTTCCAGCAAACGGTGGCGTTCCGGCGCCGGAAAGGGTAAAGTGACGCGCATGAACGAAGGCTGGTCGCTCGAGTTCGCCGAATAGCCCGCGCCCGCTTTGGTGTGAGAGAATCTGGAGCGGCAATCATGGCACAGACTTCTTCGATTACACGGCCGGATTTCTTCGTGCGGGCGGGCGCCGCGCTTGGAGCGGGCGCTCTTTCCCCGGTGATGCGGGCCGCAGCCGAGGCCGCAGGTCCAATGAAGATCACCTCCATCGAGGCGGTCACATTCCGCAAGGACCTTCGCATCGGCGGCGATTCGGGCGGCTCGGACGGCGCGGAGTTCTTCTGGGTCCGGCTGCACACGGACCGCGGCATTACCGGCACGGGCGAAACATACCCCTTCTCGCAGGGTGAAATCGGCGCGCTCAAGGATTACGCGCGGCAGATTCTCGGCCGCGACCCGCGCGACATAGACGGGCTCTGGCGCGCCTACTACCACAACATGGCCATGCGCAATGCGGGCGGCGCGGATATGCGGGTCCTCAGCGCGATCAACATGGCGCAGCTCGATATTCTCGGCCAGGCGGCCGGCCTCCCCCTCTACCGCCTGCTGGGCGGCAAAACACGCTCGCGCGTCCGCGTTTACAACACCACCACGGATTACTGGGCCATCAACGGGATGAAAATGGGCCCGGACGCCCTCACCATCGCCCGCTTCCTGCTCGACCGCGGCATTACAGCCATGAAGATTTACCCGTTCTCCGCCAGCGACAACTATCTCTCCAACCAGGCGCTGGACAGAGGGCTGAAATGGATCCGCGATATCCGCGACGAATTCGGCATGCGGATGGACATCTGCGTGGACCTCTGGGGCCGCTTCGATCTGCCGAGCGCGATCCGAATCGCAAAAGCGCTCGAACCCTACAACATCATGTATCTAGAAGACGCCATGCTGATGAACAACGCCCAGTCTTATGCGCGGCTGGCGCAGGAGACCGGCATCCCCATCTGCATGAGCGAAACTCTCGCAACCCGCTACGAGTACCGCGAGTTTTTCGAACTGAAGGCCTGCGACGTGGTGATGTACGACCTCTCCTGGTGCGGCGGCGTTTCCGAAGCGAAGAAGATTGCCGACATGGCCGATGCGTATTTCATCCCCACGTCGCCTCACACCTGCGGAGGCCCGCTGCTGTACATCTGCTCAACGCACCTGAGCGCGGCCGTGCCGAACTTCCTCATCATGGAAAGCAACTACTGGAAGTACACGCACCAGTTTCCGCGCTTTGTGGCCAACGTTCCGGTTCCGGTGGACGGCGCGGTGGCGCCTCCGGAGGAGCCAGGCATCGGCGCAGGCATCAGGCCCGAACTCTTTTCGAGCGGCGATGCCATCGTGGAGACGATCGCCCGGTCCTAGGCGGCGCCTCGTGCAAAGCTGCCGGGGAAGTGCAAGAATATCGGAATTATGAAGAGGAACCTTTGGCTTGCATTCTCATTTGCCCTCATCATGCTTTTTGCCGTTGAGGGCCGCGCCCAGTTGGGCATGTTCAGCAAAGAACAGCGCATCGAGTTCACCCGGGAGTGGAAAGGTGAGCGCGCGGAGGACGGCCGCCCGCTTGTCCCGGACTCGGTTCTCGAACGCCTGCAAAACACCACTGCTGAAGAGGCTTGGGGTGTCCTGCGAGGCGCACGCTATCCCAACCAGTTCGCCTCCGGCTTCCAGCAGATCGTCACCGTTCCCGGGAAGCGCCTGGTCGGCCGCGCCGTGACTGCAGTATTCATGCCGCTCCGGCCGGATGTAAACGCAGTTATCAATGAAAAAGCTAAAGCGGAAGGACGCAGCAGCGCAGGCGGCCAGAACGCCTGGGTCATCGATACCCTTAAGCCGGGCGATGTCGTTGTCGTCGATCTGTTCGGCAAGATCCAGGACGGCACCTTCATCGGTGACAACCTCGCCACCTCGATCTTCACCAAGACGGGAACCGGCGTTGTGATCGACGGCGCCGTCCGCGACCTTTCCGGCATCTCCCAGATCAAGGGATTCACCGGTTATGTTCGCGGCTTCGATCCCTCGGCCATCGCCAATGTGATGCTGGTCGGCATCAACGTGCCGATTCGCATCGGCCAAACCACGGTGATGCCGGGCGATGTGGTCCTGGGCGATCCGGAAGGCGTTACCTTCATCCCCGCGCATCTGGCGGAGAAGGTGGCGGATGTCTCCGAGAATACGCAACTGCGCGACCAGTGGGGACATCAAATGCTGCGCGAGGGCAAGTACACTCCCGGCCAGATCGACTCCCGCTGGACGCCGGAAATGCAGGCCGAATTCAAGAAGTGGGCTGAAGAGCAAAAAGCAAAGCGCAAGAAATAAGTCGAATGAGCGAGACCGGGCTTATCCCCGGTCTCGCTCCACGCAGCTCACCCTCCGGCAGATCATCCCCCCTTCAAAACCAAACTGCCCTTATTATTTGGCGGAAACTGCTGGTGAAAATCCTTGCACAAACCCCCGAACTAATGTATAAGCAATGCAAGAAGAGTTGGTTAGAGGGGGGTTATGCGGCTGTTTACTTTCGCCTACCTGGTTGTCTTTGTTCCCTGGCTGGCTTTTGCCCAGGACACAAGAGGAAACATTTCAGGCACGGTCACCGACGCCCAGGGTGCCGTTATAGCGGGCGCGACCGTAGTCGTAACCAACACGGGCACGGGGACAAGCGTCCGGCTGACCACCAACGCGAACGGCTACTACGAAGCGCCTCTGCTGCTGCCCGGGGCTTACAGTATCAGCGCCGAATACCCCGGCTTCAAGCGACTGGTGCGGTCCGGCGTCACGCTTGCCATCGGCGAGCAGTTACAGATCGACCTGCAACTGGAGGTCGGTGGCGCCGCCGAATCCGTAACCGTGACCGGCGAGGCGCCCATCCTCGATACCAGCACGGTCACCACCGGCCGGGCAATCTCAAACCGCGAAGTCATGGACCTGCCGGTCCTCGGCAATAACACCATGATGCTTACGCGCTTCGCGCCGGGCGTCCAGGTCCCCGGGACAACCCAGTTTCTGGTCCAGGGCCAGGTCGGCGGCGGGTCGGGATATTACGCGCCGGGCAACGTCGGCGGCAACGAGTGGTCGATCGACGGCGCCTCCACGAACGGAACGGATCGCCGCGTATCGATCATGCCCAGCCCCGATATCATCGACGAGTTCAAAATCGAAACCTCCAACTTCGATGCCGCGTTTGGGCATGCTACCGGCCTGAACATCTCCATGTCCACCAAGTCGGGAACCAACGACTTCCACGGGACCGGCACCTACCAGTACATGAACCAGCGCTGGAACGCGGCTTCGTTTTTTGTAAAACAGAACCGATATCGCCAGATCGCCGCGCTCCGGGCCGCCGGGGACATAGCCGGGGCGGATGAGTTGGCCAAACAGCCGCTGCTGCCTGCCGGCCATATGAACAATGTTCATGCGACCATCAGCGGCCCCGTTCGCATCCCCAAGCTGATCGACGGCCGGAACAAGCTGTTCTTCTTCCTCGGCTATTCGAAACTCAACAATTTCCAGTCCGCGCGCCCGAGCGAGATCAACTACACCGTTCCCACCGTGGCGATGCGAAACGGCGACTTTTCCCAGCTTCTGTCCGTCGATCCGGTTCGCTACCAGGTCTACGATCCCCTGTCTACCCATCCCGATCCGGCGCGGCCGGGGTTCGTGGTTCGCAACCCGTTCCCGAACAACTCGATTCCGCAGAGCCGGATCACGCACCCCTCCTACAAGTTCTACACAGACCGCATGCCGCTGCCGAACAATGACCCCACCGACCCGGCGCGGGAGCCGGTCAATAACTTTCTGGCTTCCAGCATGCCCAACAACGTCTTCTACCACTCCTGGAACAACCGAATCGATTACATGGCCACCGAGAAGCACCGCTTCTTCTTCCGGTGGATCAAAACTCACTTCATCGAAGATGCTCAGGACTACACGTTCTCGACCGAGCCCGGCCTCATGGCCTGGAATGAGCGGCGGCCGGCGGCCAGCGGCGCCGCCGACTGGACCTATGCCATGAACCCCCGCACCGTGCTGAACGTGACCGTGAACGCGAACAGCTTCCTCCTGCAAAACCAGCGCCTCGGAACCCGCAGATACAAGCCCACCGATGTGGGCCTTCCCGCCTACATGGATGCCAAGTGTGACGCCAGTTGCGCGCTCCCCAGATACATTTGGCCCGGAATGACAGCCTGGTCGGGCGACATGGTCCTCAGCACGCAGGTTGATCCCGGCCAGAAGGGCTGGCAGCAGAGCGTGAAATTTAACGTCTCGCACATCCGCAACGCGCATTCTCTGCGAGCTGGCATCGACTTCCGCCAGCACAATCGAACGCAGATCCAGACTGGCGGATTCACCTCCGGAAACTTCAGTTTTGCCAACAACTGGGTGAGAAAAGACGGTGACGGGAACACGCCGGCGGGCAGTCTCGGGTTAGGCTGGGCGACGTTCATGCTCGGCATGCCCACCGGTATGTCGGTGGACACCAACGATACCTACGCGCTCGTCAGCCCTTACTACGCCTGGTATGCCCAGGACACCTGGCGCGTCAACAGAAGCCTGACTCTTACGTTTGGCCTCCGCGTAGAGTACGAGCAAGGCGCCACCGAGCGCTACGACCGCGCCCTGTCATACTTCGATCCCGACCTCGAGCTGCCTATCTCGGCTGCCGCCCAGGAGGCCTACGCCCGCAACCCGCTGGCCGAGCTGCCCCCCAGCCAGTTCGTTGTCAAAGGCGGCACCGTCTACGCCGGCAGAAACGGCGTGCCCAGACGTTTGTGGCGAAACGAGCTGATGTGGTTGCCCAGGCTGTCGGCGGCCTGGCAGTTCAGCCCCAAAACAGTCATTCGCGGCGGCTACGGCATTTACTACGACACCTTGAATGTGATGAACCAGGCCGCCAACCAGTACGGTTTCTCGCGCGCCACTGACACGACTCTCACCAACGATTTCGGTATCACCTGGCTGGCTGGCGATCCCGCGAATGGCGTTTCGCCGCTCGCCGATCCATTCCCGGTCCGGTCCGACGGCACCCGCTTCGATGCGCCCCTGCGGGACGCTTTGGGCTCGATGGCCCGCGTGGGACAGGGCTACACCTTTGGCCGCTTCGACCGGAGCCATCCGCGCGTCCAGCGATGGCGGCTGGGCATCCAGCGCGAGCTTTCAAACAACATGATGGTCGAGGTCGCTTACTGGGGCCAGTGGGCCGACCGCATCAGCATCACCCAGAGGCTGGACGCCCTGCCGGAACAGTATTGGGCCACCGGGCTTGTGCGCAACAATGCCGTTGCCACCGACATGAACCGCGAGGTGCCGAACCCGTTCTATATCGGCAACTTCGAGTTCCTTCGCTCGTCCGACCCGGTGCTCTACCAGCACCTCTCCACGCTCCAGCAGTTCACCAGGCCGACCATACAGAAGAACCGGCTTCTGCGGCCTTTCCCTCACATGAACGGGCTTTCGGACAATGCCGTTCCGAAGGGCAAGGCGCGCACTCACGCGCTCGAAGTCAACTTCCAGCGCCGCATGTCAAAGGGGCTGACGCTGAGCGCTTCTTATTCGCGCATGCAGCAGGACGCGCTGACGATCCTGGAGGACGAGTTCCACACCGAACCAAGCATCTGGTGGCCCAGCGACAACGCCCGGCCGCACCGCTTGACCGCCACCGGCGTCTTTGAGCTGCCTTTCGGCAGGGGCCGCACGTTCGCCCAAACGGGCATCCTGAACCACATCGTAGGCGGCTGGCAGATCGCCCTCACCTACGAGTACCAGCCGGGCCCGCTCCTGAGCTGGGGCAATCTCTTCTACTACGGCGATATCAACACCTTCGAGCGCGACGCCACCTCCGGGACCCAATCGTTGGAGCAATGGTTCAACACAGACCTGCCGTTCGAGCGCACCTCGACCAGGCTGCCGGCGGCATTTCACGTGCGAGTATTCCCGCGCTTCTTCAACGGCCTCCGCGCGGACGGCCTGAAGCAATGGAACGGGAACCTCGTCCGCGAATTCCGCATTACCGAACGCCTCCGCTTCCAGGTCCGCGCCGACGCGATCAATCTCCAGAACCGCTCGCAGATGGCGGGCCCCGACCTGTCGCCGACATCGACGAATTTCGGGAGAATTACGAGCCAGACCTCATCGCTGAACCGCTTCTATCAATTCCAGGGCAGAATCCAATTCTGATGCGCGCCGGTCCCGTTGGGCCTTTGACGCCCGCGGGGCCCGGCTTCGAGTAATTCGACGGCTGGGGATTTTTCCCGCCCAGCGCACTTGCCGTTCCGGATCACCCGCGACAGAATGGAGTGGTGCAAAGGAGACCCAATAAATGGGCAAGAATTTTTCGAGACGAGACTTGATGCACTTGGCCGGCGCCGCCGGCATTGCCTCCATGGTGGCTCCGCAACTTGCCAGAGCGGCCAAGACAAAGTGGCCGATCGACGTGATGCGCGACGGGATCCCCAAGATCTGCGCCTACGCGGGTAGGGACGCGGCGGCTAACCGTGCGTTACAGCAGGTTGGAGTCTATCATGTCATCGGCGGCGGCGGCGGCCGCATGCCCTGGACCGAGGAAGCCCTCCGCAGGAACATCAGCGCGCTCAAGGAACAGGGGATGACCGTCGTGAACGCCATGATTGGCGGGATGAGGGACATCATCCGCGGCGGCCCAAACCGGGACCAGGAGATCGAAAACATTATCAAGTCGACGCAGGCCGCCGGCAGAGCCGGGTTGCCCTGCATCGAATACAACTTCTACGGTCACCGGTTGACCGAGGGCTACGAAGAGGAGTTAGGGCGCGGCGGCTCCGGCCTTACCCGTTTCAACTACGAAAGGGTGAAAGATCTGCCGCCCCTGGAACAGGAAGGCAAGCATACGAAGGAGGAGCTTTTCAAACGCGCCGAGTATTTCCTGAAGGCCGTGATTCCCGAAGCGCAGAAGGCCAATGTCCGGTTCGCTCTGCATCCGAACGATCCACCGGCCCCGATCTCGCGCGGAACCGAGCAGATGTTTGCCAGTTTCGCCGATTGGAAGCGCTACCTGGATCTGGTCAAGAGCCCCTACAACGGCATCACCTACGATTGCGGCGTTTGCTGGGAAATGGGCGAGGACCCGGTGGCGGTCTTGAAGTACCTGAGAAGCCGCGACGTAGTCAATCATGTCCATTTCCGCAACGTGGTCATGCGCAAGCCTTACGTTGACTACACGGAAGTGTGGCTCGACGAGGGTCAGGTCAACATGTTCGCGGTGATGAAGGAGTTGGTGCGCAGTAAGTACGGCGGAAGCGTTCTGCCGGAGCACCCGCGCGCCATCGACCTCGACCGCAACCGCGAGCGCGGAATTGTCGGCCAGTACGCGAGGGTGGGCGGCGGCGGCTTCGCCGGCGAAATCTACTGCTACGGTTTCACCAAAGCAATGCTCCTGGCCGCACTCTCCGAATAGCAGGCCTCTTCCCGAAACACCGGCGCCGGCGCCCGTTCATAATCATCCGCCGGCGCCTTCCACATGGCGCGTGCGCCGCTACGTGCGCCGGAAAACTTTTCGTGCGCCCTCCCGCCCTTTAAAACCGTTCTGCCACTAGATTAACGCAGCGGCCTGTGAGAAATTAAGAATAGTTAACGTGCCCGCCGGGAGAAGTGCAAGGGGCGAAGCAAAAGGGGATGCACATGGGAAAGTTTTCCACGGCGACCTGATTGCCGCGGCGATTGCAATGCCTGCGCCGCCGTGCCTTTCTCACAGATTCCGGCGGCGTTACTCGCAACCCCGGGCGCACGCCGCTTGAGGTGTGCCCAATTCCACAGTGGGAGGAAATCGATGTTCCACCATGTAAAGGAACTTCAGTTCAATGCACGCGTCTCGAATCCGGACCCCCGGTTCGCGCGCCTGCTCCTGGAGCAGTTCGGCGGAGCGAACGGAGAGCTGAAAGCCGCGATGCAGTATTTTACCCAGGCCTTCGGATGCCGGCAGGCATACCCGGAACAGTATGACCTGCTGATGGATATCGGCATCGAGGAGTTCAGCCACCTGGAGGTCGTGGGCGCAACCATTCAGATGCTGCTCTCGGGCGTGAACGGCGAGCTGAAAAACGCCGTCGAGAGAACCGATCTCGGAAAAATCATGAACGGCGGCAAGGGCGCCCGCGAGGACTACATGCAGGAGGCGCTCACCAATCCCGAGTTTCTGGTGCTGTCCGGAGGCACGCCCACCGTTACCAACGCCGCCGGCGTGCCGTGGTCGGGCACCTACGTGGAAGCGAACGGCGAGCTGACGGTAGACCTGCGGTCGAACATCGCCGCGGAGTCGCGAGCCAAAATCGTCTACGAATACCTCATGCAATTCACCGACGATCCTCTGGTCAAAGAGAGCCTCGGCTTCCTCATGACTCGCGAGATTGCGCACATGCAGATGTTTACCGCCGCGCTGGATTCGATCGCCGCGCACTTTCCTCCCGGTGTTCTGCAGGGTGATCCGCGCTACACGCATCTGTACTTCAATATGTCGGACGGCGCGGACGTCCGGAGCCGCTGGAATCAGGGCCAGGGCCCCTGGAACAAAGGCGAGGAGTGGGTCTACGTCTCCAAGCCGCACGAACACGTTCAACGGACTCAGGGGCTGGTCGAACAGCCGGTCGAGGGCTCCTCGCACGATCTCAAGGAGATTTCGGACCTTGACCGCAGGATGAGCCAGACGCGTAGCGAGGAAGTGAAGAAGGCTGTGCCCATAGGCCGGGCGCAGTGGTCCGACTACAGGGAGCGAGCTCGCAAACAGGGGTAAAGCCAGGTGGCGGAGCAGCCGCGCCGCGGCTCTCCGCCGCTCTCCACGCCCGGCGAGTACGGCGCCGTTGGATGCACCCCAGCGATGATCTGTGCTAACGTACTCCCGAATGCAACTGCTGCTTCGACGTTATACAAGAGACCCGCTCATCTACACGGCGCTGTTCGCGATGTTTTGGGTGATTGCCCGCGCCTGCCGGCAGTCAATTACTATAGATGAAGCTGATTCCTACCACTTTTGGGTCTCGCGATTCGACCCTTCCCATTGGGAAGCTGCCTCAAATAATCACGTACTCAACTCGATGCTTGAGAGGTTAGTCACAGGCATATTTGGGGTATCACATCTTACAGTACGCGCTCCCGCCCTGCTGGGGGCGGCTATTTACATCCTGGCGGCTCTTTATCTCTGTAAGGTCATTACAATAGACAAGCTCCTTCAATGGACGCTGTTTGCCGGCCTTGTGTACAACCCCTTCGTGATGGACCACCTGGTTGCAGCCCGCGGTTATTCGCTCGCCCTCGGTTTCCTGCTTGCGGCAATTGCGTTTGCCTTCAGCGACCGGCCTCCACTGCGGGTTGCGGCGCTCAGCTCTCTGTGTATCGGGCTGTCGTTTGCCGCAAACTTCTCCTTCGCTTTTGTAAATGCCGCGGTGACCATTTTGATCCTGGTATGGCTCTCGCGGCACGTCGAACGGAAAGCATATCCGAAATTGGCGATTGCCGGCATTTTGCCGGGATTGGCGGTATCGGCACTCCTGACGATATCTACGTTGCTCAACTGGCCGAGGGCGGAGCTGTATTATGGCGCGCACAGCCTCTCGGAGATGTTCGGCAGCGTGCTTGAATCCTCGCTGTATAAGCTCAACCCTTATATCGTAAATCCCTTGCTCTATCCTGTTATCGAAAAAGCCTCGGGCTGGCTGCCCGCTCTCCTGGGCGCCGCACTCGTGGGTCAAGCAGCGGGTATTCTGCTCAAGCGGGTCTCGCCTCCCAAACCGCATGCTGCATGGCTGCTCATCGTCGCCGCCGGCGCGTTTGTCATCTCGGTCGGCGCGCACCGATTGGCGTACGGGATTTGGGGTCTGCCGATGCCGCTTGCCAGAACAGCGGTGTTCTTTGCCCCGCTCTTTATGTTAACGGCGGGCGTCCTGGCGTCAGCCCTTCCCGTCTCGCGCATTGGCGGAGTTCTCCGGCGCTCCGTTCTCGTCACGATGTTCGCTGCGGCATGTTACTTCGTGTTGTGCCTCCGGCTGTCGTACTTTAAAGAATGGAAATGGAATGCGGACTGCAAACACCTTTATGACGTTGTGGCTTATTACAACCAGACTTACGGAGTGAAAGACATCGGGACAAGCTGGCGATTTGGTGCATGCCTTAACTTCTATCGCGAGCTCTCAGGGAAGGAGAGTATGAGCGAGCTCCAGTCTTTTGTCCATCAGTATCCTCCCGGCAAACCGATGTATGTTTTGATCTATCCCTTCGATCAGGGTTTTGTCGAGCAAGAGGGGCTGAAGGTCGTATATCAGGGCGAATTGAGCGGCGCGGTTGTAGCTATCCGTCCCGGCGTGGAACTCGCGGAAGGTAAGCTAAGCCGGCTGACCCGCGGCCTCGTGGATTTCCTGCAAGCTCCACACGCGGATGGGGTCGCGCCGCCGGGAGGCTACGGCCTCGGCGGCCGCCCTGGCGCCGCTGATGGTCGTGATGCACGGGACGTGGTAGGCCACCGTCGTCCGCCGGATCGCCCGCTCGTCGCTGAAGGAATGCGCCCCGGCCGTCGTGTAGATCACAAGATGGATCGTCCCCGCCTTCAGCAGGTCCACCGCGTTGGGCCGGCCTTCGTTCACTTTGAGCACAACCCTGGAGGCCAGCCCAGCCGCCCGCAGCGCCGCCGCGGTCCCGCGAGTCGCCACCAGCTTGAACCCGAGCCCGGCGAGTGTTCGCGCCACTTCGACGGCGGCCGGCTTGTCGCGGTCGTTCACGCTGATGAACACCGTGCCGCTGTCCGGCAGCGGCGTTCCCGCGCTTAGCTGCGCCTTGCCGAAGGCTTCGCCGAAGTTCTCGCCCACGCCCATCACTTCGCCGGTGGACCGCATTTCCGGCCCCAGCGCCGGATCCACGCCCGGAAACTTGGCGAAGGGGAACACCGGCGACTTCACGAAGAACTGCGGCACGGGCAGCACGCCGCTCACGCGTCCGCCCGTCAGCCCGCGAAAGTCCGCCAGCCGCTTGCCCAGCATCAGCCCCACCGCGATCTTCGCCAGCGGCACGCCGGTTGCCTTGCTCACATAAGGCACCGTCCGCGACGCCCGCGGGTTCACTTCCAGCACGTACACCGTCCCGTTCTGCGCCGCGTACTGCACGTTCATCAGCCCGACGACTTTCAGCGCCCGCGCCAGCCGTTCCGTGTATTCCCGCACCGTGCACAGCACCGACTCGCTCAGCGAGTACGGCGGCAGCACGCACGAGCTGTCGCCCGAATGCACGCCGGCTTCCTCGATGTGCTCCATGATGCCGGCGATCAGCACGTCCTCGCCGTCCGAGAGCGCGTCCACGTCGATCTCGGTGGCGCTGTCCAGGAAGCGGTCGATGAGCACCGGGCGCTCCTGCGAGAACACCACCGCTTCCCGCATGTACTGCCGCACCGTCTCCTCGTCGTAGGCGATCACCATCGCGCGCCCGCCCAGCACGTACGACGGCCGCACCAGCACCGGGTAGCCGATTCGCCGCGCCACCGCGCACGCCTCCTCCACGCTCGTCGCCGTCCCGTTCGGCGGGGAGGGAATGTTCAGCCTGTCCAGCAGCGCGCCGAACAGCTTGCGGTCCTCCGCGAGGTCGATGTTCGCGGGGTCGGTCCCTATGATCGGCACGCCCTGCGCCTTGAGCGGCAGCGCCAGCGTCAGCGGCGTCTGCCCGCCGAACTGCACGATCACCCCGTCCGGTTTCTCGGTATCGTAGATGTTCAACACTTCCTCGAGCGTGAGCGGCTCGAAGTACAGCCGGTCGCTGGTGTCGTAATCCGTCGAGACCGTCTCCGGGTTGCAGTTCACCATGATCGATTCCACGCCGAATTCCTGAAGCGCGAATGAGGCGTGGCAGCAGCAGTAATCGAACTCGATCCCCTGTCCGATTCGGTTCGGCCCGCTGCCCAGAATCATGACCTTCTTGCGTTGCGAAGGCGCGGCCTCGCACTCGCCCTCGTAGCTGGAATACAGGTACGGCGTGAAGCTCTCAAATTCCGCCGCGCAGGTGTCCACGCGGTTGAAAACCGCCCGGATGCCCGCCTGTTTGCGCCTTTCCCGCAGAACCAGCGGGTCCGTCTTCCAGAGCCGCGCCAGTTGACGGTCTCCCATGCCGTCGCGCTTGGCCCGGCGCAGCATCTCCACAGGAACCGTCTCTAGCGTCTCTTTCGCCAGCTCCCCTTCCAGCGCCACGGCTTCCTTCACCTGTTGGAGGAACCATGGGTCGATCGACGTCCACTCCCGCACCTCCTCCACCGTGTGGCCGCACTGGAACGCGAACCGTATGTACCGCAGGCGGTCGGGGTTCGGCGTGATCAGTTTGTTGAGGATCAGCGAGCGGTCGTACTCCTCGGCCGCCGACGATTTGCCGGTCTCCAGGCTTCGCAGCCCTTTCGCCAGCGCCTGTTTGAACGTCCGCCCGATGGCCATCACCTCGCCCACCGACTTCATCTGCGTGCCGATCGTCGGGTCCGTGCCCGGGAACTTTTCGAACTGCCACCGCGGGATTTTCACCACCACGTAATCCAGCGTCGGCTCGAAGCACGCCGGCGTCTTGCGCGTGATGTCGTTCGGGATCTCGTCCAGCCGGTAGCCCACCGCCAGTTTCGCCGCGATCTTCGCGATCGGGAACCCGGTCGCTTTGGAGGCCAGCGCCGAACTGCGCGAGACGCGGGGGTTCATCTCAATGATCACCATCCGCCCGGTTTGCGGGTGGATGGCGAACTGAACGTTGGAGCCGCCGGTATCGACGCCGATCTCGCGCAGGCAGCGGATCGCCGCATCGCGCATCATCTGGTATTCGCGGTCCGTCAGCGTCTGCGCCGGCGCGACCGTGATCGAATCGCCCGTGTGCACGCCCATCGGGTCGAAGTTTTCGATCGAGCAGACGATGATCGCGTTGTCCGCCAAGTCGCGCATCACCTCCAGCTCGTACTCTTTCCACCCAAGGACGCTCTCCTCCACCAGCACCTCGTGGACCGGCGAAAGATCCAGCCCCCGCTCGAGCAACTGGACGAGTTCCTCGCGGTTGTAGGCGATGCCGCCGCCCGTGCCGCCCAGAGTGAAGCTCGGCCGCAAGATCACCGGGTAGCCGGTCCGCGCGGCGAACTCCACCCCGTCCTCCACCTTGTTCACCAGCTTCGAATCCGGCGATTCCAGGCCGATCTTCCGCATCGCGTCCTTGAACATCAGTCGGTCTTCGGCCTTCTTGATCGCGTCGATCTTCGCGCCGATCAGCTCCACGCCGTACCTGTCCAGCACGCCCGTCTCGGCCAGTTCCACTGAGAGGTTCAGCCCCGTCTGCCCGCCCACGGTCGAAAGCAGCGCGTCGGGGCGCTCGCGCGCGATGATCTGCTCCAGAAAAGGCACGCTGAGCGGCTCCACGTAGGTCCGGTCCGCCAGGTTCGGGTCGGTCATGATGGTGGCGGGGTTCGAGTTCACGAGCACCACTTCATAGCCGTCCGCCTTCAGCGCCTTGCACGCCTGCGTGCCGGAATAATCGAACTCGCACGCCTGGCCGATGACGATCGGCCCGGAACCTATGATCAGGATTTTGTGCAGGTCGGTTCGCTTCGGCATGGGCTATTTCTTGAACTCCGCCATGAGTTTCGTGAAGTCCTCGAACAGGTACAGCGAGTCGTGCGGCCCGGGAGCCGCTTCAGGATGGTATTGGACGCAGAACGCCGGCTCGCGCCGGTGCCTCAGTCCTTCAACGGTTTGATCGTTCAGATTCACGTGGGTCAATTCCACATCGGAGGGATTCAGCGAGTCGGGATCCACCGCGAAGCCGTGATTGTGCGAGGTGATCTCCACCTTCCCGGTCAGCTTGTTCAGAACCGGGTGGTTCGCGCCGCGGTGCCCGAACTTCAGCTTGTACGTTTTCGCGCCCAGGGCGATTGCGAGCACCTGGTGCCCCAGGCAGATGCCGAAGATCGGCACTCTGCCGATCAGCTTCCGGACGTTTGCCTGCTGCGTGTGCAGCGGCTCCGGGTCGCCCGGGCCGTTGGAGAGGAAAACCCCGTCCGGCTTCAGCGCCAGGACGTCCTCCGCCGGGGTCAACGCCGGCACCACAGTGACCCGGCAGCCCGAGTGCACGAGCCGGCGCAAAATGTTCCGCTTGATCCCGAAATCGTAGGCCACCACGTGCCAGCGCGGCTCCGCGGCGCGGTCCGGCGGCTCCGACGGCAGGCGCCCTTCCAGGCCTTTCTCCCACTGGTAGGCCTCGCGCGTCGACACCCGGCTCGCCAGGTCGAGCCCTGTCATCGAGGGAATGGAACGCGCTTTTTCAACGAGTTCCTGGGGGTCGCTCGCCCCGGTCGCCAGCACGCCTCGCATCACGCCCCGCGTCCGGAGATGGCGCACCAGCCGCCGTGTGTCGATCTCGGCCGCCACCGGGATGTTGGCCTGGGCGAGAAACTCCTCGGCGTGCTGCCGGCTCCGCCAGTTGCTGGCGATGGGGGAGAACTCCCGCACCACCAGCCCCTCAATATAAGGACGCCCGGACTCGCTGTCCTCGGGTGTCGCCCCGTAGTTGCCGATGTGAGGATTTGTCAGGACCACGATCTGCCCGGTATACGAAGGATCGGTGAAGACTTCCTGGTACCCGGTAATCGCGGTATTGAAGACGACCTCCCCGCAGCTTTCTGTGGATGCACCAAAGCTCCTGCCCTCGAAGATCGAACCGTCTTCCAGGGCCAGAATCGCACTATTCAAGCGATGATCCTCCGGGGGATTGGGGTAATAACCATTTCACCACAAGACGGCGTGTTTTCGCTTCACCTCGCGGCGGCGCCTGCCGGGCCTCGAAGCGGAAAGGCCGGGCGCCTGCAGCAAGGCCCCGGACTGCATGGCCCAAGCCGCTGGTATCATAGTCATCATCGTCCGTAATGATCGTTGAGACCCAAACCGCGTGTTTCGATGAATTGCCGCTTGATTGCGGAGCCGTGCTGTCGCCCGTCCAGGTCGCCTATGAGACCTACGGCGAATTGAACGAGACGCGCTCGAACGCCATCCTGATCGCCCATGCCCTGACCGGGGATGCGCACGCCGCCGGCATCTCCCCCGTCGACGGGAAGCCCGGCTGGTGGGACAGCATGATCGGAAAAGGCAAGGCGTTTGACACGGATAAGTACTTCGTTATCTGCTCGAACGTCCTCGGCGGCTGCCGCGGCACCACCGGCCCCGGTTCCATCAACCCGGCCACAGGCGCGCCGTACGCGATGTCCTTCCCGGTGATTACCATCCCCGACATGGTCCGCCTGCAGAAGATGCTGATTGACCGCCTCGGCATCGAGCGCCTGCTGGCCGTGGCCGGAGGCTCGATGGGGGGCATGCAGACTCTGGAGTGGGCGGCCACCTATCCCGAATCGGTGGTCTGCGCCATTCCCATCGCGACCACCGCGCGCCACAGCGCGCAGCAGATCGCCTTCAACGAGGTGGGCCGCCAGGCGATCATGTCCGACCCGGACTGGAACGAAGGCGACTACTATGACAAGAAGCCCCCGGCGCGCGGCCTCGCCGTGGCCCGCATGATCGGCCACATCACCTACATGAGCGACGAGTCCATGCGCGAGAAGTTCGGCCGGCGTCTCCGCGGCAAGGACAAGTTCGGTTTCGACTTTTCGGTCGACTTCGAAGTAGAAAGCTACCTGCGCTACCGCGGTATGCAGTTTGTGAACCGGTTTGACGCGAACTCTTACCTCTACATCACCAAAGCGATGGATTATTTCGATCTCAGCGACCGAGAGGGAACACTCGCGGGCGCTTTCCGCAAGAGTAACAGTACGCGGTATCTGGTTATCAGCTTCACTTCAGACTGGCTGTACCCGAGTTACCAGTCCCTGGAAATCGTTCAGGCGCTGCGCTCGCTCAACCGGGACGTAGCTTACTGCGAGCTGCCATCCAATTACGGCCACGACGCGTTCCTGGTGGACGTGGGCGAGCAGACCGAAGTCGTGCGGGGCTTTCTGGCCAGCACTTACAAGGCGAGAAATTAGTATGGCCGCGACTGCTTCGGATCAACGGCGCCGCCCTTTCGTCACCGACATACTCGGCAGAAGCGATTACGCGATCATCAGCGAGCTGATCGAGCCCAACTCACGCGTTCTCGATCTCGGCTGCGGCGACGGCGAGCTGCTGGAGTGGCTCGTGCAGAACAAATCCGTGGAAGCGCGCGGCATAGAGATCGACGGCCGCAAGGTGCAGCGGGCCATCGCGCGCGGGGTCTCGGTTTACCAGAGCGACATAGACGAAGGCCTCGCCGGCTACCCCGATGATTCGTTCGACTACGTCATCCTCAGCCAGACTTTGCAGGAAACGCGCCGGCCGCTCGAAGTGCTTCGCGAAATGCTTCGAATCGGCAAGCACGCCATCGTGGCTTTCCCGAATTACGGGCACTGGTCCGTTCGCCTTTCGCTGCTTTTCACGGGACGCGCCCCGCGCACCCGCTGCTTTCCGCACGAATGGCACAGCTCGCCCAATATTCACTTCCTCACCATTCGGGATTTCGAGGAGCTGGCTGCCAAACAGCGATGGATCGTCGAGCGTAAGATATTCGTTTCTGGCCGTCGTGTGGGCGTTTTTCTGGCCAACCTGATGGCCGAAGTCGCTGTGTTCCTGGTACGGAAATGAAAGTTGCCTGCCTCCTGCTCGCCTCGGCGATGGGGTGGCCCGTTGCCGAGCCCGATTTTTCGGGAGTCTGGAAGTTGAACCGCGAACGCAGCCGCATCTCCGCGCTGCCGGCCCCTCCGGCTAGCGTGATGGAGATCGAGCACCGCGGCGGAAAGATCCGGTGTTTCGAGCCGCCGCTCGTCTGGTCGGCGTCTATCGACGGCAAGGCCGCCAAAAGCGAATCCGGCGGCGTCACCGCCAACGTGATTCTGAAGTGGGAAGGTTCGGCGCTGCTCCTGAATGCGCTGATGAGCGGCGCCGGCGGCGATTACACCCGGATGGATCGCTGGAAGCTATCCCGCGGAGGCGAGACCCTGACCATCCTCAGGCAGATTGTCCGCAGAACCGGTGAAACGGAAGCGACCCTGGTTTACGAGCGCTCCCGGCCGGACGCCTCGCCCTCTGCCGCCGCGCCGAAGCGCTACACGGTTCCCGCAGGCACACGCATCCCGTTGGTTCTTATCAACAGCGTGAGCACGAAGCAATCCGAAGAGGGAGACCGCATTTACCTGTCGACGGTGTTCCCCATCATGTCCGGCGGCCGGGTTGTGATCCCGCCCGGCAGCTACGTCGCGGGCACGCTGACGCACGTGAAGCGTCCCGGCCGCGTGAAGGGGCGCGGCGAGCTGTTTCTGCGATTCGATTCCCTCACCCTGCCGAACGGGACGACGCGGGATTTCCGGTCGCGAGTAGGGTCGCTGGACGGCGAGACGCCGGCCGAGTTGGACCGCGCGGAAGGCAAGATTTCGGGCGAGGGCGATAAGCCCGGCGACCTCCGGACCGTCACCGACTCGGCTGCGACCGGAGCTTCCGTCGGCGCCATCGCCGGGGGCGCGGCCGGCCGCTACGGTATGGGCGCCGGCGTTGGCGCGGCCGCCGGAGCCGCCGCGGGCCTCATGGGCGTGCTGCTGTCGCGCGGTCCCGACGTCACGCTGGCCAAGGGCAGCACGCTTGAAATGGTGCTCGACCGCCCGCTCTGCTTCTCCCAGAGCGAACTCGACGCGCCCGCGCCGCAATAGGCCATGGCAAGAGTTCTGTTCATTGGCGAAATCAACGTCGACATTCTCATGGGCGGCATGGAAACGCCGCCGGTTGTCGACCGCGAGGTGCCGTGCAAAACCTTCGAGGTCGCGATGGGCGCGTCGACCATCATTTCGGCGTGCGCCTACGCTTCGCTCGGCGGCGAGGTCTCTTTCGCCGGCCTGGCGGGCGAGGACGAGTATGGTGAGTTCATGCTCAACGGGCTGCGCGGGTTCGGCATCGATACTTCCCTGGTTCGCCGCACTCGCGAAGTGCGCACGGGCGTGACGGTGAACATGATCTGCGGCAGCACGCGCACGCAGGTCACTTATCCGGGAACGATCGAAGCCTACGGCGGCGAGGGCCTGGAGGAAGCCATTCTGGCGCGCTTCAACCACGTCCATTTCGGAGGCGTGTACCTGGAGACCCGCTTGCGGCCGCGTATCGCCGGCCTGCTCCAAAGCGCGCGCTCGCTCGGGCTGACCACTTCGCTCGACCCGCAGTGGGACCCCTCCGGGCGCTGGGAATGCATGGACGCCTGGCTGCCGCTGCTCAATTACCTGTTCGTCAACGAGGACGAATCACTCTCGATTACCGGCGGCGCCTCTGCCGTGGAAGCCTCCCGCGCGCTCGCCGGCAGGACCGCGTGCCCGGTTATCAAAGTTGGACCGCGGGGCGCGATCATCTTCGACGGCGGGCAACCCGCGGCCGTACCGGGTTTTAGCGTCGACGTTGTAGATACCACCGGCGCCGGGGACTGCTTCGACGCCGCCTTCCTCTTCGCGCGCCTGGAAAAGAAAGCAACCCTGCGCGAGGCTGCCCGCTTCGCGAATGCGGTGGCCGCGCGCAGTTGCACGTTCGCGGGCGGGACCGCCGCCCGCACCACCTGCGAGGACGCCCAGGCTCTGCTTTCCTCCTGAACCCTTCTATCCCCACCAGGTCTCGCCGGGAAGCAGGTTACTCTTCAGATAGCCCTCGTCGAGTTCCAGGCCCAGGCCGGGAAGCGTGGATACTCTCATCCGGCCGTTTCGAATCACCGGAGCGTTGCCGGACGCTACTTTGGTTTGGTCCGCGTTGCGCAGGCATTCCATCCAAGGGCAGTTGAAATGCGCCGCGGAGAACTGCTGGGACGCCATGTTCAAGACGTGGCCGCTCACGTTGTGCAGGCAAATGGGGACGCGATAGTGCGCGGCCATGTCGGCCAGTATCTTGACGCCGGTTATGCCGCCCGAGTTGAGCAGGTCGGGCTGGAGGAAGTTGACGGCCTGGTTTTGCAGGAACGGCAGCGCGCCTTCGAGCAGCTCGATGTTTTCTCCTACCGCGAGGGGAACTCGCGTGGAGCGCCGCAGCGCCAGCCACGACTCGCTGAATGTTTCGGTCAGCGGATCCTCGAAGAACAAAGGCTTGATCGGCTCGATCGCTTCGGCCACCTGGACCGCGGTCGGCGCATCCAGCTCGCAGTGGCAGTGAACGATGATCTCCCACTCGGGGCCGAACGCTTCGCGGGCGTTGGCATAAGCCTGTTGGATGATCCGGATCTCCCGCGGCCCGAGACTGGGCAGGACCTGTTGCATGTTGCCGCCGTACGCCGTGTGTATGTCGATCTTGAACGCCCGGTAGCCGCGCGGGTCCTCCTTCCAGCTATCGACGATTCGTTTCCAGTCTTCCTTTTTCAGAAACGACGCCGCGCCGCTGCAATGCGAGTACAGCGGGATTTCCTCGCGGAAGTTGCCGCCCAGCAGCTTCGAAACCGGTTGGTTGAGAATCTTTCCTGCGAGGTCCCAAAGCGCGATGTCGATGCCGCTCAACACGCGCATTTGCCGGCCCCGCTGCGGGTAGCCGTAAAACATGTTGTGGAAGTGCACACGGATGGCGAGCGGGTCCTTGCCGATCAGGCCCAGGTGCGGCAGCCGGCCCTTATGCAGGACGTTGATGACGTCGCGCGCGACCGGGCCGCTCGTTCCGCAGGGCCCGATGCCTGAAATTCCGGCATCGGTCTCCACCTTGATCAGCGTGCCAGGGTCGCGGACCTGCATCGCTTTGATGTCGGTGATTTTGATCTGGTTCCGGGCGGGCGCCGCAAGCGCCTCGTAGTGAGCGAGCGACGCGCTTGCGGGCAGTGCGAGAGCGGTTCTGAAGAAATCTCGTCGGGTCATGGCAGGTGGGCCTCGCAGAGAACATACCACCAGCGCTTCCGCGCCGCAATTGCGGGCCGTTGCCGGCTGCGCTATACAGGGTGGTGACCAGAGGAGAACACTCCGCATGAAGAAACTCTGTGTTTGCGCAGTCCTGGCGTATGCGCTGGCGGGGCAGCCGTCCGGCGCGCAGCAGCCGCCGCGACCGGTGATCACCGAAATCAGAAGTCCCGGCCGGCTGGCGCCCGAAGTACGGCAACGCATCGAGGACGCCCTTCCCAAGAAAGCCTACGCGAAGCCGAAAAAGCCGCGCCGGCTGCTCGTGATGGACCTGCAGGTCAATTATGGCGGGCACCGTTCCATTCCGCACGCCAACCTCGCCGTGGACCTCATGGGCAAAAAGCTCAGCGTGTGGGAGGCCACGTTCAGCAACGACATGTCCAACCTCACGTCGGACAAAATCCGGCAGTTTGACGCCATCTACCTGAACAACACCGTGGGACCGCTCTTCAACGATCCGGAAGTCAGGGAGAGCCTGCTGCGCTTCATCGGCGACGGCGGGGGCCTGGTGGGCAATCACGGCTCCACGCACTGCTCCATGGACTGGCCCGAATTCACGGAGTTGATCGGTGCCAGAAACGGGCCGCACCGCGACGCCGACGAAAAGGTGCACATCAAGGTGGACGATCCCGATAGCCCGCTCACCAGCATGTTCAGCCGCGAAGGGTTCCTCTTCGCCGACGAATACTTCCGTTTCCCCGGCCCGCCCTACTCGCGCGAAAAGCTGCACATCCTGTTGAGCTTCGACGTCGCCAGGACGGACATGAATCAGGGCAGGGAATGCAATGCCTGCGTCCGCGCTGACAACGATTACGCGATCAGTTGGATTCGCAGTTACGGCAAGGGCCGCGTCTTCTACTGCTCGCTGGGCCACAACCCGGACGCGTTTTGGACGCCGGTGGTGCTGCAACACTTCCTGGCGGGATTCCAGTTCGCTCTTGGAGACCTGGAGGCGGACACCACTCCCAGCGCAAAACTAGGCAGATAGGGTCATCCGGCGCTGGCCGGCCGCCGCCCGCTCCGGGAAGATTGCAGGAAAAGGTCGAGCGGCGGCGCCTGTTTCGCCCCCCGCAGCGGCAGATTCAGAAACTCCACAAACGGCGTGAGCACGCGGAACCGCGCCACGATCTCGTCAAACAGTTTCGGCGTCAGCGCGAGCGGCGGATCGAGCAGCGTCCAGAACAGCCATTGCTTGTAGCGCACGAGATCCGCGGCGGGGTGATCTGCGGGACAACCTTTGGGCACGCGGGTAAGGCGCTCGCCTTGCAGTTCGCCCATCAGCTCGCGCAGCGGCTCCGCTGAGATGATGCGCCGGAACTCTTCGTGGTGCTCCAGCAGGTGGAGGCGTATCGCCCGCAGCGTCTCGGGGGTGGGCATATACACACCGGCGGCGACCTCGACTTCATCCGGCGCCACGCTAAAGTAAAGCCCGGCGCCGGCGTGCCGTGCATAGCCGCGCCGCGTGAAAACGGCCGCGATATGCGTTTTGTACGGCGTCTTGTCGTGACTGAAACGCGTGTCGCGGTAGATGCGGAACACAGCCTCCGCCGGTTCGCGGACGTAGGCCGGCGCGAACTCCATCATCTCCGCATTCAGCGCCGCCGCCAGTTCCAGCATGGGCGCTCTCACCTGCGACTCATAGATGTGTTTGCGCGGCTGGAACCACTCCCGCCGGTTGTTCTTCTTCAGCGCGCGTAGGAATTGTATGCCTTCTTTTGGAAAGCCGGCGAATCCCGCTGCCATCTAGCAAACCTCCCGATGAAGCGTGAATGGGATAATGGTTGAGACGTAAATGCAAATCACCGATGAGACCCTCCGGAGTCTCGGCCAGATTCCCAATCTACAGGTTTCGGTGGGCGCGCCGCTCGCCCGGCACACCCGCTTCGGCCTCGGCGGGCCAGCGGATATCTACGCGGAAACAGCCGATATCACTGCGTTCACCAAAGCGCTTGCGGCGGCGCGGGCCAGCGGCCTGCCCTATACCGTCATCGGCGGCGGCACGAACCTTGTGGTTGCCGACGAGGGGTTTCGCGGCATCGTACTGAAGTTCACCGCCAACTCGATCCGCCTGGAAGGCAACCTGGTAACCGCCGACGCCGGCGCGGAGCTTCAGCAGGTGATCGACTTCGCCATCGGGCACGGCCTCGGCGGCATCGAGACGCTGGCCGGGATTCCCGGCTCGTTTGGCGCCGCGGTCTACGGCAACGCCGGCGCCTACGGGCACTCAATCTCCGAAGTCGTGCGCCAGGTCGTGTTTCTCGACGGCGCCTGCGTCCGCACAATCGGTAACGCCGAGTGCGAATTTGAGTACCGCGAGAGCATCTTCAAGCGCCGGAAACTGTGGACGATCTTTTCCGCCTCGCTCGAGCTCTCCCCCGCCGATCCCGCCGCGCTTCGCCGCACAGCCGATGAGATCATCGCCGTCCGCAACGCGAAATTTCCGCCCACGATGAAATGCGCCGGGAGCATTTTCAAGAACCTGCTGCTGGCGGAGCTGCCGCCGGCGGTTGCCGCACAAGTCCCGCAAACCGTGGTGCGCGAAGGAAAGGTGCCGGCGGCGTATTTCCTCGAGCAGGCCGGCGCAAAAGGGCGTTCCAGGGGCGACATACACGTGGCCGAGTATCACGCCAACCTGATCTACAACGGCGGCGCGGGCACGGCCCGCGATCTGTGCGCGCTCATCGCCGAGCTGAAAGCCCGCGTCCGCGAACGCTTTGGGCTGGAACTGGAAGAGGAAGTCCAGTACGTGGGGTAAAATCCCCCGTATGAAACCCATTCTGGTTCTGTGTTTGATCGCCGTTCCCGTTCTGGGGCAACGGAAGCCAGGCAGTCCCCTCGACAACCTGCCCAAGAACATCGAGGTGCTCACGCATTTCGGCGAACGCGCCGACATTTCGCCCGACAACCAGAGGATCGCCTTCATGGCCAAGAGCTTCGGCGACGCGTTCGTCATCGACCTGAAGACCCGCGTTATCCGATGCCTGACCTGCAACGTGCCGGCCGCCGCGTTCCTGCGCGTCATGCACCTGGTCACCGGCGACTACATCCTGATCGGGCCGGAAAAATTCACCGACATCCGCGTGAGCCGGAACCGCGACAACGAGCTGTGGTTTCTCTCCAAGGCGCGCGGCTCGAAGCCTGTGCGCCTCAACCAGAAGATGAGCGAGGGCATGGCTATTTCCAAGAAGAGCCTTAAGGTTGCGTTTTCGGAAACGCGCGGCCAGCACCCGGAGTTCCCGCCGGGCTACTCGCGGCTCGTCACCGCCGAGGTCGCCATCTCCGGCGACACCGCCCGGTTGATCAACCACAAGACAGTCTGGGAGAGCAAGGACAACGGATGCGTTATCGAAGCCCAGGATTTCTACGATAACGACCGCAAAATGACATTTAGCTGCTACGAACCCGGGGATAAAGCCTCGGTGATGGGAATCGACCTGGAAACCGGCGCCGTGCAGAATTTTTCGAAAGCGCCCGGTTTCTATAACGAGCCGGAAGGCATTTTCCCCGACGGGCAATATACAACCGTCGAAGCCGACCGCCAGATACAGCAACTCGGCGGCAAGGGCGGCTCCGGCCAGATCGATATCTGGAAACTGCGGCTGGACGGCACGGGCAAGGACTTCGTGCGGCTCACGCACTTCAACGACTATGAGGGCTGGAAGGCATCCAATCCGGTGATATCCACCGACGGCCGCTTCATGGCTTTTCAAGTGGCGCGCAGTTCCGATCCGGCCGGAGTGGGGTACGGCATCCTGCTCTACTGGTTCAGGTAGGAAACGAGACCTGCACTTGCGGATGACGGCTACTCCGCAGGTCGTACTATAGTACTGGTACCTTTCTTCGGGACGCAGCGGCGGGCTCAGAGAAAGGGTACTCATTGGCGCCAATTTCGTAAACGATCTGCGTGTAAATGACTCCTGCGAGCCGCGCGGAGGCAGTGCCACGTCGGGTGATTCAGTGCGCCGGCGCGAACATATGGGGTTTTTAATGTTCTCAAAGAGGGGTACCGGCCATTCTCATATGGGGTCCTTGCACTCAGTTATACCGCAATTGTTAGCTAAAGTTACCATTACTATCCATAAATCGGTAATTACTTTTTTGCTAGTGCTCCAGGTATTTCACCCTCCTTTGTTGCGCCCATCCATCTGTATTTCAAAGCTGAAAACCGCTAACAACTTGTGGTAAAAGCAACAATTTTCGGTTAAAATCAGGAACCGACATACCCCGGGCATCGTTGTAGGGGGAAGGAGTCCCATGACTAATTCGACAGTCCCAGCCGAATCTCTCGGTTCCCCATCTCCGGTCTCGGCCTCTTACCTCTGGGAGGTTCCGAATAAGGCGGTTTCCATTCAGATCAGTTTGGATGTCATTGATCGCATAGAGCGCGAAGTGATTGACAGCTTTAAGGCCATCACCAAGCGCGGCTCTGAAGTCGGGGGCATCCTGCTCGGACGCATAGCACATGCCGGTAAGAGGACTGTGTTCGTCGAGAACTATGAGTCCATTCCATGCGACTATGCCCGCGGCCCGCTATATCTTCTGGCCGAACCGGACAAGGAACGGCTGCGCGAAGCGCTGCGGCGCCTGAAAAGCAGCCCGCTCGCGGTGGTCGGATTCTTTCGCGGCAACACACGCAAAGAACTGGTACTGGACGATGACGATCTGGCGCTGGCTCAGGAGTTCTTCTCCGATCCAAACCAGGTCTTCCTGCTCGTGAAGCCGTTCGCGATGAAACCCAGCACCGGCGCTTTCTTTTTCTGGGAAGACGGCCAGCTTCAGGCGGAAAGCTACCTTCAGTTCCCGTTCCGGCGCTCCGAGCTGCAGAAGATGCCGCAATCGATCGTGCAAGCCGGGGGCAGAGCAGCAGACGCCGCTCCGCCTGCGCCGGCGCGCGAAGACCGTGCCCCTGTCGTCTTCCCGAAACGCGAGGAGAGGCCGGCGCCGGTGTTCGTGAAGCGGGAAGAGCCGAGGCTCGGACCGGTGGTAGTCCCTCCCAAGCGGGAAGAGCCCAAGCGGGAGGAGCCCGTAGTCTCCGCGCCGCCACGCCAGGACTTGCCGCCGGTGAGAGTGGCCGCGCCCCCGCCAGCCGTTTCCAAGCGGGAAGAGCCGGCTTCGCCGCCGACCCCCACGCCCCCACCGTTTGTTTCGAAGAAGCGTGAGGAACGCCCGCCTGCTGTGCCGCTCACTTTCAAACGCGAGGAGCGGCCTTCCATCGTGCCCGTATCCAAGCGCGAGGAGCGGCCTGCGCCGGTGCTGCCAAAACGCGAGGAGCGCCCGCCCATAACGCCGGTCAGCCTGAAGCGCGAGGAGAAGCCGGCGGTCACCCCCAAGAAGGAAGAACAGCCCAAACGCGACGAACGTCCGGCCATCCAACCTGTCGCGAAGCGTGAAGAGGTTGCCCCTCCGCCTCCGCCCGCGGCAGAGGCCATCAAGAAAGAGGAGCCGGCGGCTGCGTCCTCAACTTCCCAGGCAACCCTGGAGCCTGCGGCTGCCGCAGCCGTGGATGAAGCCGTCGCCATACCGCTGCCGGACGCGCCCGCCAACCGCGGGGCCGGCCGCTGGATCACCGTTATTCTGATCGTGCTGCTGGCCGTCGCCGCGGGCGTGTACTTTGGGCTCATCCGCGGCAGACAGGCCCCTCCCGCTCCGGTTGACACGGCGCTGAATTTGAGGGTGGAGCGCAACGCGGGCCAACTGGTGCTCACCTGGAACCGCAACGCGCCCGTCATCGCCAATTCTCAGAAATCCACGCTTTCCATCACAGACGGCGACCACCAGGAAGACGTCGAGCTGGATCCGGGAACACTCCGCAGCGGCAGCATCGTTTACTCGCCGATCACAAATGACGTCAGCTTCCGCCTGGAAGTGAACGGCCCGGATGGCACTCCGGTCAGCGAATCGGTCCGTGCGCTGGCCGGCCGTCCTTCGCCCTTGCAAAATGTGCCGCCGTCCGTGTCGGAAACCAAAACGCAGCCTGCCGCCACGACGCCGGCATCCACACCGGCCGCGCCTCAACAGCAGCAGGCCGCAACCCAATCTTCGTCCGCCGCGCAGGCCCAGCCCCAGGCTACCGCTGCGCAAACCCAGGCGCCGCCCGTGGACGAAGAGCCGACGCCGCAGACTCGTGTGACGGCCGTTCCACCCAAGCCTTTCTCCCTGGCCGCCCGGTTGAGACCGGCTGAGCCGCGGGAGCTGGCTGCTCCCCCCGAGATTGCAGCCGGGTCCTCGCCGTCTGGAATCGCTGCCCGCCTGCTGCCGGGACAGTCAACCGCGGTTCCGCCGCCGCCCGTGGCTCCGCCGCCGCCCGCACCCAAGCCAAACATCCGGGTTGGCGGCGTCGTCGAGGAAGCGGAGGTGCTTGAGCGCACTTCGCCCGTGTATCCTCCGATTGCACGCCAGGCCCGGGTTTCCGGTGTTGTCAGGGTGGAGGCAGTCGTTGGCACGGACGGCAGGGTGCTGAAAGCCACTGCGCTGAGCGGGCCGCCGCTGCTCAGGCAGGCCGCCGTCGAAGCCGTGCAGCGCTGGCGCTACCGGCCCGGCAGACTGAACGGCCAGCCTGTCCAGGTAACCACTCAGGTTGACGTCAGCTTCACCCTGAACCGGTAACCGGCACATCAACAGGCCTGCGGATGATAGAGTAGAGTTGATCGTCTTGTAACCGTGTTTTCATCTGCAGGCTTGTTACTCGCTCTCCTCTCGACTTCGATCGGCATCGCCGGCGCGGTATGGGGCGTGCTTTCGGTCGGCGCGGGTCCGCGCCGGATCGTCCCGTTCAGCGGCGGGCTGCTGATGGGCATCGCCGTCTTCGGCGTCCTCCCCGAACTGGCCGGCGAGTATGGATGGACCGGCGGAATAGCCGGGATGGGCGCGGGTGTCCTGCTGTTATGGGTGGTGGGCCGCTATGTCTATCCTGTGTGCCCGTCCTGTTCCCAGACTCACGACCACGAACATTGCGCCACTGCTCTCCACGGTTTCGCCCTGCCGCTGGTCATTGCCACCGGCATCCACGCCTTCCTGGACGGCCTCGGAATCGCCGCCGCGCAGCAGGAAGATGCCCACGGTTTGGCGGTTACCGTAGTCACCGGCGTGATACTTCACAAAGTGCCCGAAGGCGTTGCCCTCGGGATTATGCTCCGCGCAGCCGTGGGCTCCCGGCTCAGCGCGCTCGGATGGGCCTGCGTGGCAGAGGGAACCACGTTTTTCGGCGCGCTGTTCGAGTCGGTCATCACGGGCCGGCTCGGATTGGATTGGGTAAGTTTCGCGCTGGCCATTGCAGGCGGCAGTTTCCTCTACCTCGGTTTCCACGCTGTGCATGGCGAGTGGCGGCGCTGCGGCATCCCGGTGTTTATGCCCGCTCTGACCGGCGCTGCGGGAGCCGCCGCCATCCAGCAAACACTTCGTGTTTTCTTCCATTAAACGCGGTGCGGGCTTGGGATATCGCCATCCTGCTCAGCGCCATTAACCTCGCCACCGTGCACGTTTGGCGTCCGGTGAAGAAGACTTTGGCAGGCAAGGGCAGCCTCCCGGAAGCACCGATGATTAGCGGAGGACAAAGCCTCCGTCTTCTACATACCCTGGCGGGCCAGCCGCTCGAGCTGCTTCAGCTTTTCCATCGCGGCGCCGCGATCGATCGACTCCTCGGCCACCCGGATCCCTTCCCGGAAATCCGCCGCTCTGCCGGCCGCCACCAGGGCGGCTGCGGCATTCACCAGAACGATGTCGCGCGCCGGCCCTTTGCGGCCCTCAAGCACCGCTTTCGCCACCTCGGCGTTGTGGCCGGCGTCGCCGCCCTTCAAGTCTTCGAGACTCGCCCGCGCGACACCGAAATCCTCCGGCGCCACCTCGCGGCATGAGACGCGCCCTTCGGCCACTTCATACACCAGAGAGGCGCCCGTCGTGGTGATCTCATCAAGGCCGTCCACGCCGTGTACCACAAAGCCTCTCCGGAGTTCCAGCGCCGCCAGCGCGTTTGCCATCAGCTCCGCCGCGCGCGGCGAGGACGCGCCCACCACCTGCACCGTGGCGTTCGCCGGGTTCGTCAGCGGGCCGAGCATATTGAACACGGTCCGCATCTTCAGTTCCAGCCGGGCGGGCTGCGCGTGCTTCATCGCCGGATGAAACGCCGGAGCGTACAGAAAAGCGATGCCGATTTCGCGGATGGCGTGGGCTGCCTGGGCGGGATCCATCGCCACCCGTATGCCGAGCTGCTCCAGCACGTCGGCGCTGCCGCACCGGCTGGAGATGGAGCGGTTGCCGTGCTTGGCCACCTTCACGCCGGCTCCTGCGACCACGAAAGCGGCCACCGTCGAAATATTGAACGTGCCGAGGCCGTCCCCGCCCATACCGCAGGTATCCAGCAGCGCGCCCTCGAACTCGTGAGGCACCCGGTTGCTCACCCGCCGCATCGCGCGTGCAAAGCCCAGAAGTTCCTCGGCCGTCTCGCCCTTCATGCGCAGGGCAACCAGAAAAGCCGCGGTCTGCGCCGTGGAAGCGCCTCCGCTCAGGATGATCGCCATGGCTTCCTGCGCTTCCTCCGGGGTCAGATTTTCGTGCGCCGCGGCGCGATGTAAGTATGGAACAAGCGACATGTGGTATATCAATTAGTTGCTGGGCGGCTGGCGGCTCCAGCAGTTTTGTCCAATCGTAGCAGACTATCTCATGAAAATTCACGAGTATCAGGCAAAGGCCATTCTGGCCCAATATGGCGTTCCCGTGCCGAGGGGCGAGGTGGCGCGCTCGGTTGAGGAAGTCGAAGCGGCGGCCAAGGAGATTGGCGGAACCGTGGTCATCAAGGCGCAGATCCACGCCGGCGGCCGCGGAAAGGGCGGAGGAGTCAAGCTCGCCAAGAATGCGAGCGAAGCGGTCGAGATCGCCAAGAAGATGCTGGGGATGCGGCTCGTCACTCCCCAGACCGGACCGGAGGGCCGCGTCGTGCAGCGCGTCCTGGTTGAGCAGACCTTGCCGATCGAGCGCGAATTCTATCTCGGCATCGTGCTGGACCGCGCCCAAGGCAAGCCGGTATTCATGGCTTCCGCGGCCGGCGGAATGGAGATCGAGGAGGTCGCCGCCAAACATGCGGAGTTGATCCTCAAGGAACCCATCGAGCCCGGAATCGGCCTGGCGCCGTTTCAAGCCCGGAAGCTCGCCTACGGTATCGGCATCCCGCCCGAGAGCGCCCCTGCGGCCGTGCGGGCGATGATCGCGCTGGCGCGAGCCTACGAGGCCGTTGACGCTTCGCTGGCCGAGATCAACCCGTTCATCCTCAGCGCGGACCAGAAGGTCTTTGCGCTTGACGCCAAGATCAACCTCGACGACAACGCGCTGTTCCGCCACAAGAACCTCATCGAGTTGCGCGACCTGCACGAGGAGGATCCGCTCGAAGTCGAGGCCTCCCGCTTCGGCCTGAACTATATCAAGCTCGACGGCAACGTCGGCTGCATGGTGAACGGCGCCGGTCTCGCGATGGCCACCATGGACATCATCAAGCACGCCGGCGGCAGTCCGGCGAATTTCCTGGACGTCGGCGGCGGCGCCAATGCGGAGCAGATCCGCAACGCGTTCCGCATCCTCATCACGGACCGGAGCGTGCGCGCGGTTCTCATCAACATCTTCGGCGGCATCCTGCGATGCGATGTGCTGGCGACCGGCGTTGTCGCCGCCGCCCAGGAATTGAAAATCGGCGTACCCGTCGTCGTCCGGATGGAGGGAACCAACGTTGAGATGGGACGTAAGATTCTGACGGATTCCGGACTGAATTTCACCGTGGCCGACGGTATGAAAGACGCGGCCGAAAAAGTAGTGAGGCTGGCACAATGAGTATTCTCGTCGGCCGTGAAACGCGGCTTCTGGTTCAGGGCTTCACCGGCAGGGAGGCCACCTTCCACTCGGAGCAGTCGATCGCTTACGGAACAAATATTGTCGGCGGCGTGGTTCCGGGCAAGGGCGGGACGACGCACCTGGGTCTCCCCGTCTTCGATACTGTGACGGAGGCCGTCTGCGCCACCGGCGCGAACGCGTCGATCATATTCGTCCCGCCGGCGTTTGCGGCCGATGCGATCATGGAGGCCGCCGATGCCGGCATTCCGCTGGTGGTCGCCATCACCGAGGGCATCCCCGCGCTGGACATGGTGAAGGTCTGGCACTACCTTCAGTCGCGCAAGACGCGGTTGATCGGCCCCAACTGTCCCGGCATCATCTCGCCCGGCAAGTGCAAGGTGGGCATCATGCCGGGCCACATTCACAAGGAAGGAAACGTCGGCGTCGTCTCGCGCTCGGGCACGCTCACTTACGAAGCGGTGGACCAGTTGACGCGGCGCGGAATCGGCCAGTCCACCTGCATCGGAATCGGCGGCGACCCGATCATCGGCACGAGTTTCGTGGATGCCGTCCGGCTCTTTAACGAGGATTCCGGCACCGACGCCATCGTGCTCATCGGCGAGATCGGCGGCAACGCGGAGGAGACCGCCGCCGCCTACATCAAAGACAACGTGAAGAAGCCGGTGGTCAGCTTCATCGCGGGGCAGACGGCGCCTCCCGGCCGCCGCATGGGCCATGCCGGCGCCATCATTTCGGGCGGTTCCGGGAAGGCATCGGACAAGATTCAAGCGCTGAAGGCGGCCGGTGTCGTCGTGTGCGAATCGCCCGCCGAAATCGGCGACAGAGTGAAAGCGGTTTTATGAGTGAAATGGAACGCACGCTGGCAATCATCAAGCCGGACGCTATTGCCCGCCGCATCGCGGGAGAGATTTTGACCATCATCGAGCAGGCCGGGTTCCGCATCCGGGCGATGCGCATGCTCCGCCTGGACCGGTGCGGGGCCGAAGGCTTCTATGCCGTCCATCGCGGCAAGCCGTTCTTTCCGGAGCTGGTCGCGTTTATGACCGAAGGCCCCATCATCGTCCTCGCGCTCGAACGGGAAGACGCCATCCGGAAGTGGCGTGAGGTGATGGGCGCCACCAACCCGGCGAACGCAGCCGAGGGCACTATCCGCAAGCGCTTCGGGGAAAGCATCCAGCGCAACTGCGTCCACGGCTCGGACGCGCCCGAAACCGCGCGTTTCGAACTCGGGTATTTCTTCAGGGCGCTGGATCTCGTTTAGACCCGGCGCGCGGCGGCGCCGCGAGCCCGAGCAGTTCATGGATCAAGGGGGCCGGGCTGCGGTCCAGATCCACAGGCGTGCTGCGCAGCTCTTTGGAATCCTCCAGGAAAACTGCCACCACGCCTTGGGGTGTGGGCCTCAACTCGAGCCTCCGTTCCCGGGCCTGAAGCCGGAGCGTTGTCCCGACCCAGGTGATGTCCACCTTGGTCCGCACTTTATGCCCGGCGCGCGCCGCCTCCGTGAACAGCGGATCGGTGTAGGACGCCGACTTCAGCCGCTCCACGTACGGCGCAGCCAGAAGCGCCTGCCGCCGCTCCAGTTCCCGCCTCCTGGCCTCCTGCCCCGCGCCGTCCGGCACCTCACTCCCCTCCAAAGCTTTGAGGTTGTCCTCGAGATTATCGAGAAAGCTCATTTTCTCATTGTTGACGGAAATCCAGAGTACCCGCACGCGGGTCAGAAAGATCCGAAACTCCGTGACCCATTAAGAGCCGCAAACCCGTCCATGCCCCGCGGCGCCATTGAAACGTAGTATTATACGTATAGTTCTACGGATGTGGCCCCATTGTGGCCCAATACGTAGGAGTGAAGGGAGCCAACATGGCAGACGTAGCGATTGAATTTAACCCAGTATTCTCGGATGAGGTGTTTACCTCAACCGAACTGAATCGTCACGTCGGAACCATTCTGGACCACGCACGTCGCCGGCCCGTTACGATTTCTCGAAACAATGAACTATTCGTACTGCTTCGACGTGAGCAGGCGGCTAAGCTTGTAGGAACCGTCAATCGAATCACTCGCGCGGTAGCGGTTTTGTCAGAAGCTCGTACAGCCATCGCTGGTGGACAGGTCACGGAGCCGTTCCGATGGCTTGAGGTGTATGAGAAGGACGATCTGGAGAAACTAGTGACCGAGGTTCTATCCGCCATGCGCAGTGCAGCCTCTTGTGAAAGTGACTGGGACGATGTTGACGCCCTTGTTCACGAATGGCGCGAAAGCGCTTTAGCTGCTCAAAGCGGTGTGCTGGATTCAGCGATGTACAATGAGCCTTCCGAGGAAGTGCCACTCGAACATCCGGAAGAGATTTTGCGATCCACTGCGCGAGGTGACGCGGAAACCGAATGTCCGATGAAGAAGGAGTAGAGGTCCAATCGGAAGAGCAGCCGTTGGCAATCGCACGACCGATTCCCGAACCGGAAGGCCAGAGTGGCGAGTGGGCCTTGGTCGCCCACAACAAACGAGTTCTGGAGGGCTGGCGGCTCTTATGCCGCCAGGTAAACGAGAATGCAGTTCGGTGCTATGATTGGCTGCGAACAAATCCTACCCGGAGAATACCTGGACGTTGCTATGAGTTGAAGCACAAGCATTACGCCGGTGCTTGGTGCTATGAGATTGGATCTGGCCAGCGCATCTATTACAGACCGCGACCGGAAAAGCGAGACGTTCTCATCTACTATGCGGGACCGCATCCAAAGAGAGGTGTTCCCTATCCACCAGCGGAATAGCTGGAGCTCAATGGAGAGCTTGACCGCCCGAATCTACTCCGCTTTGGGCTTGGGGACGATGAAGTTGATCCGGGTGGGCTTCGCGGGCGGCTGCACCTTCACCGCCTTGCAGACGAGCTGCACCGACTCGATATGCGAGATCACGCGCGTCACCGACCGGTTTGTGTCGATCCCTGTCAGCACCACCACGTTCGGCGACGGCACGAACACCTCCAGCACCCGCAGGGTCTCCACTCCGGCGTTGCACAGCACGAGCAGTTCCTCGTCTTCTTTCAGGGCCCTCTGCATCGCCTGAACCTGCCCGAGCATCACCGCGCAGACGTCCTCACCCGAAGCCGGGGCCGGCGCAGCGGGCTTTGTCCCGCGGAGCGTGTCGGTAATCCGCGACAGGTCCGGCGGCCGCAGCGCGTCAATGACTTCCTTCACGTCCTTCGCGCGCATTGCCTGGCCGGCAAGCTGTTTGGTCAATTCGCCAAGTGCCACACGCCGATATTACCACGCGCGATCCGCGTGCGCCCTCTCGTGCTGCTGCCTAGACCCGCCGGGCGCTTTCCGCCGGAATGAACGATACTATTACAGAAATGGAGAGCAGCATGCGTATTCCTTCAATTGCGGCGGTTACACTACTGTGCGCCTTCTCTCTTCCTGCCCAAATAGGCCAGGTGCCCGAGGGATTCACACCGATCTTCAACGGCAAGGACCTTACGGGCTGGCACATCAGCCGGACTAATCATCACGGCACTACTCCGGAGTTCCGGGTCGTTCACGGCGTCCTCGTCGGAACTCAGAACCCGCGCGGCAAGGGCGGGATCCTGCTCACTGACAAGAAGTACAAGAACTTCGAAATCTACATGGAAATCAAGCCGGACTGGGGTTGCGACGGCGGGCTTTTCCTCCGCTCAACCGAAGCCGGACAGGCCTACCAGGTGATGCTGGACTACCTGCCGGGCGGCAATATCGGCGGCATCTACGGTGAGGGTCTGAAAGGCGTCGGCGCCCGGCGGCCCGCAGACGCCCCGAAAATGACCCCGGAGGAGCGTGCAGCCGCTGCGCGCAAGCGCAATGAAGCCTGGCAGCGGGTCTGGAAGCGCGAGGACTGGAACTCCATCCGCGTTCGCATGGAGGGCGTTGTCCCGAACATCAACGTATGGCTCAACGGCGAATTGATCACCGATTTCACCGATACCGCCAACCACGCTATCGACGGCGCCGAGAGCGGAATGATCGCCCTTCAGATGCACTTCAGCGACGAGAACACGCCTCGCTTCGTGGACGCGGGCTTCTGGCGGTGGCGCAACATCGCTATCAAGGAGTTGCCGGACTAAACCGGCTGCCGAGCCGTCACGCAAGGATTCACCGCTCGCGGCCCGGTCCCGCCGGCGGCTTGCCCCGGCGGCGAGTGCGGCTACCGCACGTTCCGCAACAGCGCCAGGTCGCCTCCCTGGCTTTCGAGGAGGTTCAGCAGAACACGCTTTCCGTCCCTGGACACCGAAAGACCGTGCCGCGGCGGTTTGTCCAGTTGGACCACCAGGCGGTGAGTTTCCGAGGAGAGGTCAAGATACCAGAGTGCGTCCGCCTCCGAACCGGAGCCCCTTAAATAATAGATGCCCTCTGCCGTTACAGCGAATCCCGGAAGCGTGATGAGCTGGGCCGCCATGTCCCGCTCGCTGCCGTCAACCAGCGACCGGCGGAGCAGCACGGCGGGCGGGAACCCGGCGGTGTAGTAAAGATATTTGCCGTCGGGCGATTCGATCGCGAATACCCCTCCGTGCTCCGTAACCTGCGTGGCGGGGCCGCCCTCGCGCGGTATTTTCCAGATCTGCGGGCCGCCGGAGCGGGATGAGCAGAAGTAGACAAATCGCCCGTCGGCGGACCAGCTTGGCATGACATCCTCCGCCGGGTGATTGGTCAGGTTCCGCGTCGAGCCGTCTGTATACAGATAGACGTCGGCCTGTCCTTCCCGCCGCGACTCGAAGGCCACGGCGCGGCTATCCGGAGACCACCTCGGAGCGCTCGCCCCGTCATCCTGGAAGGTGACAAGCTGCCGCGCGTCCGTGCCGTCCGCCCGCGCCATCCAGATGTCCCGGGTGCGCCGGCGGTTCGAACTGAACGCAATCCAGGCGCCGTCGGGCGAGAAGTCCGGCTGCATATCGCCGGCTGTCGAGGCGATGACCCGCTTGAGCGTGTGCGGCGGTCTGCCGTCGACTTCCCAGATGCTCACTTGGTCGCCGCCCCGCACGTAGGCAAGCGTCCCGGTCGAAACCGAGTAAGCCGGCTGAGCGCCGGAAATCCGGACATTTCCCAGGCTGGCGATCTCCCCCCCTTGCTTTGCCTCGATACGGTACAGGAATCGTTCGCTTCCCCAGCCGCCGGCCGCAAACACCAACTCGCGGTCGCCGGGAAGCCACGCAGCCCGATCGGCCTGCATTTTCAACTCGGCAAGGCGGACCGGATTCCCTTTGGCCTGAAGGTCCGCATCAAGCGCGAGCAGGAACAGGTCGCTCCACTGGCTTGTGACAAACCTCGCGAACACCAGCTTGGTTCCGTCGGAGGAGATCGAAGGGTAAAAGTCTCCTCTGGAGCCCGGAGGAGGAGCAGTGATGCGGCGCCGCTTGCCCGTCTCCGCCGAGATCAGAAAAATGGCGCTCTGGGTGCTGTCGGCCGCGTCCGGCACGGCAACCCAGCGGGAATCGTGGGTCCAATCCAGAACCGGGTCCTTGTACCGCCATGCAAGCTCGCCGATCTTGCGGGGCGGGCCGCCGGCCGCCGGCATCAGCAGCAGGTCAGCCTTCCTTCGGCCCGTTTCGCGCAGAAACGCAATCTGCTGGCCGTCGCGCGACCAGGAGGGGGCAAACTCCCTCCGAGGGTCGTCGGTCAGCCGCTGCAGAACCCCGTCGCTCCGCCGCAGAGTGTAGATATCAAAGTTATCCTGCCCGGCGCCGTTCCAGGAGAAAACGACCTGCGATCCATCGGGCGAGAACCCGGGGCTGGACTCGCTGCCGACAAAGCTGGTCAAGGGCTCCGGATCGAGCACTACTTCGTGTTTCGCCGTCAGGCCGTATATCAGGACAGCCAGCACCGCCGCGGCAAGCAGCCCCCGGAACGCAAGCAGCACAACTCGCGATCGCTTCGGGCGGTCCCCCGGCCGCGCATCCACGCCGTTGGCGGCGCTCGGGGGTGGCTGCAAAGCGACTGGCGGGGGAAGCTCGGCTTTTTCAACCGGGGCTATGAAACGATAGCCTACTCGGGGCAGAGTCTCAAGGTAACGCGGGCTCTCCGCCGAGTCTCCCAGGACCTCGCGGACCCGGTTGACGACCTTGTTCAGACGTAAGTCGAGTTCTCCCCATGCGTCATCCGGCCATAGCGCCTCTTGCAATTCCTTCCGGCTGACGCACTCCCCCTGCCTGTCCAACAACAGGGACAGAACCTGAAATTGCTGGCCCGACAGGCGGACGCGAATGCCCTGTTTGCGCAATTCCCTGGTTTCAGGATTCAGCTCGAACACGCCGAACCTGAAGACCACCTTCGGCCTGGCTGGTACGCTCACGCGACCCTGCACTGCCATGAGTGTATGGGCGAAATCCCGGGCGCAAGCGTTACCGTAAGCAGAGACCTCTGTTGAAATTCTGCGATACCGTCATCTGTGCGGCAAACAGTCCTGTTATCAATCGGATAGCCGGAGACGTAACAAACATGCGCAAGGCCATTGGCAGAATATTCAGGAATGCAAAGAATTGCCTTTCTGATCATCGAGGGTCACCCGTAAACTGGAGCCCCACGATTCGCAGCTTTACCCCCGCACGAGGCCCGGTTTGGCCTCAAGCTGTATTCATGGCTGCACCTTCCGCAGCGCGCGGGGCGAACTGAGGGAGATTCGCCCCGCGCCCTTTTTTTCTCACCCGCGGGGCACGCGGATCGGCATCGAGCGAACCCGCGTGCCCGTCGCGTCGAAGACCGCGTTGGCGATCGCAGGCGCAACCGCGATGATGGGCGTTTCGCCAGCTCCAGCCGGCTCCAAACCCTTGCGATCCAGCAGGATGACCTCCGTTTTCGGCAGATCGCGGAAGCGCGGCACGCGGTACGCCCTGAACCGCCCGTTGGTCGGCCTTCCGTCCCGGAACAGAATCTCCTCCCTCAGAGCCGGGCCCAATCCCATCATGATGCAGCCCTCCACCTGGCTGCGCAGGTTTACCGGATTCAGAATGGCCCCGCATTCAAACGCCTCGACGATTTCGAGCAGCCGCGGCGTGCCGCTCTCGCGGTCCACCTCGACCTCGCAGCAGGCGGCCACCACCGAGTTCTTCTCCGTGCCGCAGGCCAGCCCGATCCCCACGCCCGGGCGGCGCTTTTTCCGCCGCTCGGCCCAGCCGAACCGCTCGGCCGCGGCCGTCAGAACGTTCCTGATCCGTTCATTATCCAGGTGCGAGAGCCGGAACTCGAACGGATCCTTGCCGGCGGCCTCCGCCAGCTCGTCCATGAACGCTTCCCGCGCGAAGTTGTTCGCCGTCGCCGCCAGGCACCGGTAGGATCCCTGACGCAGCGGCGAATCCGAGGGAATGAACGTTTCCCGGACGTTGGGAACGCGATACGGCGTGCCGAGCGCCGCCGTGCCGGAATTATAATTGGCGAACTCCCACGCGGAGAGGGAGTTGCCCGCGTCCAGCCCGGCCTCGATTTCAATCAGCGCGGCCGGCCGGAAGTACGCCCACATGAATTCCTCGGCGCGCGTCCAGCACAGCTTCACGGGCCGCCGCGCCTCCCGGGCCAGCCGGGCCGCTTCCACCGCCGCCTCGCCGGTGTGTTTGCCGCCGAAGCCGCCGCCCATGTGGGGAACGATCACGCGAACCCGGTCGGTCCCGATGCGGAACGCCTCGGCGAGCTGCTGCCGGACGCTGAATGGGTTGCTCGTCCCGGTCCAGACGGTCAGGCGTCCGTCCTGCCACTCGGCGACCGCGGCGCGCGGCTCCATCGGCGTGTGCTGGACATAGGCCACCTGGAAACTTGCCTTCAGCCTCCGCTGCGCCTGGGTGAGGGCCTGTTCCACGTTGCCTCGATCCCCGCTCGGGCGCGCGTTCGGGCTTGCGTGCTTTTTGAGGTGCTCGAAAAGGCCGTCGCTGGAGGGATGCGGGGCGATTTTCCACTTCGCGCCGGCGGCAATCGCCTCCACCGCTTTCCGCGCCGCGTAACTGGTGGGAGCGGCGCAGCCCGCGAACGAGCCGTCGCGCACGGCGAGGACGCCGGGCATCTTCCGCGCCGCCTCAAGGTCAACGCCCTCCAGCGTCGCGCCGTAGGAGGGAGGCCGCAGAACGCAGCCGTACAGCATTCCGGGCCGCACGATGTCGGAGGGGTACCGGTGCGCCCCGGTCACGATTTCGCGGGCATCGACGCGCGGCTGGGGTTTCCCCAGGATCCGCCACTCCTCGACAGGCGTGAAGGCGGTGTCCTGCGGCGCGTTCTTGTATGCCGCGGCCAGCTCGGGCGACCGCGCGAGGTCGGCGTAGGTGTACGTCCTGCCGCCGTACGCCACGGCGCCGTCGCGCACTTCCAGCCGCGCGGGCTCCACCTGGAAGTGCCGCGCGGCTGCCGTGAGAAGCAGCGTGCGCGCGGCGGCCGCCGCCCTGCGCACCACGGGAACGGTGCCGGGGGTGGTGCGGCTGCCGGCCGTGACGCCGTCGCTCGGTGTGCGGTCCGTGTCACCCAGCAGCGTCCGGACCCGGCTCAGCGGCACGCGCAGTTCCTCCGCGGCGGCCATCGTCAATTCCGTCAGCGCCCCCTGTCCTTCCTCGATCTTTCCGCTCAGGACGGTGATGGTCCCGTCTTCCCCGATGTGCAGCCGCGCTTCGAGCGCGCCGATTTCGGCGCCCCTCTGCCCGACCGCCTGCTGCGCCCCGGCCGCGATGACCAGCCCGGCGCCCGCGATGCCGAAAAACTCCCTGCGGTTCACCGCGAACACGTACGCGGGCCGCTCGCGCAGTTCGTAGCGCTCCGGCTCGGCAATTTCCCGATCTACGTAGTCGACCATGGCCGCCTCCTCTAGCTCTGTTTACCCGCCAATGCCGCGGCGCGCCGCACCGCGGCCACAATGCGGTGGTAGCCGTTGCACCGGCACAGGTGGCCGTTCAATCCGTCGATGATTTCGGAGTCGGTGGGTTTTGCGTTCCGCTCGAGCAGCGAGACCGTCCGCAGCACCATGCCCGGCGTGCAGTAGCCGCACTGCATCGCGCTCTCTTCCACAAAAGCCTGCTGGACCGGATGCAGTTTCCCGCCCGCAGCGAGCCCCTCGATGGTTGTTACTCTGCGTCCTTGAGCCTCGCGCGCCGGCGTGATGCAGGAAAGCACCGGGCGGCCATCCAGGAGCACCGTGCACGCGCCGCACTGGCCTTCTCCGCAGCCGTATTTCGTCCCGGTCAGCCCCAAATCTTCGCGCAGAACCTCGAGCAGCGGCCGTTCCGGCTCCGTCTCCAGGCTGCGCGCCGTCCCGTTGACCGTGAGTTTGATTGTCGCCATTTCCGGACCTCGTGCTGATTATAGCTTTGCAGGTTCGGGAGGCTGGGGTCGGGAATTGTCGGCTGGGGTTGCGTGACCCAGGTTTTCGTACGCTTGGACTTCTGAGCGAAGGTAAGGGGCCTGTCGGCTTCTGTGCGCCACCACAGTCAAGGACATCGATCTCCGTCCGGATGACGAACAGGTCGTACCGCTTGTTGTCTGCACCCGAAGAGAGATCACCATCACAGGCCGCCACAATAGAGTAAGCTTACGTCCGGGCATTATTAGTATTGGCATTTCTGTCTAGTTTTAGTACTATCCACTGAATTCTTGTTAGGTCACATGAGACTCTTGCAGATAATTGCGAAAGATGTATAATCTTCCTGGTCGACAAAGAGGTAAATTCCTGCGGAGTTCGGGATGACCGACTCGTTCGACGTTTTCTTCAAACAGGCTACTAAGCGCGAGCCCTATAAGTGGCAACGGGAAATCGCGCTAAGTGGATTGCCCGAAATCCTGCCGGTGCCGACGGGACATGGTAAGACTGAGGGGGCAGTGTTCGCCTGGGCGTGGCAGAAAATCGTCCAGCAAAACGGCGACGAACCCCTTCATTTGGTTTATTGCTTGCCGATGCGTAGCCTTGTCCGCCAGACAGTCGAGCGGCTGCGCAAGTACTTTGAAAATCTCAAGAAGGTGGGACACAGTGAGGTCAACGTCTACCAGCTCATGGGCGGCGCGATCGACGAGGAGTGGGCAAGCCAGCCTGATCGGCCGTGGGTCTTGGTTGGGACGCAGGATCAGCTTCTTTCTCGGTCTCTTAACCGTGGTTACTCGATGAGCCGCTACGAGTGGCCGGTACATTTCGGCTTACTCAATCAGGACTGCCGCTGGATCATCGATGAAGTACAGTTAATGGGACCCGGGCTGTGGACCACGGCTCAGCTTGATTGGATGCGGCAAAAGCGCTTCGCTTTCATTAAGCCTTGCCGGACCACGTGGATGAGCGCCACCATGGCCACATCTTTTCTCGCCACTACGGACCGGAAAACAGATGGATGTGACAGCGCGAAAGGTCCTGATCTGAGTTTTGATGATCCGGCGCTCCAGGATCGGCGAAAAGCCGTCCGTCCAATTCAATGGGCGAAGAAGGGCGATCCCCAAGAGATCGCAAGCCTGATCTTACATGAACCGGGTACGCTTACCCTGGTGGTATGTAATACTGTCGAGACGGCTCGCGGGGTTTTTCTGGCGTTGCGTGGAAGCGCGCCAAAGATCCTGCTGACCTCCCAATTCCGGCGCCAGGATCGTGAAAATTCCGAAGCGCGTTTGCTCCAATTCGAAGAGGAGCGCAAAAAGCACTCGGGACCAATTCCCGGGCATCCCGGGCTCATCTGTGTCAGTACCCAAGTCGTGGAGGCCGGCCTCGACATTTCCGCGCACCACTTGTGGTCTGAGCTGGCGCCATGGCCGTCGGTGATCCAGCGGTTGGGCCGCCTGAATCGGGACGGGCTCGATCGCGAGGCGAAAGCCTGGTTCTGGGAGACGCCTCGTGATGGCGGGCGGGGAAAGAAGCAGCAGGAACGAATCGGGCCCTACGAGGCAACTGACATCAACACCGCGAAGAAACTCCTCAATGCACTAATCCCGCTATCTAGGCGGCTGCATTTTGCTGAGGCCCTCAAGAAACTTGAACAGGAGCACGGCAAGGCCGTTGAGGAAGCCCTCAAACCGAAGCTCGAACCCATGCCGCGGGCGCTTGATGTCCACAGTTTGTTCTCCACCGAGCCGGATCTGCATGGGGGCTTCACCGATGTCAGCGCGTTCGTGCGTTCGGCGGATCCGGATGCGGATGTGACTGTGTTTTGGCGGGATTGGAGAGGCAAGAACAGTGCTCCACCCAAAGGAGAAGATCTTGACGGCCCGGATTTGGATCTGGATCGCGAGGGTTGTTTGATACCCGTCTTTCGCTTGCAGGAGTTCTTGAAATCGCAGAAGGCCGATGCTTGGACGTGGAATGAAGAAGCCGGGCAGTGGGAACGGATCGCGCGCGACGAACTGCGTCCTGGGATGGTCGTCATGCTGCATCGGGAGCTCGGCGGGTACGATGCGAGCCTCGGATGGACTGGGGATGCAAAGCACCATCTTGAATGCACGCCGCGCGCTGGGCGGGGGCGGATCCTCCGGGATGATACTCGCACCGGAATTGGTTCTTGGGTCACGCTGAGTGTTCACCTGGCTGATGCCAAGCGCGAAGCCGAAGGGATCTGTCAGGCGCTCATGCTTGGCGAGCCGTTCCGGACCGCGGTGATTGAAGCCGCGGCGCTCCACGATATTGGCAAAGCTCATCCCCAGTGGCAGGAAGCTTTGCCTGCCGTTCCTCCGTCGGAGGGCGGCTTGTGGGCGAAGTGCCCTTGGGTGCTAGCCATCGACGTGCTCGAAGCCAGCGATGAAATTCGTGATGCCGTTCGTGCTCTGCGGCCTGCTTGTTTGGAGCTGTCATCCGAGCCATGGACCCGCGGCCGCGAGAGGGGCATCCGTCTGCGCTGGGCCGTCAGTGTGAAGCTAACGAGGAGTGAATTGGAAAGTTTGCTTCGCGTTGGTGGCGTTCGATGGGCCGGTCACGTTGCGTTCCGCCCTGAGATCCGGCACGAGGCTGCTTCCGCGCTCGCCATGTGGCGGCGGTATCGAGAGGACTCGGTTTCATATCCCGCGCTTGCGGTCTATCTGGCGATGACGCACCACGGCAAAGCGCGAACAGTTCTTCGGAGCATCGATGGCGTCAGTGATGACGTTTTTGGGGTGCAGCACGACCACCCGGCCCTCAAAGTATGCGGCAGTACATGGCCCTTTGACTTCAGCGTCGCTAAGGATGGCGCCGAAGGCCGATGGGAAGGCGATGGCTTCGTGTTGACAGGAACTGGCTGGACTGGACTTACAACCGATCTGCTTGGCCCCTGGCAAACCGGCGATTGTTCCCACTCTGCCGTTGTTCCGGACGGAGAGCCGAAGAGGCTGGGGCCTTTCGTCCTTGCCTATCTCGAAGCGTTGGTGCGCGCCGCCGACTGGCGCGCCAGCGGGAATCCGTCGCTGAGCATCAAGCCTGAGGAGGTGGGCCGTGAGCACAAACCCGCGTAAGCTCCCTGCCATACCGCTTCCAGGCCTCCGGCCAGACTGTCTCGGCAACTACCTGGCATCGCTCGGACTGCTGCGCCTGCTCGCCCGCAAATGGCCGGAAGTGCGTATCGCCTGGCGGGACGAAGTGCTGCACGTTGTGGGTGGTCCCGAAAGTATGGACGCGATGCTGGACGAGCTGGTGGCCGTCGCCGCCAAGAAAGCTTGGACGCTGTATGAGCGCGGTTGGGCTGAAAGGCAGAAACAATGCACACAGGTCAAAGCCGCGGCGCCGCTCGCGCATTGGCAGAGTGAAGCCCAGGAAGGGGCCCTCGAGTTATTCGTGGCGCACGCCGTGCCTACCGCATGGGAGGTGCATTTCAATCCACTGCTTGGCCGTGGGGGTATAGCTGACAGGCTGGGGAAAAGTCGTCGCATATTTGCAAATGGTTGGACTAAGGCGGTCAATGAACTTGCGGCAGCGGACTCGGCAACGCGTTCGAGGAGGAGCCGGGAAGCTCCAGACAAACGGAGTGAACTTCGTGGCTGGCTGATGGGAGAGCCGTTGTCATGGATACTGGACGGCCTAAATGCCGCTTCTTGGTTCAGCCAAGCAAACAAGCTTTACAACTCTGGACAGGGTGCGTTCCGCGAGGAACCTCTTTCTCCTTGGGCCATGGCTTTGGCTTGCGAAGGGCTCCCGTTTTTCGCAGGCGCCGCATCCAGGCGGCTCGGATCGCGAGCGCGCGCCGTGGGCGCCTTTCCGTTTGTCACCCAGGCTGCCGCACCGAGCGTTTCAGGGGAAGCGGGACGAGATAACGCCGAGGTCTGGGCGCCGGTATGGGAGCGGCCAATGACCCTGCCGGAGGTCCGCGCCCTATTTGCTCGCGGCCGCGCGGAGCTTCGTGGCCGGGGCGCGATCACCCCTGCTGCGTTCGCGACCGCAATCGTGGAGCGTGGCGTGGACGCTGGGATCACAGGCTTCCTGCGCTTCTCGCTGGGTCGCACCACCAGCGAGAATACTTTCGAGCCACGTTTTGAAGGTCGCATCGTCCTGCCAAAGAGCGAAGCCAGCGATCACACAGTCAGAGCTGCGGCTCCATTGGCAAGTGCTTTTGAACGCATCCTTGCGCTCTTCGACCGTTTACCCCGCGACGAGAAAAAAGGACAGCGCTGGAAATTCGCCGGACTGCGGGGGCCAATCGAACGCGCCATGATCCAGTTGGCTGCCTTTCCGTCGGATCCCGCGATTGCGTGCAAGTTATTGGACGCCGTTGTGGCTGCTTTGGATAAAGTTGACCGTGCCAACAGCTATCGCGCCAGGCAGATCTCGTGGCAGCCCTTGCCAGTTGAGTGGCTTCCGGGGTTGTTTGGTTCTGAAACCCCCTCCCTTGAGGTGCGTTTGGCGCTGGCTACTGTCTCCGCCTTTCCCGCCTCCCGGCCATTTGCCCTTTATCGCTTCGGTGTTGATTGGCAGCACGGCCGGTATGTACATCCCAAACAAGCCCCTTCGCGTTGGGTTTGGGGGCCCGGAGAACTCCCGCGTGTTCTGTGCAATGTGCTTGTGCGCCGGGTGCTCGACTGGGAGAAGGCGACTAAGGAGGGTTCGCGCCAGGAGCCGCCTGCTCGTCTCCTTTTGCCGGCGACTCGTCAGGATGTGAGCGCGTGGCTCGATGGTCATGTGGACGATCAGTTACTGGAACGCTGGCTTTCACGGTTCGCCCTCTTCGACTGGCATTCGGCGCCCAAACTCCCCCAAGCAATTCTTCCGAATGGGAATGACGGCACCGTCGCAGTAAGTGCGCCGCTGTCCTTGTTCGGGCTTTTTCAACCCCTTTTCGACCTTCAACCGGTGCATTTGCCAGGTCGGGATACAGACCTGCTTGATCCGGAGAGCGGTGCGCGCACACCGGCGGTTGCCCGCAAGCTCAGCGCGTTGATCCGCGCGGGGCAGATCGGTACTGCAGTTGCCTTCGCTATGAGCCGCTACGCGATGGCCAGGACGTTTTTAGTCAAGGCCGAGGTCCCGTGGTCTATAGCAGACCCGGAGCGCCTCTTGGCGTCACTCTTGTTCAACCTGCCTTCGCGAGAGCGAGGGAGGCTGGTTCAACATTGGCTTCGGCCTCAGCGAGAGAAAGGACAATCAGCGTATGCCTGAAACTCAGATCACTCCAGACGCCGTTCTGAAGAGGCAGGAACCACTCGTACTCTTTGCCGTCTTTGAACCCGTTGCCGGTCTCGATCGCTTTCAGCCGGCCGGTTTTCCGGAGGTTGGACATGTGATCTACAAGGCGCCGCGGAAGAACGGCGGCGTCGAAAACGTGTGCATCGTAGATAGCGCCGCCAGCATGGCGAACCATCTTGAAGTGCTGTGCATGCGGGGAAAATGCTTGCGAGGAGTGCACGATTTGGAACTCGTTGACGAACTCCAAGGCATGCCCTACTTGCGCTGCGTGACGGGCCACCTGGAGGACGGCAAGCTACCAGTCGAGAAACGGCAGGTGGTCGTGACCAGCCTGACTGAGGGACACCGGATTGCCTCGACGTACTTTTTAGAGGGAAAGACTCTGGACGGAAATGGTGAACCCGCTGCAGTGGGCTCCGCCAGGAGCAAGACGGCCAAGAGTAAAGCCAATGAGGCTGGGAAATTCAAGGACCAGTTGGCCAAGGAGTTCGGGATTATTTTGCCTGGCAGCTCGAAAGCGCATCCTCCTGCAGACCAATGGTGGAACGTCTTCAAGGCAATTTTTCGCTATGACCCCAATGCTCTGGTTCACGGCGTGATGTTCCCCCAGTGGCAGATCAAGATTCCCCGCTTTCTGACCGCCCATCTGGAAGCCCTTGGCGCCTCGCGCGTGGATCGATCGGGGATCAAGTTTGACCGGCTGGGAGAGACAACCTCAGGACAGCCGATCTTTGCCATAGACGACGCGACAGCGCGGGAGATTCGCGCCACCTTCATCCTGGATACGGCGCTCGTGCAGTCTTTCGGCCGCAGCAATGGGAAAACCATTTTTGGCCTTAACGATGATCAGAAGCGATTCCTTATTGCACTGGCGCTTTGGAAGATAAAGCGGCTCTGCGAGTCGCCTTTCCGCTTCCGCTCTGGTTGCCATCTCAAGTGCACCCGCCTCGCTCTTGATACTGGAGAGGAGGTGTCAATCGATGTTGACATCCAGGATGCGATCCACAACGCCGAATTTGAGGATCCGCGAGTAACCGATGTCTTCTGGCCGTGGGAAGAGTTGTACCGAGATGGCGATGATAAAGAGAAAAGAGCAAAGGCTGACACTGACGGCAACACAAACGGCGCTGAAGAAGAAGAAAGTGAATAGCGATGCGGATCGTGCTCAAGCAGGTCTTCCCGCTCGGTCGCTTTCACGCCACTTCCTGGCGCGTCAACCCGTTCGATGACCCACATGGCGAGTGGCCCCCGAGCCCGTGGCGCCTCGTTCGCGCAGTTGTGGCTCGCTGGTACCAATGGTGGCGCGAGGATCCTGGGCGGGCGGGCGGATCCCTCGATCCCTTGGTTCAGGCGCTTTGCACGAGTTCGTACGCGTTTCATCTCCCGGTACGCACACAGCGCGGATCACCTTTGCGCCAATATTTTCCCGCAGAGTTTGGATGGAACCCCAAAGAAAAGAAGAAGGCAGCCGTTCGCTCTTACGGCAGAAGTCTTGCACAGGACAACTATCTCTGCCTGCCAGTGGACGATGACGGCGCGGTCTGGTGGTTTCTCCAAGGTGATCTATGGACGGAGGAGCTTACTGAGGCGCTGAACGAGTGTCTCAAGAGAATGACGTACTTCGGCCGAGCCGAGACATTCACGCGAATTACAGTCGAGAAGGATCCCACCAAAGCTCCGGCGCCCAATTGCACGTTGATGGTGCGGCGGACCTCTCCAGCAGTCCCTGTGCTTGTACCGGAGTGCACTGCAACACGCGAAAACGTCGAGCGTGTGACCGACGATTCCGAGGTGGCCAAACGTTCGGTGCCACCAGGAGCGCGGTTTTCGTACGCTACCCCACCGGTGAGTGCTCCTGTGAGAGAAATTGCAACCCTACGGAAGTCCTACCGTGAAACAAATCTGATCCAATTCGCCCTCGGCTGGAACGTGCCACCCGCAGCCCGCGCCATTGTCCGGCTGACGGCAAAGTTCCGCGGTGCTGTTCTGAAAGAGATGCTTGTCCTGCTGACCGGTGATCCTCGGGTCACCTGGAGCACAGCGCCTCTTCACGTTCGTGAAGCAGTAGCGGAGATGGCCGGCAAAGATCCGGACGGCAGGCCGCTAACGGGCCACCGGCATACGGAATACCTGGTTTGGCGCGAAGACGGCGAACTCGTTCGTCTCATGGCTTGGCGGGACAGTCGCGCTTTTGATGCAAACGAACAGGAAGCTTTGCTCAAGGCGGCGGACCGGCAATTCTCCTGGGCTGCATTTGATGGTGGGGCTGACCTCTGGAAGGTTCGCCTCATTCCCCTGGACAGGGCTGTGCCCCCGCCCCCCGGTTTCGACGGGGTGACGGCCGGAGTTTGGGAGTCTGCGACTCCGTACGTGCCTCCGCGGCATTACCTGAGGGGTGGCAAGCTTCGAGTGCGTGAGTCGGTGGAGTCACAGATCCGCCGCGAGCTGTCTTTGCGTGGGTTTGGCGAAGCGGAACAATTGAGAGTGGAGCACGTAGGGTGCCCGGAATGGGTAGCTGTGCACCTGCCACGCCGCGAGAGGCGCCAGAGCGCCTTTATCGGAGACCGTCGCGGCTATTGGTTCCGGCTGCATTTTCCGAGGCCCGTGGGAGGGCCGATCCGGCTCGGCCATTCCAGCAGCTTCGGGCTTGGCCTTTTCCGCCCAAAGGAGGCTTGAGCTGACGAACTTGGGAGGGATATTCTGGAGCCACCCGCCGGGATTGAACCGGCGACCTGCTGATTACGAATCAGCCGCTCTACCAACTGAGCTAGGGTGGCTCTCTTTGGCTCTGTGAGTGAAGGCCGTTGCGTACATCGACCTTCGGTTTTGATTTTAGCAGATGACGGCGGCCTCGCGCCGCATCAGGCGGCAACTACTGGCGGGCCGTCTCGCCGCCGATGATCAGGGGTGCGAAGCTGACTTCCGTTTTTGGAGGTTTGCGCCTCGATCCGCCGCGCGCGGCACGCCTCACCGCAGCCCCTTCCGGTTTCGTCACCTGAAACGCCGAAAGCAGCCTGTACTCGAACAGCCCGCTGCTCTCCAGGCTCGTCCAGTTCTGGCCCCACATGCCGCTCCGGCCCTGGTACGAAACCGACATCTTCACCTCGCAACCTCCGTCCTGGGGCGAGAGCGCCAGCACAGCCGATTGGATCCGCAGTTTTCCCGATTGCTGGCCGGAGCCGTCGCGCGCAAGCGCCAGGTTGTCCGGGTCCGTGCCGCCAAGGATTTCAGGCAACTGCGGCTCCATATAAAGGAAGCGGGCTATGTAGCCGTCATCGTCTTTCGCCACTAGGCGGAAGCCGGCGTCGCCAACCGTCCCCACCAATTCCGGCCAGACCGCCCCGCACGGCGCCTCCAGGGTTCTGGTATTCGGGTAAACAGCAGCTTTGGGCCTGCCGCTGACGGCGGGGCAGCCGGCGGCGACCAACGAGCAAGCGATGACCGCAATCCACGCGTATTTCTTCATGCAGCACCTCGTGGAACCAGCGCTCCAAGAGGGAGTCCTACATTCATATAACCGCTTCTTGGGAAAGGATGCGACCGCTGTTTTAGGGTTTAGCGGGAGAATGGCATATACCGGTACTAGTCCCGGCCGCGGTTCTGCTCGTACCGACTTTAGACAAGTGTCCTAGACCATCAGATAAGAGGGTCTAGTACTCTCTACCCCCAGGCGTTCTCTACCGCTCACCGCGATTTCGGGAGTTTGCCGTTAATGGAACCCTAATCCGCCGCAATCGGCTTGGGAGTCTGGGGCGTGCTCGGCGGCAGCGCCGGAGCCGTGATGTACTCAGCCGGAAGTTCGCCCGTCAGCGCCTTCAGAAACGCCACCACGGATTCGACCTCGGCCCGCGTAACCGCCCTTCCAAGCTGGTACTCCGCCATCTCGGCGACTGCCTGCTCCAGCGTGGCCACCTTGCCGTTGTGGAAGTACGGGCCCGTCTTCTCGACGTTCCGGAGCGACGGCACCTTGAACACCATGCGGTCCGCTTCGCTCTTGGTGACCTGGAAGCGCCCGGGGTCGGAGGAATCCGGGTAAGGCTTCATCAGGCCGAGTTTCTGGTACAGGTTGCCGCCCAGCAGCGCACCCATGTGGCAAGCCTGGCAGCCCAGTTCCATATACGTCTTCAAGCCGGCCTTCTCCTGCTCGGTCAGCGCCGAGTCGTCGCCGGCCAGGAACTTGTCCCATCGCGAGGGCGTGAGCAGCTTGCGCTCGAAGGCGCCGATGGCGGCGGCGGCGTTCTCAAAGGTGACAGGGTCTTTTTCGCCCGGGAATGCCGCCTTGAAAGCCTCCACGTACTCGGGTATCGACCTCAACACCGCGACGGCGGCTTTCGCGTCGGGCAGCGCCATTTCCACGGGATTCAGCATCGGACCTTTCGCCTGCTCCTCCACGTCCGGCGCCCGCCCATCCCAGAACTGCACGAAATGAACCGCGGCGTTATAAACCGTCGGCGAATTGCGATCGCCGCGCTGGCCCTTGAAGCCGTCGGAAGTCGGCTTTCCGTCCACGCCGTAGTTGGACAGGGTGTGGCAGCTATTGCAGGAGATCTGCTGATTGGCGGAGAGGCGCGGATCGTGGAAAAGCATTCTACCGAGCGCGATCTTCGCCTCGGACGCCGGCTCCCCAGTCTTGGCGGGAACAGCCTCCGGCAGCGGGCTGAACATTTTCAACTTGGCGCGATCGATTTCCTGCGTGCCGGTCTTCTTCCCGCAGCCCGCGGGGACGAGCATGAAAATAGCCGCCGACGTCAAAAAGAAAATTCCGGTATTTCGCATAGATTTATCCCAGTGCTGAGAACAGTATACAAAACCGCGGCGGCGGGTCCGTGTAAACTCTTACCGCGCACGCGCCGCCCGGGCCTTGACTTGCGCCTCAATCCAGGGATAGGTGAGCGCGATCCCCTCTTTCAGAAAAATTTTGGGCTTCCAGCCGAGCGAGTAGATCCGAGCGTTGCTGAAGTTTCGGGACTGCACACCTACGGGCCCGTCCACGTACCGTATGCGGATCCGCTTCCCGGCGACCTCGGCGACCGTGGCCACCAGCTCATTGACGGTCACGTACTGCGGGCAGCCGATATTTACCGGGCCGTGGAGATCGGAGCGCATCAGCAGGCAAATGCCTTCCACCATGTCGTTCACGTGCGTATAGGAGCGCACCGCGGTGCCGTCTCCCCAGATCTCGATCCAACCGCCGTCTTCCGCCTCCGCCACTTTGCGGCACACCGCGGCCGGCGCCTTCTCACGCCCCCCGCACCAAGTCCCTTCAGCGCCGTAGCAGTTCTGGAAGCGGGCGATGCGCACCTGCATCCCGGTGTGCCGCTCATACGCCAGCGCCATCCGCTCCGAGTAGAGTTTCTCCCAGCCGTACTCGTTGTCGGGATTAGCGGGAATCGCCTCCTCCTCGGTCATCTCCGGCTCGCCGAGCTTCATGTCGCGGTAAACGCAGACCGAGGACGAGAAGAAATACCGCGGCACGCCCACTTCTGCGGCGGTATGACACATATGCACGTTGATCAACATGCTGTTGTGCATGATCTCGCACTCGGCGGAGTGTATGAAGCCCATTCCGCCCATGTCGGCGGCCAGTTGGTACACCTCATCGAACGTGCCTCCGTCGATGCTCAGGGCCGTCCTGCAATTCTCCTCGCGGCGCAGGTCGAGCAGGAGAAACTCGTCGGCGGCAGAAGGTGAGAATTCGTGCGGCTTGATGTCAACGCCTCGCACCCAGCAACCTTCACGCTTCAGTCTCTTGACCAGATGCCCGCCGATAAACCCGCCGGCGCCGCATACCAACACTCGTTTCATAGCTTTTCTATCGGCATAAACGCCGATTCAGAGGCATGAGTGTAACACACTAGTCGGGAGGGTTTTCGCTTCTGACGCTGCCGTACTCCGGTAGAACCTACTTACGGTTCCGTGGAAATCTCATACCACGGGGAGAAATCCTGGCCATCGGCCTGTAAGTGAATTTCGAAGCCGTTCTCCGTGCGCCGGACGGCCTCCTGTGGAAGCGCGCGTTCCCGGGCGCCGGCGCCGTCCAGGGGATACACGGACATGCCCGCGGCGTCCGAACGCACGAACAGCCTGCACTCGATCCGCTCCATCCATACGGGCGGCTCACCGCCGCTGCGGCTGCCCGAGGGGCCGCTGCTGCCGGGCTCCGGTTCGAGCGTCCACCAGTCCTGCGCGCCCTGGTAGGGGATGAGTTTCTGCGGGCGCGGCGGGCTGCCCGGCAAACTGGAAAGCGTGTAACCGGGATTGGTGAGCAGCATGCGGCGCGACGCGCGGATCGGTTTGCCATCGAGCGCCGTCACCAGAATGGCCGCGAACCCGCGGGAACCGGGCGCCAGCGTCACTTCGAGGTCTCCCGCCGCTGCCTTGTTCGTTCCCAGAAAACCGAAAACACCAGCCACGGCGGGCGCCGCCACCGAGAGCAGCCTCTTGTCCGGGTCGTACACAAGCTGGCCCGTATCCGCGCGGTAGGGTGGCGCCACCTTTAACTGCGGCGTCTCGCCGCCATCCCGTGTTACCGCCACCCGGTGGAGGAACGCAACGGCCGGGTCGTAGCCGGCCGCCGCCTGGAGACTTCCCGCGATGTTGCCGATCCTGCGCTCCCGCGCCGCTTGCAGCCGCGCCTCCAGCGGCGCCGCAACGCGGATGAGCTTCTCGCCCGGCTTAATCGCGGCCGTGCGGAAAAGCCAGGCCGCCTGCCCGAAACCGGGGTACTTTGTCCAATCACCGTTGAGGTCGAAACCGCTTGGCGTCATCCGCTCCCACTCGCGCCCGTGCGAGTAGGCAAAGTGCATGATGGAATCCCAGTTCTGGAAAGCGGCGAACACCGCCAGCGCCGGATCGATCTCTGCGGCGTGCCGGTTCGGCCAGTTCTGGTTGAATTCGCTGACCGTGTAAGGGCGGTTGTATTCGCGCGCCGCGGCCATGTTCAGAAACTGCGTTAGTCCCGTACCCACCGCGGAGGCGTCGCGGATGCGCCAGTCCCGGCCATCCCAGGAACGGTTCGGGAAATTGTAGTGGTCGATATAGAAGTGGCTGTCCTGGTAGTCCATGTCCTGGTGGGAATCGTAGTGCAGCAGGCCGCTGTAGTTGACCTGCGTGCCCGTGACCGGTACGAGGGCGTTCGTGCCGGCTCGAACCGCCGCCAGCATCTCTTTCAAATAGAAACGGTCGCGGTCCACCAGGAAGAGCAGCCAGTCGTTGACCCTGGCGACGGGTTCCTTCTGCTCGATTGTGACAATAGGAACCGTACCGGACTCGAGGCTCCCGCCCGGCGCCGCGCTCCACGCCCGGCTCACCGCCTCCTCAGTGCCGTATTTGGCCTTCAGAAACGCATTCCACTGCCTGCGCAGTTCCACTCCGTACTCGCCCAGCGCCCGGCGTTCCAGATTGCCCCTCTGCCACGATTCCAGCAGGGAGGTTTCGTTATTGATCTCCACCATCGCGAGAACCGGGTCGTCCTTCAGCGCCAGCGCTTCCAGCACCTTCGTGGTGAATACCTTCTGCAGCTCCACCATGCGCGGGAAAAAGATGTGAAGCGGCTTGCTCTGCGTGGGGATTCCGCCCTCGACATCGGGCACCCGGTCCACGTCGGGCCGGAACCTGTATCCGACGTGCAGGTTGAGGTTGATATAGACACCCTCCGCCCGCATCGCGGCGATGAAAGCGCGCAGCCGGCGCACCGCTATGGGATTCAGCGTCGGATATGGCCCGGTGGTCAGAATGCTGCGGCAGGTCTCCGGGCTGGCATCCGGCGAGCTATCCATGTGATGCAGGCGAACCAGGTTGACGCCCAGCCGGCGGAAACGTTTCGCCAGCCGGACGGCGTCGGCTTTCTCGGGGAAATTCGCGCCAAAGGCCAGGTTGACGCCGAACAGGCGAACCCGCTCGTCATCGGCGGTATTCGGTTTGAGGTCGCGCCCAACCCGGAAGAAGTGGCCGTCGCGGACAAACAGGCGATCGGCCGGTTCGATGGGCCGGTTCAGGAAGCTGAAATCGGGAGCGCCGCCGAGCCGGTCCTGCTGGATCGAGAATTCGTAAAAACCTTCCTGCGCGGCCAGTGCGGCGGCGCATATCAGCAACACAAGAACACGGCGCATCAAAACCCTCCTTTGAAACGCCAGGCGGTCAGTCGCTAAGCCGCCACCGGCACGCACACAGCGAAATTTCGGGCCGGCGCTGTTCCAGCGCTGTCCAAAGCAGGCGGGCACTCCGTACGGATTTACCGGCACTCGAATCGCCGTGAAGTGTTCTTTCCGCGCCGGCCATGCCCGGTCCTGCCAGGTTTGATTTTATGTTAATGACTCTACGCTGCGCGGGGCCGGTGGGTTTGCCCGGCCCCGCAGTAGTCTTATGCCGCCTCCGTGGCTGAAGCTGTCTTGCGGCCTTTCTTTGCCGCCTTAGCGGCGGCTCTTGCGCGGAACTCCGCCCAGCGTTTGCGCTGCGCTTCCGCGATTCTCTTTCTCGCCGCGGCGCTCATCTTCCTTCTCGGCCGGCTTTTGACTATGTCTTTCGCAGCTGAAGTTGGTATCGAATCTCCGGTTCGGAGAAGCCTTTTGATTTCGGCTATCTTCTCGTTTGTGTCGGCTAACCGGTGTTCGAGACCTTCCAGAGCCGCTTGGAGTAATGCGGGATCGATCTTTGTCCCACGGGGCATTTTCCAGAGGTCTCCTTTGCTCCTAAAGTTGTACAGCTTAAAACTTCAGAGTCCGATTAATTATAGCTGATGTGAACAAGGTTGTGCTGTGATGTGTGCAGGAAGTTAGTCGGGAGGATGCCGTACGCTGGGAAGAGGCGGCCGCGGGCTCACTTAGGATTCTATGATTACGTGGGCCGAAGTCATCGATTATTCGGGTTCACCCGAGACGGTGCGCGAGTATGTCCGCCCGGCGCTCGATTCCGTGCCGTCAAGCCTGGTGTCGCGACTGGCGCGTGCCTGGTTATCCTGAGGCCGGCTTTGGAGCCGCTCCAAACGGTTTCGCGCTGGAGAGCGGGCAGCGGCCGGATCGAGGTGGAACTTGCCGCCGGGGAGGCGGAACCTCACGACGTGGCGCTCGAGTTGCTCGTCTGCCTGGGGCAAGCTGCGTGGGAAGCGCTTGCGCCGGAAGAATCATCGGCCTGGCTGAGACTGCTGGACGCGGAAATCCGGTCAAACGTCGAGGGCGAAATCGACGAGGAGGCGCTTGAAGAAAAGCGGCGCCTTTTTTCGAGCCGGGCATTGGCGCGCAGTTCGAGGCGTCTGCTGCGGTACGCGGGCGCGGCGTTTGCCGGCACGCTGGCGGAATACGTCCACGCGCTCTGGCACGATGTCGGCGTGCGAGTGGGACCGGAGCATCTTCCCCCCGGCATGGCTGCGGCGGCGCCTGGAATTGTTCGAGCGCTGGTTTCCTCCTGAAGGGGGAGGCGCTTGTTCCCGCCTGAGTACCGGTCCTAAGTCGGACAAGCCTTCCGCCGTTGGCCAGTAGCCCGGAAAGTACTAGCGGAAACAGGTAACGAGCGCCCACATGGTAAGCGCTTACTCAGCCCGGCGGCGCACTGGGTAAGTAGCTGAGCTGTTAGGCGGTTTGCAGCTAGTGGCCTGGTACCCATACCCAGATGCAGAAATCCGGCCCGCGCAGAAAACTGCGTGAATGGCTGCCAGTAAGAACGCGCGACGCGCCCTTCAGGTGCGGTAGCTGGCGTTAATGTCGATGTATTTTTCCGTGAGATCGCAGGACCAGAAACGCGTCTCGCCCTTTCCGCTGCCGTTCAGCACAAAGCGGATCAGGCATTCCTGCGCGTCCAGCTTCTGCTTCAGGTCGCGCTCGGAGAATTTGACGCCCACGCCCTTGGAGCAGACACGCACGCGCTGCAGGTAAATATCGACCTTGGAGGGATCGAACTCGACGCCGGAATTGCCGGCGGCGGAGAGAATGCGCCCCCAGTTCGGGTCGGACCCGGCGATGGCCGTCTTCACCAGCGGCGAATTTGCGATCGCCCGCGCGATGCGAGTGGCCTTTTCGTCGTCCTCGGCGCCCACGACGTGAATCGTAACGAGCTTGCGCGCGCCCTCGCCGTCGCGCGCGATTTTCTCGGCGAGATCCTCCATAACCCAGCACAGCACTTCCTGGAACACGAGGCGTTCCTTCTCGTTGAGCTTCAGGCCGGAAGCGCCGTTGGCCAGCAGAATGACGGTGTCGTTAGTGGAGGTGTCGCCGTCGACCGAAAGCCGGTGGTAGCTCCGCTCTACCGCGGCGGCGAGCATCGGCCGGAGCGCTTGCGGAGGCAGCGCCGCGTCGGTCACGACGAAGCCGAGCGTCGTGGCCATCTGCGGGTGAATCATGCCGCTGCCCTTGGTCATCCCGGCGATGTGAACGGTCCCGTTGCGAAGCGGCACTTCGCCGAAGGCCATCTTCGGGACCGTGTCGGTGGTGAGAATCGCTCGCGCGGCATCCGCGAAACCGTCCTCGGACAAGCGGTCGAAAAGGCGGGGCAGGGCATTGGTGATGAGCGCGGGATCGAGATCCACGCCGATGACGCCGGTGGAAGCGGGCAGGATTTCCGTTGTCCGCGCCTTCAGCAGTTTCGCTACCGCGCGGCACGAAGCGAGCGCCGTTCGCATCCCCGTGCGCGTAGCGCAGTTGGCGTTGCCCGCATTCACAAGAATGGCGCGGGCGATACCGCGCGACGCGCGCAGGTGCTCCTGGGCAAGCAGCACCGGAGCGGCCTTAACGCGGTTGCGCGTAAACATTCCCGCGGCGGACGCGGGCCGTTCAGACAGGATCAGCGCCAGGTCGTCCCTCTTCTCCTTTCGAATCCCTGCGTAGGTGGACGCGTATCGATACCCGGCCGGAAGTTTCACTGGCTCATCTCCAGGACATCATTGTCGCTTAATCGATAACCGTTCAGGAAGTCAACCGCCGTCATCCGCCTCTTACCCTCGACTTGGATTTCCAAAAGTTCGAGCGACGTATTCGCGCCGCACGCCACGAACAAACGCTTGTTCCGCACAGCGAGCGATCCCGGCGCGCCCTTGGCCTCGCCGCCGGGGCGCGCCCGCCAGATTTGCATTTGGCGGAACCGAAATTGCGTGTAGCATCCGGGCCAGAGCTGGAAGCCGCGAATGCGATTGTGGATCTCGCTTGCCGGCCGCGTCCAGTCGATGCGGCCGTCTTCCTTCTTGAGGATTGGAGCCAGGCTTGCCTGCGTGGAATCTTGCGGCTGCGGCACGATGGTGCCGTCCTCGACCCGCAGCAGCGTTTCCACAAGCACTTCGGCTCCCATGCGCGCCAGGCGCGGGCTCAGCTCCGGGGCGGTCTCCTCCGGCCCGATCTCGGTTTCGCGCTGGAGCAGGATGTCGCCCGTATCGAGCCCCGCGTCGATCCTCATGGTGGTGACTCCGGTGCGCGTTTCCCCGTTTGCGATGGCCCACTGAATTGGCGCCGCCCCGCGGTACTTCGGCAGCAGCGAGGCGTGAACGTTGATGATCCCGTGCGGGAAAACGTCGATGACTGCCTGGGGAATAATTTTGCCGTAGCCCACCATCACTCCGGCGCCCGCGCCGAGCCCCTTGAGGAACTCCACAAACTCCGGCGTGCGAATCCGCTCCGGCTGGTGTACGGGGATCCCCAGTCTCCGCGCGGCCTGTTTCACGGGCGGCTCGGCGAGCGCGCGGCTGCGGCCCTTCGGGCGGTCGGGCTGCGTGATTGCAGCGGTGACCTCGTGCCCCGCCTTCACGGTCTCTTCAAGCGTAGGAACGGCAAACTCGGGAGTGCCCAGAAAGACTATCCGCACGCGCTAGGTCCACTCGCCCGCTTTGATCAGCTTGCGTACCTTGCGCCGGATGAGATCGCGCTTGAGTACGCTGATGTGATTGATATAGAGCTTGCCGTTGAGGTGGTCGGTCTCGTGGAGGAAGGCGCGGGCCAGCAGGTCCTCGCCCGTCAGCTCAAACTCCTCGCCCTTGGCGTTCCGGGCGCGCACGGTGACGCGCTTGGGCCGCTTCACGGGTTCGCGGAAACCGGGAAGGCTGAGGCAGCCCTCCTCTTCTACCTGGCCGCCTTCGCAGCCGACGATCTCCGGATTGATGAGCACCAGGCGCTTCGCCGGGTCCTCGCCAACCGACGTATCAATCACGGCGATGCGGCGCGAGATGCCGATCTGCGGCGCCGCAAGCCCCACTCCCTTGGCGGCGTACATCGATTCGAACATGTCCTCGAGCAGTTTGTTCAGCTCGGGGGTGTCAAACTCGGTTACGGTTTCCGCCGGGGTCTCCAGAACGGGATCGCCGTACTTAACAATCGGGTAAATCATCAGAAATCTCTCACTTGCTCGAGATAAGCTTCAAAGTTGCGCCGCGTTTCGCGCAGCGAGTCGCCTCCGAATTTCTCGAGAAACGCCTGGGCAAGCACCAGGGCGACCATCGCCTCGCCGACGACCCCCGCCGCCGGGACCACGCACACGTCGCTGCGCTCATAGGACGCGAGCGCCGGCTGGCGGGTCGTGATGTCGACCGATTCCAGGGGCCTGCGCAGCGTCGAGATCGGCTTCAGCAGGCCGCGAACCACCACGTCCTCGCCATTGGTGATGCCTCCCTCCAGGCCGCCGGCGCGGTTGGAACCGCGCGTGAAGCGGCGCCCTTCGGCATCGTAACGGATCGTATCCTGCACGCGCGAGCCGAATTCGGAAGCGGCCTGCGCAGCGTCGCCGATCTCGACTCCTTTCACGGCCTGTATCGAGACGAGTGCCTGCGCGAGGCGGCCGTCCAGCCGCGTGTCCCAGGAAGCATGCGACCCCAGGCCGGGCGGCACGTTGTGAGCGATGACTTCGAAGACGCCGCCCACGGTGTCGGCGGTGCGGTAGGCCTCGTCCACGACGGCCTTCATCCGCTGCTCGGTTTCGGCGTCTACGCAGCCGAGCAGGATTTCGTCCCGCTCGCTGAGCGCCTTGATCTCCTCCCAACACGCGCGCCGCTCCAGGCGCACGGGGCCGACCGCCACAACGTGACTCAAAACACCGATGCCGAACTGCGCAAGGAAAGCTTTGGCCAGGGCGCCCGCCGCAACGCGCGCTGCGGTTTCCCGCGCGCTCGCCCGCTCCAGGATGTAGCGCGCGTCGCGGAAATCATGCTTGATCGCGCCGGCGAGATCGGCGTGGCCGGGGCGCGGGCGCGTTACTGCCCGCTTCTTCTCCTCCGCGCCCTCGAAGTTTTCCACCGGCAGCGCCTCGGTCCAGTTCTGCCAGTCCCGGTTGCGTATGAGAATGGCCACGGGCGCCCCGATGGTCTGCGAGTGGCGTACGCCCGAGACGATCTCGGCGTGGTCCACCTCGATCTTCATCCGCCCGCCGCGCCCGTAGCCCTGCTGCCTGCGCCAAAGCTCGCGGTCCACGGCTGCTGACGAGACGGGAATGCCTGCGGGCAGGCCCGCAACCGTCGCCACCAGACACTCTCCGTGGGATTCCCCAGCCGTCTCGAACCGAAGCATGGTAACTTTTCATCCTAGTCAATACCACGAACTTTCAGCAACTTAAAGAGAGCAGGCCGGGGCTCGCGCAGGCCCGGAAACCCGGCGCGCCGTCACTAGAAAAAAGGACCCTAAAATCTGTTACCTCCAAGCAGGGCGTGTTCGTCATTTAATGTACGAAAAAAACGCGCCTGGCTTAAAAGAGCGCGTGTGTTCGCCCATCAGGGGAGGAGCGTGATGGATAGGATAGAGCGTCTGGCCGGACGCTTGGCCCACGGGTTCAGCTGCTGGGCGCCGCAAGATTCCGAAACTCACGAGGAGATTCTCAAAACTGCCACCCTCGTATCGCAACTGACCGACGAGCTCGCTTCCACCGGATTCCGCCCGGCGAGCAAGGAGCCGGCGGATATGCCGGCGCGGACGCCGGAAACCAGGACCGCACTGGTGGTCGAAGAATGCGAGGAGAGCCGGCGCGCGCTCAAACCCATGCTCGAAGATCTGGGGTACGAGGTGCTCGAAGCGCCGTCCGCCGGGGGAGCGCTGCTGCTCCTGCGGCGGTATCCCGGGCCCATCGAGATCATGCTGACCGACGTTGTGATGCAGGAAATGAGCGGCCGCGAATTGGCCGAACACGCCGCCCTGTTCAAGCCGGAGATGCGCGTGATCTACATGTCCGGCTACACGGACGCGGAGATCATGTACTGGGGCCTGTTGGGTCCTGGCTTGGCGGCGCTGCAAAAACCCGTCACGGCCGAGGCGCTCAGCCGCAGTCTTTCGGAAATCCGCGAAGAGCAGTACGCCTGAATCTCCCTGGCCCGGCGGCCTGCATCCTGGCTCCTGCCTCCCGGTTTCTCTGCCGGGGTGTGACCTTTTTCAACTCCCTTTTGGCTCCGTAGAGTGTGGATTTTGCGCGGTTTGATTGTTTCCGGTGGCCCTGGGGATGGTCCCCGGATAATCTGGAGCTTCGAGGGGCAAGGATGCACCAACCGATCAAATATGCTGAGAAAGCCGCCACTTATGCAGCACGCGGCGCATGGTTCGTTTTTGAACGCCTGAACCGGATCCGGCGTAATCCGTCGTTCACGCCGAAGTGGTCCGACAGGCCGCTGCTGAAGTCGTGGGAGAAATCCAAACCGCCGCTCGGCTGGCCGCGGGAAACCGACTCCCTGTGCCCGAAGTGCGTCCCGGAAATCCGCCAGGAAGTGCTCGAGGGCAAACGGCCGCTGCGCGAATTGATAGAGGGGCGGCCGGGGATGATCAAGGCCCGAATCGTCCAGCGCGGCGACCGGATCATGATGGAGAAGGAATGTCCGCGGCACGGCCGCTTCGAGGACGTCCTGTCGATCGATCCCGAGTTCTCCGCGCACGTGGAGAGGATGTTTCCGGGCCGGGACATACCTGCCCACAATGACGAGGGGCTGCACCGCCACGGGCCGAGCACCGTCAAGTATGGGCGCGGGGCGGTGCTCACCATCGACCTGACAAACCGCTGCAACATGATGTGCGATCCGTGCTTCATGGACGCCAACCAGGTGGGCTTCGTCCACGAGCTCACCTGGGAGGAGATCAAAACGCTGCTCGACAACGCGATCTCCATCAAGCCGCGGCGGCAGTTGTCCGTGCAGTTCTCAGGCGGCGAGCCGACCTTGTCTCCCTATTTCATCGATGCCATCGCCTACGCCCGCAAGGTGGGCTACAACAGCGTGCAGGCGGCCACAAACGGAATCGAGTTCGCCAAGAGCTTCGATTTCTGCAAGCGGGCGGCCGACGCGGGTTTGCGCTACGCGTACTTGCAGTTCGACGGCATTGGCAACGCCGCCAACTCGCATCGCAAGGTGGGCAACCTGTTTGACGTGAAACTGCGCGCGATCGAAAACCTCCACAACGCGGGCGTGGACATCGTGCCGGTGACCACCATCGTGAACGGCATCAACAACGAGCAGGTGGGCCGCATCATCCAGTTCGCGCTCGACAACCCGAAGAAGATCGCGTTTTGCTCGTTCCAGCCGGTTTCCTTCACGGGACGCGACGAGGCCATCACCGACGAGCGGCGGAAGGCGCAGCGCTACACGCTCTCGCACCTGGCGCACGACGTGAAGAAACAGACCGGGCTCGGCGAACCGGCGCGGGACTGGTTCCCGATTTCCTTCATCAGCACATTCTCCGACTGGGGCGACCTGGTGCACGGGCCGAGCTACGACTGGGGCACGCTGAGCTGCGGGTGCCATCCGAATTGCGGGGTCGGCATGGCGATTATGGTGGACAAGGAGACGCGCGAAGCGGTTCCCGTTACCGCGTTCCTGCACGCCGACCAGCTTGCCAGGGACGTGGCCGCGATCAACGACGCCGCGCGCGGCAAGTTCCTCTCCATTATTGGTATGGCGCTGGCGTTGATGAAGAACTACGATCCGTTCCAGGCGCCGCGTCACTTCCGCATTGTTGACCTGCTGAAGAAGTTCGATAAGACCTTCGGGGCGACCGGGCGCGATTACGGAAAGGTGTCGGGCGACCGCACGCACGAGGATATCGAGAAGCGCCGCCGCGACCGCTGGAACTTCCTGTTCATCGCCGGCATGTGGTTCCAGGACCTGTACACCTACGACTTCCGGCGCACCGAGCAGTGCATCATTCCCTACGCCACCCAGGAGGGAGAAATCTCCTTCTGCGCCTACAACACGGGTATGGGCTGGCGAAACATCGTCGAGAAGATGCACATGACCGCCACTCTGACCAAGTGGTATCAGGAGCGCGGGCGGCACGAAATCTTCGCGGGCGGCAAATGCGTGAACCTGGAGACCACCGAGCACAGTCTCGTGCTGCGCGATGAGTTGGTGACCGTCGAGGAGCAGCACGACCTGGACGCGCTCGGGATCGCCAAGACGGCGCGAGAGGAGAAGGCGCGCGCCCGCGACGAACGCCTGCGCCAGGCGCAGGAAGACGCGCGCATGGCGAGGCTCTACCGCAAGCACGTATTGAAGGAGCCGGACCAGCCCGAACTGGTACAGATCGAGCGCGGGTAGTGCGCCATCAGTTGCCAATCCCCATCGAAGAATGGTGAACTGTTCCTGAGATGGAGCGATTCGACAACGCACGGCGTCTTCTGCACGAATTTAAAGGCAGCCAGTACGTTTACGGATACGGCGTCCTGCCGCAGGCCGGACCCCTGGCTGCCTCGCTTGGGAAAAAAGTCCTGTTTGTTTGCGACCGGTTCCCCGGCTCGGAATCCCATGCCGCGTGCATCCGCTCATCGCTCTCCGCGGCGGGGCTTGAGATCTGCGGCGAGATCGACGGGGCGGCTCCGAACGCGCCGCGCGAGGACCTGGCGCGAATTACCGAGGCTGTGCGCGCCGCCGCTCCCGGCGTTGTGGTCAGTTTCGGGGGCGGAAGCACGATCGACGCCGCCAAGGCCGCCGCGGTGTTGGGCAGCATCGGCGGCACGGTGGAGGAGTACTTCGGCACCGGGCTGGTGACAGCCAAGCTCGCCGCCACCGGCTCGAAGCTGATCCCGCACCTGGCCATACAGACCGCGGCCAGCTCCGGCGCTCACCTGACGAAGTATTCCAACATCACTGACCTCGCCACCGGACAGAAGAAGCTGATCGTGGATGACGCGATCGTGCCCCCGCGCGCGCTGTTCGACTACGGCGTAACGCTCAGCGCCCCGCCGTCGTTGACCGCCGATGGCGCGCTCGACGGCGTTTCCCACTGCCTGGAGGTGCTCTACGGCGCGGCCGGAAAGCCCAATTACCCCTTGATCGCCGATGTAGCCGTGGCGGGAATCCGGATGGTGCTCGAGTATCTCCCCAAGGTCATGGCGAACCCGGCCGACCGTACGGGACGCGAAGCCCTGGGCCTGGCGACCGACCTCGGCGCATACTCGATCATGCTCGGCGGCACCAACGGCGCGCACCTCACCAGCTTCTCGCTGATCGATATCCTGTCCCACGGCCGGGCCTGCGCCCTGATGAACCCGTACTATACGGTGTTCTTCGCTCCCGCGATCCAGGAGCCGCTGCGGCTTGTTGCGCGGATCTGCGAAGAAACCGGCGTGGCGAAGCGGTCGATCATTCAACTTTTGGGACGCGACCTCGGCGTGGCGGTTGCCGAAGCGTTGATCGGCTTCATCCGAAGCCTGGGCCTGCCGGCGACGCTCGGCGACGTCCCGGGATTCACCGGCGCCCACATCGAACGTGCGCTCACCGCAGCCAAAAACCCCCAGCTTCGGATGAAGCTGGAAAACATGCCGGTGCCCCTCACCGCGGAGATGGTGGACGACTATATGGGGCCCGTGCTTCAGGCGGCGGCGAACGGCGATCTTGCCGTGATCAGGAACGTCCCGTAAGACGCTCGCGCGCGGGCTTTAGCGGCCGGAAGGCTCCTCCCGGATCGCATTGCGTACTTTCTCGATCAGATCCGGGGGGATTTCCTGCATGCCGTGAGCCGCGCGCGCGTGCTCCGCGCATCGATCGAGGACTTCCTGCTCAGTCTCACCGCGGGCTTCGAAATCGCAATCGACGCCCACCTGTCTGCAATTGACTACCTTGGCCATGGTTTCCCTCCGAGTTCGGTCTTAAAACTATCTTAATCCCAGGCCTCAGGCGGTGAGAGACTCAGCTTTACTTAGAGCCGCGGACGTGGCACTTGTTGCAGTTGCCTTTGCTCTCGAACGCGGTGCCGCCGGGCCGGTGGCAGAAACCGCAGGAGATCTGCTTGGTTTCAGCAGGTCTGTGCATCGCGGACTTGTAGTTCAGCGGCGCGGTCGCCGACTGCGGGAACAGCTTGTCGTGACAGACCTTGCAGTCGTCGTTGACCCGCTTGGAGTGGGCGGCGTGGTCGTAGGTAACATTGCCCGTCTTTGCAGTGAAAGTCAGTTTGTCCGGCGCTTTCTTGTCCTGCGCGACAACTGGTAAGAGCGAAATCGAAATCAGAACGAACAAATAGCGCATGACAAAAATATACACTGTCGGGGCAGGCCGGCGCTGAGGCGCGGGGTGGGTGAAAAAAGGGGTTGGGTGGGCCAAAATGCCCACGCAGGGGGTGGCAACAGGGCCCAACCGGAGGCTGATGGGTTGATTATCAAGCTCCGGAGATTTGGACCGGGAATTGCATCTGTATAGGGCAAATAATAAGTCTCATCGACTTATTTAGCATCCCCGGCGACGGGGCCCAGCCCGTCGCCAGCCCCTCTGAGTGAAGCCCCGAGTTCCCAAGCCCGGGGCTTCTTCTGTTTTTAACTTAAATTACCTTAATTCTTGTTTTTAAAACTGCCGGTGACATTGGTTACCCCACCGGCGGACGTCACGTGGACTGTCGCTTGCCTCTCCCGGGCCGCGTCCACGGCGGTGATCAGGCCGCCGTTGTCGCCGCCGGAAGCCTCAACGGTCAAACCGGCCTGTTTGAGGCCGGCTTCATAAAACTGAAACACCTGGGCGGCGGAATCCTCGGTAGTGAAATGAAAGTGTGCGGAGTCGCCTTCCTTGCCCTGGACGGCGAAGCTCGCCTGAGGCGTTGCGCCTGGATAGGACGGAAACCAGGACGGCAAATTGGCGGGCTTGCCTGCGCCCACCGTCGCGGTGACGGTTTCGCCCTCTTCTCCTTCTCCCTCGAAGCTGATCCTGCCTTCCCTGATGTCTTCGAAGTTCATGGTGACGGTTTTCCCCGTCTTCTTGTCGCGGACGGTGACGATGCCGCGGTCTTCGTCGATGGAGACGAGTTCGGCATCCGGGTTGGCTGCAACCGCCATCTTGACCGCGGCGACGGCCGGGTTTTTCTTAATCAATTCCGGATCGATCCCGGCCTGCTTGGCCTTATACAGCCCGAAGGAGACGGCGACGACCACGAGGATGCCGGCAAGGACGATGACGCCGCCGCAGCCGATCAGGACGTAGACGAGGGGACTTTTCTTCTTGGCCGGCGGAACGCCGCCGGGGGGAACGCTAGTAGCCATTCAAATGATCTCCAGACTGAGCTTTGACTGCAACAGACCGGAGGATTATATCAGCACGCGCGGCCGGAACGCCGAAGGTCCGCTCACCCGGTGCGATACCATAGCATATTCAGGGAACAGAACGAGACAGAGTACCGTCTTAGTTGCTTGATGAATTTGATCGTGCATAGAGGTGTGACTCGATGAACTGTATACAACGCGGGATTGCGGTAATTTGTGTCTTCCTGCTTCTGACCCCGCTTGCGGGCGCGCAAGTCCCGGGCCTAAGAGAGAGCGGCGGTGGGCTGTTCAGCCCTTACAAGTTCAGAGAGTTGCCGCCGATCGATTTGTCGAACTCGGGCCGGTTGGAGCAGCTCTTGCGCGGTGGAAATATTTACCTGTCGCTTCAGGACGCCATCGCGCTGGCGCTCGAAAACAACCTGGATATTGCGATCAGCCGCTACGACCCCATTAACGCCGAAGCCAGCCTGCTGCGCGCGAAGGCCGGGGGTCCGCTGCGCGGCGTGCCGACGAGCGTACAGACCGTGACCACAAATATTCTTTCGCAAGTGACCGGCATGGGCGGCGGGACCGGCGGGGGCGGCGGCGCGTCGGTTTCTTCTAGCGGAAGCGCGGGCGGCACCATTATCACAGCGACCGGCACGTCCGTTCCAAATTTGGATCCATCGTTTTACGTGGCCGGCGGCGCGGGACACCGGACATCGCCGCAGACCAACTCCTTCACCACCGGAACGAACTCCCTGGTAGTCAGCAACAGGAGTTTCAGCGCCGGCTTCCAGAAGGCGTTCTTGACCGGTACGTCTGTTCAGATGGGCTGGAGCAACAGCAACGTCAAAACCAATGCATTCCGCAACGATTACAATCCCTACACGAATGCGAACCTGGACCTCACGATCTCCCAGCGGCTGCTTCAGGGATTCGGGCTGGCGGTGAACAACCGGTACATCCGGATCGCGCAGAACCAAAGGAGAATGTCGGACCTGGCCTTCAGACAGCAGGTGATCGCGACGGTTACGCAGGTCATCGCCGGGTACTGGGACCTGGTGACCTACCACGAGAACGTGAAGGTGAGGCAGCAGGCTCTGGAGCTCTCGAAAAAACTATATGAGGACAATAAGAAGCAGGTAGAGATCGGGACTCTGGCGCCGATTGAGATCGTGCGCGCCGAGGCCGAGGTCGCTTCCAACCAGCAGGCTTTGGTGAACGCGCAGACGCAGTTACTCCAGCAGGAGACGGCGCTGAAGAACGCGCTGAGCCGCACCGGCGTGGCCAGCCCGACCATCGCCGAGGCGCATATTATCCCGACGGACCGGATCACGGTACCGGAGGAGGAGCAGATCGAACCGGTGCAGGACCTGGTGGCGCAGGCGCTGGAGAACCGTCCTGAGCTGTCGCAGAACCGCATCAGTATCGAGAGCACGAAGATCGGGCTCGCGGGTACCAAAAGCCAGCTTCTGCCATCGCTCGACATCCAGGCGTCCTTCCAGAACAACGCTCTGGCCGGCCAGCTCAATACAGTACCGGTTCCGAACATTCCGGGAATTGATCCGAGCCAGTTTCAGCGCGGCGTTGGCGGCGATCCGTTCTTCATCGGGGGAGTGGGGACCGCATTCGGCCAGCTCTTCCGGCGCAATTTCCCGGACTACTCGATCCAGTTCCAGTTGAGCGTGCCGTTACAGAACCGGGCGGCTAAGGCGGACATGGTGATGGACCAGGTGAACCTGCGGCAGGCGGAGCTCAGGCAGCAGCGCCTGATTAACTCGATCCGCCTGGATGTGAGGAATGCGCTGATCGCGTTGCAGCAGGCCAGGGCCGCATACCAGGCCGCGGTCAAGGCGCGGGAACTGGCGGAGCAGACCGTGGACGCCGAGCAGAAGAAATACGCTCTCGGCGCCTCGACAATCTTTTTCGTGATCCAGTACCAGCGCGACCTGGCGCAGGCGCGCTCGCAGGAAGTGGCGGCCGAGGCCGCCTACGCGAAGGCCAAGGTGCAGCTCGACCAGGCAGTGGGGCGCACGCTTGAAACTTACAACATCTCGATTGAGGAGGCGGAGAAGGGAAGAGTTTCGCGGCCGCCGAGCCCGCTGCCGGCCGTGCAGTAGAGGCCTGGGATTTTCGGATTGGAAGGGCGCGGTTCCGGCCGCGCCCTTTTGTTTTGCACAGCTAAGCTGGTACCAAATTGCATGGGCTGACCCTTGATGGTGAAATTTTTGCCCGGAGTTCGTGATGCGCAGGGGATTTAGTCGAGTCTTTTCAGAATGTTACGTTTGGTGAGGCAATTGCCTTTTCGAAAGCGTGATGACATCGAGAAAAGGCTCAAGGAATGATGGTTTGGTCCTCTGTTTGCCCGCCTGCATCGCTTCTTCATCACTCTGAACGGTTTCCCCGCCTAAGAACCTCGCGCCCACATCCTTGAGCCTTCGCAGTCCGGGGGAGGTGAGAGATTTGCCTTCCCGGGACTGCCGCCGAATGTAAAATGCCTCTCGCGGCCCTCTCCTTTGGCGCCGTTCTCTGTTATATTCAGAACATCGAAATTTGGGCTGGTGAAGTATATATAGCCGTTGTGCGCCCGAAAGCCGCTGGTTGGCGCGCCGCGCGGGGATAGGTCGGTCCGGGGCCGGCCAGCGCCTTTCCTGAACAGCGCACTGGGATCCGACAACAGACATCAGGAGGCACTTGTGAAAAAGAAAAAACCCGAGCCGGGGGTTACGCGCCGCGGCTTCATTCGTGGTGTCGGGTTGGGAAGCGGCGTCGCGGCGGGGACCGGCATCCTGGAGACGGAAGCGGCGGCCGCGCCGGCAGTGAAAATCGTTGGGCCGGGTCCGGCGCCGGTCACGCTCAGGGTCAACGGTAAACAGCACACCCTCAATCTGGAGCCGCGCGTCACGCTCTTGGACGCGCTTCGCGATCACCTGAATTACACCGGCGCGAAAAAGGTCTGCGACCGCGCATCGTGCGGCGCCTGCACGGTGATCGTCGGCGGCAAGGCTGTCTACGCGTGCAATATGCTGGCGATCGAGGCGCAGGGGAAGGACATCCAGACGATCGAAGGCCTTTCGGCAGGCAACAAATATCATCCGCTCATCACCGCGTTCGTCGAAAACGACGCGCAGCAGTGCGGGTTCTGCACGCCCGGATTCGTCATGGCGTCGAAGGCGTTTCTGGAGCAGAATCCGAATCCCACCTATGAGGAGGTCAAGGAGGGCCTCGGCGGGAATCTATGCCGCTGCGGCACCTACATCGGCCTGCGTAAAGCCGTTCTTCAGGCCGCAAAACAGATGAAAGGAGCGGCAAATGGTTGAAACCCTCGACTACAGTTGGCCGGCGAAAGAGAAGCGCCGGGTGATCGGCAAGCCCATACCTCGCATTGACGGGTATGCCAAGTCGTCGGGGCGGGCCAAATACGCCTACGACGTGCAGCGGCCGGGCATGCTCTACGGGGCGCTGCTCACCTGCCCCCACGCTCACGCGCGAATCACCAGCATCGACACCAGCGCCGCCGAGAAATCGCCGGGGGTGATGGCCGTCGATCTGATGGCCAAGCCGGGCGAGGAAATCCAGTACGCCGGATATGAGGTGGCATCGGTGGCGGCCACTTCGCTGGAACTGGCCAGGGACGCGGTCCGCAAGATCAAGGTCGTCTACGAAGTGCTCCCGCACCTGGTGGATGAGAGGGACCTGGCGAAAGCGGGCAGCCGCGCCAAGGCAAGCGGAGAGCAGGTGTCCGGCGATCCGGACCAGGCTTTCAAGGAAGCCGACGCGGTCTCGGAGGGCTTTTACGGCCTCCCCGTTCTGACTCACTGCTGCATGGAGGCCCACGGCCAGGTGATCGAGTGGAAGGGGGACCGGTTCGACTACTGGCCCTCGACCCAGAACGTTTCGGGCGTTGGCGGGGATCTGGCCAAGGTCCTGGAGGTCCCGGCCGCCAACGTCCACACGCACATGGAGGCGATGGGCGGCGGTTTCGGCAGCAAGTTCAGCCATGACCGTATTGGCGAAACCTGCGCGCGGCTCTCCCGGAAAAGCGGCGGGCGGCCGGTCAAACTGTTCCTCGACCGCTCGACAGAGCTCGAGATTGCGGGCAACCGCCCCTCTTTCTTCGCGAAGATCAGGCTGGCGGGGAAAAGGGACGGCACGGTGACGGCATGGGAGTCCGAATCCTGGGCCACAGGCGGCCCCGGCGGGGCGAACCTCCCGGCGGGCAACCTGCCGTACGTCTTCCGCGGCGTGCCGAACAAGCGGATGACGCACACTTCGGTTTCGATCAACGCGGCGCCGCAGAGGGCCTGGCGCGCCCCGAACAACCCGCAGCTTTCCTACCTGACCTGCACCGCGATGGAGGACCTGGCGGCGAAACTCAACATGGACCCGGTGGATTTCTTCCACAAGAACCTGGAGTACGCTGGCGCCCCGGGCCCGGAAGTTTACCGCGCGCAGCTTCAAAAAGCGGCGGAACTGGCTGAGTGGAAAAAGCTGTGGCGCCCGCGCGGGCAGTCCGGCTCGGGTCCCGTAAAGCGCGGCCTGGGCATCGGCTTCAACATGTGGTACGGGCTGGGCCACGCCAGCAAGTGCCTCACCCGGATTCACCCGGACGGATCGGTGGAGGTCGAAATCGGCAGCCAGGATCTGGGCACCGGGACCCGCACGGTGATCGCGATGGTGGCGGCGGAGACACTGGGGCTGCCGCTGCGAGCCATCAAGGTGAACATCGGCGAGAACGCCTACCCGCCCTCGGGCGCCTCGGGTGGTTCGACGACAGTGGGCGGCGTCTCGGCGGCAACCCGCAAATCGACCATGAACGCGCTGGCGAAGCTGTATGAAGTGGCCGCGGATTCGCTCGGCGCGCCGGCCGGCGAACTGGAAGCCGTTGACGGAAAAATCCAGGTGAAGGGCAATCCGTCCAAAAGCATCACCTGGCAGGCGGCGTGTAAAAAGCTTGGCACGAAGACGATCCAGGAGATGGGCGAGAACGCGCAGCGCGGGCCGGGCGGGCTGATTAACGGCGGCGCCGGCGGCGTGCAGATCGCCGACGTATCGGTGGATACCGAGACCGGCCTGGTGAAGATGAACCGCATGATCGCAGTGCAGGACTGCGGGCTCATCATCAATCCGAAAACGGCGGAAAGCCAGGTTTACGGCGCCGTCATGCTGAGTATCGCCGGCGCACTGTTCGAGGAACGCGTCATGGACTCGATCACGGGCCGTGTGCTGAACCCCAACATGGAGTTCTATAAGCTGCCGGGCATCGGCGACGTGGGCGAGATCATCGTGCACTTGAATATGGAGCCGGAGCATGACAAGCGCGGCGTGATCGGGCTCGGCGAGCCGCCGGTAGTGGGCGGGATAGCCGCTATAGCCAATGCGGTGGCCAACGCGGTCGGAGTGCGGGTGCCGGTGGTTCCGCTGACACCCGACAAAGTGCTGAACGCACTGGAAGGGAGGGCCTGATGCAAGCCTTTGAGTATGCGAATCCGGCAACGGTTCAGGAGGCGGTTGGTTTGCTCGGGAACAACTGGGAGGACGCCAATCTCCTGGCCGGCGGCACCGACCTTCTGAGCCTGATGAAAGACTACATCCATACGCCCAAGCGGGTGGTGAGCCTGAAGGGCATCAAGGAATTGGAGGGGATCAGGAAGTCGGAGGCCGGCCTGCGGATCGGCGCGCTGGTGACCCTGGAAGAGCTGCTGCGGAACGCCGACGTGCGCAAGGAGTACCCGTCGCTGGCGGCCGCCGCGCGCGGGGTTGCCAGCCCGCAGATGCGCAACATGGGGACCGTCGGCGGCGACCTCTGCCAGCGCCCGCGGTGCTGGTACTTTCGGCTCGGCTTCGGATTGTTCGCGAAGGGCCCGAACGGAGAAAGCCTTGTGCCCAACGGCGACAACCGGTATCACGCCATCTTCAATAACAGGGGGCCGGCCTACTTCGTCAGCGCGTCGAGTTTCGGACCGCCGCTGGTGGCGCTCGGAGCCACCGTGAATCTGGTCTCTCCGTCGGGCACGCGCGAGTTGCCAATCGAAAAATTCTTCGTAACGCCGGAAAGCGAAAACGCCCGGGAGAACGTGCTGGCGCCGAACGAGATCCTGACGGAAATCCTCGTGCCCCCTGCCGCGGGAGTGCGAAACGCGACCTACGAAGTGCGGCAGAAGACCGCGCTCGACTTTCCTTTGGCAACCGCGTCCGTGGCGCTGCGGATGCAGGGCAGCAGGGTGGCTAGCGCGCGCATCGTGCTGGGCCACGTGGCGCCGGCGCCGTGGCACGCGGCGGCGGCGGAAAAGGTGCTCACCGGGAAGGCGCTTGATGATACGGCCATTGAACAAGCGGCCAACGCTGCCGTGGAGGGAGCGACGCCGCTCAGCATGAACGCCTACAAGGTTCAGCTTGCGCGCGTGGCGGTGAAGCGCGCGCTGCAGGAAGCCGCCAAAGCGAGGACATAACGATGCAGAAGACCGGCTTTCACGTCATCGGCGCGGACCGCTGCGAAAACCTGCGCTGGAAAGGGATGTTCATCGACGCCGAACGGGACACCCCGACAGGCAGCGACCACATCTTCTGGTGCCTGAAAACACAGCTTGCGCTGGGGCCAGACGGCCAGCTCGTGGATAAATACGAGTGCAACGCGGCGCGTAGCTGTTACAAGGCGCTGTAACTGCGAGCCTGCGTCCTCTGAGTCCGGAGCGAGGGTGTAGAATAGGAATTACTCAGAGGAGGCTGGCTATGAAACACCTGTTACGCGGAGTTAGCCTTGCGCTTACTGCCGCGGCTCTCAGCCTTGCGGGATCGCTTCCTGCCACAAACCTGCGAGGCGATTACGTGGAATCCCGGACCGCCGACGTTTACACCGGACCGTGCTTCGCCAACGGCGAGGCCAACCAGGTGGGCGACCTTGCGGTGTTCGGCTGGAGCATTGAAAAAGGCGTCTGGCAGGGCGTCGCACTGGATGGGCTTTCGGTAGTCGGAGTGGTGAAGGCGAGCGGAACACTGGGCGTGGACGAGACGGTTTACCCGGTGAAATCCGTGCTGATCATCGACGAGCGCGCCAACCCGGAGCAGCGGCTGGCGCTGAAAAACTTCGCGCAGCGGATGGGCGGCGATCTGCTTCAGCACATCGTTCGCGTGGAATACCAGCCGATCACCTTCAAGCTGCGGGACAACAACCCGCATACCGCAACGGCGGTCGTGAACGCCGGTGTGGCGAGAATCGAAACGCGGGCGATCACGGGCGCGGACGACATCTGCCACAACGAGGTGACGTTCTACCCGCCGTTGACCCGTGTGGACCACGCGATGCCCGCCTACACGCTCGCGAACCGGTTTGAAGGCAACGGGCTGGGCACAAAGTGGAGCAGCCCGGGGAAGCGCAGTTCGTTCGTCGGCACGTTCCACCTGACGGATTGACCGGCAGAGGGCTGGGCGCGCACTACTTCAGCGCGCCCAAATATTTTTCGGCGCCGGCGGCCATCAGACGGGTTTCCGTGGGCGCCTGGAAAAGCAAAAACCCCTGGTCAATATATTCCTTGAGCCGGGCGGGGTCGCGGGCCGGCCTGCCGACGGGCTTATTGTGCCGCTGCGCGGCGGCAACCACCCTGGCGATGGCCTCATCGAGGCACGGGTCGTCCTGGCGCCCGCGCAAGCCCAGGGAAAACGACAAGTCGCTGGTTCCGATGAACAGGGCGTCAATCCCTTCGGTGGCCGCAATCTCGTCCACGCACTCCACGGCGCGCGCCTCTTCGATGATGGCGATGACCATCACGTTGCGGTCGGCCGAATCGTGATAGGCCGGCTCCGGCCAGGAAAACATGGCGAGGCCGGGCCCCGAGCCGCGGCACCCGGCGGGTGGATAGCGGCAGGCCGCCGCAGCCTGGCGGGCGAGCTCCGGTGTGCTGGTGAACGGGAAAATAACGCCGCAAGCACCGGCGTCGAGCACGCGCTTGGCCGTCCACACCTCGTTGACCGGGACGCGCGCGAGGGGCACGGCCGGGAGCGCCCGCGTGGCCAGCACCATATTGCGGAGCGTCTCCAGCGTGATCGGGGAGTGCTCCATCTCGATCCATAGGAAATCGAATCCCATGGTTGCGGCCTGCGCCGCCACCTCGATGCTGTTGACGGTTATGGTGACGCCCACGACGGGCTTGCCTTCACATAGTTTCCGCTTGACGGGGTTTTGCCAGGGTTCCATGAATGTTATGAAGGTATGCCGCCGCGGCCGGTGCTGTCAAATCCTTTAATGGCGCTTTGCGCGGAAGTCAGCCCAAAACCTCTTCGCGGACGGTGACGCTGCGGAGATAGTCCATGTCGATTGCGTAGCCGAAGCCCGGCCCGTCGGGCACCTTAATGGTCCCTTGCCGGGTAACCTCAATCGGCGGCTCGATGATGTCCCGCGCCCAGTAGCGTTTGCTTGCGGAGACATCGCCCGGCAGGATGAAATTCGGCAGCGTCGAGAGGGCAACGTTGTGTGCCCGCCCGATGCCCGATTCCAGCATCCCTCCGCACCAGACCGGAACGCCTGCGGCCCGCGCCGCGTCGTGCACCCGGCGAGCTTCGGCGAACCCGCCCACGCGCCCCAGCTTGATGTTGATGATTTTGCCCGCGCGCAGCCGGATGGCCTGCTCGGCGTGGCGCGCCGAGCGGATACACTCGTCGAGGCAAATTGGCGTCTGAAGCCGGGCCTGCAGTTCGGCATGATCGATGATGTCGTCATGGCCCAGCGGCTGCTCGATCATCATCAGGTAATAGTCGTCGAGGGCGCGCAGGCGATCGGCGTCCGAAAGCCGGTAGGCCGAGTTCGCGTCCACCATCAGCCGGATTTGAGGAAAGGCGCGCCGCACCTCGCGCACTACCTCGACGTCCCATCCCGGTTTGATCTTGATTTTGATGCGCTGATAACCGGCGGCCAGCTCGGCTTCGATTTTTTCAAGCAGCGCGGGCATCGACTCCTGTATGCCGATGGAAGCGCCGCAGGGGATTTCGCGGCGCACGCCCCCGATGTGGCGCCACAGCGGCAGGCCGAGCAGCCGGGCTTCCAGGTCCCACACCGCCGCTTCCAAACCGCCGAACGCCATGCGATGGCCGCGAATGTGGCCGAGCAGCGGCGCAACCGCGCAGGCGTTCTCCAGTTCGCGCCCCAGCACGCGCGGGCAGGCGTAGTTCCGCAAGATCAGCCACGCCGAGTCCGTCCACTCCTCGTTGTAGAACGGGTTCTCTCCCGCCGTGACCTCGCCCCAGCCGGAGACGCCTCCCGCGACCGCTTTCACCAGCACGATCTGCCGTTCGGTGGTGCGGCCGAAGCTCGTCTCGAAGAAGTGAACCAGCGGCATACGGATCTGCCGCAAAATGATCCTGTCTATGCGGATTCCCATGGCCCCAACAAGTACGTTCCCGCGTCTTGCGATCTCTCGAAGCCGGTGACGGTCAGCCCGCGTGCGAAACAATCCAGGAACCGCTCGCTCACCCCGCGCTGGATCTCGCGCGCCTGACGGGGATCGGCGCGCCGCAGCAGGTCGATGCCGACGGGCACGGCAATACGCTCCTCCACCGGCGGTCTTGGGTGACGGCCCGCCAGCGCGGCTTCCACCCACGGCGTCCGGATCCACCACTCCGCCACACAGCGATCGGTCGGCAGCCCGCCGTGCAAAGGGCTGGTGGTGGTCCCGTACTGGTTCAAAACGTACCGCCTCACGGTCACGCCCAGCCGTTCGATATTGAAATGGGCGTTCCGCAGCTCAAGCGGATCGAACGTCCACTCGATCAGATCGAAACCTCGCGCCAGCGCATCGTTGCGCTGTTCGAGCTTGAGCATCCGGCCGATGCCGCGGTCCCTGTATTCGGGCAGCACGCCGAGCATATGGCTGTGAAGATAGCTTTTGCCGCCGGGTTTCAAGCCCGGAATTGCTAGGCAGAATGCCACCATGCGGCCGCCATCGAACGCCCCGAACACGCGCCCGCCGATTTTGGATGCCACCACGAACAGGCGCACGGGCAGAAGATCCACCGAGGCGAAGCCCCAGATCTCCTGTTGAAGGCGCACGGCTCGTTCAAACTCCTCGTGCGCCGTCAACTGCCGCACGCAGATGTCGCTCATTGCTTGCGCTTTGCCTCGCGCCAGAGCGCGTCCATTTCCTCCAGCGAGGACTCGGAGAGCGTTTTGCCGTTTTCTTCCAGCCTGCGCTCGATGTGAGCGAACCGCTCGCGGAACTTGCGGTTCGTGCGCCGGAGCGCCTGCTCGGGATCCACGTCGAGAAAGCGAGCCAGGTTGACCAGCACGAAAAGCAGGTCGCCGAGTTCGTTTTCGAGTTCGTCACGGCCGGCGCTCTCGCGCGCCTGCGCCAGTTCCTTCAGTTCCTCGTTGAGCTTTTCGAGCACCTGGTCGGCGTTCTCCCAGTCGAAGCCGACGCCTGCCGCGCGCCCGGTGAGCTGCGCGGCTTCCACCAGTGCGGGCAGGGAACGCGGGACGGAGGCCAGCAATCCCGAAGGCTTGTTCCTTTCCTTCTTCTCCTCGGCTTTGATTTCATCCCAGCGCTGTTTGACCTGCTCGGGCGTCTTCGCCGTGCCGTCGGCAAACACGTGCGGATGGCGGCGCACCAGCTTGCGGTTGATGGCGTCCAGGGAATCCTCGATGCGGAACAATCCCTGCTCGGCGGCCATCTGCGCAAAAAATACGGCCTGGAGCACCAGGTCGCCGAGCTCCTCCGCCAGCGACGGCCAGTCGCGCGCGTCGATGGCTTCGAGCACCTCGTAGGTTTCCTCGAGCAGATACGGCTTGATGGTGTCGAACGTCTGCTCGCGGTCCCAGGGGCACCCGCCGGGAGAGCGGAGGCGCGCCATAATCTCCGTCAGTCGTTGAAATTTTTCACCTGCACCCAATGAGAGGCTCCGAAAGGGGGAATTTTTAATTTAACATGCGGGGGAATTGTGAGTGCTGTCCGGCGCCGGGTTAACCTATCGCCGGGCGGCCAGCGGACGGCCGAGCAGTTCGTCGGTCAGCTCGACGAAGTTCTCCGGGGTTATGTACTGAAACTGGATTTCCAGGCTGGTGTGTTTGCCGAGTTCGCAGCGGATTTCCTCCGTAGGCAGTTCGGGTCCGGCCACGTGCAGTTTTCCGGAGGCGGCTTTGAACGGCACGAGCTTGCATTTGCGGGCCAGGGCGGCGGGGAGCGACCGCGCCACCGGGAGCGGAACCTCGTCCGGCCTGAGCGGCTCGAAGCTGACCTGGTGCTGGAGACTGAGCGCCTCGTACAACTGTTCCGGGGTCAGCAGCCCGAGCGATACCAGGTGTTCCCCGGTCCGCACGTTCCGCGGCTTGCCAGCAAGCGCCTCCCAGAGGCGCGTTTCCTCGACGTAAGCCAGCCCCACGAGAATTTCGCCGAGGCGCCGCTCCGAGGGGCTCAGGGCCGCGCGAGAGGGATACATGTGCTCCGTCTTCACCCAGACCAGCGGCCGGCCCCGGATACGGGCGGCGGCGTACCTCACGATAGCGGTAATCGTCGCCGCGCAGTTGATCCAGTTCGCCCAGAACACGCGCAATGGAACACCGGCCGCTAGCCGCCAGCCGTAAAGCCTCATCACGCATCCCGCGCGGACCAGGATGCGCACGGACTGGAAAAACAGGGTCGCCCACAGCAGCGGCGCCGCCCAGGGATATTCGGTGGCGCCGGCGAAAGCCCAGGGCGCCCCGGTGTGCCGGCTCCAGGTCCAGGTGGCGCAGCAGTACACGAGGATGCCGTTGGCTACGGCGGTCGCCGGGTTGCCGAACAACCCTTTGCGGTCGCGCCAGAGCCAGTAGAGCTGCCTGAAGCCGGCGCGCCACCCGTGCCGTTCCCAGGACTGCAGAGCGTTGCCCGTCACCCAGCGAGTGCGTTGCCTGAGCGCCTGCCGGATGCGCTGTGGGAAGTACTCGCGGGTAGCCACCGGCCCGTCCGGGAGCATTTGAATCGGCACGAAAAGCTGCGGGCAGCCTGCCAGGTGCAGGCGGAGTCCGTTCTCGTAATCTTCGGTCAGGGAGGCGGGATCGAAAATCCGGTTGGCGTTCTCCCCGGCCAGCTTTTCCAGCGCCCAACGCGCGTAGCCCGTGCCGACACCGTTCGAGGGAATGAAACCACCCAGAGCCTGCCGGGCGGGGATGTCCTTGGTCTGGTATTCGGCGAACTCGTCGCAGTACACGCCGTGCGTGAACAGCCGCGCGGGCGTCGGCAACGGCAGCACCGGGATTTGCACCATGCCGTACTCGCCGGCGTAGTAGTTGAGCCAGCGCAGTTCGAGGGGGTGGATGAGGTCTTCCGCGTCGTGGACCACGATCAGTTCGTAGCGCGCGCCGGTGCGCTCCTCGATGCCGAGCATGTGCTGGTAAATCCAGTTGAGGCAGTCCGCCTTGGAAGTCGGGCCGTCATGCGGGCAGATGCTTAAGTGGACGTTGGGAATCCGCTCACTGGCCTCGCGCACGGCCTCGATCGTAAGCTCGTCGTTCGGGTAAGCGCCGACGATGAAATCGTAATTGGAATAGCGGATGGCGGAGGCGTTGTGCTCGAGCATCCGGCCGATCACTTTGTGCTCGTGCCAGAGCGGCACGAAGACCGCCACGCGCCTCTCTGGCGTGCGCGCGAGTTCGGCCGGGCCGGGAGGGCGGGGAAGCCGCTTTCGGAGCCAGATCCAGGCGCCGACCAGGTCGAGGAAAAAATCGTCCAGGCCGCTGATGAGGATCCAGACGGCCAGCGGGAAAAGCGCCGCCAGCACGCAGTTGTCAATCAGGTTCATGCGCCTTAAGTGAGGTAGTGGCGCGGGCAAAGGAAAATTCGCGGAGCTTTTATTACAGCCGCTCGAGAGACTCCAGCGCTTCGATCATGCGCGACGCGGCCGCCGTGTCGCCGCCAAAGCGCAAGTCGTTGTAAGCGGCTGTGAAGTTCGCCACCAGGGTGGCGGTCTGCGACGGCGGTAGGAGCCGGGCGAATTCCAAAGGGGTTATCCAGGCGGGCTTCTGGTATCCCTTGCGCTTGAGCAAGGTGAGCAAGCGCGCGTAGATCAGTGTGGCGTCGGAGGCGCGGGCCGCGCCGCGCTGCGCCCGCCGGACGCGGGCGCGCGTTTGCGACCACATCCAGACCCCCGGCCCGTATTTCCAGATCGCGAACGCGAGAATTGCGGCCAGCGCCGCGAAGACTCCGTAGCGCCTGCCCCAGTCGGCCGCCGTCCGTTTCCATTCGAGCAGCCGGAGGCGGTCCATCCAGTGAGCGCCGAAGAGACGGCCGGAGTTCTCCATCCGGGCGGCGAGCGTGAGCTGCCGGTCGAGGTTGTAGTCCAGCACCCAGTCCTGCCAGAACGTCTCCGCGGCGTCCAGGTAGAAGCCCAAATTGGTCCAGACAGACGTGGTTGAGGGGCTTGAATCCGGCGGCGTGGGATCAAAGGTCGTCCAGCCGCGCCCGGGCAGCCATGCCTCAACCCAACTGTGCGCGTCGGAGGCGCGAATCACCACCCACCCGCTCACCGGGTTGTACTCGCCGCTTTGAAACCCGGTGGCCACGCGCGAAGGAATATAGACGACGCGCAGCATCACCGCCATCGCCGACGCGAAGTACTCGCAGTAGCCCGCGCGGCGCTCGAACAGAAAATGCGCCAGCGGGTCGGCCACTTCGCGGGGGAGAGGGTCGGTTGTGTACCGGAAGCTGCGCTGCAAGTAGGATTCAATGGCGCGGGCGCGGGCTTCGGCGGTGGGGAGGCCCTCGGTGATTCTGCGCGCCAGCGCGACAATGCGGCGGTCCAAGGGCGGCAGCAGGAGGTAGAGCGTCCGCTGGTCTTCGCGCAGAAATCTCGGCCACGAAGCCAGGCCCAGCGTGCTGTAGGCCCCGTAGTGAAGGCCCGGGGATCCATAGCCGAGCCGGTAGCCGTCCGTCGCGGTGCGAAACACGATCGGCGAATTGATGCGGAGCATGAGCGGCGTACCGGCGAAGAACAGGGTGTCGGATGCCATGGAACTGAGCTGCACCTCGTAGCGGATTGCCGTTCCCTGCGTTCGCTCTCCCACAGCCAGCAGGCCATCCACAACGCGCAGCGGTTCTCCGGGATCCGGCGGGCTGTACCAGCGCCGCCCGTCAAACTGGGAGAGCGCCACGCCGCGCCACTTCAGGTTCGCGGGCCGGTCCTCATCGAAAAACCGCACGTGCATCACGGCCGTGCGCCGCTTTTGCAGCTCGCCGACCTCGCCCAGCACCATCTCGTTCGAAAAGCCGGCGATGCTGAATCGCTGCGGCGCCAGATGCCGGAACGCCGCCTGGGCGGTCCGGGGTAGCAGGAAAAACAGGCCGACGGTGAGGATCAGAATGCCCACCGCCAGCGAGACGGACGTGGCGGCCAACCTCCAATGCAGGCTTTTCGGACCGCCTCGCGCCACGAGATGGGGCTTGCGGATCGACCGGCGCACTTCGGAAGCGGCGAATGTCGCTACCGCGAACAACAGGAACAAGGCAAGGAACAGAAAGAAATTCAGGCTGCTCGAGAACAGGGAGGCCACCAGTAGTTCCAGGAACGCGATCACGGCGAGGAAGGCATAATCCCGCGCAAGGCGGGCCGCGAGTATTTTCACGACGGCAAGGAAGAATATCAGGTGAACCGTGGCGGTGAGGAAGCTCTTAGAGACGAAGTAGTAATCAAGCGGGTAGAAACCACTGTAAGCGAGAGCGGCGGCGTTGACCCAGCGGCCGGGAAGTTCGAAGCGGATCACGCCCGTGACGAGCAGCGTGCGGAGCAGCAATGCGGCCGCCATGGAGGCGGCGGTTGGGACGTCCAGAAAGGACGAACCCAGGACCGCGAAATAGCCGCTGGCGACCAGTCCGAGCAGGGAAAGCTCGAAAAAGCGGTCCACCGAGGCTGCCGCGCCGCCGGAACTCCGGGTCACAATGCCAATTTTACCAACCGTGTTTTGACCGGGATTGCGTCGGCTGCCCGCTAGCGGTCGAGTTTCTTCAGCGTCTCGATGACCACGTTTCCCACGATTTGCAGGCTATCGGCGCTCAGCTTGTCCATCGTGTCCTTCTCGGTGTGCCAGTAGGAGTTGTACGGCCCGTAATCGAAATCAATGAGGTCCACCGCGTTGACCCCTCTCTGGACGAACGGGATGTGGTCGTCGACGATGGCGCTCTGCTCGTCCAAGAAGTAGCGGGAATACCCGAGTTCGGCCGCCGTCGTCCAGATCAACCGGCGCAGCGGTTCCGAGGAATTCATGTCCTGGAGAATGCCTAAATTGCGGTCGCCGATCATGTCCACGTTGATCAGCGCCTTGAGCCGGCCGAGCGTGCCGTCGGCCGCCCACTTCGCGGCGAGATGGCGGCTCCCGTAGACGCCGTCGGTGTCGGACCACGGCCCGAACGATTCCTCGCCATCCAGCCACACCAGGTACACATCGTTCTTGAAAGACCGGGCCGAGAGCACCCGAGCCAGCTCCAGCAGGAACCCGGTGGAGGAGCCGGCGTCGTTCGCTCCGACAAAGTTGATGCCGGGCATGTACTTTGTATCGTAGTGTCCCGTCACAGCCACCGCGCGGCCGGAGGTGCCGCGGAAGTGCGCGATGATGTTTCGCATCCCGACGGGGCCGGTGGGCGTCTGCGCGGTGAATGCGTTTATCGTGACCTCGCAGCGGTATTTGCCGAGCTGGCCGGTAATGTAGTCCTGGAGCTTGCGAAGGGCGGGGGAACCAGGCGGCCGCGCGCCGAAGGAGACGGCCTTGGCGGTAAAGGACAACGCGGAGGCGCCGCTGAATGTGGCCGGAGACGGGCCCGGCTTCTGTGCGGCGCCCGCGGAAAAGAGTCCGAGCGCCAGCAGTGTCAGAAGCGTTTTCTTGCCGTGCATAAATACCCCAGGGTGAAATTGCGGTCGCGGTCGAGAAAATCGAGCGCGGGCAGGATGAGGGCGGGCGGCGCGAGCAGCAGCACCGCCGGCAGCGCCCACAGGCCAGGGAAGAATTGCAGGCCGTTCAGCAGCCGCCGCGCCAGCAGGCGGAAGTAGCCTCCGGCGGCAAGCACGTGGATGTCCGCGAACCCGGCCTCCGCGAGAAGGTGCCGGACGCCGTACCGGGTGAACCGGAAGTAATCGTGCGGCGCCTGGTGAACCTCCCATTCGTGAGGCGCCACGAGCAGCAGTTGGCCGCCGGGCCGCAGCACGCGGGCGATCTCGGTCAGCGCGCAGCGAGGCTCGCGCACGTGCTCCAGCGTCACGATATTGACGGCCGCGTCGAAGCAGGCCGCGGGGAAGGGAAGCGCCATGAGGTCGGCCACGGCGTCCAGGCCCTTGTAGTTCCAGGAGGCGTCGCCGACTCCGAGATCCACGCCGCAGTAGCGCTGCCTGGCGAACGTCTTGGCGTACTTGCCCTCGCCGGCCCCGGCGTCCAGCACGCGGGCGCCCGGCGCCAGACCGGCGGCGAAGCTCGCTACTGCGTCCTCGATGCGCGCCTCGAAATCCAGTATGTAGCGCCTCAGGAAGCGCGGCAGGCGCCGCTCGATCGCCTGGGTTTTCATCCTTCTTTCTTCCGCGCCTCAATCATAATGGTGGAACCCGCCCGGCAAGCCGCTTCGAGCATCGTGAACGGCAGTGCAATCGCCACCAGGCCGAAATAAACCAGGTCTTTGAGCAGTTTGACGGCCGGCTTTTCCGCAACGCGGCGCACCCGGCGCGCCATCGGATCGAGCCCGGGCGCCAGACTGGTGGCGAACCCGGCGGGGTTGTCCCGCAGCGAGAAGAACTTGCGGCGGAGTACTTCGAAACCGCAGTAGTCCAGCAGGTTTTCCAGATCCTGCGCGCGAAAGTTCAGCAAATGACGCGGGACGTCCAGCCCGCTCCAGTTCTCTCCGAGCAGCAGAAACTGCCAGCACGCCGCGTTCGGCACCTGCACGATGAGCCGCCCTTCGGGACGGAGCAGCTCGCGCGCGGCCTTCAGGTATGCCGCCGGGTCCTCCAGATGCTCGAGCACGTGAAACATGGTGACAACGGCGCAGCTCGCGGGGGTCAGTGGGGGATCGACGAGCGTCCCGCAAACCGATGGAACGCCCTGTATGCGCCATGCGACCCTCAGGGCCGGCGCCGAAAGATCCATTCCGAGCACGCTTGCGCCGCGCTCGCGCAGCATGCCCAGAAACAGGCCGCCGCCGCAGCCGAAGTCCAGCACGAGCCCCTCGCCGGCCTCGCGCATCGCGCAAGTGACGAAACTCAGATGGTCGCGCAGCACCGTCCTGCGGTAAAGCTCTTCCAGCCGGCCCGCGGCCGTACGGTCCGGTTCAAACCAGTAGGTTTCGGGGTAGTAGCCGCGCAGCTCGGCGGGGGAAGGGCGGGGCTCAAGCCGCAAGAGGCGGCAGGCTTCGCACTCGACCACGCGGAAGGAGCGGTCCGTGGTGCGGTAGAGGCGGTCGGTGGCCTCGAAGAGGGTGTGCGAACCGGCCGAACCGCAGGCGGGGCAGGCCTCCGCTAGGCCGCCTTCTGGCTGAGATCCCTGAGCGAGATCCGGTTTTTCAGAATCAGCGCCCGCAGGTCGCGCGGGCTCAGCTTGCGGAACCGCCGCACCTCCGTCCTTTTCCGCAGGATTCGCGGCAGCATCGCCAGCGCCGCCAGATCCCCCTTCACAATCGCCGCCGCCGCCCTGAGTTTGCCCCGAATTCCCGGATAGTGGGAGATCTCTCCCCTGCCGCGCACGGCCGCCCATACTCCGGCGCTGAGCCGCGCTGCGTAATACACGCCGTTTAGCCACAGCAGACTCCAGGGGAACAGCTTGGCCGCGAGCAGGACGCGGTTGCGCTCGATGAGTTCGAGCCGCCGCGCCGAGCCCAGCCCGAGAGTGGCTCCGCGGTGATGCCGCACCACGGCGCCCGGCACATACAGGCAGCGCCAGCCGGCGATCCGGCCGCGAAGCCCCAATTCGGCATCGTCGCCATACGCAAAAAAATCCTCGTCGAAACCGCCGATCTCGTCCAACATCGCTCTTTTGTACATCGCAGCGCAACCGTCCGGCCAGAGAGTCTCTTCCAGGCGGTTGTACTGGCCGATGTCGAGCTCGCCGGAGCCCCGGCCGCGGTTCTGCCCGTCGGGGTAGATCACGTGGCCGGCTTTGTCGATCCGCCCGGGGTCTTCCCAGACCAGAATCTTCGACGCCGCCATGCCGATGTCGGGCCCGTGATCGAAGGCGCTCCGCAGCGCCGCCAGCCAGCCCGGATCGGCCTCCGCGTCGTTGTTCAGCAGGGCGATGTACCGGCCGCGCGCCGCCGCGATCCCCTGGTTGTTGGCCGCGCAGAAACCCCGGTTTGCGCTGTTGACGATCACGCGCAGCCCGAGTTCCGGGCACGAGGCGAATTCCCGCTCCGCCATTTCGACCGAGCCGTCCGTAGAGCCGTTGTCCACCAGCACGGTCTCAAAACAGACGCCCACCTGCGCCGCGAGCGACTGGAGGCAGGCGCGCAGCAGTTCGCGCCGGTTCCAGTTCACCACGATGACCGAAATCTCTGGGGCAGCAGGCGGCATAAGAAGCCGGCGAAATTACCTCCGCCGGACGGCAAAACACAAAACCAATTCTGGTATTATACCCGTGGGGATCCGTCCAGAATTTATCTATGAACTCCATCGGGGAAAAGCTCCGTGAGGAACGCCTGCGGTTGGGCTTCAGCATCGAGCAGATCGCCGAAATTACGAAGATAAACCTCAGTTTCCTCGAAGCGATCGAAGCGAACGAGTTGGAGCGGCTGCCCGGAACGTTTTTCACCCGCAGCTTCATCCGCCAGTACGCGCACGCCCTGGGAATCGACGCCGCCGAACTGGAGCCGGAACTCGAGCGCATCGCCGGCGCCGGAAACTCGGTGACGCGAGAAACTGAATTCGAGCGTGAGGCGATCAGCGTGCCCCCCGTGGACAGCGGCATCGGGCGCTCGCGCACGCCGCGTTCGCTCGGCGCGCTGGCGACCTTCGTGCTGATTCTTGCTGGCTGCTCCGGGCTGTACATCCTGTGGCAGAGGCGCGGGCAGGCGCCGCCTCCCGAAACCGCCGCCGCGCCACAGGTTCAGCAGGTTCATGCGGAGCCCGGACCGGCGATTACGCCCGCGGTCGAGCAGCCCCAAGCCCCCGCGCCGCCACCGCCGGAACCCGCGAAGGAAGCACCGCCCCCGGCCGAGCCCGCAAAGGAGCCGCCGCCCCCGGCCGAGCCGCAGTTGTCCCCCGTCAAAGTTCAGATCCGGGCGACCGCCCCTTCCTGGGTCCGGCTGGCCGCCGACGGCAAGCTGGTCTTCAGCGGCACGCTCCAGGCGGATGAGACGCGGGCGGTCGAGGCGCAGCAGGTGGTTGAGCTTCGCACGGGGAACGCGGCGGGGCTTGAAGTGATCTGGAACGGGAAACCGGCGGGGCAGCTCGGGGCTGAGGGCCAGGTGCGCAACGCGGAGTTCACGCCCTCCGGGTTTCGGGTTTTTGGCTCTCCCGCTCCAAAGCCTGACGTTCGGCCCGCCGAAGCGCCCTGAGCTGGCGCTTCTTCTCGCGCTCGAGCAGCAGCAGTTCCACGCGGCCGCGGCGCTTGATCTCGTCGTCCACCTTGCGCCAGAATTTCCGGAAGTACCCCACCGCCGAGGCTACCGCGAAGAACGCCACAATCCACATCCACAGCATGGCCCACGGCGTCAGCAGCGGGTAATGCATGCCCAGCATGACAAGCGAGACCGCGATGACCTGCGCCACCATCTTGGTCTTGCCGAGGTCGCTGGCGCGGATTGTGTAGCCCGCCGACGCCGCAATGCTGCGCAGCCCGGTGACGGCGAACTCGCGGCCGACGATCATCACGACCATCCAGGCGGGAACGGCGTGGACCTGGACCAGGGCGATGAGCGCGGACGAGATCAGCAGTTTGTCGGCGATCGGGTCGAGCAGCGTGCCGACCGTCGTCACCTGTTTCCAGCGCCTCGCCAGGTATCCGTCCAGCAAATCGGTAAAGGAAGCGGCCAGAAATATCGCCAGGGCTAGCAGGTTGTTGGTGATCACCAGCCCGCCGACGGTGAGCGCAATACTCTCCTGAACCAGCACCGCAACCAGCAACGGCACGAAAAAAATCCGAAGTAGCGTGAGCAGGTTCGGGAGATTCATCTACACCCCTCACTATACATTGTGAAGCCGGCAAAGGGGCGGCGCTTCGGAATTTTGTGCACCCGGCGTGGCCCCGCGGCCGCTGAGCCCGGCAGGCGAGAAGTTGAGCCGAATTTCCGAAAAACGCTCGCCGGCGGCAATATCCGCCGTATCATAAGGATGATGATGCTTGGGAAATCGCTGCGGCTGAGGCGCATTTTTGCCAAAGGGCGCGCCTTAATCGCCGATTGCGGCCCGCTCGCGGAAGACCCGGTCGCCAAGGTTCGCCTCCTTGCGCGCTCCGGCGCCGATGCCGTCGTGCTGACCCCCGGTCTGCTGGACCTCGTGGCGGACGAGCTTGGGGCGCTCTCCGTCATCCTCCGTATTGACGGCGGTTTGCGGAGGGCGCAGCAACTGGTCAGCGTGCAGGCCGCGCTCGAAATGGGCGCCGAGGCCGTTCAGGTGGGCATCGTGATTTTCGAGCCCGGCCCGGCCGACGTTCTCGAGCGCTTCGGCCGCATCACCGAGGATGCCCGGCGCCTCGGTATGCCGGTAATTGCGTCGATTTCCGGAGAAAATTGGCACGAAACCGCGCGTTTAGCCGCCGATTTCGGCGCCGATGTCGTCCAGGCGCGTTTCACGCCGGACCTCCTGACGGACCGGCACTTCCTCCGCCGCACCGGGCGGCAGTTCCTGGTGACCGTGGGGCAGCAACAGCTCCCAAAGCCGCAGCTCCTGGAGACGCTGTACGACCTCGTGCAGGAAGCGGCTCAGGGCGTGGTCCTCTCCGACTGCGCACTGGTTGAACACGCGATGCTGGCGGCCATTCACGGCCTGGTCCACCAGGGCATTTCGGTGGAGGAAGCCATCCGGATCGCTTCCTCCCCGGTCAGGCCCATTCAGGCTTGAGCGGGAGCGAAGAGCGGGAAACCCGCCAGGCGGCGGTAGAATCTAAGTGTCAGATGCTGCGCACGATTGTAGCGCTTGCCCTCTCCGCGGCGGCCCTGTTCGCCGCCAATTTCAAGCTTTATCTTAAGGACGGCGACTACCACATCGTTCGGGAATACAAAGTGGAACAGGACCGCGTCCGCTACTACAGCGTCGAGCGCGGCGACTGGGAGGAGATCCCCCTGGCGCTGGTGGACCTTCAGCGCACCGAATCCGAGCGCCAGAGCCGGGAGCAGACCATCCGCAAGGCGGCCGAGGAACTCGCCGCAGAGGAAAAATTCGAGCGCGAGCAGGCCGAGGAGCGCGCCCGCGTGCCGCAAAATCCCGGCGTTTACCTCCTGGACGGCAAGGAATTGAAAGCCATTAAGCAGGCGGAATCCAAGGCGGTCACCGCAACAGGGCGCAGCATTTTGAAAGTGCTTGCCCCGATCCCGGTAGTTACCGGTAAGGTCACAGTGGAGCTTGACGGCGAGCGTTCGGCCACCGTGATCGCCAACAACCGGCCGGAGTTTTACTTCCGCCTCTCCGAAGACGAGCAGTTCGGCATCGTCCGCCTCTCGAAGAAAAAGAACGCGCGCTTAGTGCAGAAATGGACCGTGATCCCGGTGACCAACGAGATCGTCGAAGAGCAGGAGGACGTCGAGGTCTTTCGCAAGCAGGTGGACAACCGGCTCTACAAGATCTGGCCCACCGCTCCGCTGGAGCCAGGCGAATACGCGGTCGTCGAGTTCACGCCGGGCAAGCGCAATATCCAGATCTGGGATTTCTCCTGCCGGCCAGACTAGTCTGCGCTGCCCCCGTTCACCGCTTCAGCGTTTTCACCACGTGAGACGTATAGACGCCGGAGGCGAGCAGGCGGATTCCCCTAGCGGCAAGACGGGAAAGGAACTCCCGCCCGGCCTGATCGATGGCGGAGACGTTTCGCAGGTATACGCACAGCGGCTTTCCGCTGGAGAAAGCCTTTGAGCAGTACTCCTCGGCCAGGCGAACGTAGTCGCCGAGGAGCTGGCCGTCTATGTTTATGATTGTTCGGGATCGGCCGGTTGTCTGGCTGACCCTGAAAATGCCGGATCACCTCCTCCGCAAGCACTCATAGCATTCCGGTTTCCCAACCCGCCGCAGGCATTTCCGGCCCGAAACTGCCGCAAATGAACCCGGTTTGGCTGTTTTCGTCAGCATTTGCCGATAAAAGTGCCGACAATTCGGCGTCACGCCCGTCCAATTTTCACGCACTTGCCGAGTGGGCGTCAGAAGGCGGGTGAGCAGCCGGCTGGCTTTCAAGGATTTCCGCCTTTCCCGCTTTTGGAACCAGAACTGCCATAGCACGAGCGCAAATGCGAACCCAAGAGCAAGCGTCCGCAATCTCCAACCGGCCCGGGTTTGCGCCGCCTTCCCCTGGAGGCGAGGGGCTTGCCCTGCCGGAACCCGTGTTCCCATTGCACCCGGATAAATGCGGCGACGTGCCGCCCAATCCACGGTCCGTGCCCAAGAACGGAAACCCGTACCGGACGCAGGCCTCGCCGTTCATGGTGCGCCGCGCGCTCCGGGGGTGGCTTTACCCTTATCTAAGGTCGCGGCTGGCACCCGGGGATTTCCACCCGATCATCGCGTACCTGTTTACGGAGTGGAAGTGCAACCTGGATTGCCACTACTGCTGGGCTTTCGACAACCGCGTGAAGGGGATGACCGAGGACACCGCCCGGCGGTCCATCGACTGGCTGCACGACATCGGCTGCCGCGTGCTGGCGCTGATGGGCGGGGAGGTTCTGCTGCGCCCCCAGTTCGTTCACAAGGTCGTCTACTACGCCGCGAAGAAGGGCTTTTGGGTGTACGTGCCGACGAACGGGCGGCTGATGCGGAAGGAGGTCATCGACAGGCTGGCCGACGCCGGCGTGGCCACGTTCAACCTGGCGGTAGATTCCGTGGAGGACCGCCCCGAACTGCCCAAGGCCCTCAACCCCATCCGGGAAGAGTTTGAATACCTGGTAAGGAAGCAGTACGTCTACGATTACAGCGTCTTCTTCAACATCAACATCACGCGGATCAACCTGGAGGACGTGAAAGCTCTCACCGAGATCGCGCACGACGTCGGCATCGCCACCGACTACCATATCAACGAGGCGCCGATGCTCGACCAGCCGCACTTCAAGCACCTGGAGGGCAACAGCACGTTCATCACCCCGGAGGATTGGCCCCGCGTGGATGCGGTGATCGACTGGCTGATCGGGAAAAACCGTTCAGGATACAAGATGGTAAATTCAACCGCGCGGCTGCAACAGATGAAAAAATTTATGCGGGGCCAGTTGCAGGAGTGGAACTGCCGGGCGGGCCAGAATTCACTGATTATCCGGACCGACGGCACGCTGGCGCCCTGTTTCCCGATGTATTCGGCTACGCATGACTGGGGCGTGGCGGGCAAGCCGAAATTCGACGTTGTCCAGCTCGCGGAAATGAAGCGGCAGTGCCAGCCCCGCTGCTACTCGACGCTGAATCATAACCTGGCGTACTGCTACGACGCGGGGCGCGCCTTCAAGTGGGTCATGAGACAGGCGCTGCGCGGTTTCCGGGGGACAACCGGCAGCTTCGATTAGGGCCGTCCGCCGGCTGCCGGCCTCCTGAATCACGTCTGCTTGTACTGCGATAGCAGTGCCCGTGCGTCCGCCGGCGGGCCGCGCCGCCGGCTTTCTTTCTTCAATTGCCATTCTCAGGCTGTTCCTAAAGGCCGTTTCATCTGCAAAAACTATTGACGCCCGTTCCGGATTGTGCTTAACTGCTATATCAGAACCTCGGGGCGGCAGCCCGGACCCTTGGGCGCGAGCGCCGGAGGGTTGCGGGCTGAGCGCCACCGGGTAGTAGTGGAGTGCCTCGCCAAGACCGGGCAAGTGTCCTGTAGGGGTGCATTGCGCTCAAAGGACCGAATGCATACGGGGGCGGGGTAATTGATATCGCAAAACGACGCCGGCGATAGCCTGGCCGTTCTGCGCGAGATGAGTAACAGTGTGGGACTGACTGAAGGACAACTCCGTGGTGCGGACCGCTTACAACACGAACTACCACCCGTGGCAAAGCCAGTTCTTTGCCGCGCCGTGGACGTTTGGGCTTGACGCCTCGCTATTCAAGACCGTTGCGCTGACCGAGAGTGTGAACCTGCGGTTCAATGCCGACTTCTTTAGCGTGTTGAACAACCCGGGCCTCGGGACGCCGGGCGGGAACGGCATTCTGAGTACGCAGAGCTCCAACAACTCACCGCGTATGCTCCAGCTCACGGCGAGGCTCACGTGGTAGAACTCTGACAGAGCGGTACCGCCCGCGGTAGATTTCACGACCGGGCGGAATGGCCGCTCCCGTGGCCGGGACGGGAATCCAGGCCACGGACTTTTGGAGCCGGTTGCAAGTCAATCTGATCTGCCGAGGAGCAGGGACGTGGACAGACGAAAATTCATCACAAACTCAGCGATTGCCCTAAGCGCTTTGAACTCCGCCGAAGTTGCGGAGTCCGCCTTGCAGGGTGGGGCGGCGCCGGGCAGCATTGGACGGCCGGTTCGAGCCGTGAGCATCGGTTTCAGACCCGGCCCGTCACTGGAACAAATCGCCGCGCTGGTGGACAAAGAGGGAGCGCGCGGCGCCGACCTTATCGCTTTACCGGAAACCTTCCGCGGGCAGGATGACAACAGCCAGGAAACACTGGACGGGCCGACCATCAAAGCGCTTGCCTCGCTGGCGGAAAAGCACCGGACTTACATCGTAGCCCCGATCGACCGGAAAGACGGCGAGCGGCGGCTGAACTCAGCGGTGGTTTTGGACCGCCGCGGGCGAGTCGCAGGCGTTTACGACAAGTTGTATCCGTTTTGGGTCGAAGAGTTCAGAAAGCGTCCTCCTGTCAGCCCGGGCCAGGCAGCCACGGTGATTTCCACCGATTTCGGTCGCCTGGGTCTTGCCATCTGCTTTGACGTGAATTGGGCGCCTCTCTGGCAGCGGCTCTCGGATTTCGGGGCGGAACTCGTCATCTGGCCCAGCGCGTATTCGGCGGGAAAGACGCTCCAGGCGCGGGCGATCGATTTTAGTTACTACATTATGAGCGCGACGTGGGTCCCGGATTGTCTGGTCTTCGACATTGACGGCGAGCAGCTCGTTTATGAAAAGGGTAACTCGGGCGACTTCAATGTGACCCGCTTTACGTTTGATCTGGACCGCTGCATCTTCCATCAGGATCTCAATCTGCCCAACCGGCTTGCGAAATTACTCAAGGAGCGCGGCGAGGACGTCGAGCGGGAGAAATGGCTGCCGATGGAGGGATGCTTTGTGCTCAAGGCCAAGCGTCCCGGAGTCAGCGCGCGTGCCCTGGCACGGCAGTACGGCCTGGAGGAACGGCGGCCCTACCTGAACCGGAGCCGCAGCGAAGTGGACAAAGCGCGGGGCTGGCAGTTCACCTAATGGAGCGTGACCGCCCGCAGGGCGCCCGGGTAACCCAGAAACCGCCCTTAAGGAGATTCCACATTGAAGATATGTAAATACCTGCTCGCTTTATTCATCCTGCTGATCGGAAGCAGCGCGCTGCTGCAAGGCGCGTCAGACCGCATCGTGCTCACCGAGAAGGAGTATTTCGAAGGGCCTGGATTTATCTTCCTCATGTACCACAACAACTACTCGGGCATGCAGGGAGGGCTTCAGATGATGCAATACGGCGAGCGGCTGCTGGATTCCGGGGGAGTGCAGATTATAGGGGGGAACTCCAACCGCGTGGCGTCCCGAGTTCTGCGCCGTGTGGTGGACCGCCAGCGGTCGACCGCGACGATTTTCGGAGAGGTGACGGGCCTGGGAGTGGGCTACCAGTTGATTTGCCGCACCGACGGCAAGCAAATGTTTGTCACGGTTCGATTCGACCGGCCGCTGGATTGGAGCAAGGTGCGGCGTGCGGCTTTCCGTATATTCCTGTACCCTCCGGCCTATTTCCACAAATCCTTCCAGGGCGACTCGATGGCGGGGGTTTTCCCCCGGCAGTACAGGGGGCAGCCGCTGCTTATGGAATCCAACGGCGTTCTGAAACTGGCCCAGGAGGATCCGCAGCGGAGCGTGACGTTGCTGCGGCGCGGCGGCACGCTGCAGCTCGCGGATGAGCGCGGCAGCCACCCGACCGCATGGTTCTCGGTGACCGCGCCGCTGGAGCAGGGCTCGAGCGACACCGAGATAAACTTAGAGATCAGGCCCTCCATCGATCCTAAGTGGCGCCGGCCTCCGGTCATAGGCGTCTCCCAGGTGGGATATCACCCGCGGCAACCCAAACGCGCCGTGCTGGAACTCGACCCGCGCGAGAACGCGGCAGGAAAAGTAAGTCTTCATAAGTTGAGCGTCGAAGGCGAGAAGCAACTTATCAAGGCCGGTGTCCCAAAGCCCTGGGGGCGGTTTCTTTACTATAAGTATGCAATTTTCGATTTCACTGACGTCGTAAGTCCCGGTGTGTATCTTCTGGAATATCAGGGGCAGACGGCCGGGCCGTTCCGAATCGACAGCCAGGTATATCGCGAGGCGTGGCAGCCGACGCTGGAGGTTTTCCTCCCCGTTCAGATGTGCCACGTGGCGGTCCGCGAGCGCAACCGGTTCTGGCACGGGGCCTGCCACCTGGACGACGCACTGCAAGCGCCGGCCGGCCGCATGCACTTCGACGGATACCAGCAGGGCGAGAGGGAAACACGATTCGCGGATTACGAGCACATACCCGGGCTGAACTGGGGCGGATGGCACGACGCCGGAGATTACGATCTGCCGGCGGGAAGCATCACCAGCACCACGCTGGCGCTGGCCCTTGCCCAGGAGGAGTTCAAGCCGGGCCTGGACCGGACAACCGTGCGCCGCGACACACGCGAGGTGTTGCTCCATGTGCCCGACGGGGAAGAAGACCTTTTGCAGCAGGTAGAGTACGGGGTGGAAGGCCTGCTGGCTTCCTTCCGGGTTGCGGGGCACATTTTTCCCGGCATTATCGAAAGCACGCGCGAGCAATATGACGTCACAGGCGATCCGGTGAACGTCACCGACAACCGGGTCTACGACAGCAGCCTCAAGCCCGGCGAGGTGAGAGGAGAGCGCTCGGGAACGCGCGACGACAGGTGGGCGTTCACCAACCGGAACACCGGACTGCAATACAGGGTAGCGCAAACCTTTGCCGTCGCCAGCCGCGTGCTGCGGCCCAAGAAGCCGGCTCTGGCGGACGAGTGCCTGGCCGCCGCACGCAAACTCTGGGAGTTCGAGCAAACCAATCCGCCGCAGTATGCGCCGAACGCGTACGTGGGCCGCGGCGGAAGCTTCCCCGGAGACGAGATTGCCGCCACCGCCGAGTTGTGGCTCACGACCAACGATGCGGCGTATGAAAAGCGCCTCTACGAGTTGCTCCCCAGGATAAAGTCCGCGCGCGCGGAGCAGGTCGGAGGCGGGCCGGGGTGGACGCTGGTGCGCCTGCTGCCCCGTGTTTCGGATCCGGAATTCCGCAGTTTGATACTGGACATCGCCAAAAAGTGGAAGGCCGCCGCCGACGCCGTGGAAGCCTCCAATCCTTACGGCGTGCGCTTTCCCTCGTCGGTTCTGAATGCGTCCTGGAAACTGGACTCGCCCGGGCAGCTCAGTGGAGGCGCCATGATGGGCTACGGCTGGAACCTCCAGAGCGACGCAATGCGCGACTACTTCTATCACAAGCATCTGCCCGAAATTTTCGACGAGAACACCGTGCTGGACGTGGTGAATTTCGTGCTTGGTTGCCATCCGGATTCCAATATGAGCTATGTCTCCGGAGTGGGAACAAACTCACCGCTGGCCGCCTACGGATTCAATCGCGATGACTGGTCACATATTCCGGGGGGAGTGATCTCAGGAGCTTCTTTTATCCGCCCGGACTTCATGGAGCTGAAGAATTTTCCCTATCACTTTAATCAAACGGAATACGTAATACATGGCGCTGGAACTTACATATTTAATGTGCTTGCTGCGCAGTGGATGCTCGAGCAGCGGTCTCAACAAGCCGGCGCAGGCTACGCAAGAACGAGGACAAGATGAAATTTGATGAAAAGGTTTGCCTGATTACGGGAGGAAGCTGCGGCATCGGCGCAGCGACCGCGCGCGAGTTTGCGCGCCGCGGGGCGGATGTCGCGATCTGCGGTCTTCCCCAGGACGAGGCGGCTGGCCGGAGCGTGCAGAAGGAGCTGGAAAGTCTTGGCGCCAAAGCGCTGGCCCTCACGGCCGACATCGCGAACCCGGCCGAAGCGGCAGGTTGTGTCGAGAAGACCGTGGAGTCTTTCGGTAGACTGGATTTTCTCGTCCACTGCGCGGGAGGACCGGCGCCGGGCAGCTTGCTGGAAGTGTGCGACGAAACCTGGTACAAGGCTTTCGATATTCACGTGCACGCCGTGTTTCACCTGGCTCGGGCCGCCGTGCCATGGATGATCAAGCACGGCGGCGGCGGCATTCTGCTGGTCTCCTCGGCGGCCGGGTATCGCGGCTGCGCGGGAGCTATCGCCTATGGAGTGGTCAAGGGGGCGATTCCGCAATTTACGCGCGCACTGGCTCGCGAACTGGCGGACTTCAACATACGCGTGAACTGCGTTGCTCCCGGGGTGATCCGAACGCGGTTTCAGGACTATCTGACTCCCGAGCAGGTTGAGAACAACATAAAGAACCGCATTCCGCTGCACCGGGAAGGGCGGCCGGAGGACGTGGCCGCGGCGCTGATCGCTTTGGCCGAAAATGAGTTCATAACGGGCGCCGAGCTCCCGGTGGACGGGGGCATGGCGATGCGAATGGTCTAAGGCTGTTATAGGAGCGAGGAGATGGATATGAATCGTCGAACATTCCTGGCCGGAGGTTTGGCGTCGACGCTGGCGGCCGGCCGTGCCGCAGCGCCGCGCCGCCACCAGGGGCTGCCCAAGACCGACAGCCACTACCGGCAAACGGAGAGCTACGTCGAGGACGAGCCGGTGCCCGAGTATCGTTGGGCTTCCGAAAAAGCCTACGAAGCTTTTCGCGACATCAAGTACGGTGTGCGATTGCACTGGGGGCTGTACTCGATCAAGGGCGAGCCAAACGAGTCCTGGCCGTTTCTCAAAATGTCCTTCGAGGAGCGGCAGCGATACCAGGAACTGTACAAGACGTGGAATCCCCAAGGTTTCAACGCCGATGAGTGGATGGATCTTTTCGCGGCGGGCGGAATGAAGATGTTCGCCTTCACCACGAAGCACCACGACGGCTTCTCCATGTACCATACGCGCACGCGCGTGAAGCAGCGGACAAACTGGACGGCGCCGGGCGGGCCGCGCATAGAGCCCTGCGACCTTGCCTACAGCATCGCAGAAACGCCGTTCCGCCGGGACGTGGTGAAGGAGCTTTGCGACGCCGCGCGCAAGCGGAATATCAAGATCGATCTCTACTTCTCGCACCCGGACTGGTACGACGCCGACTTCCGGCCTTACATCTACCACCCCTTGCAGGTGCCTTCCTCAGACGTTCTCACCCTGGACTTCGCCACCGCCAAGAAACGGCTCGGCGATCTGATGGTGACCGTTCCCGACCCCACGCCGGAAGAGGTCGACCGCATGGTTACGCGGCACCGTGCGCAACTTAGCGAGCTGCTGACGCAGTACGGCAAGATAGACATGCTCTGTCTGGACATGTGGTTTGGTCCGAAGATATGGCCGCGAATCCGGGAAACCATTCTGCACATAAGAAAGCTGCAGCCTGACGTGATGCTGCGCGCGCGCGGCATTGGCAATTACGGGGACTATTACACCCCGGAAGGTTTTGTACCCGGCAGAAAGAGCAACACGGACATGCCCTGGTTTGTGATCTATCCGCTGGGAAGGTCGTTCTCCTACGAGCCGATCGCAGAGAACCACAAGGGAGCGGCCTGGATTGTGCGCAACCTGGTGGATTCGGTGGCAAAGGGGGGCAACTTCATGGTCGGGATCGGCCCGGACGGCAACGGGCGGTTCCATCCTACCGCCGTAAGCCAGTTGAAGGAAGTTGGTCAATGGTTGAAGGTGAACGGGGTTGGCATTTACGCTACCCGGGGCCGTGAAGGAGATTTGTGGTCGGAGGGCGATGACCTGCGGTTCACCAGAACCAAGGACAGGAGAACGATCTACGCATTCGCATTGAAATGGCCCGGCGATAAGCTGTTGCTGCGCACCGTTCGCCCGGCGAAAGGCTCCGCCATTCGCATGCTGGGGACGTCCGAGCGGCTCAACTGGAAGATGACTGAAGCCGGACTGGAAATCGAGATCCCGGCCGGCATGCAGGACGAATCGCGGCGCCCCTGCCGTTTTGCGTGGGGATTCGAGATTCGCCCTGAGGTCGCCTGATGCGGCCGGCATTCCGAAGCCGTTCGCGAGAGATTTTGGTCGAGGAACTCCAATAGTGCTTACAAACGCCAGCGCGAGCGTGGTAGGAAAGGACCAGCTCGCGTCAGGGCTTTCCAGACGCCGGTGGGTGATGATTGGCCTGGTATTCCTGGCCACCGTCATCAACTATCTGGACCGCCAGACTCTTTCCGTAGTAGCGCCGGTTGTAACCGAGCAGTTTCACATGAGCAATGTGGACTACTCGCGCGTCGTGTTCGCGTTCATGCTGGCCTACACGATCATGAACGGCGTTTCGGGTCCGATGGTGGACCGGCTCGGCACCAAGCTGGGTTACGCCGTCTGCGTCGGCTGGTGGAGCATTGCCGCCATGCTGCACGCGCTCGCTCGCGGGCCGCTCAGCCTGGGCCTCTTTCGCTTCCTTCTTGGGGTGGGAGAGGCCGGGAACTGGCCGGCCGGCGTGAAGGTAGTCTCGGAGTGGTTCCCGCCGAAGGAGCGCGCGTTCGCCTCCGGTATTTTCAACAGCGGCTCGGCGATCGGGGCCGTGGTGGCGCCGCCGCTCGTCGCGTGGATTGTCCTTAAATCGGGTTGGCGCAGCGCGTTCCTGGTAGTGGGCGGCGCCGGTCTGGTCTGGCTGTTCTTGTGGCTGCTGATCTACTCGACCCCGGCGAACGTCCGGGCGGAAGTCGCCGAGCGGCCCGTGCCCGTTTCGAAGCTTTTCCGGTCGCGATGGGTCTGCATGTTCACCGCATCGAAGATTTTCAGCGACCCGGCCTGGTATTTTTACATCTTCTGGTTCCCGCAATACCTGACGAGCGCGCGCGGATTCGATCTGGTGTCCATCGGGAAGTTCGCCTGGATTCCGTTCCTCACCGCCGATGCGGGCAACCTGATCGGAGGCGCGCTCTCGGCCGGCCTGTTGCACATCGGAGTTCCGGTGGTGCGGGCGCGGAAGATAGCAGTTCTGTTTTTTGCGGCGCTGATGACGTCGGCGATTCCAGCCGTGCTTGTGTCAAACGTGTTTGTGTCCATCGCGCTGATTTCAACAGCGACGCTGGGATACACGGGGGCGCTGGCGAACATGCTGGCGATGCCGGCCGACAGGTTTCCGCGGAACACGGTGGGCTCGGTCTGGGGCATCGCGAGTATGGGCGCCGGCTTCGGCGGCATGGTATTCAGCCTGTTGACAGGTTGGGTGATAGACCACTACTCGTATGTTCCCGTATTCATTGGATTCGGCATTCTCCCGTTGATTGCGGCGGGGATCGTCTGGTGTCTTCCGGATGCCAGGAAGGAGGGCACGGCGGATTTCACAGCATAGCGGCACTTAGATATACTAATTGAGGATTCAACATGTCAATTCAGGCGGGACCGCTGCATCCGCACGGCTCGCACGAGACAGAAGGCGGGCCCTTTCAGCTCCGCCGCGCCCTTCCAATTTCTTATGGTCGGCTCTTTTGAGGCAAAAATCAGAATGACCTCACAACGCCAAGGACTACGCGCAAAAGGAAGCCTGGCAGAGCGAGCTTACGAGCTAATACGTGAGAAGATACTTCGCGGCCAATATCCCATTGGGGCCGCTCTGTCGAGGCGCCAGTTGGCCGAAGAACTCCGGATGAGCTTTCTGCCGGTATCCGAGGCGCTGCAGCATCTTGAGATCGACGGTTTGGTGGAGAGCAGGCCGCGCGTCGGCACGCGTGTTCGGATTCCGAGGCGGAAAGATATTCTGGAGCGGTACGCGCTGCGCGAGGCTCTGGAAACACAGTCGGCGCGGCTGTGCGCTGAAAACGCGGACGAGAGCGGCAGGCAGGAGCTGATCAAAATGGCTTACCAGCTTGACAAGTTGTACGCCTCGAGCGCCGGCGCCGACGAAGGCTATCTTTATTCCGTGCACACTTACCACATGGGTTTTCACCTGCGGGTCGCGGAGCTTGGAGGCAACTCGCTGCTGCGCGGCGCGATCGAGCGCGAGCAGGTCCTCATTTTCAACTGGCTGTTTGACAACGCCGCCCACCAGCGTAACCTTCCGCCGAACTTCCATTCCGACCTCGCTGCGGCGCTGACCCGGGGCACCGTGGAAGAAGCGGACCAGGCGATGCGCGCGCACATCCGCTACGGAATGGAGCGGGTGTTGGATCTCGTGCCCGTGGCCGAAGTCGAGAACAGTTGGAGAGTGCCCCGGAAGAACAATCGCCGCCTTGTGACGGCGACCAAGCAAACCTGACACGCCAGTTCGACGAAGGCCAAAACCGGACCTGGCCAGATGTAATTTGACTCGCGTCCGCTGCTAACATTCATCCGAGGCGACACGGGGCTGTCCTGCGAGGTTGGCAACGGGGACGCCCTTCAGGTGGTCCGCCGTGGCAGGTCAGCAAGTAGCGCCATAATGGTACAGACATGTTCCGATCGTTCGGCGCTCCGGAGCTGATCGTTATCGGGGTGCTGGTGCTGCTGCTATTCGGCGGAAGCTGGCTGGGCAGGATTGGCCGGCTGGCCGGCGAGAAGGTGAAGCAGTTCGTGCTCAAAGCCAAATGGCTCTGGGCCTCCGCAACGGGCAGCGAAAAGGAAGCACTCGAGAAAGAGCGGGCGTTTGGGCGGGAACTGGCGCGGCAAGTGATGAGGGAGTACCCCGCTCCGGTGGCGGAAGCCAAGCAGGCCCTTGTTGAGCGCGTGGGCGCCAGGCTCTGCGGGCAACGAAAGTCACCCTGGCCCTTTTCGTTTCGAGTCATTTCAGCGCCGGTGGCAAACGCGTTCGCCTTGCCCGGCGGGTTTGTGTTCGTCTACGAACCGCTGGTGGACATGTTCAGCGCCGACGAGGACGCCTTAGCCTTTGTCCTTGCGCACGAGATGGCGCATGTGTTGCTGGGTCACGCCCGAGAGGCCCAATTGAGGAGATTGCTGCTTGGGCGGATCAGCGCGGGGGCCGGCGGCATCGGACAGTTGGCTGAAAAGCTGCTCGCCCTGGCGTACTCCAGAGAAGACGAACTGGAGGCGGACCGGGAGGCGGTCGCCATCATGAAGGCTGCCGGATTCGACACGGCGGGGGCCGCCGCTTTCTTCCGCCGCTCTGAGCGCGTTGAATTTCCGGCGCTGGAGTATTTCTCTACTCATCCGCCCGCCAGGGAGCGCTTGAGAGCCGTCCAGGCTCAGGCCTCAACTGCATGAGCCCCGCCGGGGACGGCTCGTGCCTTTTGGACGCATTGACACAAGGAGGATTGTTTTGGCCTGGGTAGTGCTGCTCGCTGCCGGTCTCCTGGAGGTAGTCTGGGCCTTCGCGATGAAGCTTTCGGAGGGCTTCACGCGCGTTGGGCCGGCAACCGCGACGCTGCTCGCGATGGGTGCGAGCGTTGGGCTGCTCTCCATCTCAATGAGGACACTGCCGCTAAGCACGGCTTACCCGGTATGGACGGGCATTGGCGCTCTGGGCGCCTTCGGCGTCGGGGTCTTTATCCTTGGCGAGCCGTTGAACGCCGGCCGGGTCGTTGCCGCAGTGTTGATCGTCGCGGGCCTTATCCTCATGAGGCTGACTACTCCCGCTTGAGGTCGAGCTATCCAGCCAACCAGTGCGGCATTAGTGGCGGAGCCGCCTCCCCGACCATCCTGCCGGCGACCAGGAGCCGCTCCGCGAGCGCGAATGCGTCGACGGGCCAGTACTCCGGCGGGCGCGGGTGCAGCACGCCCGGGCAGACCGGCAGAGGCCGGCAACTCGTCACGCGGTCGATCCATTGCGCCGGTATCGAATCCCGGCCGTGAACTGCGCCAAGCAGTGCCCCGGCGATGGCCGCGTTTGTGTCCGTATCGCCTCCGCGCCGCACGGTTCTTCGAATCCCTTCTTCGGCGTTTTGCGATTGGAGAAGCTCGTAAAACGCGTTCTGCAGCGCTACCAGGACCCAGCCCCGATGTCTGGACACGCAGTCAGGCGGGAGTTCACTGGCGCGCTCGATTGCAGCTCTTACTGAGTCCGCGACGTTTTGGCTCTGGACCAGTTCCAGCGCAAACCGATAGACCTCCCGCGGCGTTCCGCCGTTGCGAATCGCGTGGGAGATCACGGCGGCCATGACGCCGCTGGCATCCCGGCATACAGGGTTCGGGTGAGTCAGGCTGGCATCTATCCGGCCCAGGATAAACGCGCGTGAATGCCGGGACCCCGCATCGAAGATCCCCAAAGGACTGATGCGCATGAGGGCGCCATTGGCCTGCGACTCGCCATCAGCAGCTTCGTTCGCCGCCGGCGCCGGCGGGCGACCCGCACGAAGCGCGCGGCTTGCCGCGGACAACGCTCGAGATGTTGTCCCGCCTATATCGAATGGCGCGGAGTCGTACCACCGGACATAGGCCTTGGCAACGTCGTCCGGATCGTAGTCGCCGCAGGCGACCAGCGACCGCGCCAGAGCAAGCGCCAGTTCGGAATCATCCGTCGGCTGGCCGGCGATGGTGCCCCACGTCCCCCCGTCCTCGAGCACGCTGGGGCCCTCTCCGTAGCGCCGGATGATGGATGACGGCGATTGAAACTCCACCAAAGATCCGAGGGAGTCGCCCGCCACTTGGCCCAGCAGACAGCCTTGCGCCCGATTGAGCACTGCGGCGTCGCTGACCGTTTTGCCGGGGACGAGATAGCAAAGCCGGGCCGAGGCGCGGACGTTCGCGGGCGCAAAAACTCGCTTCCAGTCACGTTGAACGAGCGGAGCGATCAGACCGGAGTGCCCGCCGAAAAACACCGAATCCGATCGGTTCCGGACCGAACCGGTCGCGCTGTAAGAAACCGGCTTGCCCTCGACATCGAACAGATCGCCGCCCGCTCCCAGCAGCAGCGCATGCCCCGCTGCCATGTCCCATCCGGTGGGACGATTCAGCGTGATGGCGGCATCGCCGTCCCCCGCCGCTACCAGTGCGAGGCGGTAGGCAATACCCGGCACGGTTCGGTATCGCATCGGCGCCACCAGTTCCGCATTGGCATCCGCCTTCTGGTCGGCATCTTGCGAGACCAGCGCGGTCAGGGCGCTCGAGACGCCCGAAGGCCAGGTTCTCGCTGCCGGGCGATTGTTCCGGATGACGGTAGAGAGGTGTTCGGCCCACCAGAAGGTGTCGCCCCGGTCGTCCGGCGCGGCATACACATGAACGACTCCAAGCACCGGTTTGCCGCTCCGCAACAATGCGATCGACACTGCGGCGCCGCGGAATCCTTTCTTCGCAGCGGACGTTCCGTCCTGCGGGTCCACAAGCCAGAGATGGCAGCCCGTGTCACGCGGCTCTGCCTTAAGGCCCAGTTCCTCACTGCGGTAACCGTACTCCGGGAATTCAGCAGTCAGGCAGGCGTGAATGATCTCATCGGCCTGATGGTCAACGTCACGCCGAAAGCCCTCGTGAAATTCGCGGCGCAGGCACTCACCCGCCTCATATGCAGCCTTCAAGGCATACTCAAGTTCCCGGGTGTAAATTGACATTACTCCCTCCAATATCGGCCCTTACTGCTTTACTACCACCGCGCGCGGCGAGCAGCGCGAGCGCGGCCGTAGTGAGCAGTGCCATGGCGCACTACATTCTATCTCGTGCCGGAACGCCGCCGGTTCTCCTCAGCGGCGGCCCTCGACTGCGTTCTCGACCGCCCTCGAGGTTCAAGGGTGACAGAGTTACGTTGCAGTTAAAAGGTGACCTATTAGGGAACAACAATAAGTTACACCAAAATCCTTGCGTTCCGGCGCTTGCTCGTGTACGATGCAGAGGATCGGAGGCTCGGGATGCTGTCCATACCTTGGGAAAACCGTCAGTCTGCCTACGAGTTCATCGTTGTCGGTTCCGGGTACGGGGGATCGATCATGGCGGCGCGGCTGGCCGCCGCCCTCAACCAGCCGCACGCGCTTTGCCTGCTGGAACGCGGCAAAGAGTGGCAGCCGGGTGAGTTCCCCGACGATATCGTCGGCATCCTGCGGCACACTCGTGGCAGCGCCAACCCCCTGGGCCTCTACGAGTTCCTGGCCTACCGCGATATCTCGGTCATCAAAGGCTCCGGGCTGGGCGGCACCTCGCTCATCAACGCCAATGTCGCTGTCATGCCGGATCCCGAGATCTTCGAACTGGCCGCATGGCCGCGCTCGCTCCGCTACGAGGAGGTAAAGACCTACTACGAGCGTGCCCTCCAGGTGCTTGCCGCCAAACCGGCCCAAGGAGTAACCGACCTGCTTAAGTTCAAGGCGCTCGACCGCCGCGCCCGGCAGCTCGGAAAACGCGCAGAGCCGCTCAACATCACGGTGAATTTCGAGATCGACGGCCCGAACCCTTACGGCGTCGAACAACACCCTTGTAACAAGTGTGGCGACTGCATCACAGGTTGTAACTTCCGGGCCAAAAACACCCTGGCCATGAATTACCTGCCCATGGCTGCGGCCGCGGGCGCCGATATCTTCACCCAGGTGAAGGTGGAATGGATCGAAAAGCTGGGAGACCATAACTGGCGGGTTCACGGGCGGCGCTACAAAAACGCGCGCGACTCCGAGACCTTCACACTGGATGCCCGCCACGTGGTGCTCGCCGCCGGATCGATCAACTCCACCGAGATCCTGCTCCGCTCGGAAATGCACGGCCTTAAGGTTTCTCCAGCGCTGGGCACGGGTTTCGGAGGCAACGGCGATTTCTTCGGCCTGGCTTACAACGGCGACTTTCAGACCGACGTCCTGGGCTACGGCCGTGGCGTGCCCAAGCCCGGCGATGCGGGCTACCCGGGGCCTTCGATCGTGGGGGTGGTGCGTTACAACGGCGGCGCGCCGCCCGAAAAACGCATCACCATCGAGGACTTCTCCTTCCCCAGCGCCTACGTCACGGCCGCCAAGGCCGTCTTTGCCGCCATCCGCGGCGAAGATACCGTTCTGGGCAACGAGGCGGCCCAGCAGCAGCGCATAGCCAGGGACTTCAACCCCGGCGCGGTCTACGCGCCCGACGGCGCCCTGAACCACACCATGCTCTACCTGGTGATGGGTCACGACGACGCTAGAGGCACAATGAAATTCGACGCGCCCTGGCACGAACCCGACGGCCGCATGACCATCGAGTGGGACCAGGTCGGCCAGCAGCTCGTCTTCCGCCGCATGGACGAGGAGCTGCGCCGCCATGCCCGCGCGCTGGGCGCCAACTACATCTCGCACCCGGTGTGGAACATCTTCCGCACGCGCCATCTGGTGACCGCCCATCCGCTGGGCGGCTGCCCCATGGGCGAGGACCACATGCAGGGCGCCGTCGATGAATTCGGGCGCGTTTTCGCCGGCGACGGATCCATCCACGGCGGCCTGTTCGTTGCCGACGGCGCCATCATCCCCTCGGCGGTGTGCGTGAACCCCTTCCTCACCATCTGCGCCCTGGCCGAGCGCATCGCCGAGCGCAAGATCGAGGAGATGCACGGGCGGCCGTATCCGCAAAGGACAGTGGTCTCGATGGCCGCGACGGCGCTCGACCCACTGGACGTCATTCACCGGACCGAGGCCGAGCTGGAAAAGCTCTTCCGGCGCTGCCCTTCCACGGGCATAGAGACTCTGGTCAACCGCGGCGGCGTCCAGATCGACACCGCCACCCTGACGATCCGCAATGACGCCTACTGGAAGGGCTTCTTCCCGAAGGGCCACATCCTCAACGCGATGTCCTCGGCCATCTTTACGGGTTTCAAAAAGACGTTCGAGAAGCGCGGCAAGCGCTACGTGGGGATCACCAACGACACCGACGGCCGCATCACAGCGCACAACACGCTCGAAGAGATCGAGGTCTCCCGCAAGACCGGCACGCTCGAACCCGGCAAGTACGTGCTGCTGAAATATAGCGACCCGCAGTGGGCCGCCTTCTACGACATTCTGAAGCCCATCAGCGACGATCTCGTCATCGGCCGCGTCTACCTGGGGCAGTACCCCAACGGCGTGCGGCTGTTCACCTTCGTGATGTCGCGCAAGTACGGCTTCGGCGAGATGACGGTCGCCGATCACCAGACCCTTTTCGAGTCCGGCACGGTGCCCACCAAGGAAGACCTGAACGGCGTCTGGCAAATGGACCTGGTCTCCAACAACAACCGCCTGGGCCGCGCGGCCTACCTGGCGTTCGATCTTAAGCCGGACGGCAGGCTCGAAGCGCGCTACCGGCTGATGGGCCTGTTCGAGGGGCTGGTGATCCCCAGCTTTGCCCAGGACCACTTCCAGCTCAACGATTTCACGCCGTTCCGCGACGAGATCCGCAAGGTCACCGATGATTTGTTCGTGGGGCGTTACATCACCGGCGGGTTCGCCAATCTCCCGTCGCTGCTGAACGGGCCGGACTTGGGCCTGCTGCATGCCGTGCCCGGATCGGATGCCTTCGGGGTCTACTACACGCTTTCCCGCACCGGAAAGAAGGCGCTGCCCACCAACTCGCTGTTGGCGCCGTTCCTCGACGCGCGGCTGCCGGACGGCGTCGGCATGACCTTCGATGAGACCATGACCGGCTGGTTCTTCGAGGGCGCCTCGGAAGCGGTGGGCAAGGAGGGCGACCTGCGGATCGCCGACCGCATCCCGCGCGACGGCGCTCCGAAAGACGGGGTGGAAGCGAGTTTCCAGGTGCGCATCACGGTGCGCGACGTGAACGAGTTCATCGACGGCCTGGCGCACGAAGCGGGGATGAGCGGCTCCATCACCTTCGCCCGTTTTCACGGCAGCAGCAACGTCACTTTCCCGGTGGACGAGCAGGCGAGTTCCTTCCAGTACCTGGTGGTGAACCACTCTACCGGGGAGGCCGAGATGCGCTACCACCTAATCTTTCACGACGCGGCCGGCGCCAGGTACCTGCTCGAAGGCCGCAAGTACATGGAGCGCAACGGGCGCGGCGGAGCAGCCGCCATCCGGGAGCTGCTCTACGACTACACAACGCTTTACTGCCGCGTCTACCGGCTGGATGCCGCCGGAAACCCCCAGCCGCTGGGGCTCGCGTACCTGAAGTTCCGCACCTTCGAGGATCTCGCGGCGGTGGGCAACCTGGCCGGATTTCTCGGTTCGTTCCGCATCACCGGCACCGCGGACCCGGTCCTGCAGCTCCAGGCGCGCATGCGCTTTTTGGCTTTCACCGGCCAGTTCGCGCAACGCGAGTATGACCCGCTGTCACCCGATATCGGCCGGCTCGACGTGGACGTGGAGGCCGAGGTCCGGCGCGGCGCCGACACCCCGGACTACTTCAGTACGCGTCCTACCAGCGAGCTCCACGCCATTCTGCGAGAAGCGCAGTCGCTGCCGCTGGACCGCCTTCTCAACACGGGGGCGAGGCGCATCGACCTGGCCCGCCGGCGCGTGATCCGCGACATCTTCTGGAAAGGATCCTTCGCCGCGGACACCCTGCTCGGCTGGGAGGAGCGCGTCCGCAATCAAGCGGTGCCCGGCGCGGAGCGCGCTGCGGCCATCTTCGCCCGCGGCAGTTTCTGGAAGCGCTTCGACCGCATCGAGAACGGCCGCGCCACGGGACACGTGGTGAACTACGATCTCGAGTTACTTCCCGGCGATCCGGAGGTGCGCGAGATCGAGTATCCCGACAACAACCGCCGCTATTTCAAAAAGGGCGACCGCGTCCTGCTGCTCACCTACCGCAACGAGCCGTACCGCATCGTCTACGACACCATCAAGCTCATCGACGAAGACAACGCTATCGGGGTGATGCACCTGGGCACTTTCCCCAACGGGCTGGAGTTCGCCGGTTTCGTGATGTCCCGGCACAACTACCCGCTGGAGCGGATGTCCATCGAGGACCACGAGGCCATCTTCAACATGCCCGAAGTTGTGCCGGCCGATTTCGAGACGGCCAGCGCATGGGAGGGCAACCTGATGCCGTTGGATCACCCGGGAACCAGCTTGCTCCGCCGGATCCCTGAGGCGCCGGTGCGCATCGAGGTGGATGCCGCCGGAAACCGCTCCCTGACTCTCGAAGCCGGCGGATCGAAGATGGTCTTCCCCCAGGGGAAGGTGACGCTGGAGGTCCGGCGCATCGACGCCGATACGCTGGTGGGCAAGGCGATTATCGCGGCGGCAGACGGCTCGCTCGCCGCTGCGCTCCGCAGCTACGCCTCCCTCGAAGAGGGTCGGCTCGTGCTGCGCTACCTGGTGAACCGCGCGGTGCGTGCGGCGTCCGGCGCCGCCGGACCGTGAGCCGCGGCTCGAACCTCAGACCAGTCGGTAGGGCGGCTCGAAGCCGGCCACCCCGGCATGGCGTCCTGCGATCCAGCGCAGGACGTAGACCTGCGCCGGGTCGGTCATGGATCCCGTCAGACTGTGATTCAGCACTTCGAGCAGCGCGTGGGCCGCTGGATCCTTGTAATAGTCCATATCCAGCTCCACCTTGATGCAGGGAACGCGCTGGACCGTGCGCTTGTCGTTCTCGTGAAAGGTGATCTGGACGTTGGCTTCGCCGAACTGCATCTGCTTGTAGCTGCTGGTGGCGCCGGGGTGGAAGATGCCGGCGCCGGGCTCCGGCGCGAAGGCGCCCCCGGCGGCGGCGCGCTCCACCTTGCTGACCAGCCGTGCGTCGGCCCAGGCAAAAAAGCGGTCCTGCGCCATCGATTCGTCCCAGATGAGTTCCTGCACGTAGTCCACGGGAGTGCCCTCGGGCAGATGGATCTCCCGCAGCGCGGTGAAAATGTTCAGGAAGCACGCGAGCGCGGCGGGGCGGTGCTCGAGCAGGTCCGTGTAGCGCCTGGCGGCGGCATCCTCATCTGCGGCGCCGGCTTTCAGCACCCGCGCGTAGGCGGGGTCCTTCACCAGCGTTTCCCAACGGGCCTCGTGGAAGTTGTACTCCGGGTTGTCGCGCAGGAGCATCAGATCGATCGTTCCGGGTATTTCGGGAGTCACCTTGATCGGGGTGAAGCCGATCTGCCGGAAACCTTCTGCCCAGGCCACGACTGTGTAGCTGTCGCCGAAATTATTGTGAAACGGCAGCTTCTTGAACACGACCCGCGAGGCTTGGTGATACGCGCGATGCACCTGTTTCTGAAATCCGTTCAGCAGGGTGAGCAGGATTTTGGCATCCGTCTTCAGGGGCTCGCGGCGCCCCGAGTACAGGCTTACTGTGATCTGGCAGGAGGGCTTCGTGGACTTCGGCATCTCCTATGCGATTATGCGATGCCGGAGACGCTCTGGGCGATTTGCAAATAAACAGCCTGAATGGCGGCTTCGTACTCGTCCGGGTCCTGCCCCGCCAGCCACTCGCGGACGTCCCACCAGCCTATCTGGTTGAAATGGTCGGCGGAAACTGGAAACCGGTGCTGTGCGACGGCTTTCTTGTGGCCGCCGGACGCCAGTTCGGCGCACCACAACTGGGAGCGCACCGGCACCAGCCCGTCGTTGTCGCCCTCGCGGTCCTGAATGATCTGCCAGGAGGGCTGGAGCGGCCCGAGCACGCGGTACTTCTCCTGGCTGCTCGCGTAAGCCTGGTACACCACGGGGTTGGCGGCCTCCGCCGCTTCGGCGCGCCGGTTGAATGCCTCGCAGGCGGCGGTGGTGAGGCAGGAGAAACCCCGGAGATCCACCACATCCTCGAGCGCGCGGATCAGCTCGTCCCCGCCGTGGCTGATGCCCCAATCGGCGAAGCTGGTGCCGAGGTGCGGCGTTCCCACCGTGGTCAGGCTCGCCACCTTCGTATCCATCCCGGGGATGTCCACGATCATGTGCCGCACGTCCAGCCCGCCCATGCTGTGCCCGATGATGTGGACCTTCCCGTGCCGGGCGCACAGCGCATCCACCTGCTCGGCCAGATCTCTGGAGCGCTGCTCGATGCTCGCGGCGAAACTAACGTTGGTGTGGTAGACCGTGAACTTCCGTTGCTGGAGAAAGGGCCTGATGTTGCGGAAGTAGTGCAGGGCGTCGCTGCCGGTAATGCCGGTGAGGAGGCGGCGCGCCTCCATCTCCCTTCGCATGATGTCGAATCGCGCGATGCCGTGCGCCAGAACGATGGGGTAGGCCATGAACACACTCTCCTTTACGGTAGCCGCTTGAAGATCCGCTCGAAATCCCGTTTCCCCTGCTTGCGGTTCTCCTCGTCGGCCTGTTGCTGCTGCTGCTGCGTGCGCGCCCGCTCGCCGGAGCGCAGATCGCTCGTCAGCAGGCTCTCCATTTTCTGCTCCAGCCGCCCGGCGGGCGAGATTCCGTTGACGGGCTTGTAATACGCATCCGGTTTCGTTGCGTAGGCGATGCGCGCCGCCGCCAGCATCACCCGCAGGTCGCGGTAGTCCTTGAGCACCCTGCCTTGGAGCGCGCATTGCGCCTGCGTTCGGGCGCGCTCGTACTGCGTCGCGTCGAAGGTCAGGGCCGAACGCAGCGAGCCGCCCAGTGCTTCGAGCTGGCCGTCCAGAAAACGCGCGGCAATCGCCGGGGCATCCTCGCCGGCGAAGCAGGACTGCCCGGCCGGCAGCGGGTACTCCGCGTCCCAGGCGGCCAGGATGCGCCCAGCCGGTTCGTCGAACCCCATCTTCCGGAGGACCTGGACGTTGATGCGGATGCGCAGGTTCTCCGGCGGGTACGGCTCCGCGGCCGGCTGCCGGGCCAGCAGTTCCCGCGGGTCCGCCAGCAGGAAATCGGCCAGCGCGCAGACGAACGGCGGCCCCGCCGCCAGGCAGCCGCAGACGTCCGCGAACACCTCCGAGCGCCACGCCTTCCACAGCGGCGCGCGCGCCGTGCCCCCGGATTCTTCGAGCGCTTCGTCGATCATGGCGTCGAGCGCCGCCTCCAGGTCGAAGTCGGCCTCCACCGAGTGGCCCACTTCGTGCCCGATGGCCAGGGCGTCCGGAAGGTGCAGCACCTGGTTCCACGGCACGCCGATCACCGGGAACGGCAGCGACGAGGTGGCCTGCTTGAAATCGGAACCGCTGATCAGCTCTCGCGGCGCCGCCTCGGCCTGGAAGCCCGCGTCGCGAGTGAGGATGAAGGGGCTCATCCCGCCGTTCAGGTAGACCAGCGGCGGCTCCTTGAATACGCGCCCGGGGTTCGCCTTCCGCGCCTGCTCGTAGACCGGCTGGTAGCACAGCCAGGCGAACTCGTCGGCGATCGCGAGGTATCGCGCGAAGGCCTTCTCGTAACGCTGCGCCAGCTTGGAGCGGAAGAACTCCCAGATGCGATGCACAGCCAGCAGGGTGCGCGCCATTTCGCGCGCGGTGGACAGGCTGTTGTCCTCGGCCAGGATCTCACGCACAGCCTCCTGGAAGCCTTCCAGGCGGCCGACGGCGGCGCGTACCTGGGTGTGGTGCTTGGGGAACGGACCGCCGGCGGCGGTGGCCTTCAACCAGCGCTCGAACTCGAGCGCCAGGGCCTCCATCTTGCGCTCCACCTCTGCCTGCTTGCGTTCCGCGTAGCCCATGTCGTTACCACAACACCGGAATCTCGGGGTCCAGGGTGAACAGCACCGGCGGCAGCAGCAGCGGCAGTGCCGCGAGGTCGCGATACAGGTCGGAGGCGAAGCGCCGCTGGGCGGCGGCATCGGCCATCCGCCCCACCGCCTCGCCCAGCACGGAGGGATCCGCCAGGCCGGCCGCCAGCACGCCCCGGGTGTTGCCGAAGCGGAACAGCTCGTCGCAGAACGCATTCCGCAGCAGCGCCTGCCGCGCCTGGTCGTAGGGGTCCGGGGGCAGGACGGCTTCCAGCAGGACGAACGGATGCAAGCCGGCGCCGGAGATGCGCCGCAGCCATCCGTCGAGCGTGCTGGGGGTGACGGCCGATTCCATGTCGCCGAAATCCAGGCACACCTCGCCGGTCCTTGTGGACTCCTGAAATGCCGTCACCAGATGCACCAGGCTGGGTCGGAAGCCCGGCAGCGCCACCGAGGCCAGTTGCTCCGGCTCGTAGAGCCGCATGACCTCCATGCCGCGGCGAATGTACTCGGCCGGCATCTCCACCCCGAAGTTGCTGTGCCCGCGCTTCGTGAACTGCTGCCGCTCCACGCTCGCCTGCAGGATGAGGACTTGCGGCTTCTCCTGCGGCGGGTATGCCGCCAGAAGCCTGGCGCGGGCTTCCCGCGGATCGTCGCCGAAGGCCTTCAAAAGGGCGTCTGTCTGGGGGCCGTAGATGCCGTCGATAATAATGTCGCGGCCGGACCGCTGGACGGCCTCCTGGAGCATCAGGACCGTGTCGCGGATGGGAACCGGCTGAATGGGGCGTCTGTAGATGGTGCGGTACGCCGCGCCCGGCAGCACGGCCTCCCAGGGAATGGAAGCCAGCGCGCCTCGTGCGGTGCGCACTTCCAGGTAGGGGCCGGGCAGCGCGCCCAGCGGCGCGAGCGAATCGCGCAGATGCGCCAGGAAACTCTCGCGCGAATAGGCCAGCGGCTCCACCAGCTCGGCCGCGAAGCCGCGGGAGCCGGAGGCGGCCGGCTCCAGCCGGATCGTGTGGACGTCCCCGCCAGGCGAGTGCGCCCGCACGCCATCAGGCGTTTTTTCCAGCCGCAGCGTGACCACCGGGGGCAGCAGGTCGGCATCCCGGTGGCTCTGGGAGGCGACGTTCCTGTATGCCTCGATTTCTTTGGACAGGGAAGCCGCCTTCAGCGCCGCGCCGGACTCCACCGCCGAGCGCTGCGCGGTCAGCAGCGCGGTGAGCGCCTCGCGCTGCTTGCCCGCCCGCACGGCCAGCCTGGCGCGGACCTCGTGACGCCGCGCCACCCAAAGGGAATGGTCGGGGAAGTACTCGGCGATGAGGCGCTCGGCCTGCCCGAACAGTTCGGCGGTCCGCCGGGGATCGTCGTCCAGGGAGTATTCCGCCTCTTCGAGCAGCGCCGTGCCCCACAGTTCCGGGAACCTGCCGAAGGCCGACCGGTAGGCCGCCAGATAAGCATCGCGATCCGGCAGCTCCAGCAGTCCCGCGCGTCGCAGCGCGGCGCGGAGTTGCCGCTGGAAGTGCGGCTGCTCGCGGCACTCCCGGTAGGCAGCCAGCAGAACTTCGCGGGCCTGTTCCGCCAAGCCAAAATGGGGAGTCGCCAGGCCCCACAGCCACGCGCGCAGCGCGAAATCGCGGTCGCCGCGCCGGGGCTGTGGATAGACTTCGGCGAAGCGCTGCCCGAACCAGGAATAATGCACCGGCTGCACCACGGGCTGGCACCGGTAGGCGTCCAGGAAGGGGAAACGCGCCGCCGGATCGAGGGCCTCCACTTCCTTCAGAAAAGCGACGGCTTCTTCCCGGGTTGCCAGTCCCAGGGCGCCCAGGTAGGCCAGCGCCCGCAGCCGGCGCCGTTGCGATGAGGTTCGCTTGAGGATCTCCCGCAGCACATAGGCGGCGCGCTGCGGTTTTCCGGATTCGGCCAGGATGCGCGCCTTCAGCAGCAGGCGGTCGGCGGCCGAACTCGCCTGAGCCCGGGGAATCGAGTGCAGCGTCTCCTCCGCCTGGTGCACGTTATCAGCGGCCTCCAGAAACAGCATGGCTTTTTGAAACAGCGCCTCCAGCGGCCCGGTGGAAGAGCCCTCGCGCACGAAGGCGCCGCGAGCCGCGTTGAAGTGCTCCTCGGCTTCGTCCACCCGGAACGCCGCGCGATGAACGAGGCCGTGCAGCAGCCGCGTGGAACCGTCCTCGCCGGGCGGGAGCAGGCTCAGGGCCGCGGCGGGATTGTGCCGGTCCAGCGCCAGACGCACCTGGACGCGGGCGATCTCGTACTGCATCCTCGGGCTGGAGGCGGCCAACCTGCGGGCCTGGGGCGATTCCGCCATGCGCGCGGCATCCGACCAGCGCCCCAGTTCGCGCAGCACGCGGCAGCATCCCGCCAGGATCTCGGGCGTGTACTCGGGCGCCCGGCGGCCGGCCGCCGCCCGCTTCCACGCCCGCTCGTAGCACTCTAACGCACGGTCCAACTCCTCGCGGTGCTCCAGCCGCCGCGCCCGCCGGAAATCGATCCACTCGGGCGTAAGAGGCGGGGCGGTGAGCCGACCCGCGCGCCGTGCGGCCGCGGCGAACCAGGCGTCTCCTTTGTCCGGGTTGTGTTCGTACTGGCAGCGGCCGAGCAGGTACTCCGCCATCACCAGGCTGGCGGCGTCCCGCGACGGGGCGATGGCGCGCAGCAACAGCTTCTCCGCCGCGGTCCGGCGCTCCAGGAAGAGCAGGTGTGCGGCCTCCAGAATCGACGCGCGAAGCGCCTGGACGCGCGGCCTCGCGGCGCGCTTCATGAAGGAACGAAAACGCCGGTAGGCGTCGTTGAACTCGCCCTCGAGCCGCTCGGCATCGCCCTCGAAGCTGCGCAGGCGGAACCGCTCGACCAGCAATCCCCAGGCCTGGACGGCGGCCGCTTCGGCCAGCAGGTCGTTATCCACCAGGAAGCCCTCGGGATACTCCACCGGGCGCCCGTTGTCGCCTACAAAATCGCTCGAAAGCGGCACTTCGGCGATGCGCGCGGACGCCGCCGGCTCTTTTGCCTGCGGCGAAGCCAGGACTCGCCGCCAGTGCTCCGCGGCCGCTGGTCCCTCCAGGTGGAACTGGTGATACAGCGCCTCGGCCATGTGCCGCGCCCAGCTCACGGCGTCCTTCTTCAATTGCGCCGCGCGCCGCTCGAAATACCGCACCGCCGCCCGCTGCAACAGCGGATGGATTTCCTGCTGCCGGAGCAGCCGCCGCATGGGGACGCGCACCTCCGGCTGCAGCACCAGCACATCGCCGTGCAACTCCACCCAACTGTGATCGCTGGCGTAGCGGCTGAGCTGGTTCCACAGCCGCCGCAGGTCTTCCTCCCGGTGCTTGCGCCACACCTCACGCCCGGCGTAGAGCGACAGCTCGCCTCGGAATTCGTTGGGACGGTCCAGTTGCGACCGCCGCGTCATCTCCTTCAGCAGAAACGGCCCCAACACGTCCCGCATGAACTCGAAGGTCAACTGCCGGGGCACCACCGCGTAGCGCAGCAGCCACGCGACGCCGTGCTCCTCCGGCGGGATGCGGTCGATGATGCGCTCGATCAGCCGCGCATACTGCGTTTCCGGGTAGCGCTCGACGTCGCGCGCGGTCATCCCCGGGGAGACGATGGCCAAATCCGCGAACAGCGCCAGCTCGAACGGGTTGCCCTGGGTCTTCTTGATAATCGCCTGCACCGGCGTCTGCGGCGGCACCTTGCGAAGGTCGCGCAGGTAGTGCAGGCTCTCCTCCGGCTCGAAGCCTTCGATAAGCAGCCGGTCCTGGGGAGCGCAATGCTGCTTCATGAACTGCGGAAGACGCCCCGGATCGGCCAGGTTGTAGCGTCCCGCCAGCAGCAGTTGCAGCCCCGGACACCTCTCGCGTAGCAGCGCCAGGTGGTTGAGCATGGCCTGCAGCCCGGAACGGTGATGCAACAGCAGCTCCTCGATGGTATCGAGCACGATCACCACATGGCTGTCTCCGAGGCCTGACTGGAAGAGCGCGGGAATCTCGGCCGCAAGCATCTCGGCCTCCGGACGCAGCCGCTGGAGCAGGTGCGAGCGGGAATCGTCGCGGCCCTGGCCGGCCGGCCGCCGCAGCACCGCCGCGAAATCGCCGAAGCCGTGCATCAGGCTCAGAAACGGGCTGCCGGGGAGCTGCACGTTGAGGTGCCGGGCAATCGGCAGCAGAACCAGCCACGGCCATCGCGACAGCGACGGCAGGTCCAGGCGGTCCGAATCCAGGCGCGCCACCGGAATCCGGCGGCCGTCGATCTCCCGCACGCAGCGCCGCGCGATCAGCCACCGGATAAACATGGTCTTGCCGAAGCCGCCCTTGCCATAGAGGTGCAGGATCCAGCGGCTGCTATCGCCCTGCCACTCCTCGAAGTGCTGCACGAACGACGGCCGCTCGACGAACGCCATAATGCGCCAGAAATCGTCGGCGAAAAGCGTTCGGGAGCGATAGTACTGTTCGCGGTCGTTCAGCGCATCGCGCAGCGCCTGGGGGATGAGGGCGGGGAAGAGCCCGTTGCGGTGCCGCACAATGCGGATCAGAGTTTCGCACCGCGCGAGGTCGAAGGTCTCGTCCGCCTCCCGGTAGAGCCGCAGAAATTCTTCGAGCGCCCGCGCGGGATCGGCGAGCACCAGGTGCGTGAAGCGCTCCAACGGATCGATAGGCTCGAAGTAAGCGGCCAGCTTCGCGCTGAAGTCGCGCGCCTCCTCGGGATGCTGCTTCCAGGCCTCCAGCCCCGCGCGGGCGGCGTCGTCGCGCAGGGCGTATCGCACGGCTTCGCAACGCAGCCGCTCCACTTCCGGCGAAGCGATGAACGCCTCCCAGCCCGGCGCCCCCTGGAGGTCCGCCGCCAGCACCCGCTCGAACAGGTCGCGGTCGAACCAGCGCACCAGGGCGGCGCGGCGCAGCAGGGGCGATTCGGGCGGCGCCGGCGGCGCCTCCAGGACCATGTTGAACAGGTCCGTGACCGACTGGCCCCGCTCTATCAGTTGGAAGACCTGATCCTTCGTAAACACTAGAGCAGCTCCAGCAGGGCCACCAGTTTCGGCAGTTCGTCCGGGCGAACGTCGCGGCTCAACTTTTGGAGATGAACCGCCAGCGCCGGCAGCGGACGGCCCGGATTGCGGCGGAAGAAGAACTCCTTCAGCAGCTCCGGCACTTCACCGGCCGGGAACTTCCTCAGGTCGATGACGTGCCACAGGTCTTCGGCGAACTCGAGCTGGTAATCGCCGCGCGGGTCGAACGGCAGCTCCACAATGATCTTCACGGGTCCCGCCGGCTCGGCCGCGATCCGGTCCCACAGGTGTTCCTTCAGAATACGGACGTAGGCGGCGCTCAGCGACTGCAGCGGCGTGCTGATGCGGCTTACCGCCAGCACCGTGTTATTTCCGGTGCGTGCGGCCTGGTCCCGCAAGGCCTGGTGGAAGGCTCCCAGGACCTTCTCGTGGGCGTCGTTGCGGGAGGCCAGGTCCTCGAGGGTGATCTGGAGGCGGCTTCCCGGCGGGGGCGCCGCGACTCCCGCAAGCCGCGCCACATCCTCGTAGAAGCGCCGGCGCACCTCCGGCGCGAGCGGCTGCGCGAAATCGTCCGTTCCCGGCGATCCCTCCGCCAGCGCCAGCACGAACTGCAGCCAGTCGGTCTTGTCGAACGCTTCGATGGCGTGCACTCCGTAGCGGTTCTGCGCCAGCGCGTGCAGCAGCCAGATCTGCAGCCAGGTCTTCCCGATCTTCTCCTCCTGGCCTTTCACGACCACGGCCGAGCGGTGCCGCCTGGCAATGTCGCTCTGCGCCACCGAGTAGATCGCCAGCCGCCGCTCTTCGACGCGGTCCACGAAGCACCGGCGCACTTCGTCCAGCCCGGGCGCGCGTACCCGTGCGCGGCGCGGGCAGTCCAGGATGTGCTCCGGCGCGGCGGCCACGCTGAGGACGGGCACGAAGGCGTGCCGCGTGTCCGCTCCCATCTCGGCGTGCACCATGTCGCGGGCCGCGGCCAGCGCCACGTCGATGTGGCGGCCGTTGACCAATTCGCTGTAGAACCGCCGCGTGCAGGTGCGCGCCGCCTGGCCGCTGACGTCCGCCTGCATGGCAAGCACCGACAGCGCCCGCCCGCGGAAGAAGGCCTGTGCGATGGAGAAAAAATCGCTTTGTTCCGGCTGTCCCGTGCGGCAGGCGTTGAGGAACGCCAGGCGCAGAACGCCTCCCATGTTCTTGATGTCCAGCTCGATCTGGGCGCTGGTCCAATCCTGCTTGTTCTGCGCGTCGCAGATTTCCAGCCGCGGCGTCCCGCCGTCGGTCCGCCCGTGCCCGATGAAGTGGAAGATGTGCGGCCGGAAGGTCTGCAGCTCGGTTTTCAAATCGGCCGGAGTGAAGCTCGTGCGGCGCCGCGTTTCCAGGATGGCCAGGTCGAACAGGTACTCGGATTCCCGCAGCACCTCCCGGATGGCCTCGAGTTCCTCGTCGGCCTTCAGACTTGCAGCCTCGGCTTCCCCGGCCCCCACCACCACCAGCACCCGGATCGGCCACACGGCCGCGTCGCCGCGCGGGATGAACTTGCGCTTTTCGGCCCGCAGCATTGGCATGTCGCTGATGAGAAACAGGTCGTGGGTGGACCGCATCAGCTCCCACGGCAGCGCCGCCAGCGAGTCGTCAACCTGGAGATAAGTGCGCAGGCCCGCGGGCCGGGGAGTGGCGGCCTTGGCTGCGGGCGGCTGCGCCTCCCATTCCTCGATGGCTTCCTCCACCTCCCGGATGGCGCGGTCCCACTCGGCCGCTACCGAGCCGGCGTGCAGCGCCGTCCACATCTGGCAGCCGATCACGCGAAAGTTACTGTCCTGGCCCTCGGTTTCCAGAAAGAAGCGCTGGATTTCGGCTACGTCGAGTGCGCCGCCCGGCTCGAAAAGCGCCGCGGGCAGCACCTCCCGGGCCGCGGGCTTCTCATCGCGCGCGACGCCGCGCCAGCGGTACAGTTCCACCACGTAGTCGCCGCGGCCGCTCGGGCGCGATAACGCCAGCGTGATCGATTCCATGGGATCAGCAGATGGTTTCGGAATAGTGCTCCACGCCATCCTCGCTGATGTAGCGCGCGCGGATAGATCCGTCTTCGAAGTCCAAAACCGCGAAACCGAAGCGCGTGAAGCGCTCCAGCCCCTGGCGAAAGGTCTCGCGAAACTCGTGGATAACCCCGTGCGGCGTCTGGTCCCTCGACGCGTAGACCGGAACGCCTCCGTGGCCCACCAGCCGCGCGTAGGGCACGGGATGGTTTCGGTCATAGATCGCGCAGCGGTGCTCGTGCGCCCAGAACCACGCCGTCACGCCATTCGGCTGCGAGAGCACCGGCTGCAGCTTGCGCTCCAGTTCCGGCGAACCCCCTTCCCAGGCGCTGAACAACTGGTGATGGCTCAGCAGCACAGCCTTCTTCTCCGGCGCCTCAGCGCGCTTCCCCCGCACCCACGCCGCCTGCGGGCCGTACAGGCCGCCCTTCTCGCCGCGGTAATCCTGGGGATCGTAGCCGGTGTCCAGGGCCAGGATCTGCCAGTGATCGTTCTCCAGCGAGAAGTAGCTGCATCCGCCCTGGCGCGCGAAACGCGGCTCCTGGAGCAGGTAATCGAAATAGGCGTGCCCGCCGGTGAACATGTCGTGGTTGGCGTTGAGGCAGAAGGAGTCGATGGTGTCCGCTTCGGACTCCTTCACCGGCCAGTAGGGCAGGAAGCGGTCGCGGTATTCGCTTTCAAAGCCCGAGTAGTAGACGTCGCCCAGGTGGATGACATGGCGCTCGCGTTCCGGAGCCGCTTCGAGTTCCCGGCGCATGCGGGCGGCTACCTTTTGGGCGCGCGGCACGCCGCTGCCCCAGTCCCCCACCAGCAGCACGCGGGCACGGTTGCCGATCCGCACGGTCTGGGGCGGCGCGGTGGGGAAGGGCCGCTGCCCGCGCATGGCTGCGAGGGCCTTGGCCGCCAGGAACGCCACCGCCCAGCGCGGATCGGTCATTTCAAAAGGACGCGCGAACCCCTGCGGGCCGGCGGGCTGCCACTCGGGCTTCAAGGAGCGGTCCGTGATGGCGACGTCTTGACCCGCCAGTCCATGGGCCGCGGTCTCATCCACCGCGCCGGACTCCCTGTAGAACTCCTCAATGGCCGATTGCAGAACCCCGGTCATGGGGTCGCGCGAAATCCACGCGGCATCGCGGCCGCTCGCCGCCGGCATTCCCTGGGCGCGAAGCTCCCGGATGGCGTTCAGCGCGTCGCGCAGGTCGGCTGGGCCCAGACGGTGCGATTCGGCCATGGCCGCCGCGGCCGCATCCCCTTCTTCCAGACAGCGCGCACAATTCTCCAGCGCGCCTTCCACGACCTGGAGACACTTCTCGAAGTCGCTTGCAGAGACGATTTCCCGAATCATCCGCGTTCCCCCTCTGATAAGCGATCGGCATCCAGTATACCCCTTAGGCCTGCAAGCGCGATAGAGCTAGCGGCGCCAGGATGGTGGCGCGCGTCATCAATTTACAATCGCAAGGCCCGGTTTCCCGTGGTCTTGCAATATTCGATCAGTAATTCAGAACCTGTTCGACGCCGCGGCGCAGATCGTCGACAGAGGGGAGCACCATCAGCTCCAGGTTGGGGGCGGCGGGAACGAAGGAGTCCTTCGCCGCCACGCGGACAATCGGGGCATCCAGATCGCCGATGCAGTGGCTGGCAACGCGTGCTGCAATTTCGGCGCCGAAGCCCATGGTCAACGTATCCTCGTGTGCGATCACCAGCCGGTTTGTTTTGCGCACGCTGCTGTAAATCGTCTCTTCGTCCAGCGGAACGATCGAACGAAGGTCGATGATTTCGAGCGACCAGCCTTCCGGTTCCATCTGGCGGGCCAGTTCCAGAGCGTGATATACGGTGCTGCCCCAGGTCACGATTGTGACGTCGCTGCCCGCGCGGCGGATCCTCCCGCGGCCGAAGGGCACGAGGTAATCGGCATCCGGCTCGGGCGCTTTTGCCTGGATGCGGCGGTACAACCCCTTGTGCTCCAGGAAAAGCACGGGGTCCTTTGCGCGGGCGGCGGTCTTGATCAAGCCCTTCGCGTCGTCGGCGCTGCTCGGATAGACCACATACCAGCCGGGTATGTGCGCGAAAAAGCTCTCCACCGTAGCTGAGTGCCATGGACCGCCCTTGATGTAGCCGCCCACGGCAATCCGCGCGACCACGGGGCAATCCCACTCGCCCTGGCTGCGCCACCGCACCGTGGCGATTTCGTCGCGCATCTGCATGAAGCCGGGCCAGAGATAGTCGCCGAACTGGATCTCGACAATGGGCTTGTACCCCGCCATGGCCATCCCGCCCGCGACGCCCATAATGCTCGCTTCCGCCAGGGGCGAGTTCATGACGCGATCGGGGAAGGCAGTGCCCAAGCCCCGCGTCACGCCGAACACTCCGCCCTTCGGATCGGCGATATCCTCGCCCCACATCACGATCTTCGGGTTGCGCTCCATCTCCTCACGGAGCCCGTGATTGATCGCGTCGATCAACGTCACCGGCTCGGCCGAAACCTGGCGCGGCGCTTTCTCGATGCCGCGAACGACCGGATCGTCCGCGTAGATGTGCGCCATCAGGTCGGCGCCGGAGGGAGCGGGGTGAGCGTCCGCTTCTTGGGCCGCGCGGTCCACCTCCGATTTGATTTCGGCGCGAATGGATTCCACCTGCGCGGGGTCGAGCAAGCCGCGGTCGAGCAGGTACCGTTCCGTGGTGGCGATCGGGTCGCGCTCCGCCAGGCTTTCCAATTCCTCCTTGCCGCGATACTTGCGCTGATCATCCGAGGACGAGTGCGAGTCGATGCGGATGACTTTGGCCTCGATCAGGGCAGGCCCCTCGCCGCGGCGGATGCGTTCGACGATCGGCGGCACCGCTTCGTAGATGGACTCAAACCAGGTGCCATCCACCGGGTAGCTCGGCACTCCGAAGCCGCTCGCGATACGGTGTATTTCCGAGGCGGTCTGCGAAGACTGCGGAACGCTGATCGCATAGCCGTTATTCTGAATCCCGAACAGCACGGGCAGCCGCTCGCGGGCAGCCCAGTTCAGGGCCTCGAAAAACTCGCCTTCGCTGGTGGCGCCCTCGCCGGAGGCGACCCAGACGATCTGGCCGTTGCCTTCCTTTTTCACCGCGCGCGCCATGCCCACCGCGGGCAGGAACTGCGTTCCGGTGCACGCCGTTTGCGCAACCAGATGAAGCGCCCGGGATGAAAACTGCTCCGGCATGTTGCGGCCGTTCGAGTTCGGATCGCCCTCGCGGCTCAGCATACCCAGGAAAACGTCCTTCAACGGCATGCCCAGAGCGATGGCGAGAGCTTTCGATCGGTAATAGCTGAAAAACCAGTCGTGTCCCGGCTTCAGCATCAGAGCCATGGCGACCTGGAACTTCTCATGGCCCCGGGTAGATGCGTGGAACGGGCACTTACCCTGGCGCACAAAGATCTTCATACGTTCTTCGACGTAGAAGACGGTCAGCATCTTACGGTATAGATTCAGGGCCAGTGAGTCCGGAACTATACCCGAGGATTTTCCCAGTTCGGGGATTACTGCAGACATACAACCTTTGTTTTCCATTCTACGCTTGCGTCTGAAATAACGAAATTTCGAGGATTCATTTCCGGCCGGCGTACCCGCCGAAAATCCGCCCTTTTCCCGCATCGTTTCAGCGAGCGTAGAACTCCATGATCGAGGGCGGTCTCGATGCCCGAAACGCAGGAAGGGCATCTAAAAATCATCGCTTCGCAGTATGGTTGCCATGGTTTGTGTCCTTCTCTCCATGCTCGCCGCCGGCCTGATTCAGTTGCTCCATGTAGTGCATGAGTTCGACGTACGCCGCTACGTACTGCCGGCCCGCCTCCGTGCTTTGATCGGCGGTTCTGCGCGACTGGACGGCCCGCTCGAACCTGTGCCGGATTTGCTCCTGGATTTTCTGCGTGATCAACTGAACCAGCGGATCGGCCGAACCGGTTTGGAGAGCCTTGTCCGCCAGTTCCACCGCAGGGTCAACCGCGCCCGCCGGCTTCAGCCCCGTGTACGGTTCGCCTTCGCCGGCCCGGTGCACGCGCACGAGCGTTTCAAAGAAGTAGGTGTCGGCCAGTTCTCTGGCTTCCGGAGCCGCCGCCCGCACTTTCAGGGTCCGTGCGAAAGCAGTGCGGATCTCGGGTTCGAAATCCTTTGAAATCCACTTCAGGACGGGCGTCACGTCGCCGGTGTTCAGCGCGGCTCGCGCGTCGGTGATGACAGGGCCGTCCATCGTATCGCAATGCGCCCTCAAGGGCTGCGACGCCGCAAGAGCCAGTGCTGCCGCAAACACGACAAATCCAGGCGTACGGAGGTTCATTCAGAGCTCCTTAACGAGAGTTTTTTTCGCTTCCTGGAGCTATCGTAGGGCGATATGAAGGAAAGTGATGTGACTTAGGTCAATTTAGTGCGGGATTTTTGCCGTCCGGCCGGTTTCCTCGGCCAGGCGCGCTGGATCCAGAATCGCTACCCACCGCCGCCCGCTCCGGACCAGGCCGGATCAGGCCGCTGCGGAAGCCGCGCCAGAGTTTCCACGGTATGGTGCGGGCTCCGCACGTTAGCTATTCCTTTTGACATCCTTGATCTCCTTATGTAACCCTGTCGCTACCGGGCCACTTCCATGCAGACAGAGGCGACAGAACTCGATCTGCGCTACATGCGGCGGTGCATCGAACTGGCTCGCGAGGCCGCCAGGTCCGGCGACCACCCTGTCGGCTCGCTGGTCGTGCGCGATGGGGAAATCCTCGGCAGCGGCATCGAGAGCACCCGGCGATTACTGGACGTGGCGGCTCATGCGGAAATCGAAGCGCTGCGCGCCGCCTGCCGAAAAACCGGCGCGCTCGATCTTTCGGGGGCCTCCCTTTATACCACGACCGAGCCCTGCTACCTGTGTTCCTTCGCCATACGGCAGTTGAAAATCGCTCGCGTGGTCATCGGCCGTCCGTATCCTGCGGCCGGCGGCGTGACTTCCCGGCATCCGATTCTGTGCGATCCCGCCCTCACCTGCTTGGGGCCGCCTCCCGTGGTGGTGACAGGCGTTCTCCTTGACGAGTGTGAAGCGCTGTTCGGCGGCTCGTGTTAATCAGCACGCTCCGCACGTGCTTCGCGAGATCGTTGTACGGCATTCCGCCGGGATGGTACAACGACACTTTGCCTTCGGGATCAATCAGAACCAGTGTCGGCGTCGTACTCACGCCGTAGATGACGAAGTTCTGCTCGCTGATGGGAACAGGCATCCCGGACAGTTGCGAATAGTGGGCCTCCAGAACCTGCTTGATGTGTTGCTTTTCCTCCCGTGGTCCGGCGGGCTGGGTCTTATCCTCGTCGAGGTAGCCGTAGCGCCGCGTGGGACCGATCAACACCAGTCCTCGCCGCTCGAACTGGTTCCGGATTCGGACCAGCACGCCGCCTTGCGCCTGGGAATCTTCGCAATAGTGCGCCCAACAGAAGAGAAGCACGGGACGCCCGCGCAGGTCTGCCAGTGCTGGCGGCTTCGGCCCGAGCCACTCCCGGATCTCGAGTTCGGGCGCCGGCTGGCCGGTCAGGGTCAGAAGATTCAGGTTTTTTCGTATGCGGGGGTGGATCGGTGCTGTGCCGGCCCTGGAGAGTTCCCTCTTCAGGAATCTTACCGCCTCGCTGCCGCGCTTCCGCCGTGCCATTACCTGCGCGGCAACCTCGATGGAAGCGCCGAGCGCCGCGGCCAGGTGCGCATTCGAATCGAGCGGCGTGCCCGGCAACTGTTTAACGGCCAGACGGTGCACCTCCTTCGCGTAGTCCGCGGCCTTTGCGAACCGGCGATTGTTCAGAAAGCCGCGCGCCACCCACGACAGCGCCTCCAACGCCTCCGGTGTCGCGCCGTTCTCGTCGCGGTAGCTCGAGGCTGACCGTTCCGCTGCCCGGAGGTCGCCCCGTGCGATGGCCGGCCGCACCACGGACGTGATCGTTTCCATCGCAGCCTCAGGCATGGCGCTTACGTCCTCCAGCAGCACGGGTCTTCACGCCCGCCTTTTGCTCGATGTATTCCTTGAGGGCTACCGCGTTATTGTGCTCGGTGTCGTGCGAACTGTAGAGCAGCGTCACAGTGCCCTGCCGCGCGGCGTCGAGAATCGGAGCCCATGCCTCGGCTGCGCGATCGAGCTCGGCAAAATACCTCCGCCGGAACTCCTGCCATTTCGCGGGATCGTGACTGAACCACTTCCGCAATTCGGTGCTGGGCCCGGCATCTTTCAGCCAGCCATCGATGCGCAGCGAAGTCTTTTTCACTCCGCGAGGCCAGAGCCGCTCGACGAGGTAGCGCACTCCGTCGTCGGAAGATTCTTCCTCGTAAACCCGTTTCAGTTTAATCATTGATTCAGACCTCCACGCTTTCAGGCCGTTCGCGCCCGGCATTTGCCTTGCCAATCTCCGGCTGCAAATACCCGGCGCGCTCGAGACCGTCCAGCAGCAGGTGAAAGTAGATGAGCCCGCCATACGGGCTGAATTTGCCGACGGCGCGCATCACGCGGTTGTAATCCAGCGGTTTCCGCAGGCGCAGCCATCGTGCGAGATTGTTGCGGGCTCCGATATCATCGCCGGGAAACACATCCGTTCGCCCCATGCCGCGCAGCAGAACGTATTCGGCAGTCCACCGTCCCACACCCGGCAACTCCATCAGCCGCGACATTGCGCTCGTGTTGTCCAGATCCGTCAACGATTCGAGATCCAGCCGCCCGGACGAGATTTCCCGCCCCAGTTCAATCAGCTCACGCGTCTTCGCGCCATTGAACCCGAGCGACCTGATGGATTCCGGGGCCGCCGCCGCCAGGTCTTCCGGCCTGGGGAAAGCACGCCGTTCCTCGTCATCCCCGAATGGCAATCCATGCTGTTTCGTAAGCCGGTTCAGCAGGAGAATGCCCACGTTCAGGCTCAACTGCTGGCACGCGATGCCGTTCACGAGGCCTTCCCATACGGTCGGGAACCGGGGCGGCTTCAGTCCCCGGAACCGCGACGCCAGCTCGTGCAACCGGCTGTGCTCCGCCGCAAGTTGGTAGAACGCCTTCAGGTCGACGCGCAACCCCAGCAGCTTTTCGAGCGCCGCGGTCACCGCGGTTTTCACACTCGCCGGAACGTGCGCGCCGGAAACGGTGATGTCGAGCCGCAGCGCATCTACGCTTCCGGATGGCGTAACGCTGACGAGCACCGCCTCGTTTTGAATCGCCAGCACGCGCTCATACGTCTTCCCGTCCCACCGGTCCATGGCGTTCTGGGGCCGCCGCCGGATCGCCCACGCGGTGAGGTCGAGCCTGAACGGCGGCGCCGGTTCGGCGGAAAACGAAACGCGCCGCAGTTCACACCTCCTACGCCGTTGTTGCGGCCTCCGGTTTATAGGTGCCCGGCTCTGTGCGAAAACTAATGGCGAGGCGGTTCCAGCCGTTGATCGCAATGATGGCGAGCGTCAGGTCTACCAGCTCTTTCTCGTTGAAGTGGCGGCGGACCGATTTATAGAGCGCATCATCCACGCTTTCCGGCGAAATCCGCGTCACCGCCTCCGTCCAGGCGAGGGCTGCCCGCTCCCGATCCGTGTAGAAGGGAGCCTCGCGCCAGGCGCTGAGCAGGTAAAGCCGCTGTTCCGTCTCGCCGGCGAGCCGCGCGTCCTTGGTGTGCATGTCGATGCAGTACGCGCACCCGTTTATCTGCGATGCGCGCAGCCTCACGAGCTCCAGCAGCGACTTCTCCAGCCCGCTCTGCCGGACGTAAGCCTCGAGCCCCTGCATCGCTCGCATTCCATCATGTGCTGCTACTGCTGCTGCTGTGTAATTCAGTCTGGGTTTTTCCATACAGATGACCGCCGCTTTGGAGAGCCTGGTGAACTGCTTGAGTCCCCATGCGCCCTCTTGAGTAATCCTGTTTCCATCGTATCGCAGAGGCCCAAGTATCAATTGTGAGATTTTGAGATCGCACGCCGGCGCCCCTTTGTATCTGTCCCGCCGGTTCCGTAATGAAGGGCGTTCAGGGTTTCTGAGAGCAACCCTGGTAGTGGTCCTCGTTGATCTGCGCGTAGTGCTTCCACTTCTCCGGCAAATCATCGAGCGCGAAAATCGCAGCAACGGGGCACACCGGCACGCACGCGCCGCAATCGATGCATTCCGACGGATTAATGTAGAGCTGCGCGGCTTCCTCGAAGCCCACCTCGTCCTTCCTCGGATGAATGCAATCGACAGGGCAGGCGTCCACGCATGCAGTGTCTTTCACGCCGATGCAAGGTTCGGCGATTACATAAGCCACTTCCCATCCTCCTCTGATCAGCGATCCCGGCCCGCTAGAACTTTGTGAAGACAGCGTTGTCGGCGCCGCTCGGTTTCGGGCCGCTGCCCGCTGGTTCGGCAGTCCGCGTGATCCGCACGCGAAAAGCTTCCGGTCCTTGTTCGAGATACTCCCAGCCGACCTGCCCGTGCCGCATGAACTCCATCTGGTTGCGGAGCGGGCTGGGGTCATGGTCGTTAATGATCACAAACGACTCGTGCGTTTTCAGCGCATCGAAGGCGGCGAAAACGAGACCATGGCGCCGCCCGTGCGGAATCTCGCGAAGGTCGATTTCCTGGTTTGCCATGGAATCAGCATGACCGAACCCGCGCTTCACGGCAGTGACTACGGTCACGTCAGCCTTACTCATCCCTAAGCACAACCTTCGGATCCAGCCGGGATGCGCGCCACGCCGACAGTCAACTGGCGATCACCGCCACGGCCGTAATCGTTGCGATCACAAGGGCGATCGTCGGCCTCCGGCCTCAATCTCTGGTTCCAAACTTTGCGACCGCTGAAAAGGCACACGGTATAGCTGAAGCGGTTGTACTCTTCTTGTTTGGGGGTTCCGATGCGCATCGCCGTTCCGATGATGGTTCTTTTCAGCGCACTCCCGCTAGCACAAGACCCAAGCGGGGAGCAAACAAACATGCCGCCGCTGGTCAACTTCGTTGCCCCAGCCTATCCCCGAGCTGCCAAAGAATCGCGGATACAGGGTACGGCGTTGGTCCGCATTTTCGTCGATCGCGACGGGAAGGTCACCGAAACCAAATTACTCAGTGGGCATCCGGTTTTTAGCAGGCTGCGGAAAAACGCCGATTTTAGGCAGAATCCGCAACTGCATTTATGTCGAATCAATTGGCGAGGCGGTCTGACGTGCGATTAGACAGGCTAAGTGCCTGTATCTGCGGCTCTT